>CAVZGO010000001.1:0-534989 GCA_963774935.1 uncultured Chloroflexia bacterium
AGAGGTGGATACAAATGGCAGAAAAGGCTTTCCAGGATTATTATGAGAACCAGTATGCGCACTGCTATGGCTGTGGTCGCCTGAATGAGTTTGGCTTACAGATCAAGAGCTTCTGGGACGGCGACGAGACGGTGTGCATCTTTGAGCCGAAAACCCTACCACACCGCCATCCCGGGCTACGTCTACGGCGGGCTGATCGCCTCGCTGATCGACTGTCACAGCACAGGCAGCGCTGCAGCAGCCGGTTACCGCCACGAAAACCGACCTATGGACAGCGAGCCCGGGCTGCGCTACCTGACCGCATCACTTCATGTCGATTACCTGAACCCAACCCCGATTGGGTGTACCGCTGGAAGTGCGGGCACAGATCAAGGAAATCAAGGGGAGAAAGGTAGTCATTCACTCGAGCCTGCGTGCAAATGGCGAGTTGTGCGCGCGTGGTACAGTAGTATGTGTACAGGTACCGGAATATCTCATAGAAAAGCCATGACGACACCTTATACGATCCTGACCCCCCGCTTGAAGCTGTGCTGCCCGGAACCTGCCATGGCGGCCGAGCTCGCCGCACTTGTCCGGCTCAACCTGGAGCACCTGCGCCCCTGGATGCCCTGGGCAACGGTCGAAAATGCCGAACATCGAAGTGCAGTACACTCGTTTGCGCAATGTGCGCGCCGAATTCGACCTGGATCAGGAGTATGGCTACTTAATTTATGATCGTGGCGGAACCGAGCTACTTGGCAGCACCGGGCTGCATCGCCGGGGACCGGAGCGATCACTTGAAATCGGCTACTGGATCGACAAGTTTCACACCCATCAGGGACTGGCGACCGAAACCAGTGCAGCTCTCACCCGGGCAGCTTTTGAGCTGCTCGATGTGCTGCGTGTCGAGATCCACTGCGATCCAGCGAATACTGCCAGCGCAGCCGTGCCTGCCAGATTGGGATATACGAACGATGGTACTTTGCGATCTGCGCCTGGTGAATTCGGATGGTGAGCTGCGCGATGAAATGGTTTGGAGCCTGCTGCTGAACGAATATCCCACCAGCCCGTCTGCCGATTTACCCATCGAAGCATACGATGCACTGGGCAGGCGATTACTGTAGGAGAAAAGCCATGTGCCGTAATATCCGTACCCTTAGAAGCGAGGAAAGTCCTGCCACAGAGGAAGAGATCACCGCGGCCGCGCTGCAATACGTGCGAAAGGTCAGCGGTTATCGAAAACCCTCCCGCCGCAACCAGGCAGCTTTTGACCAGGCGGTAACTCAGGTGGCAGAGGCGACCCAACGGTTGTTGATTGAGGTAGGACTTGCTGCAATTATGGATATCAGAGGATACCGTTTAGGTTATACTATGATTTATTTACTCAATTTTTATAAACCTCACATTATCTGCCGATAAAATAAGATGCAGTGAATTAATTATCATTTTTTCCCACTGCAGGGGGTGCCCTCAAAATAAACCCCTGCGATAATAACTTCGAATAATTTCTCACTCACTGGGCAATTCGGAGGAGACAGCTTTGGAAATCGACATGTTCCTGTTGGCGCTGGCAACCAGTTATCTTATCGGATCCCTATCATTTGGCCGCATTGTCACACGTCTGCTGAAACCCGAGACTGATCTCGATAACGTGGAAATGCCTTTAGGCGAGATTGATGCTACTTATAAGCTGAAATCTATCGGTGGGAATACAGTATCCATGCGCCTCGGGGCTCGCGCTGGTTGCCTGGTGGGATTTCTGGATATCTTTAAGGCATTTTTGCCTACACTGGTTTTTAAGCTGCTTTATCCCGAACAGCCCTACTTCTTGGTTGCCGCTGTTGGTGCATTTATCGGGCATGTTTGGCCAGTCTATTACAAATTTAAGGGCGGACGCGGTATATCTCCATTCTATGGCGGCTTGATCGCCTTTAACCCGCTTGGGGCTATTTCAATTGCATTTCTCTCCATGTTTATTGGAATGGTGGTTTTTAAAGAATTGCTCATCGCTTATGCCGGTGGGGTTCTGCTGACTATCCCTTGGTTCTTAATAACCGAAAGGAATGATCCCCTGCTGGTTTATTACCTGATCTATAGCATATTGATTAATATCCTGTTCATCATTGCCATGCTACCAGAGATCAAGCAAATGCGTGAACTGCGTCGTAAGTATGGTAAACCGGCAATGGCTGCTGATATGAGTCACTTCCCGATGGGCCAGCATATGTTAAGACTGATGGATCGACTGGGTCTGAGCAAGAAACCCAGCCCGCCAAAGGAGGGATCAGAATGAACCTGCTGCAAGATAAAACTGCTGTGATAACCGGTGGCTCCCGAGGGCTGGGTTTTGCGATCGCCGAGGCATATGCACGGGAAGGTGCGGCGGTAGTTATAGGTTCTCGAACACTTGCATCATTGGACTTAGCGGTTGAGCGCATCCGCTCTCAAGGCTACCAGGCTAGCGGTATCCCCTGCGATGTGGTTGATCTGACACAAGTCCAGGCGCTGGCCCAGCATGCAGAGCAACAGTTTGGCGGTATCGATATCTGGGTTAATAATGCCGGCCTTCCTGCGCCGATCGGTCCGACGATGCATATCCCACCGCATTATGTGCATGGCGTAATCAACACAAACATAACCGGCACCTACAATGGCTCGCGGGTTGCCGTACAGTACTTTGCACGCCAGAGGCATGGCAAGCTAATAAATCTTTCGGGTAGAGGAGAAAAATCACCCACGCCAATGTTCAATCCCTACGGAGCCAGTAAAAGCTGGGTTTATAGTTTCACAAAGTCGCTGGCAAAGGAATATAAAGACAGCGGTATTGGGATCTTTCTTTTCCAGCCCAGCCTGGTACGCTCGGATATGATGGCTCATTTGTATTTCATCGATGGCTATGTGGATTGGGGGATGCGGATTTTTAACATCATCTCACGACTCATCTCGCTGCCGCCGGAGCTGCCTGCTGACAAAGCCATCTGGCTTGCATCATCAGCCACGGATGGTAAAACTGGCTTGCATATCAACTTACTAACCAAAACAGCGATGCTCAAAGGTGCCGCCCATGAGCTTGGCCGGATAATCACCCGCCGTCCAGCCCCTAAGCTGGATGTACAAATAACTGTGATTCCACCCGACCTGGACCTTACAATCAAAGAAGAAACAACTGGCACGGGTGCAACATTGCTCGAGCAGGCTTGATAGCATCCTGGATTATGAAGTGCTAGCATAAGGGTGGTAACCTCTACATGAAATCCATTTTTCTTTTAGATCACAAAAAAGCACCCGATGGAATCGGCAATAAAGCAGCAAGCCTTCACCAACTGCAGAAACAAGGCTTTCACATCCCAATTACTTACGTCTGCACCTGGCATGCCTATCAGGCATACCAGTCAGGGGACCCAACTCTCCTGACAGGTTTGCACGCTGAGTTAGCCAACGTGATTCAACCAGGAAAGACGTACGCTGTACGCTCCTCTGCTAATGTAGAAGATAGCCTGGAATATTCGTTTGCTGGACAATTCACCACGGTTTTGAATGTTCAGGGCATTGAAGCTGTTCTTCAAACCATCCAGAAAATCTGGCAAGACACGCAGTCTGCCGGTGTGCAAACCTACCTGCAGCGCCAGATGGGGGGTCAAAGTGAGCTCAAGATGGCAGTGATCATCCAGGAGATGGTGCAACCACACCTCTCTGGAGTTGCTTTCAGTAAAAATCCGATCTCAACTCTGGATGAAGTGATCATCGAAGCTGTAATTGGGGAAGGTACAGCCCTGGTTCAAGAAGGCGTCACCCCATTGCGCTGGGTCAATAAGTGGAACGGTTGGATCATCAAACCAGAGAATTCCCCCATTGACCTGGAAGTGCTGGAAAAAATTGTGGCAGGTACGCGGAAAATAGCCCGGAAGTTCAAAAAAGAGGTTGACCTGGAATGGGTATTTGACGGGCAGGAGATCTTCTGGGTACAGATGCGCGATATCACTTCGATCCGTGATGTAACCCTTTACTCCAACAGAATGACCAGGGAAATGTCACCAGGGATGCAGCCGCCTCTGGTCTGGTCGGCAACCATGCGCAACCCGAGCCGCACCTGGGTTGAGCTAATCCATCAACTCACCGGCCAATCGGATATCGACCCACAACAGCTCATTCGAGCCTTCCACTTTCGCTCCTACATCAATGTATCGCTGTTTGGAAAAGTATTCAAGAGCCTGGGAATGCCGGAGGAATCACTTGAAATGATGTTGGGTATGCTGCCCCCAGGCGCAGGCAAACCGCCAATGAAACCCAGCGGACGCACCTTGCGCCTGATCCCTCGCCTGGTTGGATTTTTCTACGATAAGTGGACAATTGGCCAACGCCTCGATGCAGAGTACCCAGGTTTATTCACCCAGACACGGACAACCCCTTGCCCCCCTGCCAAAGAGCTCGATGAAACAGAGCTCTTGGCAGTGATCGACCGCATTCAGATAACAAATATGAAGCTGGTTTACAACACCATCCTGTCAATAATTTTAATGCAGATGTATAACGCCATGCTGCGCCGCCAGCTGCTCAAGCGTGGGATTGATCATCAGCAGTTTGATCTCACATCTGGGATGGAAGTCTTAAAAGAGTTCGATCCAGATATAGGCCTGGCTGGACTGTACCAGGGTTACCAACAACTGCCTGCTGAGAAGCAGTCTATGGTGCAAGCCGGCGATTTTCTTGCTCTACTCCAATCAAACTCAGCAGAAGAGCCCGAAATTCGTAACTTTTTGGAGAATTTTGAACGATTTGTAAACCAGTTCGGGCACTTAAGCGATACCACCGGTCATTTTGGCAATCCACCCTGGCGCGAGACCCCAGGTCTACTCTTACAGTTGGTCGCCAATTACCAGCCACATGTTGAATCCCATACGGATCGCCTGACTTACGAGATGCTTCCAAAACGAGGCAGGATGCTGCGTTTGTTCTACAATCGGGCACGCCAATTCCGCCTATTTCGCGAGCAGTACAGCTCGTGTTACACTTACAGCCTGATGCTTTTACGTGAATATTACCTGGCTATTGGCGATCGATGGGCTCAGAAAGGGGTAATCGACCAGGCACCGGATATTTTTTTCCTGTTTGACTATGAAGTGCGAGATGGTGTAGCTGGCTCAGCAAATCCATCGACCTTTAGGCAGCTGGTGATTGAACGCCAGAATGAATATTTCCGCTGTAAAGATGCACAGATGCCTGAAACTATTTTTGGTGAGCAAGCCCCGTTGGTGGTTAACGCAGCCGGTGAACGTTACCAGGGTACGCCTACTTCGAAAGGGTATTATTGCGGCCCAGCGCGCATTATTCGCAGTGTGTCTGATTTTTCTCGAATGCAAGCAGGTGATGTCCTGGTGATTCCCTTTTCGGATGTCAGCTGGACGCCCTTGTTTGCAAGGGCTGGTGCAGTAATCGCCGAGTCAGGCGGTATCCTCTCCCATAGCTCAATCATTGCCCGTGAGTATAATATTCCTGCGGTGGTATCCGTCCAAGGTGTGCTACAAATCGAGGATGGCAGACTGGTCAGCATAGATGGTTTTAAAGGTGAGGTGATCGTCCACCAGGAACAAGACTCTCCGTTAGACCAGATTCTCACCATACCAGTGGATGACCTGAATCTACCGAATGACAAATTGGAAGTATAAACCTGGAGATCGTATGCCCGTATTAATTGCCGAAAAAATCGTTAAGAATTACCATTTAGGCAAGCACACTGTGCAGGCTTTGGATGGCGTCGATTTCGTTGTTGAGAAAGGCGAGTTTGTTGCCATTATGGGGCCATCTGGTAGTGGTAAATCTACCTTAATGCACCTGATCGGTGGGCTAGACAAACCTTCCGACGGTGAGATCACCCTGGCAGGAAAGCGCCTCTCGTTGCTCAAGGATAAACAGATCACTGAGCTGCGCCGGCGCAACGTAGGTTTTATATTCCAATTTTTCAATCTGCTGCCTACACTAACTGCAGAAGAAAATATTACTTTGCCCATCCTTATCGATGGAAAGAACCCGCGCAAATACAAGGATCGCCTGGAGGCGCTGCTTAACTTAATTGGGCTGGAGGACAGACGCCGGCATAAGCCTGAACAGCTCTCGGGTGGAGAACAGCAGCGGGTTGCAGTGGCAAGGGCGATGATTACTGAACCTGCTATCCTGTTAGCAGATGAACCAACTGGCAACCTGGACTCAAAAACTGGCACAACCATAATGGAGCTGTTGCGACGCTCTTGTGACGATTTGGGCCAGACAATCGTCGTCGTGACACATGATGCTCATGCTGCTTCCTTTGCAGACCGGGTAGTTTTTTTACGGGATGGACAAGTCGTCAAAGATCTTTGTTTTGAATCTAACCAGGCCCAAACCCAGCGCCTGCGCCTGATTATCGAAGAAATCGAGAAAATAGAATCTTGAGCATATGACGCTATCACGCCTGCTCACTCTGCGTTCTTTTCGTGCTCGACCTGGTCGCATGCTGCTCAGCGCTTTTGGCATCGTGCTGGGAGTGGCTGCCATCCTTGCCATTGGCATCACCAATCGCACCACAATCGATTCCGTCACCCAATTATTTCAAGAGACTTCAGGGCGTGCTAACCTGATCATTACCAGCTCCGATTCAGACGCAGGTGGCTTCCGAGAAAAAATCTTGACTGAGCTGGAGGATTATCCAGGAGTAGCAGCTGCTGTGCCCAGCGTTCATATCCAAACACTGCTGGCCTCTGAGGCACCGCCAAACCAGCTTGGGCTGACATTTTTTGGTACCCAGGCGGGTGGATTATTGATGTATGGAATTGACCCACTCAATGATAGCAAGGTGCGTGATTACGATCTGGTAGCCGGGAAGTTCCTCTCACCCGATAACAACGCGAACGAAGTCATTCTGGTCCAAGATTATGCAGAACAAAACGACTTGGAAGTCGGCAAGTGGGTTGAGATTATCGCTGGAACCGGGATAGAAAAATTGCGCCTGGTCGGCCTAATTTCCAAAGAAGGCGCCGGTCAGCTCAACAATGGCGCTTTCGGAGTACTACCCATTCGAACTGCCCAGCGCTTATTTTACCGGCAGGACTACCTGGATCAGATAGACCTGATCGCAGAGCCCGAGTATTCTGAAAGCCAGGCCTTAGATCGATTAAAAGCAAATTTATCAGCCTCTCTGCAAGGCGCCTATTCGGTGCTGTATCCAGCTTCCCAGGGACGGAGGCAAACAGAGATGCTAAGCAGCTACCAGATTGGTCTGAACTTCTTGAGTGGGATGTCCTTATTTGTAGGCGCATTCTTGATCTTTAATGCGTTCCAGATGACAGTGGTTGAGCGCACTCGTGAATTCGGAATGCTGCGCACCGTCGGTATGACCCGCGGGCAGATCACCCGCCAGGTGCTGATAGAAGCCATCCTGCTGGGAATTATAGGGTCTGCTGCCAGGGCTGGCGTTGGGAATTTTTATGGCACGCGGCCTGACGAGTCTGATGGAGATTATGCTTGGACAGGATCTAAGCAGCATTGATATCCCGCAAAATGTTGTTATTACAGGCGTGGTGGTAGGTGTGTTTGTTGCCATTATCGCATCTATCATCCCTGCCATTCAGGCGGGGCGGATTTCTCCTTTAGAAGCCTTGCGTGTGCGCGCCCAGGCACGTGAAGGCTGCCTGATGCGTTTCGGCTGGCTGCCCGGGTTAATTATGCTCATTGCAGCAGCGTTCATTTTAATTGCCAATCCTTTCACGTATGATGTCCAATTCCGGTTGGGAAGCATATCGACCATGTTCTTATTCCTTGGCGGGACATTGCTCATTCCAGCCAGTATCGGAGTCTGGGAATTTCTCTTGCGACCTTTCATTCGCTTACTCTTTGGACAGAGTGGTCGTTTGGGCAGCAGCAACATCCAGCGTGCACGCCAGCGCACTACCTTAACAGTTGCTGCACTCATGGTTGGCGTGGCAATGATTATCATTGTCTGGGCGATGACCCTCTCTTTCAAAGGTGATCTGGATGACTGGCTGAAAGGCTATATCGGCGGTGATCTTTATGTAACTTCCTCACTGCAAATGGGTAACGATGTGTGGAAGCGGCTCAAGGCGGTTGAAGGTGTCGAAGCGGTTGCACCATCCCGATATTTTGAAATTGAGTGGATCACTCCATCAGGGGTACAAGAGAAAATTCAATTCCGAGCCATTGACCCACCATCCTACAACCAGGTCACGAACTTTATATACAGCCAAGCCGAACCAGATGAGCAAGGAGCACTGGAACGATTGGCTGCTGGTGACGTCGTGTTTATCTCTTCCGTCATTGCTGAGAAATTTGGTCTTAATGTTGGCGACAGCATCTTTTTGGTTACAAAGCTGGGTGCGCGGCCATTCCAGATTGCTGCGGTAGTTGTCGATTACTACAACCAGGGGTTGGTAATCGATGGGGGTTGGGATGACATGTGGCGTTATTTCCGACAAAAAGACGCTAATGCATTCATGTTAAAAGTCAAAGAAGGTTACGATATCGACCAGGTAAGTAAATCAATCGATGATCGCCTGAGTAAGCGCGACCGTCTGGTAATCATATCCAACCAGGATCTGTTAGGACAGGTGTCCACCCTGATGGGCCAGGCATTCCGCATGTTTGATGTGCTGGCATTGATCGCCATGCTGGTCGGCCTGCTGGGAATTACAAACACCCTGACAATGAATGTGATGGAACGGACGCAGGAAATTGGTATGCTGCGCGGGGTAGGTATGACTCGCGGCCAGGTTGTGCGTATGATTATGGCAGAAGCTGCCTTGATGGGTTTAATCGGCGGTGTGCTGGGCGTGATTTTTGGAATCATTCTTTCGCGCATCTTTATGATGGCAATGACTGCCATGTCTGGTTACCAGATCGAGTATAATCTTCCCCCTGAACGTGTTTTTATTGCGTTGTTAGTAGCTTTCCTGGTTTCTCAAGTAGCAGCTTTCTTCCCTGCCTTACGCGCCGCGCGCATCCGGATACTGGAAGCCATCCATTATGAATGACGAGTTATCAAATGTTATGTAGATTGAGGAGTAACAGGAATACTAATATGAAAAAAGCAACACCATTTTCCATAATTGCCATTATCCTGCTCTTGAGCCTGGTTTTTAGCGGCTGCCAGAGCATGGGAGGCACAATCTCTGGAGATGCAACACCTGTTGCCGAAGGTGTGCAAGAACCCCCGGCCTCAATTGACGTCGATGAAACAGGGACTACCGCCGAAGGTCGTTTAGTTCCGCGTGAGACCGTTGATCTGGCTTTTACCACTGCCGGGCAAGTAGATGAAGTTCTCGTGAAGAAGGGGGATGCAGTCACCAAAGGACAGGTACTGGCTCGCCTGACAGGTCGCGCCCAGCTTGAATCTGTTATTGCTGCTGCTCAGTATGAGTTGTTTCAATCTGAGCAGGCTCTCCAGACTCTTGAGGACAACCTGGATATAGACCAAAATCAAGCACTGCAAACGTTAAATATTGCTCGTCAAGCCGTTTATGACGCTGAGCGAAAGGTGAGCAGCCTGGGAGGATCCGCTGACCAGACGGATATCGACCTGGCATATACCCAACTGTTATTTGCCCAGGAAGAGCTTGACCGCGCGAAAGATCGTTTTCAACCTTATGCGAACAAACCAGAAACCAACCTGGTACGCGCTCGCTTGCAGGTAGATTTGGCCAACGCACAAAAAGCATATGATGATGCACTGCGTAAATATAACGCACTGACTGGAAGTGCAAGTAACTTTGACTTAAACCAAGCCCAAACCGATCTGGAAATTGCCCAAGGTCAACTGACCCTCGCTCAAGAAAAGTTTGACCTTCTACAAAAAGGACCCGATCCTGATCTGGTCGAGAATGCACAGGCCCGTATTACTGCTGCCCAGGCTCGTTTGAAAGCAGCCGATGCTGACCTGGATAAACTCGATCTGGTTGCAACCATGGATGGCACTGTTGTGATGCAGAATCTTGTCCCTGGTCAAACGGTTTCCCCGGGTCAGGCGGTAATAGAATTAGCGGACTTTTCTGAATGGTATGTGGAGACCGAAGATTTAACCGAAATTGAAGTCGTCGATATCCAGGTCGGTCAGATGGCGACAATCGTGCCAGATGCTTTGCCCGATGTTGAGATGGATGGAGAGGTTGTGGAAATTAGCGATACCTTCCAAGAGCTGCGAGGGGATATTGTCTATACCGTACGGCTTAAGTTAGGAGAGGTCGATCCCCGCCTGCGCTGGGGCATGACAGTGGTCGTTAATTTTAAGTAATCAGAAAACCAAAAAGCGACCGGCTAACCGGTCGCTTTTTGGTTGATCTAGTTAATCCCACCTTCTTTCCCCATATCATTGAGGCAAAATCCAGTACTTACATAATAGCTGCGAAGAGTGCTGCTACGTAGGTCAATGCCGCCGTATGAAACACACTGTTCACCCCGCGAATTTCCTCCTCACCAGAAAATAAACCCGAATCGGCTAATAAACGCTTGGCGCGTCCGGATTGGACAGCCGGGGTGCGAAGAGATGCGAGGATAATCTGCAGCCAGGTGAGCTGACAGCGTAGATCCAAATATAAAGAATGCCATAAAAACAATGGCAGACACCTGGTCGGGTGTCTGTCATTGTTTATAAATTTGACAACGGGGCTTTCTACAGTCCTATGAGGTGCGACTCACTCTGCCCACGGGATCGTTTCGATGCACAGATTACCTAAGGACAGCGGATGGTCAAAATTGTGTTTTTATCTGCCACCCAGGTGCGAGTGACGGCAACTCCGCAGGCGGTGTACTGAACCTTGTAGGTGCCTTTCCCGATTGTCACCAGCAGATCCTGTCCAGCCTTCATGGTAAACACGTAAGTGGACGGTCCAGTCATGACCACAACGACTTTATTGTTCAAATCGTTTGAGATCTTGACCGGCACAACTTTCAATATCTCGGAAAGATCGACTTTGGGATCGTGCACCACTTTTAAACGGGCGCCGCATACCGGCAGGATCAGTTTGGTTCTGCTGAGCAGGGATAACTCACCTCTTACAGTCATCCCACAGCCAGAAATTGTGTAGTCATAGCTGCCTTTAAGAACCCTGGTGGTCATTAAATCACCACCAGCTACCTGCAAGCGGTACAGGGCTGGACCCTCAAGCCGCAGCTTGAGCGGGCTGGTCGTTCGATTATCGACGATCAGCTGCACGTATCCACTGCTGGCCTGAGCCCGCGGCGCATACGAAGGTCCCACGGCTGACAGCAGCAATACAGCGATAATGCTGATCACAAACACGACATGTATTCGCTTAACTCTAGTCACAATTATCTCCTTTCTGAATCATCCAATACCTATTTTTGATAGTAGCTCAGTAAGGCGGGAATGTCAAGGTCTGCTGGTCTGGGTGATCTATTTAATTACCTGTTCTTCTTTTCCAACAATTTTCGCACTCGCGCTTCATTCTTCTGAATGAATTGCGGTATTTGGCTGCGCCAGGTTGGATTAGGGTCATTTAAGATGAAATTTACCATGCCGACTGAACGAGCAGCGATGAACGCCTCAACTTCGCCGGGATAGCGTTCAGGCCACTGTTGAATTGTACAGTAGCCTTCTTTAAATGCCGGGTAGTAAATCTCGTAAGAATCATCGAGGCAGTAAAACAAGCTGGTGCCAATGTCCTGTACAGGCCACCCCCACATTAAATCCTCAAAGTCTATGGGTGAAAGGATCCCATGATACAGGCGAATATTCCACTGATGCAGATCTCCGTGTATGAGCCGCATGGGCTCGCCACTGGTTTGTAGGTGCTGAATGGCACGGGCTGCCCATTCAATTGCCTCAGCGAAAACCTCTCGACGGGGTGGGGTAATTACCTCCTGGTAGGCTGTATCAAAGAGAATTACTGGCTCTGGAAGCGGAAGATCGCATTAAAATCGTTCGTGATCAATCTGATGCGTGCCACATCCAGGTTGTAATGCCCAATGGCAGATATTGCCATCTCTCGCAACCGACGAGCCTGACCATGCACGGTTAGTTCAGAATATTGTTTGATCATAGGTGTTGTGTCAGCGATGCATGTTAAGCACGCCATCCCCTGGAGCTGCCTTTACTTTTTAAGGTGGAACGGCACATCGATGATCACCCGTTGATAGCCCAAGTTACGGCGACGATACAGCAGCGCGGTCTTGAGCATCCATGTAGTCTGGTTGTGCAGGATGGCATGCCACCATTTTGCTGGTACAAATTCAGGTAGAACCACCGTTGCCAGTTGTCCATCGTTATGCTCCAGGTCCGTCTCGTCCAGGTATTTTAATATCGGCTGGACAATGGATCGGTATGGAGATGGCAAAACGACCAGTGGCAGGTCAGGGAACCAGCGTCGCCAGAGCTGGCGGACTTTATCGCCACTTCCAGGCTCAATCTCAACATAAACCGCGGTGACATCATTTGTTATTCCCCGCGCAAAATCGATCGCGCCAAAGATGCCGCGATGGACGCCAGAAATGGGCACAACCACTCTGGGAACAGGCGAAGGTCGGATATCTGGCGGCAATCCTTTCAACGACAATTCCTGGCGAACCTCCTGGTAATGAGCGTTGATTTTATAAAAAATGAACACAGTGATTGCGATCAACAAAATGCTCAGCCAGGCACCTTCGAGGAATTTGCTGTACCCGACGATAATTAAGGTTGCGCCGGTGACGCAAGCCCCCAAGCCGTTTAAGAAAGCTTTGAACTGCCAGCCCCGCTGTTTGATTTTCCTCCAAAGCAGGACCATACCGATCTGAGACAGTGTAAACGCCAGAAAAACGCCAACTGCGAAAAGCGGGATTAATGCATGGCTGTTCCCACCGAATAATATGATTAAGATCGCTGTGGCACCCGATAAGAAAAGAATACCATTCGTGAAAACCAGCCGATCCCCCAGGCTGTTGAGTGGGCGAGGCAGGAAACCGTCACTTGCCAGGATAGCGCTCAGACGTGGAAATCCAGCAAAGCTGGTATTAGCCGCCACAGCTAAAATCAACATGGTTGTGAATTGAATCAACACATGCGCAAAACCATTTCCAAATACACTTCTAGTTAACGCGGAGATGATGGTCTCCTGTGAGTTCGCAAGGATGCCCAAATACTGAATCAGGCTGGTGGTGCCCAGGAACAGGACAGCCATCAAGATTGCCATAACAATCAGTGTGCGACCGGCATTACGGGCCTCTGGGGAACGAAAAGCTGGCACACCGTTGCTGATCGCCTCAATTCCGGTCAGGGCGGTACAACCTGTGGCAAATGTGTGCAGCACCAAAAAAATTGTGATCGGAGCGGGAGAAGGTAGTGCCGTGGTATCCCAGACTTGTGCTCCACCCTGTATCAATTTGTAAAGCCCAACAGCCAGCATTGGCAGGTAAGTAAACAAGAACAAATAGACCGGGATGGACATCAAAGTCCCGGTCTCGCGTAAGCCGCGCAGGTTTGCCAGGGTGATGAGCAGTAAAAGCCCAAGGGCAATCAATGTGCGGTGTGGCCATAATGCCGGAAATGCCGATGAAATTGCCTCGACGCCAGCTGTCAGACTGACCGCGGCAGTCATCACGTAATCCAGCATCAATGCCGCCCCTGCTACCAGACCAGCACGTGTGCCAAGATTTTCACGTGCCACGACATAAGAACCACCGCCAGATGGATAACCATAGATGGTCTGGTAATACGAAATTGCTACTATCACCAATAGAATAGTAATTACGATGCTAATCGGGAAAGCGAGCAGCAGTCCTGCACTGCCAGCAACCACCAGTCCCAGGAAGATTTCCTGGTTGGCATACGCAATGGAAGACAATGCATCAGGAGAGAAGGCTGCCAGGGCACGTATCTTATTTAATTTTTTTTCGGACAGCTCTTCAGTAGGTAGCGGGTTGCCAATCAATACATGTTTAAGTTTGCTTATCATATTGCTTTTTCATCAGATATTTTTCAGCATAGTCAGCCAGATTGTTTGCAATTGCATCAATGATTTCATCCGGCACCCCTTGAGGTGTTTTCGATTGCGGGCGCAAGTCAATTGGATCATTAATGTAGTCGACTACAAGGAACCTGCCTTCCTTCACCAGAGTTACCTCACTGGAGAATAACTCGAGCTGGCTGAGGCGGGCGATACGCTGGATGATCTCGATTAATGGGTCCAATCCGTACTTCTCTATATCTACCTGGCTGAGCGAGGTGTAGATATGCGTGGTTGGGTCCCACCAGCAAGGGAACAATTTCTCGGTGCAATAAATGATTCTGAACCAGGCTGGGCGATCATTCAGGGCAGCAGGTGTTATCTGTGCCTGGAGCAAATACTGGTCCTCGGGAAATTGCTGCCGCACCAGCATAATTTCTTCCCACGATCTGGCGCCTAAAATCACCCCCAGACCAGCCCCACCATGGGCGGGCTTTATGGCAAATTCTGCCCCCAGTGGACTTAAGTCCAGGATTGGCAATTCAGGACTTGACTGGTAGGGCGGTAGGATCAAGGTGTAAGGGGCATCCAACCCGCTGCGCGTGATCTGGGCGTGCATGGATGCCTTATCCCATGAGCGGCGTGCCAGCCAGTTGCGGTTGATGTAAAGCAGCTCCTGCTGGCATACCCAGTCTACAATGGGTTGGAATGAAGGCTCAGCATCGGATGCCCGGTCGAAAAAAGCTCCCAGGCTGAGCTCACGCTGAACAATCTGCTCGAGGGCGAAAGGAAGGTTATTGGGGGTAATTTCGGCGAACGTAATCTGTTTTGTCAGGCACGCGGCAGCCAACCTGGCTGCAAAGTCAGCATCGTAAGGCCAGCTCCAGGCAAAACAGAAATCAATTGAACTCATACAGGTGTGGCTTGTTCTTCCTTTTTCAAAATTGCAATGAAATATCCAATCGTAAATATCACGAATATTCCGCCAAGAAGCCATCCGGCAGGCGTTCCCCATATGGCAGCCGCCTGCGTGAAGCAGGTAAATGCACCGACCAGGCATGCAATCAACATCGAAAAGGCGATGCCTCGCCGATATTCTGAAGCGATGGTCAGGTCTGCAGTAATTCCCTTGACCGCCCAAAGGAGTATTCCCAAACCAAACATTGCCATGCCAAACAAACGCGCCAGGGATACCAGCGACCAGTAAATCATCGTGGAGCCTTCCTGCTCAGCGGGTAAGATATCCAGTAGATTCTTGATATTGAGATATTCCAGGGCATTGGGTGCATACAGGGTGAAAGCCAATCCGAGAGCAACGAAAACGAATGCATTTACGGTGACGAGTTTAGAAAGTCTCATAGTTATTATTTTTTAATATCCCTTGGATAATTTTAATACATGTCAGACTGCCTGCCACCTGGAAAAGATAGCGGTTGGCAACAGTCGCCCGGAACTGGTTTCAACAAGCGCCAGCTCACCACTGGTAAGCTGCCCAGGCCACTTGGCTAACATTTCTTGCAGCGCATAATGGATACTTAAGGCTGAGGCGCGAATTGCGTAGGCGGTCAGGATGAAAAATATTGGGTGTTCACTGAGCAAAAGCCGGCATTGTTCGAGGAGACCTGGCAGCGATGTAAAAAACTCCCACACCTGACCAGAAGGACCACGCCCGAATTTAGGCGGGTCAAGTAGAATCCCATCGTACTGTGCTCCCCTACGTACTTCTCGACGGACGAATTTTTCGGCATCATCAACCAACCAGCGTACCGGTTTATCCTGCAAGCCCGAAAGGTGATGATTGCTTCTAGCCCATTGCACCGATTTTTTGGATGCGTCCACATGGGTTACAAGTGCGCCAGCCTCCGAAGCTGCAAGCGTAGCCAGACCGGTATAACCAAACAGGTTCAGCACCTTCACGGGTCGCCCGGCATCACGGATGAGCTGGCTCATCCAATCCCAGTGTGAAGCCTGCTCAGGAAAAACCCCCAGGTGTCGACCAGGGGTTGGTTGAACCTCAAATCGCAAAGTTTTGTAACTTAGTTGCCAGCTTTGAGGCAAGTTGCGTTTAAATTGCCAGTGACCGCCACTCTCTTCTCCGCTGGGTTGGAATTCTGCATCAGCCGCCTGCCAGCGAGCAGGCGGCAGTGAAGGACGCCAAAGTGCCTGGTGTTCAGGCCGGACAAAAGAGTAAGGTCCATACCGTTCAAGTTTAAGCCCGTCGCCGCTGTCAAGCAGCTCATAATCATCCCATTCGTGAGCAGCCAGCAGGGTTAATTCAGGGAAGGGTGGATGACCTTGCATTTCTTATGATCCCGGTGATTGGTAGGTCGAGATGACTTATCTCAGTGCGTCATCTCTTCAAGTCCTCTAGAGTTTAGCACGCAAAGGTGAAAAATCCAAGTCAATGTTACTGTTATTGTAATCGTTTATGAACCGAATTTTCGATAGCATCATCAAATGGGGATACTGGTCTGTTTCAACCGTTATAATTGCTTTGAAATGCCAGTAAAAATTCGGTTAGCTATCTCCTCCCTGATTGTTGCCATTGGAGTGTATTGCCTGGTGTGGGGTTTTACACCACTTCGATACAAGACTCAATTGATTCAGCTAAACGCTCCGATTTCTTCAATAAGTGACGGAATACTGGAAAATGCATCCGATCTCTGGGATGTCGGGATCGAATTGCCGATGCAATTGCGCTTGGGCGAGACCACCATTATTGAGCTGTGGATACAAGAGAAAGACTCCGTTGATGCAGGTCAAGCCGAGGAGTTGGAAAAACTTTACGCAGAATACCAGCCCATTGCTCAGGCGAGGCTCGAATTAGCTGGAGCAGAGTTCGCGCCTCAAGGTCAGATAAGCCAGGCAATGGAAATGAGCAAGGTGAAACACTTTTTCTGGCAGATACAGGCTGTAGAACCTGAAGCAATGGTTGGCACCTTGTGGCTGCATATCCTTTATTTACCGCAGTCTACAGAGAAGGGTCGAGGAACGTCGCTTAATCTTAGCGTATCCGCTAGAATTACCGGTGCGTAATCTGGCAGGGATGGGAGTGCTTCCGGTTCAAGTGATAGGAATCGTTGTTACAATTACTGGGAGTGTTTTCCTTTTCTTCTCCATACGATCCTGGCTGACTTACCGAAATCGCAGTAATTAATCTGGAGTGATCAATGTTAGAAATTATTACCATGGTGCAAGGACCCGTACAGACGAATACTTACCTGGTGGCTGATCCAATTTCTGGACAGGCAGCGGTCATCGATCCTGCCTGGAACGGACTTAAGATCGTAAATGAGGCACAGTCACACCAATGGACGATCTCTCAAATCTGGCTGACGCATGCCCATTTTGATCATATTGCTGGGGCAGCAGAGATCACTCGCCTGGTCACCCCTGCTCCTCAAGTCCTGTTGCATCAAGCTGATCTGGGGTTATATCAGAAGCATGGCGGGGCATCTATTTTCGGGTTCACTATTCAGGACCCACCCGAGGTATCTACCCAGCTTTCACATGGTCAGGCACTCAAACTCGGCGACGTTCAACTTGAGGTGCGCCATACGCCTGGACATACACCGGGGCATGTGGTGTTTTACTGCCCGGGCGCTGAGGCGCTCTTCTGTGGTGATGTGATTTTCCAAAGCGGGATCGGCAGGACTGATCTGCCAGGCGGCAGTTATGCCCTACTAATCGACAGCATCCAGCAGCAGGTCATGACCCTACCAGATTCAACACGGCTGTATTCGGGACACGGGCCAGCAACGAGGGTGGGATTGGAACGGGCGTATAATCCATTCCTGAACCATTAATCGGATAATAAAAAGGAGTGCGGTTCTCACACTCCTTTTTGATTTACTAGAATTAGCAGTAAAAAAACTTCGTTAAACGGATGCTGTAGAGTTATTTGGCATAATCTACAGAGCGCGTCTCTCGGATCACCGTCACTTTTATCTGGCCGGGATACTGCATAGTTTCTTCGATAGTTTTGGCGATATCGCGCGCCATGCGCACCGATGCCAAATCGTCCACGTCCTCTGGGCGGACGAAAATCCGCACTTCGCGCCCGGCTTGCAAGGCATAACTCTGAGTAACACCTTTTTGAGAATTGGCGATTTCTTCCAGAGCACGTACACGCTTGATATATTGCTCCAGGCTTTCTCGCCGAGCTCCTGGACGAGCACCGCTGATCGCATCGGCAGACTCAACAATCGCTGCTTCAACAGACTCTTGTTCTACCTCGTGATGGTGAGAAGCGATTGCATTTACAACCCTGGGATTGACCCCATAGCGTTTAGCCAATTCTGCGCCAAGCTGGGCGTGTGTGCCTTCCATGTTGTGATCGATGGCTTTCCCCAGATCATGGAGCAGTGCTGCCGTGCGCGAAACTTCTACATCAGCACCAATCTCAGCCGCAATAACTGCAGCTAATTGAGCAGTCTCAACCGCGTGGGAGAGCTGATTCTGTCCATAAGACGTGCGGTATTTTAATCTCCCCAGGGTTTTAATGATTTCAGGATGCAGACCGGTTACCCCTGCTTCAAACACTGCCTCTTCAGCAGCTTCAAGCATATCGCGTTCGACTTCCTTCTGCTCATTCTTCAGTACTTTTTCAATATGAGCAGGGTGAATACGACCATCCTGAATCAATATCGCCAGAGAACGCTTGGCGATTTCTCGTCGAACGGAGTCGAAACACGAGATGGTGACTGCTTCGGGGGTGTCGTCGACGATCACATCCACTCCGGCAGCCTGTTCGAAAGCGTGAATGTTGCGACCGTTGCGACCGATGATGCGTCCTTTCATCTCCTCAGAGGGAATATTCACCACCGAGGTGGTCACCTCGGAGACGTGCTCAGATGCCACTCGCTGGATTGCCGCAGCAATGATTTTTCGCGCCTTATTATCACCTTCGGCACGGGCTTCTGCTTCAATGGAGCGGATGATGCGCGCCTGATCATTGCGGGTATCCTTTTCAACATCAGCCAGTATCATCCCACGAGCTTCTTCGATCGAGAGTTGAGAAATGCGCTGAAGCTCTTCCATTTGCTGTGAGTGCAGCTTATCAATTTCGTTACCCCGTTTGTCAAGCAGGCTCTGGCGTTTATTAATCACCTGTTCGCGCTTTTCCATGCGGTCAAGGCGTATATCCAGCTCCTCTCTGCGTTTTGCCAGCCGGTCTTCCTCACGGCTGACCTCACTCCGGCGTCGTGTCACCTCTGCTTCTGCTTTCTGGATGATCTCCAGTGCCTCGTCGCGAGCCTGTACTTCTGTCTGGCGTACACTCTCGCGGGCCTCATCGAGCAGCTTTTCTGCTTCATCTTTCTGTATCAGCAGCTCCTTATTGGCTTTATTCTGCTTATACAGGTAGCCGAGCAAAATGCCTAGCAGCAGGGCGATCACAATTGAGATAATTTCAACTATGACCCAAAAACCTGTATTCATTCTTCAACCTCATCATCTTCATCAAAATAAGTGTCTGGTGTGGGGTGGCTTTCTGCCCAGATGCGCTGAATAACCGGCGCACTGACCTCGTAGCTGAAGCCACGCCGGGCAAGAAAACCCAATAATTTCTGGCGGAATACGGCATAATCCAGGCTTATTAACTTTCTAGCTTGTTTTTGAGCAGCCTGGTACGCCAGCTCATCTTCATCTATCGATTCGATGCTTTGTTCGATCGTTTCCTGATCCAGCCCGCGCTGGCGCAGCTCAAATGCTAACGCGCGCCGGCTGCGTGGTCTGAACTCGCTGCGGTTCTCCACCCACAACCGTGCAAATCGTTCGTCATCCACAATACCCGCACGCGCCAGCCGTTCTATTACCTCGTCGATCACTGTGTCAGGAGTTTCACGCTTCTTCAGATTACTGCGAATTTCAGCCTGGCTGCGGGTTCGATAACTGAGAAACTTCAGAGCGTGCTGGTAGGCAGCTTCGTACTCGTCCTCGGAGCGAAGCTGAGCGATTTTTTCATCACTGAGATCCTGGCCAATTTGAAGCCAGGCAGCCACGATGCGCGCCAGACCAAAAGCGAACTCCCCGTCCAGATAGACGTTGACTCGCTGGTGATTTCGCTTCTGCACACGCAGTGCAGTGACCTGGTGTCCCATTAGAATCAAAAAACCGTGTCCCTTCCACTGGCGGACGACGGCTTGGGTGTAGAGCAGTAATTCTCGGGCTTTTCCGGCTTATCCAGCAACCTCTCTGGGCTGTTAACAATGTCCCTTCAATGATATCTGGATTACACCGCATGACACCGGTATTTGAAAGATAAACCGGTGCGCCTGCTGCATTGTTAAACGAGTACTTGTGCAGCAGTCATTAGATTGATTCTGGCGTTCACGAAGTTGGTGTGATCATCAATCGATTATCCCAACAGCAGCCCTGCGAGCAATAGTACTGAGCTGATTCTTCCACCATCGCAATCTATATACCCAAAATTCACATCATCAGAGCGGACCATCTTATGTGGGCTCCGATGGATCTGTGCTAAAACCCTAGCCGCGACCGCGCCGACTGTCAAAGTTAACAAAACAATTCAACCACGCGGTTGCTTATAGCTCCAGTATGCCAGATATTAAGCTGGCTTTGCTGGGGCATTTGGTAATAATCTGAGACGAATTTGAGATGTGATCTCTCTTACAATTGCCGGATGAGTATTCAAGAAATCTAAGACCTGATTCCGTTCACTTCCAACCGGTTTGTCGTTATAAAAGATCGATTCTTCTCGCCAAGAGAAAATTCCCAGCTCATCGCTCAGATCGAATAATTCTCCAATAATGTTAAAGCCTCTGTTAACAATTATATCAAGGTTTACAGATTGGGCACAAGGGGAATATTTATTCTTGACCACTTGAACAGAAATTCGCGAAATATCTACAGAGGCTGCTTGCTTAAATGTATCCAATGGCTTCAGATGGAGTCGGATGGATGCCATGAGCGGTAGAGCCAGCCGTGATGGATGTTTTGATAGCTGGTGGTACACACGGCTGAATTGCGGGTGCTCCTGGTTGGTGAGAATCAGAGTCGTTCCTTGACGCTCGAGCAAACGCTGAACGCGCGGCAGAGCGTTCGCTAATATTGGTGAAAGATCCAAACTCTCAGCGCTGCCCAGGGATTGGGAAAGCTCACCACGCGGAACCAGAGCGGTTAATGAGTCCAGGATGATCAAACCCACACCGCCAGATCGGGACAAGGTTTCGATCGTATCCAGAGCCTGTTCTGCGTCGGCTGGCTCAGACGCGATAAGTGAATTAATATCCACACCACAGCGACTTGCATAAAGGGGATCAAATGTGTGGTCTGCGTCAATCCAGACACAATGCAGGCCAGATTTTTGTGCCGCTGCAAGAACATGCTGGCATAACGTGGTCTTCCCGGATGCAGAAACGCCAAAAATCTCAACCAGGGCGCCGCGGGGTATTCCACCTAAATTTAATGCTTTATCCAGGCGCAAGGAACCTGTAGATAATACTAGCAAGTCAGACGAGTGATCTTGATTTCCTGCAGCGTTTGTCATGATATTCAGTGTACACCAAGCAACCAAACCAGACAAGATTCTGTTAGAATTAGGACTAATCAACTCGGAAAATTCAATCCAGTAATACACCGGTCATCCATGCAATCTCATTACCAGGGAGAAATTGAAAGGATATTTGATCATGACAAAGATTACGCGTGAAGATGCACTTGAGTATCACCGCCTGGGTGGAAAGCCAGGGAAAATTGCCGTCGTTCCGACCAAACCGATGGTGACCCAGCGAGATTTAGGGTTGGCATACACACCTGGAGTAGCAGTCCCGGTTCTGGAGATTGCACGTGACCCGGAGCTTGCTTATGAATACACATCCAAAGGCAACCTTGTCGCCGTAATTTCAAACGGTACTGCCATCTTAGGCTTAGGTGATCGGGGAGCCCTGGCTGGAAAACCTGTGATGGAAGGCAAAGGTGTCCTCTTCAAACGGTATGCTGATGTGGATGTGTTTGATATCGAGGTAGATAGCCACGATCCAGAAGTTATCATCCAGGTAGTGGCAGCAATCGCCCCGACTTTTGGCGGCATCAACCTGGAGGATATCAAAGCGCCAGAGTGTTTCGAGATTGAGGAACGCCTGAAAGCAATGCTCGATATCCCGGTCTTTCATGATGATCAGCATGGTACTGCCATCGTATCTGGCGCGGCATTATCGAATGGGCTGGAGGTTATTGGGAAACAAATCGGCGAGGTGCGCATCTGCATTTCTGGCGCCGGAGCTTCGGCAATCTCCTGTGCTGAGCTGATGATTCGCCTGGGTGCGAAACGAGAGAACATCCTGCTCGTCGATACCAGAGGCGTTGTCTATAAGGGTCGGGTAGAAGGGATGAACAAATACAAAGAACGCCTGGCAGTCGAAACCGACGCGCGAACATTGGCAGATGCGGTTCGAAATTCGGACGTTTTCTATGGCTTGTCGGCGGCAGATATTCTCACACCGGCAATGGTGAAGACGATGGCTGAACGCCCGCTGATCTTTGCCATGGCGAATCCTGATCCCGAGATTAAGTACGAGCTGGCGCGTGAAGCTCGACCAGATGCGATTGTGGCGACAGGTCGTTCAGATTACCCTAATCAGATCAATAATGTGTTGGGATTCCCCTTCATCTTCCGCGGCGCGCTGGATGTGCGCGCTCGGGCGATTAACGATGAGATGAAGGTCGCCGCATCGCGAGCACTGGCGATGTTAACCAAAGAAGATGTGCCTGACAGCGTGCTACGGGCTTATGGTCTGGAAAGCTTAAAGTTTGGTCCTGATTACATCCTCCCCAAACCGCTTGATCCCCGCGTAATTCTATGGGAATCACCGGCGGTTGCCGAGGCAGCGATGCGAACCGGGATTGCCAGGAAACAAATCGATCTGGATGAATACCGGCAGCAATTAGCCTTTCGCCAGGGCATCGGTGAGCAGGTGCGCTATCACATCATGAATCAGGCTCGGTCAGCAGTGCAAAAGAAACGCATTGTCTTCGCAGAAGGTGAGGAAACCAAGATTATTCGAGCTGCGGCTCAAATTTCGGACGAGAAGATCGGTAAACCAATTTTAATTGGTCGCCCCGAAGTTATCCAGACACGAATCGAGGCACTGGGATTGGATTGTAAACCAACCATCGTGAACCCGGAATATTTTGAGCGACTTGAAGAGTATGCTAGTGAGTATTACCACATTCGCCAGAGAAAAGGGATCACCCTGGCGGATGCACATAAGTTAATGCGCGAAGGCAACATTCTTGGTCCGATGATGGTAAAGATGGGTGACGCCGACGCTTTTGTTTCTGGCTTGACCTGTGATTATCCTGAGGTAATCCGCCCGGCATTGCAAATTCACCATACTCACCCATCCGTAAAGAAGGCTGCGGGAGTATACATCATGATTGTCAACCAGCGCACCTTTTTGTTTACCGATGCTACGGTGAATATAGATCCGAGCGCGGAAGATCTGGCTGAAATTGCCGGGCTGGCTGCCGATTTTGCCCGTAAGCTGGGACTGGACCCAAGAGTAGCCTTGCTTGTCGTTCTCCAACTTTGGCAGCACACCTCACCCACTGTCTGCAAAAGTGCATCGGGCAGTACAATTGATCCGCAGCCAGAGACCTGACATCGTTGTAGATGGAGAAATGCAAGCGGATACAGCCGTGGTGCCTGAAATCATCGACGAGCGCTACCCCTTCAGCCAGGTGAAAGATGCCAATGTGCTCGTATTCCCCTCACTCGAAGCAGCCAACATTGCTTACAAGCTGCTCGCCCGGTTAGGAAATGCACAGGCGATTGGCCCAATCCTGCTGGGTATGGGAGCGCCTGTACATGTCTTGCAAATGGGTGACGAAGTGAAAGATATCGTTAATATCGCTGCTGTCGCAGTTATGGACGCGATGAGCCGGTAATGGAGCAGGTGTTCAATATTTGCTTTGTATGCCTCGGGAACGTCATTCGCAGCCCATTGGCTGAACATTTATTCAGACATGTGGCGAAAGAGGCTGATCGGTTAGCTAAATATTCAGTGTCTTCCGCAGGGACAGATGCCTGGCACGTCGGCGAGTCACCGGATCCACGCATGCGACGGGTGGCGGCCACGCATGGCATCCAATACGACGGCACCGCACAACAGCTACGTCCTGGCGATCTGGAAAAGTATGACTTACTCTTCGTCATGGATCAGGAAATCCTCAGGGATGTTGTTCGCATGGCGCGCAGCCCCGAACAACGCCGAAAGATTTACCTTTTAAGAGAGTACGATCCTTCCAGTGAACCCGGCGCGGCAGTCCCAGATCCATATTATGGTAATATCTTCGATTTTGAGGAGACCTACCAGATTATTGAGCGGTCAGTCAGAAGCCTTTTTGAGGCTTTGGAGTTTGGGCAGGTTTTCTAAGATACTGGAGCGGATCGTTGGTCCGAGATAATAAATCTATTCCGCCAGATGTTACGAATTGGCTTATGGCTAACCGATTTGGCCAGGTGCAATCGGTCGAATCGGTTTCTGGTGGCTGCATCAACAATGGAACGCGCCTGGTATTAGATCGTGGAGAGACTTTATTTCTGAAGACTAATCCCACCGCTCCAAAGGATATGTTTGCGCGAGAGGCAGAGGGATTACAAGCCTTATGCGTTCCAGGTGCTCCACGAGTACCACGACCTTTGCTCAATGGCACAGATTTCTTGCTTCTGGAAGATCTACATCCTGCATCTCACCGGTCAGATTACTGGCAAGAATTTGGCCTGCGATTAGCAACGTTACACAACCAGGTCAATAAGTTGTTTGGATTTACGAACGACAATTACCTGGGCAGCACCCATCAACCCAATCCGTGGACGTTAGATGGATTTGAATTCTTCGCTGAACATCGCCTGGGTTTCCAGGCGCGTCTCGCATTTTCGAAAGGGTACCTGGCTTTCCATGATGTGAAGCGCGTAGAGAAGCTGGCATCTCGGCTTACAGACCTTATCCCGGTTCAGCCAGCTTCATTACTGCATGGAGATTTGTGGAGCGGAAATGCGATCAGTGATGCCGGCGGCATGCCGGCAATCATCGACCCGGCGGTTTACTACGGATGGGCAGAGGCAGAGCTGGCGATGACCGCTCTATTTGGCGCCTTTCCATCGATCTTCTATCAATCCTACCAGGAGGTCCATCCGCTGGAGACAGGATTTCGGGAACGATTCCCGATCTACAACCTGTACCACCTGATTAATCATTTGAATTTATTTGGCAGTGGCTACGCCGCTCAGGTTCACGCAATTCTGGATCGATTCGCTTGATGGGTATCAGCCGTTTGGAAACTCAAATTGTGTAATAACTTGAGAAGTCTGGTTTCCAGCCGGTGGGTCTATATTCACCGGTGCTGATTTCCTGTCGATAATCACCCTTGTACTCGCCGCGTGCAATTTTCTTAATTGCATCAATAAAAGCATCGATATCATCAAGCGAATTGTACAGGCCAAAAGAGGCTCGGATCATGCCTGGCATTTGAGAGCGGTCGCCAGCAAGCATTCTAAAGCGCACCTGTTGGGCTTCTTGTTCGTTTAAACCGAGCAGGTGCAGGATGTACGGGTGAGCGCAGAAGCAGCCACTTCGGACACCAATCCCGAACTCATAACCGAGAATCGATGAAACTTTAAAATGTGATATCCCAGCCAACTCCATGGGAATTACTCCCAGGCGCTGGCTGGCGTTCTTTGGGTTGGCATCGCCATAAATCCGCAATCCAGGAATATCCGCACACTTTTCCAGCATGGCGGTGGTTAATTCGGCTTCATGCGCAGCGACATTGTGCATCCCGATTGCTTGCAATTGACGCAGGGCTGCAGCCATAGCGACTGCACCGATGGTATTCGGGCTGCCAGCCTCTTCTCTATCGGGAGGCTCTGCCCATACGACATCATCCAGGGTAACGATCTCTACCGTACCTCCACCACGTTGATCTGGATCTCCACTTTCAAAGGTATCGCGCCGACCAACCAGTGCCCCGGTACCAAAAGGAGCATACATCTTATGTGCTGATAAGGAAACATAATCCAGGTGCGCTGGATCGTCGAGCGGGAGCATTTCCACCTTCCGGTGTGGCGCAAGCTGAGCGCAATCTGCCAGGATTTGTGCTCCGGCTTTATGGGATTTCTCTGCCAGTCGGTGGATCGGATTGATAAAACCAGTCACATTACTGGCCCCAGAAATTGCCACCAATGCCACATTGCCATTGTAGCGGGCAAGCTGTGCATCAAAATCTTGTTCGTCTAACCGTCCGTCCTCCGTCAGAGCAACATGAATCGTGTGCGCAACACCTCGCCAGGGTAAATCATTGGAATGATGCTCCATGCCGCTGGTGATAACAACATTCTTTTTCTCCGAGAAAGGAAAACGATGCGCCAGTTTGTTGATAGCCTCGGTTGTGTTCTTGCCAAAAATGCAGGTATGTTCTGAATCAGAAGCGCCAGTGAAATCCAGCACGGTTTGACGCGCTTGCTCATAGGCATGGGTAGATAGCTGGCTTTTAAAGCCAGTTCCGCGATGAACACTGCTGTAATATGGCAAGAATTCGTCGACAGCTTTTTGTACAGCGACCAGGGGTGGTGTTGAAGCTGCGTTGTCCAGGTTGATGTAACGTCGCTGGCTGCCATCGAGCAGGGGGGTTAGAGCCTCAACCCCAACAAAATAGGATCGATACGGATTTGGGGAGGAAATGTTTGTCATGGTTTGGCGTCTGGTCTGGTTAGGCTAAGATTGTCAGGATTATAACAAATCCCCGGCTCAATGGAAGGATTGCCATGGCAGTGCTGAAATAAAGAAAATATTAATATTGTGAACCATCTAGCAATTTGAAAAATATTTTAAGGTTTTAGATTAGAAAACCTCTTGCAATTCGGACAAGATTAGTATATACTGTGGTTAATAGTGGATTAAAGTGGGACAGAGTGGTAGGAAGTCCCGCTGAAACGCCGGAGTGGGTCGGCGTTTTCCAATTAAAAGCAAAGTTAGAACGCCCGTTCTTATGTTCTTCGGAGAATTTTACCACACACTGGACGAAAAAGGTCGCCTGACGATGCCCTCCAATTTTCGCAAGTTGCTGATTGGAGACGGCGCATTTGCTTTGCGCGGCTTTGACCAAAATTTGATGATCGTGACATCAACATCTTTCCGCGTCATTTACGAACGGATTAACCAGATGAGCATGACAGACCCGGTTGCACGGCTGCTAAGAAGGCGATTGTTTTCTGCGGCGGCGGAGGTCGATTTTGATAAGACCGGCCGGATTCTGCTACCGCCATATTTACGAGAAGTTGCTGGGATAACCAACGAAGCGGTTTTTGTTGGCAATGGTGATTATATTGAGGTGTGGTCGCCTGATCAGTGGGCAAATCAAAAAGATCAACTCAATAACATATCTGCTGACCAATTTACCGCATTGGATCTTTCATCTCGATGATGGTGCGGGTTGAGCACTGCTCACCATCCGGTTCTTTACCACGAAGTACTGACACTTCTCCGGCCAAAACAAGGTGGCCGGTATGTAGATGGTACATTAGGAGCTGGTGGACATGCTCGAGGGATACTAGAAGCCAGCTCCCCTGATGGATTACTACTTGGGTTGGACGTTGACCCAATTGCAATACAAATTGCCCGGGATGAATTATCGCCTTTTGGGGAAAGAGCGTGGATCGTCCAGGCATCTTATATTCTGTTAGCCGAACAGATCGTAGGACTGGGATGGAAAGCGGTGGACGGTGTTCTACTTGACCTGGGCATATCATCGATGCAAGTCGATATGGCGGAGCGCGGCTTTTCTTTCCAGTCGGATGCACCTTTAGATATGCGTTTCAATCCTGATGACCCCGTGACTGCAGCAGATCTGGTTAATAGTTCGAGCGAAGCAGAATTGGCAGATATGCTCTACCGGTATGGTGAGGAGAGACAGGCTCGCAGGATCGCCAGGGCAATCGTTCAAAACCGGCCATTATTTACCACGAGCGAACTCGCTCAGGTTGTTACCCAGGCGATCGGCAATCAGTACTCCAGAAATCGCTCACAACGCAGTCATGAGAAGCTATCAAGCGGATACAGAAAACCAGCCCTGCATCCAGCCACCCTCACTTTCCAGGCTTTGCGAATAGCGGTTAACCATGAATTAGAAGCAGTGGAGAGCGTATTGCCGGTAGCTATCTCAGCATTGAAACCCGGAGGACGATTGGCAGTGATCGCCTTCCACTCACTCGAAGATCGCATCGTCAAACGGTTTTTCCGAATCGAAAGCCAGGATTGCATTTGTCCGCCTCGCCAGCCTGTGTGCACCTGCGGTCATAAAGCCAGCCTGGTCGAGCTGACGCACCGTCCAATCCAACCGAATGCTGATGAAGTTGCGCAAAATCCACGTGCTCGCAGCGCCAAGCTACGAGTTGCAGAAAAGCTATAAACACTCTTAACAGTTGGCACATTAGTTGCAAAGCTGTATGGATGATAATGAGGCATTCATATCATCCGAAATTTCAATTAGCGTCGATTTATTGATGATTAGATAACCCCCGGGTCTACTATTGTGGACCGGCTGGAGGTGCATAACATGCAACGAGTTGAACATTGGTCGCAGACATACACACAGGCACCCTGGCGCAGGCAAATGCAAATGCTGATCTTGCCGCTACTGGTCGTAGCTTTTTTCGCGATGATCCTGGTAATTTACGTGAGCGTCTCTGTGCAGTCAGGAGAGGTAGGGCGAGAGATTCAATCGCTGCAATTCCAAATTGCAGAAGATGAGCAAATCATTTCAGACCTGCGGGCAAAGGCTGGCTTGAATTATTCCGCAATTCAGATGGAAGCAAAAGCCAGATCGTATGGATTTCAAGATTTGAACATGGAAGAAGCAATGTTTCTGGTGGCACCTGGATTCTCGGGACGACAACCGGCTCAGCTTGCGCCTGCCGCACAAACTGAGGTGGTGCCAGCCCCAGATTTGCCAGCCGAATATACAGAATCGCTATTTGTCTGGCTTCAAAAACAAATCAATGGTTGGTTTCTCCCCCTGTTTGAGGTGCAGCCATGATACCCGAAAGACAGTGGCGATATCTACTCGTATTGACATTCCTATCGGTCATGCCGATTATCATTATTTTCCAACTGATCCGTATCCAGACCAACCCTGAGCAAATTGAACAACTGCGTGATCAGAAGGAGCTGTTCATTGGTTACTATGAAAACCAGGTTCCACCGCGTGGATTGATCTATGATCGCTGGGGGAATCTGCTCGCCGGCGATGAAATTGTCTACGAAGTTGGCCTGGAGTTGAGCGAGGTTGAAGACCCCCGAACCATTGCACTGGCTACGAGTCTGGTGCTTGAAGAAGATGCCGCTCGCATGCTGGGTTTAGCCAGCACCCCGTATTCCAAAGATGCGGTTTACATGGTTCTCTCACCTGCAGCAACCCCTGAGCAAGTCAGGAAGCTCCAGGACATGAAAAAACAAATCGATGAACAGAATCCTGGCTCAGGCACTCCGAGTCTGGCTGGTCTGCGATTCATTCCCATATTAGCACGGGTGTACCCGGAAAAATCTGTCGGTTCGAATATCATCGGCTTTGTAAACCGTGATGGCAGCGGTCTATACGGTGTCGAGCAAAAATACGACAGCCGCCTGGCTGGGAAAACCAAGCGCGTCTGGCACTGGCAAGACCCAACAATGGTCGAGCGCTTACCGGATGTTCCCGATGGCACCAGCCTGATATTAACGATCGACCGAGAGATTCAGGCAAGCATGGAAGATTTGATCGATCTTGAAGTCTCTCGCAACCGGGCTGAGTCAGGGACAATTGTCGTCATGAACCCGAAGAATGGCGAAGTGCTGGCGATGGCGACCACCCCTCGAATGGATCTGAATGAGTATTGGAACGTCAAGGATATCTTCCCAGGCGATACGCCGTACAATCGTGCTGTAAGCCAGGCATATGAGCCAGGCTCGGTTTTCAAGGTGCTGACCATGGCTGCAGGGTTGGATAGTGGGGCGGTCCAACCCGATACCCAATTTCTGGATAAGGGATACCTGGAGATTGGCGGCACGATCATCAAAAACTGGAATGAAGGCGCCTGGGGTCCTCAGGACATGACCGGCTGTATGCAACACTCGCTGAATGTTTGTCTGGCCTGGGTAGCTCTGCAAATGGGTCCAAATAATTTTTATAATTATATGAACCATTTTGGCATCGGGCATCTCAGCGGTATTGATTTAGCCTATGAAAATCCAGGGCGATTAAAAATGCCTGGAGACAGCGATTGGTACGAAGCCGATTTAGGGACGAATGCGTTTGGGCAAGGTGTGTCAGCCACTCCCCTTCAAATGGCTTCAGCGGTAACGGCTTTGGCCAATGATGGAAAGATTATTACGCCACACGTAGTGTATGCCACGATCACAAAAGATCACCAGACCGTTGCTGAAACACCTGTAATCAGTGCACCGATCCGACCGGAAACAGCCCGCACTATCACCGAGATGCTGGCAACTTCTTTAGAAATCGAGGCTTCAGATGCACTGGTGACTGGATATCGGGTTGCCGGAAAAACAGGAACCGCAGAAATTGCCACTCCCCTCGGGTATACTTCAGATCTAACCAATACATCATTCGTGGGGTGGGGACCTGTGGATGACCCGCAGTTTCTCATTTATGTCTGGCTTGAAAAACCTCAATCCTCAATCTGGGGCTCTGAAGTGGCTTCACCAATTTTCCGACAGGCGGTTGAGCGGCTGGTAGTGTTATTAGATTTGCCGCCTGATGATATTCGTACTCAACTCACAGGTCAATAATTTCCGAGCTCAAATAGATCGTATCTCGCCGGGACTTTCAACTAATTACCCATGCTAACTTTTCCCAGGCTGATTGAAGCGCTGAGGGGTATTCAGTCCAATTTATCTGTTAGTGACCGAACGGAAGGTGATGTTCCTGGCCACCTTAAGGTGGACCCTTCATTCCTGACTGTGACCGGTGGTGTAAATGACTCGCGCCAGGCTGTTGCAGGCTCATTATTTATACCTCTGCCTGGTGAGAATGCGGATGGTCATGAATTCGTCGCGGATGCATTTCAAAGGGGTGCTCGCTTTGCCCTGATCCAGCGCGATTTACCAGGCTGGCAATCCATCGATTTACGTGGCACTTCGACTGCGGAGACCCTGGATCAATCCTTAAGGATACTAGACTTCACACAACCGGTATGTCTGCGCGTGGATGATTGCCTGGCAGGACTTCAAACGATTGCGAAATACTGGCGGGGGCAAAATCCCAGATTACGGGTAATTGGTATCACCGGCAGTGTTGGAAAGTCGACCACCAAGGAGCTGACAGCTCAGGTGCTTGGCAAACGTTTCATGACTCTGAAAAATCCAGGCAACCTTAACAACGAGATCGGTTTGCCGCTCACCCTGCTGAGCCTGACCGAAGAGCATGAATGCGCAGTCCTGGAAATGGGATTCTACGTGCCAGGCGAAATTGCATTGTTATGTCAAATTTCCAATCCGCAAGTAGGCGTGATTACGAATATTGGCACCGTTCATGCTGAAAGGGCAGGATCTCAAGAGGCGATTGTCCGTGGGAAAGCCGAGCTGGTCGAAGCCCTGCCTCCTTCGCCTGATGGTGTCGCCATTTTAAATTATGATGATCCTCTGGTGCATGGGATGGCTGGGCGCACACGCGCACGGTTATTCTTCTATGGTATGAATCCAGAAGCGGACTTGTGGGCAGACGAAGTCGAAGGTCTGGGGTTGGATGGAATCCGTTTTCGACTGCATTATCGTGGCGAAGAAATGCACTTAAAGGTCCCTTTGATCGGACGGCACTCTGTAAACACGGTATTGCGCGCCACCGCAGTGGGACTGGCAGAAGGATTATCCTGGCAAGAAATTATCGATGGCTTGCGTGAGGATCAATCTCAATTACGATTATTAACCGCCTGGAGTGCATCAGGGGCTCTAATCCTTGATGACACCTATAACGCTTCCCCCGAATCAACCCTCGCAGCATTGAATTTGCTGGACGAAATGGACGGTCACAAGGTGGCTGTGCTGGGAGACATGCTGGAGCTTGGCCCGTACGAGGAGCAGGGTCATGAAATGGTGGGCGTTCGAGCGGCTGAGGTAGTTGATGAGCTTGTAACCGTTGGTAAATTAGGTCGCCAAATTGCCCAGGCAGCCTGGCGGGCTGGTCTTTCCAGGCGCTATATTACCAGTGTTGACGATTGTGAACAGGCAATCACCGATTTATCGGAGCGGTTGAAGTCGGGCGATGTCGTGCTAATTAAAGGCTCACATGGTGTCCGAATGGACCGGATTGTGGCAGCTCTGGAGAATCCATCATGACCCAGAGTGCTATGGCGCTTTCTCTAGCGGGCATAAGCTTCTTGCTTACCGTCATCTGGGGTCCGCCATTAATTCGCATCTTACGCCACTTTAAAGTCGGCAAACAGATACGCGCGGAAGGCCCAGAACGACATTTTACAAAAATGGGCACACCCACAATGGGCGGCGTGATGATCGTGATCCCGGTTGTGTTTGTAACGCTGCTGCTGAATGCCGCCTCACTGATTGGAGTGCGCTTCCTTGGACGGTCGATCATCCTGCCGATGGGTGTGATGGTCCTATTCGCTGTACTGGGAGCAGTCGATGATTGGGAAGGTTTACGAGGCAAACGGCGCGGCAAAGGGATGCGGGCGCGCACCAAATTCATCTTACAGTGGGTACTTGCGTTTATCGCCGCTTTCGGCCTCTATTACTTCCTGGATGTGCCACAAATGTTCCTGCCAGGCGTAAAAATAGAGATTGAGCTGGGAATCTGGTTTATTCCCATTGCCGCTTTTATTATCGTGCTGATGTCCAATGCGGTTAATCTGACGGATGGCCTGGATGGTCTGGCTGGATTGATTTCTGCTACAGCCTTCGCAGCCTATGGTGGGATCGCTCTTCTACAAGGTCAAATATACCTGGCGCGATTTTGTTTTGCACTGGTTGGTGCAATATTCGGATTTCTTTGGTTCAATGTGCACCCGGCTTTATTGTTCATGGGGGACACCGGCGCACTTTCTCTTGGCGCCACCCTGGGAGTAATCGCATTAATGACCGGGCATTGGACCCTCCTGCCATTGATTGCTGTGATGCCGCTCAGCATCACCATGAGTGTGGTATTACAGGTGGGCTATTTCAAATTAACCGGCGGTCGCCGGCTATTCAAAATGACTCCGTTGCAGCACCACTTTGAGCTATCCGGATGGAGCGAGACACAGGTGGTGCAGCAATTCTGGCTGATTAGCTTACTGTTTGCTTTGATTGGTGTGGCACTGGTATTTGCATGATTCAGGTGTTAAGTGGACAGAGTATTCCATTGGCTAGTTTGAGTAAAGCGAGGACACAGTGGGATCAGCGTCGTGTAGCGATCCTGGGAGCCGCTCGCCAGGGTTTAGCGCTTGCGCACTACCTGCTTGAAAAAGGCGCCCGAGTTATTCTCAATGACGCCCGTCCAGAAGATCAATTAGGGGTAGCGCTAGAATCATTCTCAGATCTTGGGTCTCAACAGAAGGATAACCTGAGAATGGCAGTTCGGCAGCCATCCTTTAAGCATTTTGGACGGTATTGACCTGCTCTGTATTTCCGGTGGTGTGCCTTTAGAGCTGCCGGTAATCGTCGAAGCCCGCCGGTGCGGGATACCTTTGTCGAATGATTCGCAGATTTTTTTAGAATCTGCACCGTGCGCGGTGCTTGGCATTACCGGATCTGCAGGAAAAACCACTACAACCACCCTGGTCGGGCGAATTGCCAGTGAAGCTTCTTCAATGAAAACTGGTAGAAAACGAGCTCCGCGAGTGTGGGTTGGCGGCAACATCGGTGTACCTTTAATTTCAGCCCTGAACGAAATGGAACCGGACGATCTTGCAGTCATGGAGCTCTCCAGCTTTCAGCTTGAGGTCATGACTTCTGCCCCACAGGTAGCAGCAATCCTGAATATCACTCCCAACCACCTGGATCGCCATGGCACCATCGATGCATACACAGAGGCGAAGGCTCATATCCTGGATTATCAAAATCCAGACAATGTGGCTGTACTGGGGCGAGATGATCCTGGCTCGTGGGGATTGAGAAGTCGAGTACGTGGTCGATTGGTTTCTTTTGGCATCCATGAGCCAGGAATGGATGCTTGCGGGACGTTCGTCGACAATAATCAATTGTATTTGCGCGGTGAGACCGGTTTGGTACTCCCTTTGATGTCTCGCAAAGATATCCTGCTGCGGGGCGAGCACAACTTGCTGAACGTACTCGCTGCTTGTGCGATTTCTTATGCAGCAAATTTACCAGTAGAAGCGATGAAATCGGGTGTTGCTGGATTTAAGGGTGTTGCTCACAGGCTTGAATTCGTCCGGAGTTGGGGTGGAGCGGATTGGTATAACGATTCAATTGCGACCGCACCTGAGCGTGCCATTGCGGATATCCGCTCCTTTGATGAGCCACTGGTGCTGTTAGCTGGCGGGCGAGATAAAGACCTCCCCTGGGAAGACTTTGCGCATCTGGTGATGCAGCGAGTGGATCACTTGATCCTTTTCGGGGAAGCCGCTGAAAAAATCCAACAAACTTTGGACCTGGTTGGCGCAAATCTTGCAAAAGATAGCAGTGTACGCTATGTGGGTAGCAAGCTAACCATTCATCGCTGTGATCGGTTACAGCAGGCAGTCCAAATCGCTGCCGGATTGGTCGAGCCGGGCGATGTCGTACTGCTCTCACCTGGTGGGACCAGTTTTGACGAATTTCATGATTTTGAGGAGCGTGGTAGATGTTTCACTCAGTGGGTCAACGAGCTGGTGTAAAAAAACAGACAACCTCTAATCCATCCACTGCGGGAGAGCAGCCGGCGTGGGCATCTGTTATCACGCGTCCATCTCAATTAAAAGTGGATGTTGTCCTGGTATTGGCAGTCGTATTGTTGCTGGTGATCGGCCTTCTGATGGTTTATTCTGCCAGCACAGATCCTTCGTGGTGGGTCTATAAAGGAGATTCATTCCACGTAATCCGCCGCCAGGTATTATTCGCTGCGGCTGGGATCGTTGCAGCGGTGGCAATGGCATTATTCGACTATCACTACTGGAAGCGGTTGGCAGTATTCGCGATGGGGGGCGCCATCGTATTGTTAGTTCTGGTGCTCTTCATCGGTGAGGAACGACAGGGAGCGGTACGCACGCTATTTGGGAGCTCTGGCCAACCATCCGAATTAGCAAAGCTGGTGCTCGTCATATATCTGGCGGTTTGGTTGGTATCTAAGAGAGATCAGCTACACAAGCTGAGTTTTGGACTTTTACCATTAATCGCTATCTTGGGTCTAGTCGGTGGCTTTATTTACCTGCAGCCGGATTATAGTGCAGCGTTGACAGTCATCTTGATCGGTGGCTTGATGTTCTTTTTAGCAGGTGGGGAATTGAAGCAAATTGCCATCCTCCTCACAGGCTCGATCCTGGCAGGTTTATTGGTGGTGCAGGCAACCAAAACAGGTAACGCGCGTGTGGCATCCTATCTTGCCGGTCTTCAGAATCCGTTGAACGCCTCCTTACATGTTCGCCGCGCCCTTGAATCGTTCGCCAACGGGGGTTGGTTTGGCCTGGGGATCGGCAATGGTGTGACCAAAGTGACCGGGCTGCCAGTGCCTCACACCGATAGCATCTTTGCAGTAATCGGCGAAGAGCTCGGAGTGTTCGGCGCTGTGCTAGTTTTAGCACTTTTCACGATCATCTTATGGCGTGGAATAGCAATCGCCAGGCGTGCGCCAGATGAATTTGGCGCACTGCTGGCAGCAGGGTTGACTTTTTGGCTGGCTTTCGAGGCATATATCAACATGGCGGTGATGCTCAACCTGGTTCCTTTCGCAGGTAACGCACTGCCATTTATCAGCGCGGGCGGATCGAACATGGTGATCTCAATGACGGCAATTGGGATCCTCTTAAATATTTCCCGGCGTTCTATTGCAACGCAGGAGGAAAATGAGAGACTCTTCAGTGCGGTTGCTGATATGCGCTGGTGGAACCGGCGGCGGCGTGTATCCCGCTCTCACCGTGCTTCAAGCTCTGATAAGTAATATCGAAGCCATATCTGGACAGAAAGTTGATCTTGATCATTTATCTGATCAGGATGGTCTATTTGTTTTGTGGATTGGCGGGATTGGCGGCATGGAAGCCGACCTGGTAAAGCGAAATCACATTCCTTTCCAGGCAATCCCTGCGGCGGGTGTTCATGGCGTGGGCTGGCGGGCAATGCCCGGAAATATCCTTCGTCTGGGCAAAGGTTATTTTGCTTCAAGAAAAATCATCAAGAAATATAAACCAGATGTCTTACTGTTCACCGGGGGTTATGTCGCTGTTCCGATGGCTCTGGCTGGGCGGTATGGTTTTAGAAAAAGAATACCTTCTGTCTTATATGTTCCCGATATCGAACCCGGATTGGCATTGAAGACCCTGGCACGATTTGCAGACGGTATAGCGGTTACTACTCCCGAGAGCCTGGAGCACTTTCCTGCACAAAAACGGCTGCTGGTGAGCGGATATCCAGTTCGTCCGGAGCTGGCGGGCTGGAACCGTCAAAAGGCTCAAGCTGCATTCGATCTGGATCCAAACCTGCCTGCATTGCTCGTCATGGGGGGCAGCAGCGGCGCACAATCGATCAACGATGCTTTGCTGGCAGCCTTGCCGGAATTGCTGCCCGAGATGCAGATCATTCATCTGACCGGTCAACGCAACTGGCAAGAAGTAGAAATGCGCTCGAAATCCTTACCCGAATCAATCGGCAAATATTACCATCCATACCCTTACCTGCATGAAGAGATGGGAGCAGCCTTGAGTGCTGCAGACCTGGTGGTGTCTCGCGCGGGCGCTTCAGCCCTTGGAGAATATCCCCAGTTTGGTTTACCGGCCATCCTGGTGCCATATCCTCATGCCTGGCAATATCAATACACCAACGCAAATTATCTGGCTCAGCGGAACGCAGCCGTAATCTTGACTGACGACCGCCTGAAATCGGATTTAGTTGAAATTGTTCGAAATTTACTCTGCAATCCAGAAAAGTTAGCCAGCATGCGGACCGCAATGCGTTCGCTTGCCCGCCCAGAGGCGGCTGAAGCAATATCCGGCCTCCTGCTCAGCCTGGCTTCTCGTGATCGGAGCGACAAATGATGACTTTACAAGTTGCTTTCTGGATCTTTGTGATTCTATTTGCTTTCATCGGTTCCATGCGTGGTTGGGCGAAAGAACTATTGGTAACTTTTAGTGTGCTGGTGGCTTTATTCGTTCTTAATCTGATGACCTATTTTCCGCCCATCCGCAACCTCTTTGCTCAACCAAATGCTGAAACAGAGTTCTGGATCCGAACGATTACTTTGATTGTGATGGTGTTTTTTGGATACCAGACCCCGAAGGTTGCAAAATTTATCGGTACCAAGTTTGGACGCGAGCGGCTGTCGGATAGTTTATTAGGATTTTTTATTGGTGCTATCAATGGCTACTTGATCGTTGGTTGCATCTGGTGGTTCATGATTGATTCTAGTTATCCATTTCCTGGTATCACTGCCCCGAATCCAGTACCCTGGATCGTAGGTATTCTCCCACCCGTTTGGCTAACCGGGATTGTCCTATACTTTGCGATCTTAATCGCCTTCCTGTTCCTCTTGATTGTGTTAATCTACATGGATGATGGTATGGTGCTGTGAAACACATCCACCTGATTGGTATATGCGGTAGCGGTCTATCAGCGATTGCAATGATTTTATTAGAGCGAGGATTCACAGTTACTGGTTCCGACCGACAGTTATCACCTCTCGGCGAACGCGTTCAAGCAACCGGAGGGGTGGTTTATGTCGGTCACAGAGCTGAGCAGATTACCGGGGCAGACCTGGTTGTCCGTTCTTCTGCTATCGCTGATGAGAATCCCGAAGTAATGGCAGCACGGGCTGCGGGTATCCCGGTGCTGAAACGCGAAGCATTCCTTGAGCAGCTAACTGAGGGCCAGCAGACCATTGCTATCGCTGGAACACACGGAAAAACTACTACCACCAATATGATCGCCTGGGTATTGTCAGAGTGTAGCATGGACCCATCCTACATCATCGGTGGTGTGTCTTCCAATCTCGGTAACAACGCACACGCTGGTAAGGGCGATTATTTCGTGATCGAAGCAGACGAATATGACCGGATGTTCCTGGGATTGCGACCACGAATCGCTGTGGTTACCAATATCGAGCATGACCATCCGGATTGTTACCCTACTCCTCAGGATTTTTCGAATGCTTTCCATGATTTTGCAGCTCGGATTGTACCTGGTGGTGATTTACTGGTATGCGGGGATGATCCAGGAGCAGCGCAATTGGGAAAAGATGTTTCGGGAAAAGTCCATGTTCGCACCTATGGCATTTATCAGGATGCAGTTGATCTTAGAGCCGAATACATGCACCCGAACGACCTGGGAGGTTACAGTTTTCCAATCACCTTTGGGCGTGGTCGTGGCTTTGAACCAGTCGATTTAACAGTTCGCCAGAAGATGAATATTAATTTACAGGTTCCTGGTAAACACAACGTCCAGAACGCTCTGGCAGCGCTAGCAGTAGCGGTATTGCTAAAGCTGCCATTGGATAAGGTTGCTGCAGCTCTTGAAAGTTTTTCCGGTACTGGGCGAAGGTTTGAGCTGCGCGGAGAAGCAGGTGGCGTGACAATCATTGACGATTATGCACACCACCCAACAGAGATTCGTGCCACCCTGGCTGCTGCCAGGGCACGCTACCCAGGTCAACGGATTATTGCTCTCTGGCAGCCACACACCTTCTCGCGAACGAGAACCTTGCTGGCAGAGTTTGCCAGTGCATTCGGCAGCCCAGGGGATGTGGCTGTGGATAAGGTGCTTGTTACTGAAGTCTTCGCTGCCCGTGAGCCAGCCCCCATGGATGGTTTTTCTGCAAAACAAGTTGTGGACACTATGAGCCACCCCGATGCATCCTTTGTCCCGGATCTTGCTGAAGCCCGCGAAAGCCTGTCGAAAATGCTTCGTCGCGGGGACGTTTTGCTGGTACTTTCGGCTGGGGATGCAGACCAGCTTAAGTCAGCAGGTGCTCGATGACTTGAAGGTGCGCGACCAGGAACTAACTGGCCGTGGGAAGACTAGCTGATGATTACAAACGACAGCAATATTGACATACATGAGATACGCCAGCGCTTTGGCAGCCGACTGCAGCTTGGTGTTCCACTGGCTCGCTATACCTCTGCACGCGTCGGCGGTCCTGCTGAGGCTTTGGTGGAAGTCAGCTCGCGCGTTGAGTTGGCAGAAGCTGCTCAGTGGTTATGGGAATTGGGAACGCCATTTATAGTATTGGGTGGGGGTTCAAATGTGCTGGTCAGCGATGCCGGTCTGCACGGAATGGTCATCTTGAACCATGCCCGCAATTTGCTGTTTGAGGATCAGGATCCATCACCAACACTGTGGGCTGAATCGGGCGCCAACTTTGGAATGCTGGCACGATTGGCTGCGAACCGTGGCTTTGCAGGGCTGGAGTGGGCTGCAGGCATCCCCGGCACTTTAGGCGGAGCTGTGGTCGGTAATGCAGGCGCTCACGGTGGTGATATGTCGGGCAGCCTGGTTATGGCCGAAATCTTGCATCAAGATGGTGAGATAGAATTATGGCTGGTCGAGAAAATGGGCTACACCTACCGATCCAGTGTATTTAAACGAAAAGGTCTGGGAATGCTCAGCAATCCTGTGGCGGTGATCCTTTCAGCAGTTCTACGATTAGAAGCCAGCACGGTGGAGGCAGTTCAAGCACGCATCGACGAGCTGGTGACAATTCGCCGGCGCACGCAGCCCCCCGGGGCAAGCATGGGCTCGATGTTCAAAAACCCCACAGGTGACTACGCTGGTCGTTTGATCGAGGCGTCTGGGCTCAAAGGAACTCGAATGGGTGATGCTCAAATCAGCCCATTGCACGCCAACTTTTTTATGAATCTGGGAGAGGCGAAAGCACAAGATATTAAGGCACTTATGGACCTGGCCGGGAAAACAGTAAAAGAAAAATTTGGTGTGGTTTTAGAACCAGAAATTGAGCTGGTTGGCGAATGGTGATTTGTTGATGCTGCTGGAAAAAAAGATTATGAAGAAACACGTGGGAGTAATTTTTGGCGGTCGATCAGGCGAGCACGAAGTTTCATTGTTGTCTGCGCGCTCTGTATTGGCAGCTATCGATCCGGCCAGGTATGATGTGACTCTGATCGGTATCGATTTACAGGGGCGATGGTGGACTGGTCCGGGTGTTCTCGATGCGCTCGCGAGCGGAGAACCTACCGGCGAGATTGCCGCTTTACTTCCAGATCCATCTCGATCCGGACTATTTATCCTGCGTCCATCGTCTGATTCCGCAGAACAGAAATCTACAACCGGTTTGCTTGAGCTCGTCGCCTCATTAGATGTTCTCCTTCCCGTGCTGCATGGCACTTTTGGAGAGGATGGCACCTTGCAAGGTTTTCTAGAGCTGGCTGATCTAGCCTACACTGGCGCTGGCGTGTTGGGCTCGGCACTTGGCATGGATAAATCTGTCTTCAAAGATGTGATGCGCGCAAACAACATTCCGGTTGTGGATACCATAACTGTCCTGCGCAGCGAGATCGAATCAGGGCTTGATCAAGTCATTGAGAAAGCTGAAGCGCTCTGCTCATATCCTGTGTTTGTAAAGCCGGCGAATTTGGGCTCATCAGTGGGTATTACAAAGTGCCATAACCGGTCAGACCTCGTCGAAGGTTTAATTGAGGCTGCCCGGTATGACCGGCGTATTCTTGTTGAACGAGGACTGGACGCCCGGGAAATTGAGGTGGGGGTCATCGGGAATGATCACCCAGAAGCCTCAATCCCAGGAGAAATAATCCCCAATCGAGACTACTACTCCTATGAGTCGAAATACCTTGATAACGAATCAATTCCCGTGATACCTGCTCCTCTCTCTGAAGAGCTTACTGAGCGCGTACGCAAGCTGGCGTTGCAAGCATACCGTGCCATTGACTGTGCAGGAATGGCACGCGTGGATTTCTTGCTGGAGAAAAAACCTTCCCAGGGTGATGGCTTGTACCTGAGTGAAATCAATACCATACCCGGTTTTACTCAAATCAGCATGTTTCCGAAATTGTGGGAAGCCAGCGGTGTGCCGTATCCAATTCTTATCGACCGGTTGATTGAACTGGCTCTGGAGCGGAAAGCTGATCGTAACCGCACCGAGCGTCATTACCGAAGGGACTAAACCATGGAGAGTACCAAACGGTCAACATCCCCAAAGAGAACATCTCACCGCAAGCAGCGCGAATGGTGGCGTTTGGATCACTTATTTGCGCAGACTCTGCCTGCATCGTCTAAGAAGACGACCCGCAGAGCGGGAAAAAAGAGCAAGCAACGTACCGGTAGCAGCGAGTCGCAGCACTCCTCCGGTATTATCGCGCAGCTTTTCAGCCGAAGCCCCGGTGATTGAACGCAGGCCGGCTCGCAAAATACGTAAACGTTATGACGTGGCTATCGGCAGCAGCGGCGTTGAGATGCGCTTACCCTCCCTACCCGCAGTGCGTTTTTCGAGGCGCTGGATTTACTTGTTGGTGATCGTCCTGCTTGCTGGAGGAGTTTATTTTGCATGGAATGCATCATTCTTCAAGGTTACCACAGCAGATGTGCAGGGTGCAATCCGGATTCGCTCGGATGTAATTAACACTGTTCTAAATATTTCTGGTAAACCAATTTTTACCCTCAAACCAGATGAATTATCGCAAACACTGGCTGAGGCATTTCCGGAGTTTTCGTCGATCAATATTTCGATCTCTCTGCCCAATCATGTTGTGGTGAGTGTCGAGGAACGAAAACCGGTACTCACCTGGCGGCAGGCTGACCAGGTGAAGCTGGTGGACGCACAGGGCTACAGTTTTCCACTGCGTCTCGAAGCCACTGGTGTGATTTCTCCGTTAGTTGAAGCATCCGGTCCTCCTCCCGGTTTGTTGGTATCTGCACAAAGCGATACAGATTGGTTGAATGGTCAAATCCAGGGAGCAGATCAAGAAGAAGTTATGGGTGAGGATGGAAAAGCAGTAGAGAAAAGAATAATTGGAGCCCAACCATTTTTAAAGCCTGAGATGGTTGCAGCCATTTTGTCTACTTCTCCACAAGTTCCCACCGGAGCCAGCCTGGCTTATGACCCCCGGCACGGATTGGGATGGCAAGACCCTCGTGGCTGGCAGGTTTTCCTGGGGGATGCTCAGCAAATGGATTTGAAATTGAATATTTACAACGCAATCCTTGATCGCCTGGCGAATGAAGGTATTCAGCCCACCTTGATCAGTGTCGAGCATGTTCACAGGCCTTATTATCGCCTGGAGCCGTAGAAGACTATTATGAAATTAGCGAATTGTCATAATCTCAATATGTTAAAGAGGGGCAGCCATTATGGATGAACCAGTGGTGGTTGGCATCGATATTGGAACCACAAAAATTTGTACGCTCGTTGGGCGCGCAGAAGATCCAGGCCAGATCCGCATCCTGGGAGTGGGATTAGAGCCTTCCGAAGGTATTCGCAAGGGAGTGGTCATGGACCTGGCAGCAGCATCACGTGCTGTGAAACGTTCGATTGACAAAGCTGAACGCACGTCCGGCATAGAGATCAACCTGGCGTTGGTCAGCCTGGCTGGATCAAATGTGTCATCGGTCAACAGCCGGGGAGTTGTGGGCGTGACTGGGCGTACCATCGAACAGGAGGATGTGGCGCGAGCAGTGGATGCTGCCAGAGCGGTTGCTATTCCTCACAACCGCGAGATTATTCATGTTATCCAGCGCGGATTTGATATTGATGGACAAAACGGTATCCATATGCCGATCGGGATGCACGGATACCGCCTGGAGGTTGAGACGCACATCATCACGGCATCCTCTGCCAGTGTAGAAAACCTTCGCCAGGCTGTGGCAACTGCCGGTGCGGATGTGTCACAATTTGTGCTCAACCCACTGGCTTCGGCTGAAGTTGTGATAAACGAAACAGAGCGGCAAATGGGGGTTGTCGTATGTGATATTGGTGGTGGTACCACCGATCTGGCAATTTATATCGATGGGGATGTCTGGCATACCGCAGTGTTGGCAGTGGGAGGTAATCACATTACATCTGATATTGCACATGGTTTGCGGTTGCCAATGTCTCAAGCCGAGGAGGTTAAGATCCAGCACGGACATGCAGATCCGAGTTCGCTGACCGCGCAAGAGTATTTCACGATCAAACCCTTCGGAGAGCAGGAAATTGTTCAGGTAAGCCGGGAGAACCTGGTGCACATTATCAATGCACGCGTGGAGGAGATATTTGGTCTCGTTGTCCAGGAGATCAAACGCTCAGGTTATGACGGCTTGCTACCGGCAGGCATGGTTCTGACGGGCGGCTGCAGCGCTTTACCCGGCATTCGCCAGGTCGCTTCGAACATTTTAGGCGTCCCAGTTCGAATCGCCCGCCCTGAGAATTTGGTTGGTATGGTCGATAAGCTGGATTCTCCCGCTTTTTCAACAAGCGTTGGTCTCTTGCAGTGGGCTCTTGTGTTTGGTGAAGTGCCTGCCTCCAGACCTCGTGCTCGTAGCACAAGTCAATATTCCTATAAAGGAGGTCAATCATCATCGACGGGATGGAATATGGAAAGATTAAAGGAATTGCTACGCAGGCTGCTGCCGTAATCAAAGCCTCGTTAGTTGATTTAGCGCTCACAATATTGGGTTATACATTAGGAGGATGTAATGACGAAAAACACAATAGTTCCCAACCAGTATGAGTCGTTCGCCCGAATTAAGGTGGTCGGTGTGGGCGGCGGTGGTTGTAATGCCGTCGATCGGATGATTGACGAAGGCCTGGTAGGTGTTGAATTTGTAGCCGTAAACACGGATGCCCAGGCGTTATTGCTTTCCAAAGCGTCCACACGCGTGCGGGTGGGAGAGAAGCTGACCCGTGGCCTGGGCTCTGGTGGAGATCCAGAGACGGGTCGCAAGGCAACCGAAGAGTCAGCTGAAGAATTATATGGCGTGCTGAAAAACTCCGACATGGTGTTCATCACAGCTGGCATGGGCGGCGGTACCGGTACAGGCGGCGCGGCTATCGTAGCGCAGATCGCCAAGGAGTGCGGTGCGTTGACGATCGGTGTAGTCACCCGACCATTTACATTCGAGGGCGCTCGCCGAATCTCATCAGCTGAGGCGGGCATCGGCAAGCTTAAAGAACAGGCTGACACCTTGATCGTCATTCCAAACGATCGCTTGTTGCAAATTGTGGATAAGCGCGCCAACTTGCAGACTGCATTCCGCCTGGCAGATGATGTCTTGCGCCAGGGCGTGCAGGGCATATCCGAGCTGATTACGGTACCCGGTCTGATCAACCTGGACTTTGCAGATGTTCGCACGATCATGTCAGAAGGTGGAGCGGCATTGATGGCAGTTGGCTCTGCCAAAGGCGAGGACGCTGCCCGCATGGCCGCCGAGCAGGCTATCTCCAGCCAGCTTCTGGATATCACGATCGATGGCGCACGGGGTATCCTCTTCAATGTCACCGGTGGGCCAGATCTAACCCTCTTTGATGTGAACCAGGCTGCAGCGATCATCAAGGAAACTGCGCACCCTGACGTAAACCTGATCTTTGGCGCGGTCATTGATACAAACCTGCGCGAAGAAGTGCGTATTACGGTTATCGCGACAGGTTTTGAGCGCACCGGAACTCCTCGGCGGATAATCGAACCCGTGGCGCTGGATCACCATGAGACTGCGACTCATACGATCACTCCAACCCCACGACACGAGAGCATCCCTTCACGTGAATTTTCACGCGCTTACAATACTGAGGATTTGGATATCCCGACCTTTCTGCGCAACCGGAAGCCTTAATTAATTTCGGGCATCAGCCCGGAGGTGCATATTGCAAGCTCTTGTGGGCTACCAGTCAGATGATGGGGTTAGTGCGCGCCCACGCCATCACGGAGAGTTCGTGCTCAGCCTGGTGAGGTGCTGTGCAATGATCTAACAAATCTGTTTGCGAGAAACTAAAGTCTGCAAACAGATTTGTCGTTTAAGGGAAAACCTTAATATTAATGTGCTCGCTTTTCCCTTGCACATTTCGGTCAAGCATGCTACAATTTGCCTCCCTGAACACCCACCTGTGGTGGATATAACTCACTCAACCCCCGCCTATGGCGATAACATTTGTTCTATGAATTGAAGACACCCTGATGCGTTGCCCCTACTGCAAATTTCAAGAATCCCGTGTGGTTGATACCACTCACGACAGCCGTGGCGGTGTGCGTCGCAGGCGTGAATGTGAACATTGTGGGCAACGTTTTTCTACATATGAGCGACCGATTTTAGCGACACCGCTTATCGTCAAGCAAGACAACTCGCGTGAAGAATTCGACCGGGATAAGCTTATCCGCGGCATCAGGATATCCTGCGCCAAACGACCCGTCTCTGCTACAGACATAGAAAGACTGGTAGGCGAGATTGAGACTACCTTACAATCGCTTGGACGCGCTGGAGGTTTCATCTCGTGTCGTTGGAGATTTGGTCATCTCTGGGTTAAAAGGCCTGGACCAAATTGCCTATATCCGTTATGCAATTGTTTATCTGGGATTGGATGATTTAAAATCCATCCGAAGTGAAATTGACCGGTTGTTAGAAACACAATCCTGAACTCTCACAGCCTGTAAGGGGGCAGCGTTGCCGCGCATTTCTAGTTTTTCTGCAAGGCGCTGTTATCCTCGAATCACCTGGAATTACCGGGCATTAGTGTTTTTATAGTAGGTTATCGGTTAGAGGAGACAAGAAATGTTAGAAAAATTAGGTCATCAGGTGGGAAATGAAGGGCTCCTGCCCACACCAGCATTACCAGAAGACTTGGGTGAGGTTGAGCTAACCCAGAACGCACGTCAGGTTTTGACTCGCCGGTATGTTCGTCGAGGCCGGGATGGCAAACCTGCTGAAAGCGTGGAGGAGATGTTTTGGAGAGTTGCCTATCATGTGGCAGCTAGCGAAGCAGCCTGGGGAGAAGATGTCAACGAGCGTGCTCACCAATTTTATCGGCTGCTGACAACCAAATGCTTCTTCCCAAACTCACCTACTTTCACTGGCGCTGGCACTCCGCTTGGGCAGCTAGCTGCTTGCTTCGTCCTCCCAATCAGCGATGATATGGGCCGCGATCCAGCCGGTATCTTCCAAACACTTCGCGATGCAGCATTAATCCAACAAACTGGTGGAGGGAATGGTTTTTCTTTCTCCCGTCTGCGCCCAAAGGGCTCCCTGGTGAAGTCGTCTGCGGGGCAGGCAACGGGTCCGGTTGGCTTCTTGAGGGTGTATGATAAAGCGTTTGGGGAGATTGCCCAAGGGGGAACCCGGCGAGGCGCCAACATGGCTGTCTTGCGCGTAGATCATCCCGATATTGAAGAATTCATCACTTGCAAAACAGATGAGAACGCCATTACTAACTTCAACATCTCCGTTGGTATAACCGATGCATTTATGGAGGCGGTGCGTAAGGATGATGACTGGGAATTACGCTTTCCCGATGTTAACAGTAAAGAATATAAAGGTTTTACCGGCTCTGTAGTACAGGCGGAACAGGCTGGATTGCCGGTGAAAGTACACCGGGTTGTGCGTGCTCGGGAATTGTTCGAGAAGATCGTGGTTCAGGCGCATCATAATGGAGAACCGGGGATGCTTTTCCTGGACGCTGCCAACCGGTTTAATCCTGTTCCTCATCTGTACCAATTGGAGGCAACTAATCCATGCGGCGAGCAGTGGTTAGGTCCTTATGAGAACTGCTGCCTTGGGTCAGTCAACCTCGCCCAGCACATGGGTCCAGGTGGCACGGTGGATTGGGAGAAACTGCGTGAAAACGTCGCCCTCTCAACGATTTTCCTGGATGATGTTGTCGAAGCCAATGCGTATGTCCCTGCAGTTCCTCAATTAGCAGAAGCAGCACTGCGTGCCCGGCGGATTGGTCTGGGAATAATGGGACTGGGTGATTTGATGTACCACGTTGGAATTCGCTATGGCTCCCCTGAAGGCCAGGAATTTGCTGCCCAGGTCATGGAGTTTGTGCGATATCATGCCGTTCAAACCAGTATTGAGCTGGCAACCAAACGTGGAGCTTTTCCGGCTATCAAAGGCAGTATTTATGACCCACAGAATCTCGCCTGGCAATCGCCACAGCCGCTCCAGCCTTATACATTAGACTTCCACCGGCCAGAGATCAATTGGGAATCCGTAATGACCGGTATTCGCCAGCATGGAATTCGCAACGCTGCCCAAACGACCATCGCCCCAACGGGAACAATCGCAACTGTTGCAGGATGCGAAGGCTATGGCTGTGAACCTGTATTTGCACTGGCTTATATCCGGCACGTCAATGACAACGGTAAAGACTTACAACTGGTCTACAGCAGCCCGTTTTTCGAGCAGGCTCTCATCCAGGCGGGTATTGAAGAGGATGCACGCGAGAAAATTATTCAACATGTCATGGAGCTGGGGAGCTGCCAGGGACTTGAGGAAGTATCTGAGGCGATCCAGAAAGTGTTCGTTGTCTCACAGGACATCACCGCAGAAGAGCATGTACGCATGCAAGCTGCCTTGCAGACCTTTGTTGACAATTCACTATCAAAGACGGTTAATTTCCCTGAAGGCGCGACCGAGCAAGATGTAGCCACAGCGTATATGCTCGCCTGGGAGCTGGGCTGCAAAGGAATAACGGTATATGTTACCGGTTCTCGCCAGAAGGTCGTTCTTGAAACGAAAGCGACAGCCAAGCAAAAAGAGCCGCTACCTCTGGCTGAGCCAGAACAACCTGTCGAGCAGCTTGGAATATGGCAGGATGCGAAAAAGCCACGCCCTCGCCATCTACGTGGCTATACGTATAATGTAAGCACCCCTCTCGGCAAAGCTTTTATCACGATCAATGAGAATGGTGGTGATCAACCCTTTGAGGTATTTATCAACACCGCCAAAGCCGGATCGGATACCGCCGCAGTCTCTGAAGCCATCGGCAGACTGATCTCTTATGTGCTAAGGCTGGCGTCCCCACTGTCCCCGCGAGAGCGACTGAAAGAGGTCTGGCGGCAGCTTTCGGGAATTGGCGGAGGACGCTCGTTGGGCTTTGGTCCAAACCGAGTACGCTCGTTACCCGATGGAGTCTCACAGGTGCTCGCTGAGTATTTGGAGCTGACCGAAGGTAATCACACCCAGGTAGAAAACCAAACCCCTAGTCTCGAGCTTGGTGGAAACGGCTTCAACCATCGTGCTGAGAGCGCACATGCTGCACATTCTGTCGATCAAGGCGCGCATAAAATCGGCGATTTATGCCCGGAGTGTGGCCAGGCAGCAGTTGTTAATGAAGAAGGCTGCCGTAAATGCTATGCTTGCGGGTTTAGCGAATGCTAGGAAGCTAAGAGTAAGAAAATGAAGATAGCTATTCTATCCGATATCCATGACAACATCTGGAGCCTGCAAGCTGCCTTAACGGCAGTACAAGATACCGAGCTTTTAATTTGCTGCGGTGACCTGTGTTCGCCTTTTATCGTTCCGATACTTGCTGAAGGGTATCCCCGCCCCATCCACCTCAGCCTTGGAAATAATGATGGCGACCTCTTTCGCATCACAAAAAATGCCTCGAGTTATGATCACTTCTATATTCAAGGCGAGTATTTCGAGACCGAGATCGATGGAAAGAAGTTCGCGGTAAATCACTACGACAATATCGGACTGGAGATTGCCCGCCAGGGTGCCTTTGACGTGGTTTGTTTTGGTCATAATCACCGCTATCAGGTTGAGCGATTTGGTAAAACCTTGGCTATCAATCCTGGTGCACTGATGGGTTACAGTCCGTTGGACCAGCAGAAGAAACCCCCCACTTTTGTTAAGTATGATACATCGTCAGACTCAGTTGAGACCTACCAAATCTCATGGAAAACAGGCGGGCAGGTTGAGATGGTTGCCTACCTTGTATCTCCATAGGAAAGCCTGGTTAGAAAGATGACAAAACGATTAATCCTGTTGGCGGGAAACATTGGAAGCGGGAAGACGTCACTCACTGAGAGAATCGGTGCGCGGCTGGGCTGGCACACTGCTTTCGAATCGGTTGCTGACAATCCATATCTGGCTGATTTTTACCAGGATATGCACGCGTGGTCATTTCACTTACAGGTGTTCTTCCTGGGACACCGGGCTCAGCAACACCTGGACCTGTCATCCATGGCTCAATCGGCGATATGCGATCGCAGTATTTACGAGGATGCCTATATCTTTTCTCGGGCACTTCACCAGATGGGCAATTTGAGCGACAGGGACTATCTTGCCTACCGCCGTGTTTTCGAGATGATCGTCAAGCAATTGCCACCCCCTGACCTGTTGATTTACCTCAAAGCGCCTGTTGAGGTTCTGGTGGAACGAATCCACCGCCGAGCACGTGATATCGAAACAGGCATATCGAAGGATTATCTGACATTATTGGATTCCTTTTATGAGGATTGGATGCAGACATTTGACAACTGTCCAGTACTGACCATCCGCACCGATGATTTGGATTTCGTCCACCAGCCCCGCCATTTAGACATCGTGGTGCAGCGAATTCAGGAAAAACTGGCTGGGAAAGAAGAACTGGTGTTCCCCGCGAACAGCTAATCCGGCAACATCGTTAGTGACATAACCACGTGGCTCTGAAGCAATTCTTCAGAGCCACATGGTTTTTAAGGTCAGACGGTACTTATTTGAGAATATACACTACGAGAATGGCATTGGCGATCAAACCAAGCAGATACCACAGGCCAAATGCGCGGTTGTGATAAAACGCTCCGGCAACAAAGTAATTTGGCCAAACATCGGGATAGTCGGCAGGTTTTTCATCTGGTTTTGGGTGGCGGAAGATAGGCAACACGCGCAACAAATTCGGAATCGCCAGGAAGACGATCAACATCACAGGAGTAAAGAAGCCAGTGACAACCAGGTAGACGACCGAAAGGTACTGCATTACCAGCATCCCCACTACCACAATTCGAGAGACCTTCTCTCCTAGAACCACAGGTAGGGTATGGATGTGACGAGATTTATCCATCTCGTATTTATCGATATGCTTGCCAAAAATGACACCGGTTACTCCGAGTGCATAAGGTAAACTGGCAATCACGACATTCCAATCCCATACTCCGGTGATTACATAGTAACCCCCGCCGATCATCAACGGACCCCAAACGATCAGAACGGCCAGCTCACCCAGGGCGATGTATTTCAATGGCCAGGTGTAAAACAACACGAAGAATACACCTGCTCCAAGCAGCAACCACGCCTGCCATTCGCTAGCCAGCACCAGCACCAATCCACATGCCAGAGCGAGTAAACCGGTAATTACCGCGTAAGTGAGCAGTTGCCGCTTGGACATCAAGCCATGCACCAGTGGCTGCGGTCCGTACTGAGCACGATAGTAATTATCCTGGTCGACGCCCCTCATATAATCTGTGTAGTCATTCAGCAAGTTATTGGTTGCGTGAGACAGCACAAGACCAACCGCCAGAAGCAGCCAATATCCCAGGTGGAATTTACCGTCCTGAAATGCCAGGATGCCGGCGATGGCTGCAGAAATGAAGGTCATAATCAGTACTGCCCCACGGGTGGCAATCAACCATCGCGAAATGATATCGAGATGATCCCATTCATCCCGCGTTATGCGGGGAATGATTCGCAAAGCCTGGCCCCACATTTTAAAATTCATAGCGAAATCTCCTTTGGCAAAGGCTATATTAGTTATTACTGGTATGTCTGTGAGACAGATTAAATTTTCAACAAAATCTCTGCTAATACCTGGCAAACACGCTCCACTTGCTCTTCTTCCATCACACCTGAAAATGGAAGTGCCAGGCTGCGCTCGCCTAAATCTTCGGTTACAGGGTAATCACCGCGACAAAATCCAAACCGATCAACCATGTACGGCTGTAGATGAATTGGAAGAAAATAAGGCCTGGCAGGGATGCCGCTTTCATCCAGCAATTGAGCAACTCGGTCTCGATTGATGCCCGGCGAAAAACGCACCACATAAACGAACCAACTCATGCGCGAGGTGGTGGCAGCAACAAAGGGGCATTCTACGCCGGGTATTTCTGACAGCCGCTCCGAATACCAGCCCGCCACCTTTTGGCGCTTATCAATCAGCTCATCCAGCCGGCTCATTTGTACTTTACCGAGCGCTGCGCTCATTTCATCAAGACGATAATTGTAGCCAAGATAGGTGTGCTGCAGCCAGGTATCACCCGGTGCACGACCTTGATTACGCAGCGCTAACATCAACCTGGCTGCCTGTTCGTCATCCGTAATAACCAGCCCACCTTCTCCGGTTGTGATTTGTTTGTTGGGGTAAAAAGCAAACACACCGTAATCACCCACCGTGCCTGCCAGCCGCCGTTTATACCTTGCTCCGAGAGCCTCGCAGGAATCCTGGATGACTCTTGATGCCGGCGTGCTGTGCAGCCTCTAGAATTGGATCCATATCCGCCGGTTGGCCAAATACATCTACCGGCAGAATTGCCTTCAATCGCTGTTTCAACGACCTTGGATGGTTCGATGGGTCATCCTGATAACCGCTCCGGGGCAACCAGCGCTCCCCGACGAGGATCCCCGGATTGCAGCTCCTGAATCGCCTGAATCGCCAGGTCCGGATTGATGTTGCCGGTTGCCGGGTCAACATCGACAAATACCGGTATTGCCCCTTCAAACAAAAGCACATTGGCAGATGCAACAAATGAGAATGGCGTCGTAATGACCAGGTCCCCTCTCGAAATCCCTGCAGCACGGACGCACAGGTGCAACCCGGAAGTGCCAGAGCTGACTCCAATGGCGAAGCGAGCGCCGGTGTAACTCCGAAATGCCGCTTCAAATGCCTGTATCTCGCCGCCCATGCTGAGCGATGGGGTGTTCAACACTGCTGCAACAGCCTGCCGTTCGACGTCGGTCAGGTCAGGGGAAGACATTGGGATCGTGTAATTGGGCATAAGATTATTTGAGAATGGTTAGTAGTTAATTGATTTGATAGTGACAGCCAATGAGATAAAAATTGTCAGGAAGCTGGCCAGATGGTGCCAGCGTGCACAAAACCCTTTTCAGGCACATCGCTCTTGATCGTTGCACCATTACCGATGCGTGCTCCGGCGCCAATTTTCACTCTGAGATTGACGGTGACCCCCATACCGACCAGCACATTACTGCCGATCTGCACCTCGCCGGCAAGAATTGCACCGGGTGAAAGGTTTGAATACTCTCCAATAGTGCAGTCATGTGACACAATCACACCGGTATTAACGATGGTTCCATAGCCGATCTTCGCTTCGCTGCCCACGTATGCAAATGGGAAGACTTGAACCCCATCAGCGATATTCGCACTGGATTCGATGTAGGCAGTTGGATGCACAACCACCGGGCAGATGAAACCGTGCTCCTGCAACCGCTGGAAAACTGATATGCGTGATGCAAGATTGCCAATGCCACCGACAGCATTCACCGACTGGCGAACTCCATTTCGGTACAGCTCAGCCAATTTTTCACTGCCGCCGATAACAGGCACACCTGTAATTGTGCTGCCTGCAGGAATTCCATCATCGATCACACCCCTGATTTGATATCGATTTTGGGCTCGAATGAGCTCGATCAGGGATTTCCCGTGGCCTCCACCGCCGTAGACGATGAGGGCGGTTGGATCAAACGCACCCTGGCTATATTGCTCATCTTCGCGAGGAATGGATTGATCAACCAGGCGCCGAATCTGGCTTTCTGTGACCAGCAATTCACTCTTCAACCGGGATAAATCTAGCTGGTGCTGGCGCGCAAGTGCCAGCGCAGGCTGGGTTATTCTCAAACCTGCTGGCAGAATTGACTCGTCACTGGTACTATCCTCCACTGGGGTCGTTTCTTCAGGCTGCCAATCGGGGCTGTCTGCCAGGTAACACAAACGATCTCCCGAGAGCACCACCTGCCCTGCTTGCATCTCCAGACCGACCACAAAACCAGAAACCTCTGAATCCATTTCCTCGGTTGCCTTGGTGGTCTCCAATGTGCACAGAATGTCGCCTCTCTCTACCTTCTGACCATTCTTTATATACAAACCGGTCAGCAATGCCTCGGATTCGTTGGTATTCAGCAGTGGGATTAGGATTGAGGTTGCCATACATGCACTCACATTCAGTGAATCAAGAAAATTGACTCGCTCAAGGTTTGCCTCGATTTGTCATCTCAATGCTGGCCTGGATAATTGACTCGACACCGGGTAAGACTGCTTCTTCAAGCGGACGACTGGCGGGAACCGGTGTGTCTTTGGCTGCCAGGCGACCTAATCGAGACATGTGGGAAAGGGATGCTTCAGCGATACGCGCCAGAATTTCAGCTCCCCAGCCCAAGGTTGCGGTCCCTTCTTCGATGGCAAGCAATCGACCGGTTTTCTGGCAAGATTGCAGAAGTGGTGATATCCAGAATGGAGAAAGCTGGGTGAACGTCACCAGCTCTGCAAAAATTTCATACTCATAAGCCAGGCGAAGTACAGCCTGGCGGGCTAATTCTGCCATGTATCCATAGGCTGTGAGCGTGAGGCTGGCTGGAGAAGCGCCCCGCACTTTCATAACATAAGCAGGATACCTGACTGGAGCGCCAATCTGGGTAGATTCGCCCTGCCCGTCGAGCATGGATACATCCCATTCGCTTAATGCATTCTTCGTTTGCACGGGGAGTAGATATTGGAGCTTATTCTCGATGAATAAAACCGGTTGACTTTCGTGCAGGATGGCGTTTGCCAGCAGATCACCCGGACGAGTGTTATCCCCACCTGCGATTGAATCTGGAGCCACTACTCTCAGCCCTGGTACGCCCAGGAACATTTTTTCCAGTGTCTGGCTGTGCGTGGGACCGTAGCCCCTCCTTCCTCCCATCGGCGTGCGAACCACCAGCGGCAAACTGACAGCAGGATTGCTATTGCTTCCGTTATACATCCAGGTGAATTTCGTGGCGTGGTTAACAATCTGGTCAGCAGCCAGGGTAAGAAAATCACCGAACATTATCTCAACAACCGGGCGCAATCCCCGCATTGCCATCCCCGTGGCGATGCCCACAATGCCAGCCTCTGAAATTGGCGTAGCTCCAGACCCGTTGGGGGTATGCATTTGATAGCCCCCGACTCACCTTGAAGGCTCCCCCATAAGGATCAAGCACATCCTCACCAAGCAAATGGACTCGCTCATCGCTGGCAAAGGCGGTGTGAAGCCCATCATTCAGAGAGGACAAAACCGTCAAGCGTTCCAAAGTCAACTCACAAGCGCTTCATCAATAGTTGCTAACGGATCAATCAAAGCCTGCTCAAAAGCAATGCTGAGCTCAGAATCAACCTCGCCCTCAATTGTCTGGCGCTGATCCATTGTGATCCGTTCTCCATGAATGACCAGTGGATCACGCCTGGCGCGCATTTCGCTGAGCATCTTTTCTGGTCGAGTATCATCGCTTTTGGAATGTGGGCCAAAACGGCAGGTGTTGATAACCAGAACCCGCGGCGATATTTCCCTTCTTACCTCATCAAGAAGATGCTGAGCAGCGTCGGAGATTTCCAGGACGTCACTGCTGTCAAGCTCAAGTCCCTGAATCCCAAAAGCATTGAACCGTTTCAAAATGTCGCCTGCCAGAGCTGTGTCCACAGGTGTCGTTTGAGCGATTTGGTTGTTTTCTACAACATATAAAATTGGCGCCTGCCACAACGACGCCATATTAAACGATTCGTAAATCACGCCTTCGCCCAGTGTGCCATCACCCAGGAATACCACAGCCACTGCAGCACTATTTTTCACTTTCTCTGCCAGCGCCATCCCTGTCGCCACCGGCACAATGCCCCCCTGGATACCATTCGAATAGAAATTTCGCCAGTGCAAATGCTGAGAGCCGCCCCTGCCTCCGCAAACCCCACTTGCTTTGCCCATCAGCTCTGCGAACAAGGCACGGGCATCACCCCCATAAGCCAGGAAATGTCCGTGACCACGATGGTTGCTGAAGACGATATCATCCTGCATAAGGCAGCCAAGCACGCCCACCGCGTTGGCTTCCTGACCCAGGCAAGTGTGTGTGGTGCCGAAAAAGATGCCGCGCGAATAGTTGTCCAGCACAAGCTCCTCAAACCGGCGAATTTTATAAAGCGCCCGATACACCTCAACATTGTGGTTTTTAGCTTGATGAATTGTCATCGTCGAATTGAAGTATAGCATATCCCTGCTGGTTGCTAGCGCGCAGCGCTCAAGTCAGGAAAAACAGCGCTACACCTGCCATCACCATAACGGTTCCAATCACCGCACCCCAACCGAATTTCTCCTTGTAGACAAAGTGGCTGACTGGAAGAAGCACTATCGGGGAAAGGGAAGCGAGAACGCTGGCGATTGCAACTGCGGTATTCTGTAAAGCATACAAGGATAAAGTTACACCCAGAAAGGGTCCCAGAAGGGATGCGAACCAGATATACCAGGTAGCGCGTGGATGTTTGGCAACTTGATTAAAGGTATAGCGGATCTGGCGCGTGAACAGGGTGAGCAGCCAGATGAGCAATCATCGCGGCAACCATACGGATAAAGCTTCCAGAGAGCGCCGGGAAATCGCCAGCGAGGCCGCGTTTGGCTAATATTACTCCCACTGCCTGACCAAATGCGCCACCCAATCCGAAGAGAATACCCGCCCGATAATGCTGCGGATCGGCAGTCACCCTGGTTTGTTCACCGCGCCTGTCTAAAATCACCCAGCTCACTCCGAGCAAAGCCAGGAGCAAACCAGCCCACTGGCTGACCGAAAGCACCTCCCCCAGGAAAAGCCATGCCAGAATCCCGGAGATAATCGGCGCCAGAGCCATCAGCATCATGGAAATACGCGGACCTATCCACACAAAAGCCTGGAATAGAAACGCATCGCCAATCGCCAGACCAACGATTCCGGAGGCTGATAACCAGAACCATCTTTCTGCACCTGCCTGCCAGGGGAGAGGAATCCGGAGAATGAGATGGGCTAGCAGCAGCCAGCCAACAGCAAACACCAGCCGCATGCGATTGACCACCACCGAGCCAACCTGGCGACCAGCATTGGTATTGAATACTGAGGAGCCGGCAAAGAGGACCGAAGTGCCCAGCGCTGCTAATTCGCCAAGATAGTCACTCATTCTGATCCGTGCTGCCCATAAATTCTTCAGCAGTTGCCTGACCCGGCTGGTTAATTCCCTCCCGGCGCAGTACTTTCCAGACGGTAAGTATGAGGATTTTTATATCCAGACAAAATGACCAGTGATCGACATACCACACATCCAGTCGAAATTTATCCTCCCAGGTCAGCACATTTCGCCCATTGACTTGAGCCCATCCTGATATACCCGGCAGGACATCATGACGGCGAGCCTGTTCGGCAGAATAACGCTCCAGGTATTGCATCAGCAGGGGACGAGGTCCTACCCAGCTCATCTCCCCCCGGATTACATTAATCAGCTCGGGTAGCTCGTCCAGGCTGCTGCTGCGCAGGAATCTACCCAAAGGTGTCAGGCGATCAGCATCGGGAAGGAGCTGTCCGGCGGCATCACGTGCGTTGGTCATCGTACGAAATTTCAAGATTTTAAATGGTCGAGCGCGATACCCGGGTCGCTGCTGGCGGAAGAACACCGGGCGGCCATGCTTCAGGACAACCAGGCATGCAATAATAAGAAATACCGGCGAGAGCAATAGAAGCAACAGGATGGTGACCAGCAAGTCAAATCCGCGCTTCACCAGAGGGACGCCTTCAGGGAACATCGCTCACCGGATTCGCTAAGCTTTTTAAAACTTCAATCAGGCGTTCAGTCCAATCAGGTAGCTGATTGTAGGGCATCCATAGCGCATACCGGCCCACCCGGACGTAGGGACCAAGGTCAGGGAAACTCTCAGGCATCATTCCTTCAGGATAGCGTAGGACGATCTGTGTGCCCTCAGAGGTGATCGAAGCCAGACCGGCTTTATCCGCCAACAGTTTTAGACGCGTCTGGTAGAGCAGGTGAAGCAAGGGTTCAGGCAGCGGACCGAAGCGGTCGGCTAATTCTTCCTGGAATGTATCGATTTCAACCTGGCTGCGCAGGTCAGCGATTTGCCGGTAAAGACCTAAACGAACGACCTTATCGCCTGCATAGTCAGCGGGAATGCTGGCCGGAAGAGGTAGCTCGACATTAGCGGTTGACAACTCTGCCTGCAGCCTCGCCAGAGTTTCACTGGCAGGAAGCCCTTGCTCGCTGCGCAGCCGCTTGACGGCCTCAGTGAGCAAACGGGTATAGAGATAGAAACCCACTGCAGCGATATTGCCATGCTGGCGAGTACCGAGAATGTCTCCGGAGCCGCGAATTTCCAAATCACGCATAGCGATAGAAAAACCCGCTCCAAGCTGTGTATTCTCGGCGATTGTCTCCAGGCGCTGACGGCCATCTTCGGTCGGTGATTTGCGCTTGTGGCGGAAGAAATAAGCGTAAGCGCGCTGTGCTCCACGCCCCACTCTGCCGCGCAACTGGTAGAGCTGCGCCAGACCAAAAGTATCAGCACGATCCACGATCAAGGTGTTGGCATTGGGAATATCCAGGCCTGATTCGATAATTGAGGTGCTGAGAAGGATATCTACATCCCCGTTTGAAAACTGTTCCATCCTTTGCGAAAGCTCGTGCTCTGCCATCTGACCATGCGCGACTGTGATACGCGCCTCTGGAAGAATTTGCTGCAGGTGGTGGTACATAGCATTAATCGTCTGCACCCGGTTGTGGACGAAGAAAACCTGTCCACCTCGTTCCAGCTCTCGCAGGACAGCCTGGCGCACCATTTGTGGTGAATATGGCCCGATATGCGTGATGATCGGCAGCCGCTCCTCAGGAGGCGTGTTGATGGTCGATATATCTCTGACACCGCTGAGCGCCATATACAAGGTGCGCGGGATCGGCGTAGCAGTCAGAGTAAGCACATCAACCTCGGCGCGTAATTTTTTCAAGGCTTCTTTGTGTGTAACCCCAAAGCGCTGTTCTTCATCAATGATCAGCAGACCCATGTCTTTAAACAGTACATCCGCGGACAGCAATCGGTGAGTGCCGATAATGATGTCGATCTTGCCCTCGGATAAACGTTCCAGGATTTCTTTCTGCTGTTGAGGCGATCGAAAGCGGGAGAGCATATCTACTTCCACGGGAAAAGCGGCCAGGCGCTCTTGAAACGTGTGGTAATGCTGTTGCGCCAGGACCGTCGTAGGCACCAGGATGGCAACCTGCCGTCCATCGTTGATCGCTTTGAAGGCAGCCCGGAGCGCGACCTCTGTTTTGCCATAGCCGACATCCCCGCATATTAAGCGGTCCATCGGACGGTGATTTTCCATATCCCGCTTGACTTCCGCCAGGACGCGCATCTGGTCTTCCGTTTCGATATATGGAAAACTGGCTTCCAGCTCCTGCTGCCAGGGTGTATCTGTCCCGAATGAATATCCTTGAACAACAGAGCGCCGGGCATACAGGTCGAGCAAATCCTCTGCAACTTCCTTGACTGCTTCTTTCACGTGCGACTTGACGCTTTTCCACTCGCTGCTGCCCAGGCGGCTGAGAGTGGGGGTCCGGTTATCGGCGCCGACATAGCGTGTCAATCGGTCTACCTGGTGGACCGGCACATATAGCTGCGCTTCGTCCGCGTACTCGATACACAGATATTCGCGTTCGTTATTATCTACACTGCGGCTGACAAGACCGGTCAAACGCCCAATTCCGTGGTCAACATGCACGACGTAATCACCGGGGCGAAGGTCAGTGTAACTGGCTTCCGGGTCCTCGCCACCAATTGCGTACCGCTCTGTGCGGCGAAATCGGGGCTTGGGTCGCCGCCATCCGAAGATTTCTCCATCAGTGAGCAGGTGAACAACCTGCTGACCGGGAGGTTGGAAGCTCCATCCTTCGCTCAGGCTATTTTCAATGAAGCGCGGGTTAGGATCGCTTGACTCAAAATTCTCTGGTAAATTCAGATCCTTCCAGAGCTCATGTAACCTTGAGGTTTGACGGGAAACAATAATTATTCTTTCGCCAGCCTGATACCGCTCTCCCATGTATTCCAGGGTCGCCTTTAAACGACCGCCAAATCTCGGTCCCGGCGAGAAGAATCGTGCCAGTTGGCTGGCTGGCGTCAGAGTAGAGCCATGCAGGCTGCCACCTCCAGGCTGGTCAGGTGTTTCAGGATATTCTCCGCTATCTTCACTGCCGGTGGAAGGACCTAATTCAACCGCCTGCAAACGGATGAAAGCATCGTTTAATTCGGTCCAACTCAAATACGGGACCGGAAAATCTTCCGGGAGAGTTCTGGCTGGCGATTGCTTCGTGGCGTATTTTTATCGCCTGTTCTTCGACCTCCGTAACCAGATATTCAAGTGCTTGCCTGTCATCCACCATGACAATGCTTCCGGAAGGCAGGTAATCGAACAGGCTCGCCGGAGACGTATGCAGACGCGGGATATCAAACTCGTGAATCTCGCGCGTAGCATCCAGGAAGGCACGCTGGTAATTGGCATCGCTACTGGCAGAATCGACCGAGGCGGGGAGAAGATATTCACGGGCGGGTGTCACCAATACCCGATCTGGAGGGGAGCTGACAGTGGTATCCAATGTGCGCTGGGTCGAAGGATCGAAATACCGAAATGTATCGATCTCATCACCGAAAAATTCAAGGCGTACCGGGTATGTCTCAGCAGGTGGCCAGAGATCCAGGATTCCACCTCGCCTAGCAAATTGTCCAGGAGTGATGACCGTGGTCACTGGCTCATAGCCGAGTCTCAGCCAGTTACGCACCAGCTCGTTAAGCTGCATCGACTGTCCGATTCGTAAGGTCCGGGTAGCCGTCAGGAAATCCCGTCTTGGGAGGGTGCGCGTCATCAGTGCTCGAATGGAAGCGACAACTACTGGTGGCGTTGGCAAAACCGAGGCGCCAGGGATATGATAGGCTGATAATGTAGTCAACGACAGCAGGCGTTCTCGCCGCGTGCTTTCTCCCCAGGCGGCATTCTCATAAAAAAGCGGAGTTGGCTCGGGGAAGAGCAATGTTGGCGCACCCGGATTCCACAGCTCTAATTCCTCTACCATCGCCAGAGCATGATCAAATCGATCGGTGATCAACAGCACCGGCATCTGCAAGGAGCGATGCAATGCCGCTGCGACCGGTAAGCGTGCGGAGCGGCGCAGTCCCAGCCGGGCTGGCGAATTGCCGACCTGGAAAGCCTGCAGTAGATCTTGTGCTGCGGAAGAAATCCGGTCTAGTAAAGTTTCGAGCGATCTATCCATTGTATTGATTCATAGCAGTGACCAGGTCAGCAGTGACAAAGGTCAGGATTGCTTCGACTGCCCGGTCCAATGATTCGGAAATTACCTGCTTTTCAGTTTGATGGAAATCCTGAAGCACATATGCGGCAGCGTCCATTCGTCCTGGCGGCCGGTCAATGCCCAAACGGAGGCGAGGAAATTCCTGGGTGCCCAATCGCTCAATGATTGAGGTTAAACCTTTTTGACCTGCTGATCCGCCACCTGGACGCAGACGCAGCGTGCCCAGCGGCAGGTCGACATCGTCGTAGGTTACCAGCAAATGCTCGAGCGGGATTTTATAATAGCGCAACAGAGCGCTGACGGATACGCCACTGAGATTCATGTACGTTTGGGGTTTTGCCAGCACGATATCCCGATCCTGATACTTTGACTTGGTCACCAAAGCCTTAGAACTCCAGGCGAGAGAAGGTGACGCCTAGTTTGACCGCCAGCCGATCGAGGACCATGAAGCCGGCATTGTGCCGGTTCTCTCGATATTGGCGTCCTGGATTGCCCAGGCCTACAATCAGGAAAGGCTGTGCTGTAAAAACTGGCTGTTGAAATGTTGTGTCATCAAACATCGTTATAATACCTGAATGGGGGTGCAAATTGCAATCGGATATATTAACACGGGTCGGAAAAAGGGTCAATTGGCAAACTGATATAAGTATGGTAAACTCAGCCGGATTGAGCGAAGGGATGATGGCCATAAAAGTTCGACAGATAAGACATCTCAGGTCCCTGGTGAGATAGCACGTGGGGAGGTAGCCGACCATCGGCCCTCCCCATTCCTTTTTAATGCGAACAGGAGGCGAGGATGACCAAGTACATTTTCTTTACCGGTGGCGTGGTCAGCTCAGTTGGAAAAGGAGTAACCGCAGCAGCGATTGGACGGTTGTTGAAGGAGCGCGGCTTTTCAGTGGCGGTTCAAAAACTCGACCCATATATCAACGTCGATCCAGGCACCATGAGCCCATACCAGCATGGTGAGGTTTACGTTCTGGATGATGGTTCTGAAACTGACCTGGATTTAGGGCATTATGAGCGCTTCATAGATGTCAGCTTGAGCCAGGTCTGCAATGTCACCACAGGTCAGGTCTATGCCGAAGTTATTTCTAAAGAAAGGCGTGGCGACTACCTCGGAGGCACAATCCAGGTGATTCCTCACATAACGAATGAAATCAAGCGCCGGATTGGACAGGTGGCTAAATCGATGCGGGCGGAGATCGTTTTGGTAGAGATTGGGGGCACAGTCGGCGATATCGAGTCGTTGCCATTTCTAGAAGCCATCCGCCAGATGCGCACAGACTTGGGTCGAGAGAACAGCCTGTATATTCATGTCACCTGGCTGCCGCTGATCGGAGCTACGGGCGAGTTAAAGACCAAACCCACTCAACATTCTGTGCGCGAGCTGCGGTCGATCGGTATTTCACCGGATATGATTGTGGCTCGATCGGACACGCCATTGGAAGATGGGTTGCGCGAAAAGATCGCCTTATTTTGTGATGTGGAACGGCAGGCGGTCATTCCACTGGTCACCGCCGATGTATTGTATGAAGTGCCTCTCTTACTTGAGCAGGAAAAAGTTGCTGACATGATTCTAAAGAGGTTGGGTCTCGAAGCGCGTCTCAAGCCCGATTGGACGGCATGGCGGCAGTTGGTGGCAGACGTCCGGCTCTCGAAACCATCCGTGAAGGTAGCCCTGGTTGGCAAGTATGTCGAGCTCCACGATGCTTATATGAGTGTAAGAGAGGCATTAAAGCACGCTGCCCTGGCTTTAGGAGTGGAAGTAGATATCCGCTGGGTGCATTCTTCGGACATCGAGAAAGGCCGAGAATGGGCGGAAATGACCGGAGCGGATGGCATCCTCGTCCCGGGTGGATTCGGCAGCCGGGGCACTGAAGGGAAAATCCAGGCGATCCGCCATGCACGTCAGAATAAGGTACCTTACCTCGGTCTGTGCCTGGGAATGCAACTGATGTGCATCGAGCTATTGCGGCATGTGCTGAATAACGATGAAGTCAACTCCACCGAGTTTGACCGCAGCACGCAATATCCTGTAATTGACCTGATGCCCGATCAGCGTGAAATTGCCGATATGGGTGGAACCATGCGACTTGGGCTCTATCCCTGTAATTTACAGCCCGGCACTCAGGCAGCAAAGGCGTACCAGGTGGACCAGGTACAGGAGCGACACCGACACCGTTTTGAGCTGAATAATGCATATCGCGACCTGCTCGCCAGTGGAGGAATGGTGTTTTCCGGCATTTCTCCGGATGGTCGCCTGGTTGAAATCGTTGAGCTTGCAGATCATCCATTTATGGTCGCCACTCAGTTTCACCCAGAGTTCCTGTCTCGACCGAACCGCCCCCACCCCTTATTTGTTGGTTTTCTGCGCGCGGTATGTGAAAGGGCTGGAGTTGCCATCCTTGCAGATCAACCTTTGAAGCAATAAGATCACACTGTTTACGGAGCGCCAGTAAGGGATTTTCGTTCATTAGCGCTTAATATAAAATCGGTTATACTAGGAACCAATAAAGAATAGTTTCAATAAATCAAAAGAGGTGAAAATCATGGATACATATATTGAAGAGGTCCTCGGACGTGAAATTCTTGATTCGCGCGGCAACCCAACCGTTGAAGTCGAGGTATTCCTGACCGATGGCAGCATGGGACGCGCGGCAGTACCATCCGGCGCATCCACCGGCGTACACGAAGCCCTTGAGCTGCGAGATGGTGATAAGTCTCGTTATAATGGTAAAGGTGTGCTCCAGGCAGTGGATCATGTAAATAATGAAATAGCCGAAGAATTGATCGGCTGGGACGCCACTGAACAGGTAGCCATCGATCGGATGCTGCTCGACCTGGATGGGACTCCCAATAAATCCAAGCTAGGCGCTAACGCCATCCTCGGCACGAGCCTTGCCGTTGCCAAAGCATCTGCAACAGCCCTTGGGCTGCCGCTCTACCGGTATATCGGCGGGGTATTTGCCCACGTTCTTCCGGTGCCGATGATGAACATCCTGAACGGCGGCGCTCATACAGGCTGGCAGTCGACCGATTTCCAGGAATTTATGGTGATGCCATTAGGTGCACCGAGTTTTGCTGAAGGATTACGCTGGGGCTCAGAAATCTACCAGGCATTAAAAGGTGTACTGAAGAGTCGCGGGTATATTACCCTGGTTGGCGACGAAGGTGGATATGCTCCACAGCTTAAGGCGAACGTGGAAGCAGTCGAGGTTATTCTGGAAGCGATTAATAAAGCAGGATACAAGGCAGGCGAGCAGGTCTGCATCGCACTGGATCCAGCCGCCTCAGAGCTCTTCGATGAGGAGACCAAGACGTATAACCTTCGTAAAGAAGGCAAAAAGATGACCGGTGAAGAGCTGGTTTACTTCTGGAAATCCTGGCTGGACCAGTACCCGATTGTATCTCTGGAAGACGGCCTGGCGCAAGACGACTGGGAAAGCTGGAAGCTCCTGGTCAGCCTGGTGGGTGACAAAGTGCAGATCGTCGGTGATGACCTGCTGGTAACCAATCCAGTGCGTGTCCGAAAGGCAATCCAGGAAAAAGCTTCCAACGCACTTTTGGTCAAGCTCAACCAGATTGGCTCATTAACAGAGACAATCGAAGCGGTTGAAACCTGCCATCGAGCTGGCTGGCGTGCGGTGACTTCGCACCGGTCAGGTGAGACTGAAGATTCAACCATTGCTGACCTGGCTGTCGCACTCAACATGGGCCAGATCAAGACCGGGGCTCCGGCGCGCTCTGACCGGGTAGCTAAGTTCAACCAGCTCCTGCGTATCGAGGAAGATCTGGGTGACTCCGGGAAATATGCCGGCTGGGATGCTCTCCGGCGCTAAAATTTTTATTGGAAATGAGTGACCCGCTGAACGGGTCACTCATTTTTTATCAAGCAATATGTTTATATTATGAAAGAGCAAACAGGTCACTACCGCATTACCGACATTGAAGAGTCCGACAGACCACGTGAGCGGCTCATGAAAGTGGGCGCCGAAAACCTTTCCACAGCCGAACTATTGGCAATATTGCTTCGCGTCGGTACAAAAAACGCCAATGCGATTACGCTCGGTCAGAATCTCATCAATAAATTGGATGGTCTGGTGGGCTTGCATCGCGCCCCGATAGAAGATCTGACCAACATCAATGGCATTGGGCTTGCAAAGGCTGCTCAAATAAAAGCTGCTATCGAATTAGGATATAGAATATCAATCGCCGAGCCGGGAGAAAAAACGGTGGTTAACAGCCCATCGGATGCTGCTGCTCTGGTGCAGTATCAGATGTCTGCTCTTGAGGTGGAGGAGCTGCGGGTCATTCTGCTGGACACGCGCAACCGAGTGCAAGATGTCCGAACGGTATGTACTGGCTCGGTGAACCAATCGCAAGTGAGGGTGAGCGAAGTATTTCGCGATGCGGTGCGCAATCAAATTACATCCATCATCCTGGTTCACAATCATCCAAGCGGAGATGCGACACCGAGCCCAGATGATGTCAGCTTAACGTGTGCGATTGTCCAGGCAGGCAAGCTGCTGGATATTCAGGTTTTAGATCACATCATTATCGGTCGGAAGCAATATGTCAGTTTGAAAGAGCGCGGGTTGGGATTTAGCTAAGCGACACGTCACCTGCATTACCCAGTGGTGCTTTTCACACGAAAACCTGAAAACTCGCCTGATGCCGTATCCCATTCAGGTGTGAGACCGCTGACGTATGCGAGTCGTGGGCCACGGTACAGAACAGTTAACAGCTTCTCGAGCTGGTCCTTCCTACCTTCCGCGATCACCTCAACAGCACCATCCCAGCGATTGCGCACCCAGCCGGTCAATCCCAGGCGGATTGCTTGATCCTGAACGAATGCGCGAAATCCGACCCCCTGAACATGCCCCTCAACAATACAATGTAAGCGAACATCCTGGAGATCAGTCACGAGGCGCCTCGGCTTGCTGTCCGGAATCGTCATCCCGATCTGATCGGCGAGTGGACTTCCGATAGGCTATAACTAAGCCGAGAAGTAATGGGATTAACAGCACACCCGCCATCAACAGCAACCAGGGTAGAAGATTATGAAATGCTTTGCCGGGTAAATCTTCATTGAATTGTGATATTCGCCATTGTTGCTCCAACTGGCTGAGATCTTCTCCCAGTGCAACCCTGGCGCCTGTTTCACAATCCTGGCCTGAAGAATATCGTTCCAGCAGCGCCTGTAACCCTGGCGTTCCATACGTCTCATAAAGGTATTTACTAAACGATGCCGATTGGGCATATGAAATCATGGCGCCAGATGCATCACTTGGAAAGACGCGACACAGGAGGCTGAAAGGTATCAGCTTCTCCATTTTGTAGGCATCTTCAATCAGGATCGTGTAATCAGGGTTGTCCACTAGCTCTGCATTTGAAGCCAGACCTTCCACAAGCCAGACCGGCAGGTTTTCGTAGCTTTGGCCAGTGGATTGGTATAAAAGCACATGCATCAATTCATGAGGAACTCGTTGTTCGGTTAAGATCATTTGTTCCGGCCCGGCTGGCAGGCTCACCACGATCACGCCCAGATCTGGATCTGCATGCCCGGCTACCCACTCCCGGTTGGACAAGGACAGCGCATCCTGCATATCTTGCGCCTGTGGATAAATATAGATGTCTACTAACCCCGCTGCGGGCAGCGGCAGCATCCCCTGGATACGCTGGAAGCCAACCTGAGCGGCATCCAACGCGCTCTGAGCCAGCGGCACTGATCCTTCATACCAGTGGACCCGGAATGGACCTTCTGACAACAATTGCCAATCGTGCCGGTTATCAATATATTCGAAACTCGCTGCTTCGCTGGTAATAACTGTCCCATCCTCAAGTGAGACCTCAAAGCGATAATCGATCGTTGAAAAAGCACGCAACTGGGTTGAATTGATAGGAATTACCACTTCCATCTGGTACTGACCAGGCGCCTGTTCAGGAATCAATGTCGCTGGTTGGGCAACGGTTTGCGCTGTTCCGCTTTCCTGGAAAAATAAATAAGCGGTACGAATTTGCCCTGGAGTTTCAAGACTGGCTGAGAATGTTAACTTTTCACCGAAAACGCCAATGGCGGTCAGGTTGGTAATCGATCCCTGTGCGTAAGCAGCCCTTGAGGATGCTAGAAGTGAGAATACCATTACTCCCAAGAGTAACCACACGCGCCTCATCTTATGCCCCCAAGAATTTAAGGATTGGTGGAAGGGTGATCACACTTAACAGCGTGGTGCCTGTTACCACAGCAGTGACAAATGAAGGCTCGGTATCATATTGGGTGGCGAGGATGGTGGTCAGAACAGCAGCCGGCATGGCAGCTTCGGTGACTGCGGCATTTCGTGCAGGACCGCTTAATCCGAAAAGGAGTGCCAAACCAATGGCCAAGGCGGGGCTGACGACCAATCGTAATACGCTGGCGACACCCATCGGTAAATAGCGACCTGCCAGACGAGCAGAGCGAAGCTGCATGCCCAGAAGCACCATCATGCATGGAATTGCTGCCTGACTGAGCAGATTGCTGGTTCGCTCGAGGGGCAGCGGGAGCTGCCAGCCAGTACTCACAAACACAACTCCCAATATTAGACCATAAACGGCCGGCAGCTTCACCAGATTAGAAAGTGCCTTGGGCAAGGATGTGCTACCCACGGAGGCGATGACCACACCTAAGGTATAGGTCAAGATCGCATTCGTTACAAAGAAGAGGCTGCCGTAAGCCAGGGCTTTCTCGCCAAATGCAAATAATGTTAATGGCAAACCATAATTCCCTGCATTCATAAAAGAGCTGGTCAGGATGAATGCGGATAACAGCTTGCGCTCAAGTTTCATCGCGCGGCCTACCAACCAGGAAATCAACACCATACCGATTACGCAGATCGCCGCAACCAGCATCATCTGGCTCAGGTCGCTATTGGTGAGCTGATTATGGATCAGAACATTAAAAATTAAAAATGGGCTGAAGATGTAGAATGTAATATTGGAGACAGTTCGAGGGTCAATGGGCACCCATCCTGCCAGCAGGTAACCTGTAGAAGCGGCGAGTAAAATGGGTACCAGATTGTTTACAAAAAGAATTACCAGATCAGTCAAACAATGCCCTCGCCAGATGCACAGGTTTTATTTCTGAGCCGGGGTACCAACCTCAGGTACAAAGCGAATCGCCATTATGTTATGGATAGGCTTGCAGGATTTATGCCGAGTCTTCCTCTTCGTCACCCTTGTCCTCCAAATCAGCAAGCTCAGCAAGATCCTCGAGATCGTCCAGCTCATCGAGCTCTTCTAATTCCTCGTTATCCAGCGTTTCCTCTAGCTCGTTCAGCTCCTCGAGCCAATCCGAGTCTTCGTCCAGCGCATCGGTGAAGTCATCAAACTCATCATCCATCTCATCATCTGCCTCAGGAAAGTCGAGAAAAGGCAGCAGCTGCAATTCTTCATTAAAAGTCAGGTTATCCAATGCAGAATCGATAAATTTGCGTTCATCTTCATCATCAACATGTTTATATAGACGCTCAAGCGCTTTGCGGGCATTCTCTCCACCAAGCTGGGAGAGCGACCAGATACTTGCCAGACGGGTTTGGTCATCCGGATCATCCAGCAATTCCAGTAAGCGAGGGATACTCGAGCCCATTTCAAGCTCTCCCGCTGCACGGGCTGCTTCAGCCCGCAGGGTTGGAAACTGGCTGTTGAGCATGATCTTTACCTGAGGCCGCCAGCGTTCGTTCGCCGACCTCCCCATCGCGAAAAGAGCACTTGCAACCCACTCCCGATCTCCGGATTGGTAGGCCTGGTCGATCAGGGTGCCGACTTCCTCTTTGCTCGAGTAGCCGAGTGCCTCAAGCGCGCTACGCCGCACTTCAGCTTGATCATTTCCCTTCGCTGCCTCTAACAACCGCTCCTCAATGCTTTGCAGTGTTTGCTTCGGCAAATTCTCAACCTCACCCAAATAAACATAGTGACCAAGGCCGCCTGCCGCAGCGGCGCGCACCTGTACATCCGAATCATTTGACAGCAAGTCGAGAAAAGTGGGGACAAGGCGTGGACTTTCATAATCCCACAAGCCGCGTAGCGCTGGTAAGCGCACTTGCGGATCACGATCTTGCAGCGCAAATGTCAATAAATTTTCAAACGAGAGGATGGTGTCCTCCTCGCCTAATTCCTGGACGTCTTCTAGCAGAGCCTTGCGCCGCCACGCCGGTATCTTTGGCCAAATCTCAGCAAGCTGGTTAATTTCTGAGATTTCTAAATCAGAGAATCGCGCAAGATAGCGCGGAGGGAAAGGGGTGTCAGCATCAAGCAAGGCTTCCAGCACTTGCTGGAAGGTGATTTCAGGTAAGCCGTTCATTGCAAATTACAGCCTTTATTTGGGAATTTGGATAGGATTTATGAAATCCTGGATGTTTATATAGATCAGCAGAATCAACAGCAACGCAAATCCGACCAGGTGGATAGCATTTTCATAACGGGGAGGGATACGCCGGTGGAACAGGATTTCGGGGAGGATCAGAAGAATGCGTCCACCATCCAACGCCGGGATGGGCAGCAGGTTAATGACTCCCAACGATATCGAGATTGCCATAAAGAACCACAATGGGTTGAAGATCTGCTGGTAGATCTCAAACATGCCTTTATATCCAACCAGCCGACCTTCCTCGGGACTGGCGGTGCCCTGGATCATTCGAACTGGAAGAACCAGAATTCCGCGCACATTTTCGTAAGTAGCGCCTATTCCCTGGGTGAAAGCCTGTCCCAGGCCGATCGGTTGGCGAGGATTGGTCATGACAATGCCCATCGCGCCCTGCCCCTCAGGTGGGTTTGAGCGCGGGACAATCACTACGGTGGTCTGCTGTTCTCCGCGTTGATAGACCAGGCTGATTTCCTGATCCAGATTATCCGCAATAAGTTGCTGGAGCTTTGCTTGGCTGTCAATGACTATTCCATTAACGGAGAAAATTAAATCGCCTGCCTGTAATCCTGCAATTTCTGCCGGTGTGCCAGCGACAACCTGTTCGATCAATACTTTGTTGGTGATCGGTTGACCCAGGTTGTAAAACAAGATTACCCCTAAAATAACGCCGATCAGCAAGTTCATCGCTGGGCCCGATACAAAAACCACAAGACGCACCCAGGGACTTGCTGCGCCTAATCCACCCGGAACCGCCGGATCATTCTCGCCCTTTGGACGAACAAACCCACCCAGCGGAATCCAATTTAAAGTGAAATCCGTATTGCCGGCGCGAAACAGACGCACAGCGCGCGGCGGAAAACCAATACCAAACTCTTCTACTTCAACTTTTAAAGCGCGCGCAGCCAGGAAATGTCCCAGCTCGTGCATGATGATCAACACCGCAATACCAAGGATGAAAGTCCCCAATTGGACCAAACTTAATGTGTTCATTACAAAACCTGTAATCCTTTGTTCATAACCAGAAAGGCTATTCCGCTTTCCAATACTTTCAGTAATATCGCTGCCAGATGGGAACCCAAATCTATGGAATTCCCCGATAAGATAAAGACGATTATATCCTTACCCCGATGTTTCGGGTATAGATTACACTGCCTGGGGGAAAATTCTAACGCGTTTCTAACTGTATTAATTTAACGTTATTTTTGAATAATGAAGTTTTCTTAATCAACGAGATGTGCACTTCCACCCGGAAATGCTGTTAATACCTGCAATACGCCGGGAATTTGTTCGAGGCGGCGTGTAATCTCTGCAGCATCTTGTGCCAGGCAAATCACATGTACGTTCGGTCCGGCATCGATGGTGTATCCAGCAGGCAACCCTTCTTGCCGCCAGCTTGTAACCGCCTGCATAATTGCCACAGTAGCCGGCAGCCAGTAGAACACCGGCGGACGGGAAGTCAGGATCACAGCATGCATCAGGTTGCTGTCCAGCTCAATCATTTCCGCCAGTCCAAGGAAGTCGCGTTCAAAAATTGCCCGCCGGCATATATCTAACCTGCGAGGAGCGTCCTCCACCCGGGCGATTTGCAAAGGGCTGGTAAATGCCAGAGCATGACCTTCAGTCGAGCTGGTTGGCTTGTGACCTGTACTGGTCACGGCGATGCAATCTGCCAGGTGCCAATGCTCTGGCGGTGCAATGCTTCTGGCAGCCGCTTCACTTTCGCACCCCTCGACAACCCACTCCACAAAACCGGATGGGACCGAGCGGCAAGCCGATCCTGAGCCAATACGTGCTAACTGGGAAAGCTGCCATTCGGTGAGGTTCAGCCCGGCTGCCGTGCTGGCAGCCAGGCTGAGCGAAGCAAAAGCTGAAGCCGAGGAGGCAATGCCTGCTCCCATCGGGAAATTATTCTCGCTGACCACTTGTGCGCCTTCCTGTAAGCCAGCCATCTGGCGTACAACATCCAGAAACCGGCTCACGCGCAGGAGCGCTGGACCGGATTGCCACTCACCATTCAACGATAATTCATCGCGATCGGTACCAAACGTAACACTTGTGCGGGTTTCTAATCCCGCCAGGTTCATCGATATCGATCCATTTGCCGGAACGCGCGCCTCCGGGTCACAGTTGCCCCAATACTTGATAAAAGCAATGTTTGGATTTGCTGCACTGGTGACCGTTCGTTTGATATGATCGGGCATAGATAAATATTCTTCCATAACTAAATAGTTGCCTTGCGGAATCTAACAAGACAATCGACTCTTAATAACCAATAAATTGATTTTATCGCAGAATGAGGCGTGAAGATTGAGAAAAGGGAACATGGCGCGCTGGTTAAACCTCAAGCAATTTGGACGGCAGGCTAATTCAGGTATAATGCTCCAGGGAATCACAGCCTTGACAACCTATCTTCGTAACCGGCTGCCTGACCGCAAGCAGTTTTTACCAGTCCTTTCGACGGTTGTCTTTATTGTCTTTAGCTGGGCGATTTATCATGCCTTTTACCAGGTACCAGGCTGGCTCTTTTATATGACTTTGCCTGGCGTGCTGGTATTATTTGCTTACATCTTGGGCTTTGCGCTCATTGAGAGTCTGATGGTCAGCGCATTCCTTGCGGCATACTGTTTATTCTTGCCTGAACATTGGTTAAAGAGGTACTTTACAGCTCAGGGTTGCATATTAGCCATCCTGCTGGCCCTGATGACATACCTGTTGCGCAATAATTTCGATCGAATCCAAAAGCTGGAAGTATGGCAGATGGCAATCATACCTCTGGCGATTTTCATAGGGATTGCTCTGGTCTCACCATTATTGGCAATATTATTCGAGCGCTTTCCAAAGCTGACCAGAATCATCGAAGGCATTGGCGAACGGCTGACCATCTTCAGTTATATCTATATCCCCTTAGGGATTCTTGGATGGCTGGTCGTGTTAATCCGTAATATCTTTTAGCAGATGAAGACCATTCTCTCTCGTCGTGATTTCCTTCGCCTCGCCGGCACAGCATCCTTAATATCGTTAACACCTTCAGTGCGGCGTCTGACTCAAGAAAAATTCCAGGCTATTGATCGTCCAAATATCATCATCATTTTGTTCGACGCCCTCTCCGCCCGGCATCTCTCCCTATATGGTTACCCCCGAAAAACGAGCCCCAACCTGGAACGCTTTGCTCAACGTGCCACGGTTTACCACCAGCACCATTCGGCAGCCAACTTCACTACTCCTTCCACAGCGAGCCTATTTACAGGTACTAATCCATATACCCACCGAGTCTTTGCCATCAATGGCATGGTTCCGACTGGATCTCCGTCCATACAACATGCTCAGCACACTTGAGTCCGCTTATCCGGAAGCAGCCCTCGTGCAAAACATGTATGCTGACCTGATCCTGTACCAATTGCGGGAAAAGCTGGAGGTACATTATGGATCGACTGCATTTGCGTTGGGTGGGAAGACATTCTACGATCACTGGTTTAAAAATGACGCTGTTTATGGTGCAAAAACCTACGACCAGTTCCTTTTCGACCCGAAAGAGACACCAGGCTCGTTATTCAGCGCATTGCCTTACGACATATACCGCCAGGCACGAAAACGGGTTAATGAGGAAGCCTGGATCGCTGAATATCCTGAAGGACTACCTTATCTGGACTGGGTAAAGGTGAATTTTACACTTGAGCAGGTGGTTGATGGCGCAATTACCATGCTCAATCGACTGATGGCGCCATTCTTCAGCTACCTCCATTTCATGCCGCCCCATTCACCGTACCGCCCGCGCAAAGAATTCGTGGGCATATTTGATGATGGCTGGAAGCCGGCGAAGAAATCTCCTCACCCACTTTCGGAACAGATACCTCAGGCAAAATTGAACGAGCACCGGCGCGAGTATGATGAGTTTGTCGCCCATTTAGATGCAGAGTTTGGCCGATTGCTGGACGCAATGGATGCTTCGGGTTTGATGGAATCATCCTACGTGATTTTTACATCCGACCACGGTGAGTTATTCGAGCATGGTGAGTCCGGACATGTCACGCCGTTATTATTTGAGGAAATTGTCCATGTGCCACTGCTCATCCATGCACCTGGGCAGACGTCACGCCAGGATGTCCAGGTGCTGACCAGTAATATCGACATTTTTCCCACTCTGGCAGGAATTACGCATTTGCCAACCCCCGAAACGCTTGAAGGTTTCATTCTGCCCGGTCTGGGCTTACCAGAGCCGCTCTCTGACCGCCCTGTATGGATCACTGAGGCAAAGGAAAATTCTCCGCGAGCGCCGCTGACCCAGGCCAGCATGGCGCTGATCCGCTGGCCTTATAAGTACGTCAGTTATTGGGGTTACCCGCAGGGAGATTTTGAAGAATTTTATGATTTGGAAAATGATCCGGAAGAGACCGAAAACCTGGTCGATGCTCACCCTATGGTGAAGGAATATCGCTTAGAAATGACGCAAAAACGCCAGGAGGTGGATGCACCTTACCAGGATAGCTGATGTGATATGATTGAATCAATCGCAAGAAAAATCAATAAAGATACTACAAGAGAATATGCTCCAATTCTTCAAAGGGAGTTTCGTAATGTCTGAGATCAATCCTTCCCAGTCTGTTGAAAAAAAGATTGTCATTAAGAAAAATGGTCCCTATGTTGTGCACGGTGGTATCCCGTTGGTACGTAAGGAACAGGTGGTTACTGCTGAAGGTGAGCCAATCACCTGGAAGGTAACGCAGCAGTTCGAGACCGAGCAGCCCTATTACCTCTGCCGCTGCGGTAATTCCAGCGAAAAGCCATTCTGTAATGGCTCGCATAAACGGACTGGATTCGATGGCACTGAGAATGCAGATTTTCATCTATCGTCCGCTCGTCAAAATACGTTACCCGGAAGTGAAGATATTATCGTCAAGCGAGATGGCTACTTGTGCATGGATGCCGGTTTTTGTGCCAACCGCCTGACAGGTATTCCACGTATGATGGCTTCAGCCAGCGATACCAACGTTCGCTCACAAATCATTGCAATGGTCGAAAGATGCCCTTCTGGGTCATATACCTACCGGATGCCCGGAGATGATGTCGACATCGAACCAGACCTGCCAGTTCAGATCGCGGTCGTCACTGAAATGACATCTGAAGGGCCGATTATGGGACCACTATGGGTAACGGGAAATATTCGCATTGAGCGCTCAGATGGCCAACCATTAGAGTCTCGCAACCGGGTGACTTTATGCCGCTGCGGGCTATCAAGCATTAAACCGCTCTGCGATGGTGAGCACCGCCGGATGAATGTGAAAGAGTAAGGCGCTCCAGCTCCTAAGGCCAGTCAATCGTCACGTAAGCTGTATAGCCGTGTTTTTCGACCCCCCATAACCGTCCTGACGAAGCCTGGTTGCAACCTTGACCATCGATGGTAACGTAATAGGTCTCATTGGTGTGCACGGTTTCGGTGACCAACCTCCCGTTCTGGCAGGTCGTGAGTTCCAACATATAGCCTCGGAAGTCGTCCTCTGTAAACGGAATTGGGCTCCATGAGATGACCACCTGGTCGCCTTCGCGCTCAGCATCGACATCCTTCGGGGGTCCATATAATGTTGAATAAGGCAGCTTTGAGCTGACTTCAGGAAGTTTACTCATATCGCCCTGGACTGTGACCACTGAAGCAGCCACCCAACAATGGCGGTCCAGATCCTTGGGTTGGATCCACAGCCAGGTGCCGCTAGCATTGCGCCCATCGACCTGCCCTTGATCACCCGGATGCAGATCAGCTGAATGCAGGTACGCAGTCCCAGGACCATAACGGCAGTGCGCCAGCAAATTAACCGTTGCCACTGGAGCCGAAGGTGTGGGGGTATAGGAAGGTGTCGGTGTCGCTGGGACTACTGTGGGGCTGGGTGTGCTGGTAGGTGTACTCGGGATGGGTGTTGGTGATGGAGATGCAGTAGGTGTCGGCTGCTCGACGGTAGTTATGGCAGCTGTTTGTGTCGGCAGCACCGTTGTTGTTGGCTCTTGTTGGGGCTGAACCAAACTGCAGGCTGAAAGCAGAATCATTAAAGCCAGGAGAAATATTGCTGTTCGCATACCTGGAATTATACTGTCAGGTAGAAACCCAAAATGAGCTACAGGTTAGCTACAGAGATTTTCATATCCTGCATTAATCTAGCGGGGCAATTGTCATACGGGCAGAGATATCCAATCCTGTGGAAATGCATTCCTAGAATTCTTGATGCTCGGTGCGGGCGATGATTTCATCCTGCAGCGCCTGGCTCAGATCGCAAAAGTAATCGCTGTAACCGGCAACACGCACGATCAAGTCTCGATGCTGCTCGGGATATTTCTGTGCATGACGAAGCGTGGCAACATCCACGACATTAAACTGGATGTGATGACCATCCAGCCGGAAGTAGGTGCGTACAAGCTGAACCAGCTTATCCAGGGCTTCATCGCTAGCGAGCAATTGAGGAGTGAATTTTTGATTTAATAACGTGCCCCCGGTTCTCGCATGATCCATTTTTGCCGCCGAACGGATAACGGCAGTTGGGCCGCAGCGATCAGCACCCTGAACGGGTGAAATACCTTCAGATAGGGGTGTAAATGCTTTGCGACCATCGCTGGTTGCGCCGATTACAGAGCCAAAATATACATGGCAGGTGGTGGGCAGCATGTTGATATGGTAAGTGCCGCCGCGCGTGTTAGGGCGCCCGTCAATCGCTTCAAAGAAGGTATTGAAGACGCGCAGCATTAAGCTGTCAGCCGCATCATCATCATTGCCATAACGGGGAGTGCGGTTTAGCAGCATCTGTCGCTCGCGCTCGTAACCAGCGAAGTCAGCACGCAGACACGCCAGTAGAGCATCCAAGCTCAGATTGTGCTGGTCGAAAACGTGAAACCGAATAGCGGACAGTGCATCCGTTATTGTGCCAATCCCAACGCCTTGAACGTAGGTGGTATCGTAACGCGGGCCACCGTCATGATAATCACGCCCTTTCTTGATGCAGTCATCTGTTAAAACAGAGAGAAATGGCGCGGGCATGTATGCGGCGTATAATCGCTCAATGATATTGTTACCGCGCAGCTTGATCTCAATGAAATACCTCATTTGAGTGACGAAGGCAGTAAATAACTCATCGAACGAGGTCATGTTGAGCGGATCACCTGTTTTTGGACCGAGCTGTTTCCCCGTACGGGGATCTACTCCATTATTCAGCGCCAGCTCCAGCATCTTGGGCAGGTTGAAATAACCACACAGGATGTAAGCTTCTTTTCCAAAAGCGCCAACTTCGACACAGCCACTGGAGCCTCCATTACGGGCATCCTCTACAGTTTTTCCCATCCGCACCAGCTCCTGCACGATCAAATCGGCGTTGAAAACGGATGGCTGGCCAAAGCCAGTGCGAATAATCTTGCCTGCTCGCTTAATGAAACGATCCGGGTTTTTCCGGCTGACCTGGATGGAGCTGCTTGGCTGCAGCAGTCGCATCTCTTCAATGACATCCAAAATCAGGTAGGTGACATCGTTGACTCCATCCGAGCCGTCGGACATGATTCCACCGGTGTTGATTTGAGCAAAATCGGTATAAGTTCCGCTTTCGGCAGCCGTGACGCCAACTTTCGGAGGCGCAGGCTGGTTATTAAATTTGATCCAAAAACACTGCAGCAGCTCTTCAGCCTGGGCTGGTGTGAGTGTGCCATCCGCCAGTCCCTGGCTGTAAAACGGCATGAGATGGCGGTCCAAATGTCCAGGACAGTATGCATCCCAGGTATTTAATTCCGAAGTGACGCCAAGATGCACAAACCAATAGGCTTGCAGCGCCTCCCAGAAATTCCGCGGCGCGTGGGCAGGGACGTGTTCGCAGATTTCAGCAATTCGAAGAAGCTCACTTTTGCGTTGCGAATCAGCTTCGTCAACCGCTATTTTTCTTGCCAGCTCAGCATGGCGCTGGGCGAAGCGGATCACCGCACTGGCGGCTATACGCATAGCTTTTAGCTGCTCCCCTTTTGCGTAGGCGTTCGAGTCATGGATGTAATCGAGCCCCGCCAGGCTGGCATCGATTTCTGCCTGGAAATCGAGCAGCCCCTTTCTATAAATCTTGTCGTCTAAAACGGTATGTCCCGGGGCGCGCTGCTCCATGAATTCGGTAAAAATGCCAGCGTCGTAGGCTGCAAGCCAATCTTCATCCATCTCAGCAAAGAGACGTTCTCGAATCGATTTCCCACCCCAGAATGGGATAATTTCTTTTTCATAAATAGCCCGGGTTTCTGAGTTCACTTTAAATGGGATTTTCTCACGTCGATCCAATATTTCCAGGTCAGACAGGGTGTGACAGCACAGCTCAGGGTAAGTGGGCGTAGCCTTAGGCGCAGGTCCTTTCTCCCCCACGATCAACTCTCCGTTACCGATGTATATCGTGCGGTGCTCCATCAGATACTGGAAGGTCAAGGCGCGACGCATTGGTGAGGACATCAAGCCATCGAATTTACGATATGCTTCAGTGACAAGCCTGGCGCGCTCAGGTGAAATCGTCGGGATTGCGTCCAGGCTCTGCTGGCGGAGTTGGAATACACGTGGGGATATCATCGGCTTGTCCTCCTGATCAACCGATTTGGACGGGCAGATCAAACCTACTCAAGGTATGAGCGGCTGATGCCATCTGTTCAGCCGTGGGCGGGTGTGTTTCCTGAAGAAGGTAAGGCAGCCCAAGGCGGTAATATTTATCGAGATGGATGCGGTGATAGGGCAACAGCTCCAACCGCTCTAATCCAGGCAGCTCAGAGGCGAACCTGGCCAGCTCAAGCAGGTTCACCTGGTCGTCGTTGACTCCCGGGATGATTGGAATTCGCAAGTGGATATTTTGTCTGTGCTCTGACAGGCTGCGCAGGTTAGCTAAGATTAATGCGTTGGATACCCCGGTATACTGCCTGTGACGTTCGGGATCCATCACCTTTAGGTCATATAACCACAAGTTGACATCCGGGAGCAACCTCTCAATGACCGACCAGGAAGCGTAACCACAGGTATCGATCGTCGTGTGGATGCCATTCTCCCGGCAGGCATGAAGCAGCGACTGTGTAAAACCAGCCTGGACCAGTGGTTCTCCCCCACTCAGCGTGACCCCGCCCCCTGATTCATCATAGAATGGGGTATCGCGCAATAACTGTGGCATTACCTGGTCTACGGTCAAGCGCTGACCCAGCTGCTGGCGGGCACCCGAGTAGCAAGATTCGATGCATGTCCCGCAACGCTGGCAGAGCTCCCAATGGGTGACTGGTTGATTGCTATCCCAGGTGATGGCTCCTTCAGGGCAAATCTCCACACAGGAACCGCATTGGATGCAGCGGTTTTCAAAAACCATCATATCCACCCTGCTGCCCTGACCTTCTGGATTATGGCACCACCAGCAGCGCAACGGGCAGCCTTTGAGGAAAACCACACTGCGGATGCCAGGGCCGTCGTGAATCGAGTAGCGACGGATGTCGAATACCAAACCAGTAAGAGTCATACCATCGCCAGTATACCGCAATTCATGATCAGGGCACTTCGTTTCGTTAATCGACGCTCATCCCGTCGTGTATCTCTCTACGTCTGGGTATTAATCAGAATCGCCCGCTAAGACAGGTTCCAATTCACGCTGCACGAAGTATAACCGGCGGTACAACCCGTCTTCCAGGTGCAACAGCTCCTCGTGCGTGCCTGCTTCTCGAATAGTTTTATCCTCCAGGACAATAATTTGATCGGCGCTGCGCACGGTTGAAAGCCGATGCGCAATGATGATTGTGGTTCGACCGACCATCAATCGCTCCAATGCCTGTTGGATAAGCAGCTCGGTTTCTGTGTCTACCGAGGAGGTCGCCTCGTCGAGAATCAAGATAGGGGCGTCTTTCAGCACGGCGCGAGCGATTGAGAGGCGCTGTTTCTGCCCGCCTGAGAGTTTTATCCCGCGCTCACCGATCATGGTGTCGTAACCGTCCGGGAGCTGGCTGATAAATTCATGGGCATTGGCTGTTTTTGCTGCAGCAATCATCTCCGCTTCCGTTGCGTCCGGTCGACCGAAAAGGATATTCTCTCGTACAGTGCCAAAGAATAAAAAGACATCTTGAAGTACGATGCTAATTTGTTGGCGCAGGCTCTCCAGCGTGTAAGCAGTTATCTCGCGTCCATCCAGGTGAATTTCACCCTCACTGACATCATAAAACCGGGGTATCAGGCTCACCAGGGTGGATTTACCGACCCCGGTTGGCCCCACCAATGCAGTGACCGATTGCGCTGGGATCTTCAGGCTGATATCCTCCAACACCAGGTTATCCGAGGTATATGCAAAGCTCACCCGTCTGAATTGAATTTCACCTTGTGCACGTGCTGGAAAAGTCACTGCTCCGGGGGCGTTGTGAGGCTCCTCCCCTTCCGCAAGTAGTCCCGCCACCCGGTCAGAACCTGCCAAGGATGATTGCACCGCTTCCCAGGCGCCGCTCAGGTTTCGAACTGGCGTGTAGAACATCTCAAGATACAGAAAAAATGCAACCAGATCGGAAATCGGAAGGGTTCCATTCAGCGCGAGATAACCGCCAAAAAAGATCACGATCAGCGTGCCTAGAGAGGATGTGAAATCTACAAATGGCTGGAAAGTTGCCATCAATTTCAAAGCTTTTAGCAGCGATTGCCGGTAGCTGTCAATTCGTTGCTGGATACGCAGTGCCTCATCTTCCTCACGGGTAAATGCTTTAATCTCGCGAATCCCGGACAGATTATCATTCAGCATGGCGTTCAAATCACCCAATTCTTTCTGGCGCCGGCGGAAAGCTGGCCGAACATAGCGTGCATAGACCCGCAAGGAGAGAATGACCAGCGGAATGGGAATAATGCTCAAAAGGGTGAGCTGCCAGTTTAAGCTCATCAAAACAATGGTCACGGCAATAAAAGTGATAACGTTGACCACCACATCTGGGATTGCATGAGAGATCAACTGCTCAAACAGGTCGGTGTCATTGACCACATTCGACATTAATTGGCCCACTTGTTTGTCTTCATAGAACCTTAACGACAGGCGCTGCATATGCTCGTAAATATACTTTCGCACATCGGCAACCACGCCCCAACCAGCGATGTGAGCCTGGTAAGAACGAAGGAATTGCAGCACTGCCCGTGCGCAGTAAACAAAAAAGGCGATCACGGTCAAGCGGACCACCGAATCCATAGATTCGAGTGTTGCAATAGGGTCTGTAATCGTTGCCACCAGGGTTTTTATGATCCACGGGATGATCAACTGCGCTCCAACCAATAACAGCATGCTGGCCATGGTGATACCCAGGGCAACTTTATATTTTCTGGCGTACTTAAAGATCAGTTGAAAAGGTTTCAAAGCTTGAATTCTCCAGTGACTTGAGGAAGGTACTGATAATTATAACGAAGGTAATGGATTGTTGAGAAAAACAAAAAATCCGGGTAGACCGGATTTTTTGTTTTGTTATTCACTGTACCGATAATTAATAGCGTTTTAGCGTGGTGACTGCAGGCGCCATTCGGAACATGAGCAAGCCAAGTGGTAGCCCAATGATGGTCAGGCACAAGATGTAGGCGAGGATCATCCATATCAGGCTGAACCAAAAACCGACCAGCACGAAATAAAGCGCCCTAAGAAACCAATTGATTTGCTGCACGGCTCGCTGGGTAGTCACATTTCCATCCGGCGTGCTCGTTATTACCGTTTCGCTGCTTGGCGGATGAAGAATAAGCAGGAAAGGAATGTTATTCAAGATGAACAAGCCGAGCGGTAAGCCAATGATGGTGATATTCATCAACCAGGCAAAGAGGGTTGCCAGCCCACCGATCCACCATCCAAAAAATATGAACCACAAACCGGACACTAAACAACCAGGACTATTGCTCGTCTTTTGGATGGTGACGTTTGAAATTTCATTTGAGTCAGACACTATTTACACTCCTGTTCATATCCTGACAGCCGGCTGTATATCCAGTTGGAATATCAGCCTCTAAACCGTCGATACAATCTACGCACCTGGTGAAGAAAAGTTACATTATTTGTCAGACGCGGAGAATAATATCCATCAGAGTGCAGGCTCTAAACACGGCTTTCACAAGGTAGGTTGACAAAATAAGCGGTCTTCTTCGGTATACTTGTTGCGCCAAACACCAAGCACCGGAGAAGACCAAAATGGATTATACCAACCTGCGACCTAATCAAGACATAGATGAGAACGGCCTGGTATTCGAAGTGGGAAGTTTATATGCCTATTTTCAGCGAGTGAAAGACACGCGAAAGCTCAAAGGGAAGCTGTACCCGCTAACGCAATTGCTGATGCTGATGATGTTAGCGAAATTGGGGGGTGAAGATAAGCCAAGCGGGATAGCCGACTGGATTGCCAACCGAGTTGAACAGCTACACGAGATGAAAATCTTGCATAAGAAGAGGACGCCCAGCCACATGACCTATCGACGAGTACTGGCAGACACCGTGAAACCAGAAGAGTTTGAGAGTTTGATCCAAGAATATCACCAGGGGCGACTGAATGATGAGCTAGAGATGGTGTTTAGCATGGATGGCAAGACGGTCAGGGGCACAATTCCAAGCGGAGAGCTAAGAGGCACCCATTTGTTGAGCATTTATGTGCCGGAACAAGGCCTGGTGCTGGCAGAAGCTGAAGTAGATCGCAAGGAAAACGAGATTGTGGTGGCGCCGAAGATCCTCAAACAAGTCAACTTGCAGGGTGCGATTGTGTTGGGCGATGCAATGCATGCCCAGCGGAACGCTTCTGACCAAATTGTCGCTGACGGTGGCGAGTACATTTGGACAATCAAAGGCAATCAGCCACACACACATTGGGCCATCGAGAAGTTGTTTGTGCATGAAGTGTGTAATCAACGCCAAGGTGCACCTCTGTCGAAACATTGCCAGATGGTTTCGCAAGTCAATAAGGGACATGGACGGATTGAGAAACGCACCATCATGGTTAGTACAGAGCTGAACGACTACCTGGATTGGCCACATCTGGCACAGGTCTTTCGTATCGAAAGAACCATCTGGTATGAAAAGTACAAAGGCCGTACTCGTCAAGTCGTCTATGGCTTGACCAGTCTGACACCTGCTGAAGCCTCACCGGAGCGACTGCTGGCTTTTGTGCGCCAGTATTGGGGGATCGAAAATGGACTGCACTATCGCAGAGATGTTACCTTACGAGAAGATGCCACGCGCCTCACGGTTGGCAATGCTGGTCACAACATGGCGATCTTCAATAATCTTGTGATCGGCCTTGCCATCCAGCATGGTTTTCATAATCTTGCCAAGGCGCGTCGTTTGTTTAATGCCCAGCCCTCCCAGGCTCTCAACCTGATCCTTTCGGCTGGAACTCCCTTCTTGTGAAAGCCGTGAGGCTCTAAAATTGGGCTCTTCTCAAAACACAGCTCTTTTGATATGATCAATCCCCCAATGAACGCTGAATTAACATGCTGATTTTGGGTGGACAAATAAAGGTAAAAGGTATATTCTTTGTACATCGATTAGCACAACTGAAACCAGGAAGATCTTAATACCAGGATGCAAAATATCGGGGTGCGATATTGTCGCACCCCGATTATTATGGAAAGTGGTATTAATCATGGTGAATTATCAGTTAGTGTACTCTTACAAGTGTGCATACGGCAGGTAAGTATGATTACAGAAAGATCTGATTTACGTAATATTGCAATCATCGCTCATGTCGATCATGGCAAAACCACGCTAGTGGATGGGCTTCTTCGACAGGCACGAGTATTTCGCGAAAACCAACAGGTGGTCGAGCGGGTGATGGATTCCAATGACCTTGAACGCGAGCGCGGGATTACCATCCTGGCGAAAAATACAGCGGTAGAGATCTGGGATGATTCCACTCAACAGATGGTGAAGATTAATATCGTCGACACCCCGGGACATGCTGATTTTGGCGGTGAGGTTGAACGGGTGATGAACATGGTTGACGGGGTGCTACTGCTGGTAGACGCGGCAGAAGGGCCAATGCCCCAAACACGGTTCGTGTTGAAAAAAGCCCTGGCGATGGGGCACCGTGCCATTGTTGTGATCAATAAGGTTGACCGTAAGGATGCTGATCCTGAGCGCGTTTTGAACCAAACCTTCGATCTATTCATCGAGCTCGGTGCAAGTGACGAACAGGCAGATTTCCCGGTCATCTATGCGAATGCAGTTACCGCCCAGGCTGGGATGACTCCCACGCTGAGCCCCGCCTTGCAGCCGCTTTTCCAGACGATCCTGAGGCACATACCTGCTCCGAAGGTCGACATATCCGCCCCATTGCAGATACTGGTTACTACCCTTGGTTACGACGATTATCGTGGCGTCACCGCCGTGGGTCGCATCTTCGCCGGGCAAATCCAGATAGGCCAGGCGTTAGCGCGTATGACTGTTGATGGTCGAATATTGCCTGAACGCGCCCGCTACTTATACGTACATCAAGGTCTGAAACGTGTCGAAGTAGAGCAGGCGCAGGCGGGTGAAATTGTTGCCCTGGCAGGGTTAGAGGAGATTGGAATTGGGGAAACACTGGCAGATCCGGAAAACCCTCAGGCGCTGCCCACAATTCAGGTGGAAGCTCCAACGGTTAAGATGACATTTGGGGTCAATACTTCGCCTTTCGCCGGGAGAGAAGGACGCTGGGCCACCTCCCGAAAGCTGCGCGAACGCCTGTTTGATGAGCTGCGTTCTAACGTTGCACTGCGGGTCGATGAGACGGACAGCCCCGACACCTTCCTGGTCTCCGGTCGTGGCGAGCTTCACCTGGCAATATTAATCGAGACTATGCGACGGGAAGGTTACGAGTTCCAGGTCTCACGCCCTGATGTAATCCTGCGCCAGGGGGAGAACGGTGAGATTCTCGAGCCTTATGAAGAGGTGCATATCGAGACCAGTGCTGAAACCGTCGGTGTTGTAGTCGAGATGCTCGGCAGCCGGCGTGGACAAATGATGGATATGCAGAACAGCCAGGAGAACAGCGTACTATTAGAATTTCTGGTGCCAACTCGTGGCTTACTGGGATTTCGCTACCAATTTCTCACCGCTACACGCGGCGCTGGGGTGATGCACACCATCTTTCATGACTACCTGGAAATGGCTGGATCGATCAACAGCCGCTCCACAGGCTCGCTCGTCGCCTGGGAACCCGGTGTCGCCAGCACCTACGGACTTAAAAACGCAGAGGAACGCGGCTATCTTTTCATCGATCCCGGTGAGGAAGTTTATGAAGGTATGGTAGTCGGTGAGCACCAGCGTCCAGGTGACCTGACTGTGAATATATGTAAAAAGAAGCATCTCACGAATATGCGCGCCTCGCGTGGGGATATGGAAATCCGCTTGACACCACCGCGCAAAATGAGCCTGGACGAGGCAATTGAGTATCTATCTGATGACGAGCTGCTGGAAGTCACACCGCTTAGCTTTCATATTCGAAAACGCACCCTGGATACACACGAGCGCGGCCGTATAACCAAAATGGCAAAACTTGGTGTCGATGAATAAGTCGACCAGCCGATAAGCTGAGTTAAAGCATCGATGTGATATAATTTTATTAACAATAGAATATTTGGCTCAACCCTGGTGCCTCGCCCCCGGATGGGCGGGCTTAATTGCGAAGCCGGTTTAAGTCCGGCGCTGTCCCGCAGCTGTAATCCTTGATCAAGATCAAGGAAAGCCAGATCGACAACCGGGTTGAATTCCACCACTCCTCGCGGAAGGGAGACGGAATGACCTCCCCAATATGGAGCTCAATTCATACCTCTGACGCCCGGTCAGGGGTATTTTATTATCATCACCAACTGAGTCATCGAAAGAGATGTACCTCCGGTTGGTGGATATCTCTCAGGAGGCCTGAATAGTATGCGTCCAGTAACATCTGTTCAAACATTAATCCTCTTCCTATTAGCAACCAGTCACCTGGCAGGATGCGCTACATCCTCACAGGAGATCAATGATGTCCAATCCACCCCTATTGAGACTCCGCTCCAATCTGCTTTTACTCCAGGGTCATTCACCGATGGTATGCAGCGCAGCATTAAGCTAACCGATCAACCTCAGCGCATTATCTCACTGGCGCCGGCAAACACAGAGATATTATTTGCCATTGGCGCTGGTCCGCAGGTGGTTGGACGGGATTCGTTTTCCGATTATCCCGCTGAGGCAGCTCAGATTGCGGATGTGGGTGGCGGATTCGGTGAGCTGAATCCTGAAGTGATTGTTTCCTTGAAGCCGGATCTCGTGCTGGCATCTGCGTTGAATGCCCCTGAGCAAATCAAAGCCCTGGAGGATTTGGGGTTGACTGTGTTTGTCGTCGGAAATCCTTCGGATTTGGAAAGCATGTTCGACAATCTGGTGCTGATAAGCCAGCTTAGCGGACATAGCAACGAAGCCCAGAAGCTTGTTGAGCAACTAAAAAGCCGGGTTGCAGCATTAGACCAGCTAATAACGAATGATATCGAGCGACCGTTGGTTTTTTATGAAACAGACGCCACCGATCCCAATGCTCCCTGGACCGCTGGACCTGGCTCATTCATCGATCTTATGATTGCACGGGCTGGAGGTAAGAATATTGGCAGCGTTTTAAGCAATAGCTGGGCGCAAATCAGCCTGGAAGAGCTAGTGGCACAGAATCCGGATATTATCTTGTTGGGTGATTCTTATTGGGGTGGCGTAACGGCTGAAGCAGTAAAAGCCCGCCCTGGATGGGAGGCGTTGTCTGCCGTAGAGAACGGACAAATCTTTCCTTTTGATGACAACCTGATCAGCCGACCAGGACCTCGCATGGTCGATGGCTATGAAGCACTCATACGCCAGCTCCACCCCGAGTTGTTCAAATAATACCCGGCGTAGCTGCAATGGTGAGTGGAGTGATTTCAGGCAAACAGCATTGAAACGGTTGGCAAATCCCTATTTGATCTGTTTGTTCCTGCTGGGGGCGATGCTGCTCATCAACATCGCAGTAGGAGCAGTTTCAATTCCCCCTGACACCTTGCTGGAAATGCTCGCATCGAAATTGGGCTTGACCAACACGATACCCAATTGGCCAAATTCGTACGATACGATCCTGTTTCAAATAAGAATTCCACACGCGATACTAATCATGCTCACCGGGGCAGCACTAGCCAGCAGCGGGGCAGTCTACCAGGGATTATTCCGCAACCCGTTGGCTGATCCGTACCTGATTGGAGTTGCCTCCGGTGCAGGATTGGGTGCTGTATTGGGCATGTCGCTTCACTGGCCGAACAACCTGACCGGGATGTTCACCATACCAGCAATGGCTTTTATAGGAGCAATGGTTACCGTATTTTTGGTTTACCGTCTGGCGCGTATGGGGCGAAGCACGCCCACGACCTCGTTGATCCTGGCAGGCGTTGCAGTGAGTGCCTTCGCCAGTGCGCTTACGTCCCTGCTGATGCTGCGGTCAAACGAAGAGCTGCGCCGGGCAATTTCGTGGTTGTTAGGCGGATCGTTGGTGGGCGGCTGGCAGCCGGTTATTGCGGTCATGCCTTACCTCTTAATTGGCTTCATTGTTCTTGGTTTTTCCGGTTACACCTTGAATGTCCTGCAATTTGGCGATGAGCAGGCACAGCAACTTGGTATTCCCGTGGAAAAACGCAAACGTATAATCATCATTGCGGCGTCATTAGTTACTGGAGCAGCAGTTGCCTTCTCTGGAATAATCGGCTTTGTGGGGCTAATCATTCCTCATATTTTAAGGCTTGTCTGGGGGTTGGATTACCGCCGAATCATCGGACTATCCCTCCTGGGTGGCGGCGCGGCACTCCTCCTTGCTGACCTGTTCGCGCGGACCCTGATTGCTCCCGAAGTGCTCCCCGTTGGGATCATGACAGCATTAGCCGGCGGGCCTTTTTTTCTCTGGATTTTACGACGGTCAAGCCATCAAGCGAATGGATGATATGACAAATCCGGCTGTGATTTTCTGTGTGGCATTGCAATTCCTGACAATTTCTCCATCCATACTGCGCAGACCATTTACAGCGCGAGAATTGGGGTTGTCAACTGGTTTATTTCCTTTAGTGGGTGCGTTAATTGGAGGAATCCTTTATGGCTCAAGCTGGATGCTTGACCTGGTATTTCCTGAATTCGTCCGGGTGGCATTGCTGCTTGCCATATGGGTAATCTTAACAGGAGGGCTGCATCTGGATGGCTTCCTTGATGCCTGCGATGGTTTGCTGGGTGGGTATTCTCCTGAATCCCGCATGGAGATCATGCGGGATGAACGAGTAGGTGCATTTGCTCTCGCGGGTGGAATTTTGCTGCTTTTGCTACTCTTTGGTGCAGCAAGCTCACTGCCAGCGATGACACCCGCCTGGCTGATTGCCCCAGTGCTTGGGCGATGGGGGATGACTCTTGCGATTGTTTTCTTCCCGTACGCGCGGACCCGAGGATTGGGTTCGGATTTCAAAGCACACGCAACCTGGAGGCAGGCGCTAATCGCCAGCCTGTTTTCAGTACCATTCGTTATTCTGGTTGGAGGAATTGCCGGCGCAGCTTCACTATTTGCAGCCGTGGTAGTAATGCTTGGGGTCAGTGGGTTCACCTTGCGGAAAATACCAGGCTTGACCGGCGACATTTACGGTGCCATAAACCTGCTGATAGAAGCTGCGACTTTTTTGGTTTTCTCCTTGAAAATTTGGTGATTGGAATGCAGAGCAGCACACCGGATATGCAGCGATGATCGAATTATGCCTAATCAGGCACGGTTTGACCGACTGGAATGTGAGCAGCCGTTTGCAAGGTTGGATGGATATCCCGCTAAATCGCACAGGTCAGAAACAAGCTCGAAGACTGGCGAAACGGTTGACAGCCCAGCAATTTTCAAGAATTTATTCAAGCGATTTATGCAGGGCGACGCAGACGGCGGAAATAATTTTAGCAGCCTCTGACCACAAGAACCAACGCCTGAAATAATTCAATGCCCTGCATTGAGAGAAATATCATTTGGCGCGTGGGAAGGACTGACATATCAAGAAATTCTTGACCAAGACCCGCAGGCAGCCAAAACCTGGCAATCAGAAATCGCCTCTTTTGCTCCGCCTGGAGGCGAATCATTGGGTCAACTGGTAGAACGAGTAACCAATTTCATCGTCAAGTTAAAGGAAGAGTATTCGTCCTCAACGGATCACACTCCTGTATTACTGGTTGCGCATGGTGGATCACTTCAAGTATTGCTTTGCCTGGCATTAGACATTCCCGTGGAGCAATACTGGCAATTACATCTTGAACCCTGCTCAATTTGTGAATTGAAAATATATACGGAAGGTGCGATTCTGAATCGCCTGAATGGCTGAAAGAATTTCCTTTTACCACATCAATGTGTAACTATTAAGAGATGCAATGGGAAAAATAACGTTAATCATCGGTGGCGCCCGAAGTGGAAAATCCACTCTGGCACAAAAGCTGGCGGAAGACCAAATTCAAGACGTTCTGTATGTTGCAACAGCCCAAGGGCTGGATGAAGAGATGGTGGATCGTATCGAACGACACCGGAGCCAGCGCCCATCTCACTGGCGCACATTGGAAGCTCCAGCACACATCAGCCAGGTATTATCTGGGACATCTGGACGGCGTTGGTTTCGTCTTGCTGGATTGCGTTACTTTATTAGTCTCCAACCTGGTGCTTGAAACCTGTCCGGATTTAGAACAGCCAAACGAAAGCAGAGCCCAGGCGGCTGTTCAGCACGAATTCGATACGCTTGTGGACTTGATGCGAAAAGGCAAGCCAGATTGGGTGGTTGTCTCAAATGAAGTGGGAATGGGCCTTGTCCCACCCTACCCCCTGGGGCGAGTCTATCGAGATTTATTGGGTTGGTTTAATCAACGCCTGGCTGCTATCGCTGATGATGTGATTTGGATGGTAGCCGGTATCCCGGTACCGATTGGTGATTTCCGGAAGCAGAAATTGGAATAGCGAAGAAATAATAACTCGCCTGACCGTACTCCCCATTAATTTTCGGGCTATCTCTCCGACCCGTTAACATTAATCATCATTGGTGAACGCGCGTACAACCTGAGGGTCGAAATATGTACCACTTTCTCGTTGGATTTCAGCCAGCGCGCGCTGCTTGCTCCAGGCCAGTCGATAAGGGCGATCGTTTGTCAAGGCATCCCAGACGTCAACAACGGCAAATATCCTGGCAGACCTTGGGATTTGTTCTCCAGCAAGCCTGCGAGGATAACCAGTGCCATCCCATTTTTCGTGATGGCAATAAGGTATGTCTAAGGCGGGTAAGAGTTGGGGGATGGCTTGTAACAGGTCATACGCTGTCTGGGGATGCTGTTGGATAACTGCTCGCTCTTCTTCGGTTAACTCCCCTGGTTTCAACATGATCTCTTCAGGGACGGTTAACTTTCCGATATCATGCAGGAGCGAACCCCGGTATATCCATATCAGCTCAGAGGCTGGCAAGCCCATCTGTTTGGCTAGATTTAAGGAGAGTTGAGTCACTCTAAGGGTGTGATTCGTGATGGAGTCAATAAGTCCATTTTGGGGAATTAATGGCCAGTGGTCGGGATTGCAAACCGCGCAAAGCAATCCTTGAAATGTATCCAGATCATTTAGCAGGGTTGAAAAATTATTGGCAGCCAGGATATCACGAAATAGACGGGCACACAGAAAATCGTTCTGATCAGCATCAAGTAAACACCGATCATAGATAGCCAACGAATTCTGCCGAATTATTATGCGACGTCCCCTGAACAGTAATTTCAGCAGGAAGCCCGGTTGCAGCATCGGTAACCGTTGTACTATATTTGAGCAGAGCAGTTGAATCCGTTCTTCGGTTAGGGTAGATCATCTCTTCGTCTGTTTTTGCTATCCCCCGTCGGGTGAGCGTCGAATGGACCTGGAGCAGAATGGCCTTAATCCATTCCTGGGACGAAGGCCATCCGGCTTTCAAAGTAAGAACGAGGCGTACCCCCATCACGACCGGTCCGCTTTTCCGTCAGCTGAGCTGCGAAATCCACAAGCGATTTGGCGTGGATGGAGGCGAGCTCCTCTTTCTCATCCTTGGCTAAGCGGAACGCTTCACCATAGTAGCCTTTGTCCAATGCTTTTGCCGGATCATTAAGCAGCATTTTACAAAACTTCTTGTTGATCACTGCAGCAGTTAATAAACGGCTGATTTCAAAATTATTTGCAGTTGACCCGGTATTTAATCCGATTCGGTTCATATGAAACCTCCTGATTGCTAATTATCCTCTTGCTGGGCCGCCTAAAGACCAGAAAAACCAGAAAGCACCGAGAGCTATGAAAACATCACCCAAACTGAAAGCTACTTGAAGTGGGAACCAGGTAGGGAAAAGGAATCGATCAGAAAGCTGCCACAAACGAATATCACTGACCGAGATTACCTTATCTTTAGAAGTTCCCATCCTCTCCCCTATCTTCCAGGCTCCTGATGGAGCATCTGGCGCTAGCTTCATCACCACTTCCGGTCTTATAGGCATCCACCCGCCGTTCAACGTGATGACAATAAGGTTTAGTACCAGCCCAAGATTAAGAAACACAAAACCAGGTTGTCGTAGATTTATCCAGGCAAAAATAAGAAGCAGTAGCTGTGAAACGACCAGGATCACAGGGATATAGGTATCGGGGATAACGCTTCTCGTGGCTGGAATTTCAAACGCCAGGAGTTGAGGAATGACTGCAACTAACACCAGCCAGCTATGTCTAAGTGTTGGGATCTGCAGTTTCCGTTTCCCGAACCTTGCCCGGATCCATCCCGCTAGCAGTCCCAATATGACTGCCAGCGCCAGGATCACGGAAGGAACTGAATCAGGGAGTTCATCTTATAGTCGCCGAGAGCGCCGGGGGCGCCAGCACCGACTACAAAGAGAGCCAGGGTCAAGATGAGCAAAACTAACTGGACCTGGCGGCGATCGATCTGAGCTAACATTCGGGTGATTTGATTCAGGTTCTTTTCCATGGCAATGCCTCCACAATATTCATTAACTTGAAGTTATGATATGAATTATCCCGGTAAGCGGTCACTGAAAGTGCCTCTTAAAGCTGGATTTGAGATTAATAATTAATTAAAAATATTGCTGTTGATAAATCTATTCGCAAGAACCCATGTCGAAAAAAAACACCCAATCCGATTATCGGAGGATTTTCATTTTTATAATGCTCACTCGTGCGGCTTAGTGCCAGGAGAAATCCACCTCATCGCACGAATACAAATAAAATTTATAAGAGCAGCGATTCGTATAATGTAACAGTTTGCGGAGAGGGGGTTGTATTAATTTCTCTGCCTAATGCCAACCGGCAGCGCTCATATTGGCGATTAATTGCCGCACGATTTCCGCGCTTTGCATAAACCTGCATTGCTAATCGATGCGCTTCTTCCAGACATGGATCAATATCTAGCAAGCGTTGGCAACAAGTAATCGCCTCGTCGAAATCACCGCTCTCAAAACAAAGCTGGCCCAACCGCAATAAAACTTGTTGCAATTTCAATTCCAATTTTTCTCGCTCTGTAGAAACCCAGCTACCTTCAGCATCTAATAGAAACGAGCCCTGATATGCTGTGATGGCTGCTTTATATGCGGTTATTTGGTCAATCCGGTTGTCGGCTGATTCCGCTTTCAAACAGTGCTTATCAAAGGTTTCAACATCGAATTCATAGTCAAGATCTCGGTTGAACCAGTAATAATTTTCATTAAATAAAACAATATCAGGTCCCAGAGCATGTCGCATCCGATAAATTGCATTTTTAAACTGCAACTTCAATTGCGAATTTGAACTCTCTGGCCAAAATGCCAAGCCTATTTCTTCCTTAGAAACACCGCCAGGATGTATTAAGATATAGAAGAATAACTCACGAACTTTTCGTTGGTTTTGCCATTCAGGAACATTTACTGGCTTGGAATCCATCTCCACCATTGTTCGTCCCAACGATTTTATGGTCAATCTTGGTGGCGCAAAGGGAACGCTTGCAGTGCGTGTGCGCATTCGCTTACGGATTACGGGGATGTTTGCCTGAAATTCTGTTACCTGCCGGTAAAGAGTTCGGATGCTAGGTTGAACTTTCCTTTGCTGGTTCAATGTCTCCAACAATTGGGTAGCTTGTGACGAAGAAACAAGAAGGAAGTGCTGGCTCTCTAACTTGGAGGCCATATTAATGGCTTGCTCAATCAACTCAGAGGCATAATAAAGATTTTTCGCCTTCATCTGAGCGTCTGCTAAGAATATCTTTGCCCGGGTTAATTCGATCGGTTGCCCCGAGCTATCGAACTTCTGATTGGCAGTCTCCAGAGATTGCAGTGCCTCAGCCAGATTTCCCTCCAGATCGTTCAGGCGACCTGATTCGAGCGCATAGAGGCCTTCTTCATAAGGAGAGTTGACGCCTTCAATCAGTTGGCCCGCATTTCTTAGGCACTCCCTTGCCTGCTCCAAATTTCCCAATGTTCGATAGCAACCAGCTATAGCCAATTCGGTATAAACTTGCAAGAAGTGATTATTAATTACTCGGGCTACATCCTGAGCCATGCGGTATGCTTCCAGAGCTGAATTTAACGCTTCGAGCTCAGTGTACATGTCGCCAATACTGGTTAAAGCAAATGCTTCGATGCGGCTGTAATGATTCTGCCGTGCTTTTAGCAAGGCATCTTCGAAGATCGCACTGGCTTGTTCATAATTACCAAGCAAATTATGCAGGACACCCAGGTTGTTCAATAAATTCGCCTGGCGCATTGGATCATTGGCTGCTTTGAAGTATTCCAAAGCAGTTTGGCAGTATTCCAAAGCCTGGCGGTAGCGACCAATTCCCTGCAGAACAAGACCGATTTCCATCTGGACCACTGCACTGTTTGCTCGATCAGTTAAGTCCAGGTAGACTTCCAATGAACGTGAGAGATGGTCCAGCGCCTCATCCAGCCTGCCGGTCTGGTAGTAACTTCCACCCAAAGCTCGTAAAGCATCCGCCTGGATATTACGTAATTCAGGGTGGGAGCGGCTTATTTCCAAGGCACGCCTGGCATCCTCCATCGATTCTGTATACCGTCCGATAGACCGAAGTGTAATAGACCGGCGGGTCAGCGTTCGCGCAAGCCCAATTTGATCTCCGGAAGTCCTCAAGGCACCTTCAGCCTGGTCAAGTAGTGCCAGGCTCTTTTCCCCCTGACCGACAACCTGCTCAGGCACTGCTCTCAAAGAGAGAAGATTGGGGCGAGAAGATAAAATTTCAACCGGAAGACTATCGATCCAGTTGCGGATCGTTGCTATGCGACTGTTTTTCACCAGCCAAGGACCAGCTTGCTCGATCAAGTCTGCTGTACCTGTGAGATCCTTCAAGCGGACATAAATCGCGTGGGCTTTCTCCCATTCCTGGCTATTTGCATAATAAGACGCCAGGCGGAGTAAAATCGCTTTGAACTCTTGGGGATCTTCATCAGCCATCCTGGTCTGAAGAAAATCACGAAACAGGTGGTGGTAGCGAATCCAGCTCCCATCTTCGCCAACTGGCAGGATGAAGAGATTGCTGAGCAGTACATTCCTGAATTGGCTTGACCAGTCCTCATTTGTCCCAAATATCGCTTCGCAGAGCGCAATATTAAATTCTTCCAATAAGGACGTTCGGATTAAAAATCTACGGGTTTCAGGAGGCTGCTGATCGAGCACTTGTTGGGCAAGATAATCATATAAGCCGACCTGAGAAACGCGGTGCAGTCGCATGCGGTCGGTGAGACCTGGGTGATTCGTTTGCGTGGAGAGCAACAGACCCGTGATCCATCCTTCAGTTGAATGTACCAACTCTTCCGCTGCAGGAATGCTGATTACTTGCTGGTAATTCTGGTAGATCAAGGTACGAATTTCTTCGGTTTGAAAAGCGAGCTCTTCGAAGCTTAAACCACCTACCATCGACCGGGCAACCATCAAAGGCATCTCGGGGAGTGTAAGCAACGTGCGTGATGCCAGGATGAGGTGACAGTTTTCATCTACCTCTTGAACAAAGTGGCTGATGAAATAGCTAATCTCCTTTTGCTCGTTGATTAAATGGTAATCATCCAGAATTAAAAGATAGTGTTCTCGGATATGTTCGAAGGCTTCATTGACAATTGTGGTAACCAGATAGTCGAGATCTAACCTGGCGGGGTTTGCGTCAAGTGCAGCGAGCGATTGTTTACCGAAATCGGGGAATTGCTGGGCAATCGAGGCGATGAAATGCGCCAAAAAGCGCTGAGGATCCTGATCAAGGGTATCCAGTGAGAGCCAGCAGGCGGTCAATTCATTATGTTGGATAAAGTCAATTAATAGAGATGTTTTTCCATAGCCGGCCGGAGCGGCAATAATTGCCAGCTTGTAATCCATTAGATCAAACAGGATATCCAGTAATCGTTGCCGCGATAATAAATCTGCGCGGCGTCGGGGTGGGATAAGCTTGGTACGAGTGATCTGGATAGGCATGGCGATTATCAGCGGGTCAACGAAATGCTAATCCTTGTGGTATTTAGCGAGATCCACCGATGCAATGTACGGTAGGTTGCGACCTTTCTCGTCGATATCTAATCCATAACCGACAACAAAATGATCTGGGATGACAAAACCTGTATAATCAAGCTGGATATCAACCTTATGGCGTGAGATTTTATCCAACAAGGCACATAATTTTAGGCTTTTTGGACGGCGGTCCTTTAATAATCGCTGGACAGCCCACAAGGTATAGCCGCTATCGATGATGTCGTCGATCAAAATAACGTCCCAGCCCTGAATGTTCGTTTTGTGATCAGAATCAATGCGAACGAAACCGGTCGATTCCGCTCCGGTATACGATGAAATAGACATAAAATCGATGGTCAATGGCAAACGAATTTTCCGCATCAAATCGGTTACGAAGACAACACTGCCTCGCAGCAGACCCAGTAAAAGCAGCCTGTCAGAGGCGCGATAATCCTCTGTAATTAATTCAGCCAGTTCAGAGACACGCTGCTCGATCCCCTGCTGGCTGATCAAAATCTCCCCGATGAAGTCATACGGGAAATCGTTCGAATGCGTCATAAATGCAACCCTTTTTATAATATTTCATTTATTATAATTATTTTTTGACAGACGTGCACATAGGGCGTAAAATTTACGTAAAATTTACGTTTGTGCTAGTATATCATGCAATAGAAAAATTTATACGGGTTGTACTCCGATGCCAGGTAAATCGGGTAAAACTAATTTGGCACCATCGTATTTTACGCCTTGAAAGGGGTCATTACGAATAAGAAGCGGGCCATCAAGATCTGCGAAGTCGCACAATGGTGCGAGATGAGTCTGCAGCGGTAACACCAACGCTTGACTCAACCATACAACTCAGCATAATTTGCATGTCCATCGCGCGGGCGGTGTGAATAGCACGTAAACTTTCCCGAAATCCACAGGTCTTCATCAATTTGACCACAACGCCGTTTACGGCGCCGGCTAAGGATGCAATATCATGCGCGTTTAAAGCGCTCTCATCCGCAAAAATCGGGACACCAAGATTGAGCGTCTGAAGCCAACGTAGACCCTCAATATCACCAGCAGCCAAAGGTTGTTCGACAAACTCCAGGTCATACGCCGCCAGGCGGGGTATCAAGGAAGCTGCTTGTTGACGATCCCAACCGGCATTGGCATCCAGCCTCAATCGTGCGGAGGTCGCCCGCCGGATAGCTGCCACTCTCGCCATGTCGTCCTGACTGCCAAGTTTTACTTTTAATATCGGCCATCCACTCTCGACTGCACGATCAGCCATAATCTCGGGTTCATCCATTCCGATTGTATAGGAAGTCTCTGGCGCAGTCATCGGATCAAGACCAAATAGACTTGTACAAAGGCTGACCAACGATTTTTCCAACCAGATCGTGAAGGGCTACATCGATTGCGGTCCGAGCAGCACGAGAACCAGGCGGTAACTTTTTCAGATTAGGTTCCAACATAAAAGGATCGTGCCATTTACCAGGTGCTGCATCTGAAGCAGACAAGTCCTCAAGGTATTTAGAAATACCTTGCGGACTTTCTCCATAATATGGAACGGCTGCAGCTTCTCCGAAGCCGGTCAGACCTTCATGTTCTAGCATGACCAGTATATTGTGGCGCTGGTCGCTGGCACCGTGGGCGATGCGGAAGGTTGTTCGCAAGTCCAGAGTGAGAGGCTGCCAGGTGAGTTTCATAGCTAATACGCTTTTCCTATATCAAGAATGATAAATATTACTTTGGTAAAAGTGGTAGGGCGCGGCTTGGGCGTTCCGGCCAATCGGGTAGCCGTGGTGGATTCGCTTCCAGCAAGCGCGTTACCTCGAGTATCGCGCGTTCCAGTTGAGCATCATGGGATTGCCTATAATCCTGAGGAGTAATATCTACCTCAATGTCAGGATCTACACCATAGTTCTCGACCCCCCAACCAACATCCTGGAACCAGAATGAAAATTCTGGCTGGGTGGTGATTGTCCCATCGACGAGCGAATGGCGCGGCCAGATACCGATCACGCCTCCCCAGGTACGCTTGCCAAGCAATGGACCAAGCTTCATAAGCTTGAACCCTTGCGAGAAAATATCGCCGTCCGATCCGGCATATTCGTTGGTGAGCGCCACCATAGAACCGAGCACCGATTCAGGAGGAAACGGCACAGGGTGCTGTCCCCAACGAGCATGGTCATACCCGATGCGTTTACGAGCCAGCTTCTCGAGGAGTAACGAAGAAACATGCCCTCCACGATTGAAGCGCAGATCCACCACCAAACCATCGCGGTCAACTTCTGCCAGGAAGCCACGGTGGAATTCAGCGTAGCCCCAGCCGCCCATATCTGGTATATGGAGGTAGCCCACTTTTCCATTCGTAGCTTCGTGCACCCTTAGACGATTTTGTTCAACCCACTCGCGGTAACGCACCTGCATTTCATTGGAAAGGGTCGTGACAGTCAGCGAGCGCGGCTTCGGGACATTATCTGGATCTGACGATGAATTTGTGCCGGGCAAGACAACCAGGTCGACTTCCTCTCCTGCCAGGTTGGTGAGCGCTGCATGTGGAGATAGCGCCTGGGTCAGCCGGCGACCATTGACCTCTAATAGCCAATCGCCCTGTTGAACATTGATGCCAGGTTGGTGCAATGGAGAGTCAGCCGATGGGTCCCACACATCGCCGTGGTAAATATGGGTAATGAGCCACGCGTTGTGTTGAGTGTCGAATTGAAAATCAGCACCTAAAAATCCCTGGCTGTAAGAGGGTTGCGACCGGTAATCACCACCAAACTCGTAGGCGTGAGATGTGCCGAGCTCTCCTTGCATTTCCCACATCAGATCTGAGAACTCAGAGCGGCTGCTTACCCGATCTACCAAAGGCAGGTAGCGATCATGGATGGTCAGCCAGTCAACCTTAGACATATCTGGCGTCCAGAATTGATCGCGCTGCAGTCGCCAGGCTTCTCGGAACATCTGGCGCCATTCTGCTCCGGGCAGGATCGATATTTTGAGACGATTAAAATCGATCCAGCCACTCTTCCGTCCAGGTTCTGCATCATCTTCAGCAGGCTTCTCTGATGCCTTAAGAACCCGCAGCCGGTTGCCAGCCCGATATAGAAGGGTTTTACCATCGGGGGTCAGTGAAAAATCACTGATTCCTCTGCAGTACAGCTCTTCCTTCTGATTTTCAATCGTATAGGTAAACAGGCTGCCGCGTGCTGGCGGCTGAGCATCCGAATCGCTCTGCGAAACTGCACCTTGAATCGGAAAACGAGAGTAGATAACCTTGTTGTCACCAACCCCCTGAATGCGTCCGTAGATTCCTTCGGCTACCGGGAAAGCGATCACTCGATCGAAGATATCTTCCAGGTCGATTTCGACCTTGATATCTTCCTTTTTCTCTTCTTTCTCTTCTTTCTCTACGTTCTCTTCAGGCTCGGCCTCTGATTTATCTTTCTGTTCCTGGGCAGCTCCGTCATCAGCCTCGGGTTCTTTCTCACTCTCATCCTCGGAGAGGCGAGACACAGGGATGAACGGATTGGTAATGGATTTTTTCAACGGAATCAAATATGGTTTCATCCCCAGTGGAAAGCCCAGGTCAAAGTGCAGATTGTCATACACGGGGTCGAAGGTACGGTAGGACAAAAAGTAGAGATACTTTCCTTTTGGGTCAAAGGCTGGCGCGATATCTCTCAAGACGGGGTGAGTGAGGGGATAGATTTCATTGTTACTGACCTTCCAGAGCTTCAAGGCTTGCACTTGAAGCGAGATCGAGACGCTGTATGCTACCCATTCACCATCTGGCGACCAGTCAAAACCAGAAACCGGAGCAGACTGGCTGCGATCGATTTGCCGGAGCTCCTGTGTCTCCAAATCAAGGAACATCAGCTCATAGCGATGGTTACTGAAAACAACTTGATTTTTCTTGGGATTTACCTTAAGCGCGTCTGGGCGACCAATATCGAGATTTGCTAGCAATTGGGGTTCCTGCTTGCCATGATTTGAAAATATCACAAATGATTCTTCACCACCAGCATCTGTGATCGCAATAAACCGTCTCCCATCAGGAAGCCAGGCCGGCATGCGATAGCGCACTGCTGTCGTTGGGTTGGTGATTCCCGGCGGGTTCGTCAATCTGACCATGCTGACGAACAGCACCTTCCCAATTCGAAAAACTAAATACTTTACCACGTGTAGTAATCGCCAAGGCTTGACCTTTGGGGTGGAGATCAGCGTCTTGAAGGTACTGCGCAGCCTGGGTATATTTTCGATTGCGTTGAGTTTGCGAAGAATGATACTCAATTTTGACGATCGAGCTGAGGTTTTTCTGTGGATCATAGACGCATAGGTCTGCTCCAGCGTGGTAAACAATGCGTTGTCCATCACTGCTGGCGTTGCGAACATAGAAATCTTCATGGTGAGTGTGGCGCTGTAGATCCGCTCCCGACGCCAACACTGAATATAAATTGCCAATGCCTTCATGATCAGAGATGAAATAGATACGTCCTGGTGCATCTGCCTGACCTAACCAGATAGGCGAGGTTACATTACTATCGATATTCAATAACGGGTGGAAATTGCCGTCTCCGAGCTCATCAATCCAGATTTGCCCAGCGGTACCACCGCGGTAGCGTTTCCAGCGTGCAGGTTCCTCGGTGTTACGGCCAATTACCACTCCGCCGTCTGGACCATACGCGATAGATCTCGCCAGACCAAAGTTAAGCTGCTCGGGAGCGTTGCCTTCTACATCCACATGGTACAGGTGTGTGAAACGCAGATACCAGTGCCCGGCTGTACTGGCAAAGAGAATCTTCCCATCAGATGTCCAACCCGCGGTCACGGTATTTGTCGCTCCAAGATAAGTCAACCTGCAAGCGGGTCCACCCACGGAAGGCATCAGGTAGATTTCAGGGCGCCCTTCTTCTCGACCGACGAAAGCCAGCTGCGTACCATCCGGAGAAAACCAGGGACGAGAAACTTCCCCCAGATTGGAAGTCAATCGCCGGGCAATACCCCCTTGTGCGGGAACAGACCATAGGTCATCTTCACTAACAAATACAATCGTATCTCGATAGATCGTGGGAAAGCGATAATAACCGTCTGGCATTGAACATCTCCCTTTTATTCTTATATGAATAACCCTAAGTCTACCATAGATCGATTTTTGTCCACGGAAGACCGATAGTCAACCGGTTCGCATCCGACATGCTATAATTTTCTTCGATGATTCTGGTCACTGGAGGTACAGGTTTTATTGGCAAGGCTTTAATTCGCCATCTGGCGGAATTAGGAGAACCTGTGCGTACATTAATCCGCCCATCCCCAAAATCTCCGGAGCTACCTCTCGGCGTGGATGTAGAAGTTGCCGTAAGCAGCCTGGCTGATGAGCGTAGTCTTCGAGCTGCCATGGTAGGAGTGGATACGGTTTATCATCTCGCCAGCAGCGAACGGAGGGGCGCCAAAGCCAGCCTGATGCAAACGGAAATACAAGGTACCCGCGCAGTTGTCGATGCGGCGGTGGATGCAGGTGTAAGACGATTTTTCTTCACCAGTCATTTGAGTGCGGATAGAGCTTCTGCTTATCCTGTGATGAAAGCCAAGGCAATCGCCGAAGAGTTCGTCCGGCAAAGTGGGCTAAACTACACCATTTTACGATCTGCGGTAGCCTTTGGGCCAAATGATGGATTAACCTATGGAGTAGCTCGGGTACTTGCAGCCATTCCAGGATTCTTTTTTCTGCCTGGTGATGGTACTGTCATGTTGCAACCGATTTGGGTGGAGGATTTGGTAACTTGTCTCACATGGTCACTGGAAGAGTTTGATACTTACAATAAGACAATTGAAATTGGCGGACCGGAATATCTTTCATTCAAGCAGATCGTTGAGATGGTCATGCAAGCAACCGGATTACGGCGGGGCTTGCTACCAATCCCACCTCCATATCTTCGAGGCTTTACCGTTCTCATGGAATCCATATTTCCAGGTTTTCCAACTACGGTTTATTGGCTTGATTACCTGGCGATGAACCGCACCTGTTCTCTAGACACCCTGCCCAGGGTATTCGGCATCCTTCCAGAGCGCATGAGCTTGCGTCTAGCTTATTTGAAGGATCAAAACTGGCGAGTCTCTTTGGTACGAACGTTGCTGCGCCGCAGACCATAAATGTTACATCATCTAACCTATGCGAGTACCTCGAAACAACGCCCCAATTGTTTTACGAATGCTTGATACTCCCGATGAGATGGCTGGCATCGAGAACTTGCAACGATTAATCTGGCCTGGGAATGAAACCGAAATTGTGCCTGGTCACCTGCTACTCACCGCGGCACACAATGGTGGCTTAGTGATCGGAGCATATTCCGATTCGACCGGATCGCTGCACACAAGTTCTGATGCCCCGGTCATTCTAACTATGGAAGAAAATTCGCCCAATGCAAAGCTAGTCGGTTTTGTATTCGGCTTTCCGGGTATTTACGATACCGCTGATGGGCCACGCCTGAAGCATTGTTCACATATGCTTGGCGTGATTCCTGAGGTGCGCGACCAGGGCATCGGATTTCTACTCAAACGCGCCCAATGGCAGATGGTTCGCCAGCAGGGTGTTGACCGAATTACGTGGACTTATGATCCATTATTAAGCCGAAACGCATATTTAAATATCAGCCGCCTCGGAGCTGTGAGCAATACCTACATCAATAATGCATACGGTGAAATGCGAGATGAGCTGAATGCAGGGTTACCTTCCGACCGTCTGCAGGTGGACTGGTGGGTGAACACAACCAGAGTCACGCGGCGTCTCAGTCGGAAGGCTCGCCAACCATTAAACCTGGCACAATACCTGGCAGCAGGTGCTGAAATTCTTAATCCCACCTTGGGGGATGTTAAGGAGATAGAGCCATCTGCCTTGCAGACCAGCATATCTCGCCTGTTTAGCAGGGAACGAACACCACTGGTGTTGCTGGAAATACCTTCTGATTACCAGTCCACGCGCAATGTCGATCCTAACCTGGCGTACCGCTGGCGATTGCTGTTACGCGTTGTATTCCATGAGCTCTTCCTTTTGGAATATATCGTCACCGATTTCATTTATCTTCCTGGTGAAATAGCGCGCAGTTTTTATGTATTCAGTCATGGAGAAGCAACCTTATGAAGATCGATCAAATCAACCTGTATCATCTGCGAATGCCGCTGCGCTCCCCTTTTGAAACATCATTTGGCAGGATCACAACCCGAGACTGCGTCCTGGTCGAAGCTTTCGCTGAAGGTTTGATTGGGTATGGCGAATGTGTCGCGGACCAGAACCCCGGCTACTCATACGAAACCAGCCAGACAGCCTGGCATGTAATGCAGGATTTCATGATCCCGGCAATAATTAACCAGCACATCGATGGTCCGACCGAGTTGCTGTCAAAGGTAGATTTTGTCCGAGGACACCCAATGGCAAAAGCGAGCCTGGAGATGATGTTCTGGGACCTGGCAGGGAAAGCACAAGGAAAAAGCTTGCAGCAATTACTGGCAGAGGGCAGAGGCAAAGTGAAAGAATCTGTCCCTGTTGGAGTTTCCATCGGCATCCAGTCTTCGCCACAATCGCTGGTGGAGGTCGTTGATCGCTACTTAAAGCAAGGCTATCAGCGGGTGAAGATAAAGATCAAACCTGGTCGAGATGTCAAGGAAGCCAGTGCAGTGCGAAGTGCCTATCCAAAACTGCGTTTACAAGTAGATGCAAATTCGGCATATTCGCTGCAATCTGCGCAGTCTCTGCTGCCCCTGGATGATCTGGATCTGTTATTAATTGAGCAGCCCTTGGATGAGGATGATCTATATGACCACAGCCGGCTGCAGAAATCGTTTCGTACTCCCTTGTGCCTGGATGAGAGTATTCTTTCGCCGCGCCACGCTCGCCAGGCTATCGAGATGGGTGCCTGCAAGGTAATTAATATCAAAGTGGGGCGTGTTGGCGGGTTAACACAGGCGCTGGCTGTCCATGATCTGTGTCTTGCTGAAGGAATACCGGTTTGGTGTGGCGGCATGCTCGAAACCGGTGTCGGGCGAGCAGCAAATTTAGCAATTGCTTCCCTGTCTGGATTTACCCTACCGGGTGATCTTTCTGCAACCGATCGTTACTATGATGAAGACATAACGAACGAACGGTTTAACCTAAACACCGATAGCACGATCGACGTGCCGTTGGGTCCTGGTCTGGGAATAACGATCAATCGACCAGCATTAGAGCGGGCAACTTTGCGGAAGTCGTGAGGAAGCACCATGAAAATATACGATATCAGCCTTACTGTATTTCCCAACATGCTTGTCTGGCCAGGTGATCCACCGGTTCTCATGGAACGGGTGGAAAAAATCGAAAATGGGGATCTTGCCAATGTTACAAAAATTGTGACAGGGGTGCATGTCGGTACTCACATAGATGCCCCATATCATTTTCTGGGTGGTGAGACGAAGACTATTGAACAAATACCCTTGAGTGCGCTGGCGGGACGTGCAACTGTGATCCAAGTGCCCGATGAGGTCAATTTGATCACAGCCGAGGTGCTGAAAAATCTGGCAATTCCGGCACGCATCCGCAGGCTATTGTTAAAAACCAGAAATTCGGAACGATGGGCGGATCAAAAAAATACGTTTTTGGAGGATTTTGTCGCTCTCAGCGGAGATGGAGCTAAATATTTGGTCAGGAAGCACCTCCAGCTTGTAGGCATTGATGCTCCCTCGATTGCACCGATGAGCGACCTCATAACGCCACATCGCTTACTCCTTGAAGCGGGGATAATCATCGTGGAAGGTCTCAATCTTGCCGAAATCTCAGCAGGTCGATACATGTTGTATTGCCTTCCCTGGAAATTGTCCGGATCGGACGGAGCTCCTGCCCGAGCAATGTTAGTGGGTGTTTGAAAACAAACCAGCAGGCGGGTTTCGAGGGAATGACCCGCCTGCTGGATGATCAGGATGGTAGCGTAGATCAATCGATAAAGACTTCTACGTGTTCCCCATCTTCTTCGTCAAAAACTTCAACCAATTTACCGCCTGCACCAGACTCGATTAATTTACTCAGCTCGTCAAAATCCAGATCGGCGACTTCCGGTGCGTAGCGGGCGCCGACTTTCATCCCCCAGTTTACCAGCGTGGTAGGCAAATTGACGATCACTTTGTTTCGACCAGTCGCCATATCGGTGATCCGCACTCGCAGCCAGCGTCCATTGCCACCCAAACCGTTTGACTTTGGGGTAACTGGCTCGCCTGTTTCTGGAGAGGCTGCCTGTTGATATTCAGGTTCAGATGCTTCAACAGTCTCTGATTTCATCGAGGCAGAGGTTGAGCTCTTGTCATTTAATAACCTGATTGCCTGTTCGGCGGTCAGGCTGCCTTCCTCGACTAAGCGTAAAATCCGTAAGCGCTCATCTTCGTTAGATTGGTGTCTGATGTCCATGTCAATCTCCTTTTTCTACCAGACTAATTTGCAATAATCAAAATATTCGAGCAGCAATTGAATATTTTGAGCGATCATCTATAAACAATTATATTATATATTTAAGTTTTGTCAAGATTAAACTAAATATATAATAAATTATTTCAATAATATATTGATATTCTAAAAGGAGATTTAATTATTATCGAGAAGCTTTCGAGAATGATTCTATTCAAAGGAGGAAAGGTAAACTGGTCACAGTCAGAGATGTGCCATCCGCAACCAATACAGTACCGGGCATATGGTATGGGTGCTTGACAATGCCTAAACCAATTGGCCCGAACCGGGGTGATACTGTGCTGGAAGTGAGCCTACCAACCGGCAGATCGCCATGCTTGAGGGTAACTCCCGGATCATGCGCAGTGCTTAATCGCAATCCACACAGGCTTTGAGTAACCTTATCGTAAGTGACCTGGCGAGCAAGGACTTCCTGCCCGGTGTAACAACCTTTTGTTGCAGATACTGCCTCCGCCAGACCAGCCTCCAGAGGAGTGTAGTTTTCGACAAGCTCTGTTCCGGGTCCGGGTTGTCCGGTTTCAATTCGAATCGTTTCGTATGCTTGGATTGGTAATAACGGCACACCAAGTATTCGGATTGCATTTATCACTTCTTCCTCAATTGAGCGCAAGCCTATCAGCTGGTAGCTCGATAAGGTCCCTTGACTCCCCCCGATTGCTGCCAGTGGTGCATCATCCAACCTGCCCCAGGTGAGCTGAAACTGGGCAGGTGGCAAGGTGAAGCCCAGCCCCATTAGAATATCTCCAGCGGAGGGACCAATCATATGAATATGAAAGAATTTCTCGCTAAGGTCGACCAGGGTAACCTTATCCATAAAAAAGATTCTACGCTTAAGGTATTGGTAAGTTGAACTCCCGTAACCCGGCAAGGTCAGGATCAAGACCCCTGGTTGATCTGGATTGTTCACCAAAGATGGGGCTGGAATGAGCAGGGACAGGACATCAAGTATCCGTGCCGTAGGAGAGGTCAGCACGGAGAGGATCGTATTGTCGCTATTCAATTTTCTTACATCATTGGTGGTTTGGCGCTGCAAGAAATCAATCTGGTCAGCGCCCTGGATGTGAATGATTCCGGGGCGAGGATGATTGTAGTAAGCAGCATGTTCAATGGCTGCGTTATAAGCAGAATGGTCGGATTGGTTCATGTTTACATGGAAAAAAGATCGGGGCGGATTACATCCGCCCCGATCGCTCTATTAGCTGGCTGCCGCTGTTGGCAACGGCGTGCCCGTGACTTTTGGGTTAGGAGGAGGGAAGATTCCCTCGAACTCTTCACGATTAATCGTTTCAACCTCAAGTAAACGGTTGGCAACGGCATGAAGCTGGTCTCGGTAGTCGAGCAAAATCTGGCGTGCCTTGTTGTAAGCGTCATTTACCAGTTTGCGGACCTCACTATCAATCTCTTCAGCCACTGCTTCAGAGTAATCTCGTTGTTCTGAAATTTCGCGACCTAAGAAAATCAACTCTTCTTTCTGGCCATAAACCATTGGACCGAGCTTGCTGCTCATCCCCAAACGGGTAACCATGGCACGCGCCATGCGTGTCACCCGCTCCAAATCGTTCGATGCGCCAGAGGTGATGTCGTCAAAGACCAGCTCCTCCGCGGCACGCCCGCCCAGCAAACCGACCATATCCGCCTGGAGCTTCTTGCGAGCCATTAACGTACGGTCTTCTTCGGGCATTGCCAAAGTATAGCCGCCAGCCATGCCACGCGCAATGATTGATACTTTATGGACAGGGTCAGCCTCAGGGAGTACGTTCATTACAACCGCATGACCGGCTTCGTGGAAAGCAACAATGCGCTTTTCCTCTTCGCTGATCAGACGGCTCTTTCGTTCTGGACCGGCAATGACGCGCTCAATGGATTCTTCCAACTCGGATTGGGTGATGACTTTTTTGTTCCGCCTGGCAGCTAAAATTGCAGCTTCATTGACCAGGTTCTCCAGGTCAGCACCTACAAATCCAGGTGTTGAGCGAGCCAATACCGATAAATCAACATCCTGCCCCAGTGGCTTGCCCTTAATATGGACTTTCAAGATCATTTCTCTACCGCGCATGTCAGGCCTGTCAAGCACCACACGGCGGTCGAAGCGACCGGGGCGCAGCAGTGCGGGATCCAGGATGTCTGGCCGGTTGGTGGCAGCCATAATGATTACATTCGTGTCGGTATCGAAACCATCCATCTCGACCAGCATCTGATTTAAGGTCTGCTCGCGCTCGTCGTGGCTTCCACCCAGTCCAGCACCACGCTGCCTGCCGACGGCATCGATTTCATCCACGAATACGATGCAGGGCGAGTGTCGCTTGGCTTGATCAAAAAGATCGCGCACCCGGCTGGCGCCAACACCGACGAACATTTCCACAAACTCAGAGCCAGAGATGGAGAAGAACGGGACTCCTGCTTCTCCAGATACAGCCTTTGCAAGCAAAGTCTTCCCGGTTCCTGGGGGGCCAACCAACAGAACGCCCTTGGGAATACGTGCGCCTAGCGAGATGAACTTCTCAGGTTCGCGTAAAAATTCTACAACCTCTTTGAGCTCTTCCTTCGCCTCATCAACGCCCGCGACGTCAACAAAAGTGACCGTTGGCTGGTCGCCCGTGAACATGCGAGCACGAGATTTACCGAATGACATGGCAGCGTTGTTGGAGCCCTGAGCTTGCCGGAAGAGGAACCAAAAAACACCGATCAGCAAGACGAAAGGCAAGATATAGCCAAGTGCCGTAGCAAGACCTAACCAGGCCGAAGGCGGACGGATCTCCAGGGAGATGTTCTTCGATGAGAGCTGTTCAGTAGTAACACCCAGCGCTTTAAGCTGATCGACAAGTGTAGCAGTGGTATCAATATTTGAGACGGTTTCTGAACCATCTTTTTCCACAATTCTCAGCCGGCTTTCGTCCTGGACGATGCGCTGGATCTTGTTCGCTTGGATATCCGCGGCAACCTCGTTGATGGTCTTCGCATCCTGGGTAACGGACTGCTGCTGAAAGTTGTAGACTACCATCGAGATGATGGCGACAAAAAGCAGCAGATAAATTATCGTCGAGCGGTTTCTTACTGGATTCACAGTACCTCCAAACCTTTTAAAACAATTATTTCAGGGATGAATTATACCAATCTATGGCTATGCATTTGGAATCTGGAGGTGGTTTATAAGATTTCTAACATCCTTCTAACGAAAATTGGAGTGGATTTGGTAAAAAAGGGGCTGCATATAAAGAAATTCAGCCCCTTTGATAGAGTTATTGGTTATCGCGCCCGTAAATCCAGGCGTCTAATTTTCGCAAGATACGCAGCAGGAATGACCGGATGCGCGCATATATCCGGATCGTATATGGGCGTACCTTATGAACCACGGGCATCGGGCCAGACCACTGCACAACGGCTGATCCCCAGGTTAATCCGGCACCGAAACCCACAAACACAATACGGTCGCCAGGCTTAATCAGTCCTTTTTGCAAGGCTTCGAATGTGGCAATGGGTATCGAGGCTGTGGAAGTGTTTCCATAATGATCCAGGTTGACGAAACAGCGCTCGATCGGAACATCCAACCCTTTGGCAGCAGCCTCGATAATTCGGATATTAGCCTGGTGAGGAACGATCAGCTTAATATCTTCCATTGTCAGGTGTGCTTTTGTGACTGCCTCCTGGGTAGCCTGAGACATGACCCGTGTAGCGAAGCGAAATACTTCACGACCGTTCATCTGAATAAATTGCAAGCCATCATGAGCTGTCTCGACTGTAGTTGGATTGGCACTACCTCCCCCCGGAATGATAAGCAAGTCTCCACCAGAGCCGTCTGAGCGCATCACTCCGGAAAGGTAACCACCTGGCTCTTCACTGGCTTGCACAACAAACGCGCCAGCCCCGTCTCCGAAAAGGATGCAGGTATTGCGATCTTGCCAGTTAACCAGACGAGAAAGCGTCTCAGAACCTATCACCAATGCGTTGCGAATGCTGCCGTTTTGTACTGCTTGCGACGCCATAATCAATGCGTAAATAAATCCAGTGCATGCGGCACTCAGGTCGAATGCGCCTGCCCTGGTTGCCCCCAGCTGGTCTTGCACCATGCAGGCGGTAGCGGGAAAGGTATATTCTGGAGATGATGTAGCAACAATAATCAGATCCAATTCAGAGGGTTTCAGGTTGGCAACCAGCAATGCATCCAGTCCTGCCTTAAGTGCAAGACTGGCGGTTGTCTCTTCCTTACCGGCGATATGACGCTGGCGAATACCCGTGCGCGAGAAAATCCATTCGTCGGTGGTATTCACCATTTGGGAGAGCTCTGTGTTGGTTAGAACTCGCTGAGGCACCGCCATCCCCCAGCCGGTGATATGAGCCTGGGGGCTCATCATTCGCTCCTGTTCTGCACCGCGGGAATCGTTCGGCTGAGGATAATTGTGGCATTATGGCCTCCGAAACCGAACGAGTTGGACATTACTCGCTGAACTGCCTTAGCTCGTACAATATTCGGCACGTAATCCAGGTCACAGAGTGGATCTGGCGTTTCGTAATTAATTGTTGGCGGCAGCAGATTCTCCTGAAGTACTTTGACACAAATTGCAGCTTCAAGCGCACCAGATGCGCCTAGCAAGTGGCCAGTCATCGATTTAGTCGATGATATCGGTATATGATAGGCGTGGTCCCCAAAGACAGTTTTAATCGCTGCAGACTCGCTTTTGTCGTTTAACTCGGTACTGGTGCCATGAGCATTAATGTAATCAATCTCTTGAAGACCTAATCCTGCATCAGCCAGCGCCAGGCTCATGCAGCGCGCTGCCCCAGCGCCGTTTTCCGCTGGGGCGGACATATGGAAAGCATCATTGGTACCTGCATAACCGCTCACCTCTGCCAGGATGTTCGCTTGTCGGGCGGTTGCATGCTCTAATGATTCCAGCACCAGCACAGCTGCCCCTTCGCCCATCACAAAGCCATCCCGGTCGAGATCGAAAGGACGTGAAGCACGCTCAGGGGAATCGTTGCGACTTGAGAGTGCTCCCATAACGCTCATACCAGCGATTGCGACGGGTAAAATCGCCGCCTCGCTGCCGCCTGCCAGGATGACATCGGCGTGACCACGGCGGATTACCTCGGCTGCCTCCCCGATCGCGTTCGTGCCAGTAGCACAGGCTGTAACAACTGCCATGTTGATGCCTCGAGCTCCGAGGTGAATGGCGACCATTCCAGGAGCAGTATCAATTAACATCATAGGCACCGTGAAAGGGCTGACTCGCGACGGACCGCGTTCATATAATATTGCCTGATTTTCTGCTAGAGTTGCCAAACCGCCAATCCCTGAGCCAATGACCACTCCAACCCGGTCACGATTCAATTCATTGATTTCGAGCCTGGCATCGGCAACCGCCTGGGTCGCCGCGGCGAGGGCAAATTGCGTGAAACGATCCATACGCCGGACATCCCGGCTGCCAAACAACGCTGCGCCGTCAAACTCCTTGACCTCGGCTGCAAAACGTGTTTTATACTCACCTGGATCAAAATGGGTGATGGGAGCAATGCCGCTTTTACCGGCTTTCAAATTTTCCCAGGTCGTGGCAATATCATTCCCGAGGGGAGAAATACATCCCATTCCAGTAATTACCACTCGTGTACGCATCTATACCTCCAAATCATTGTTTCCATAATATACAAGGGCTGGATTAGAATCCAATAAAATCAGCACCATGTAAGAACATACTAAACCAGAGCCCTTTACTTGGTTTCCAGGGTCTGGTGATTAAACACTAACTGTTTGAATTGGATACGGGATAGATTACGTGCTGTGGAGAAGTTGTTGAACATGCAGCCGGTCATGCCCGGCGATAAAACCGACCAATTCAGCCAGGTGAGTGCGACCAAAGATGGCGTGACGAGCAGGACGGTTCCAATCCTCGGGCGATAGCTGGTTCAAGAGTTGGAGGCTAGCATTGCGTGCTTCCAGATAATGGTTGAGAGATTGTGTACCATCCCGATGCAGGTAATCGCGTTCTGTAGCCCAGGGATCAGAATCGACACCTGGAAGAAATGGATTATCTTCTGCCAGCACCTTTTCCAGCCGAGGACGATGAACTTCCTGCTCAACATCGAGCAGATGGGTAATGATTTCGACTGGTGCCCATTCGTCCGGCTGTGGTCGAGATGACCACACAGTTGGATTGAGCCTGGAACAATAGGTATGCAGCATCGCCGGTGTGCCGCGCATCGCAGCCAGGAGAGCGCTGGGTTTTTCACGATCGGGCAGTAGCATCTCAGAAGGCGTCTTTTCGATCCACTCTAATAGGTTACTCAAGCTGCCGCTGCCGGTTGGAGTGTTTTTCCCGGTTAGTCTTTGGGAATTTGACTGCGTGAGCCAATAGGATGCTAATCCTGCCTGATTAGCCCCAGCGATGTCAAGATCGAGGTCATCTCCAACCATCACGACAGGACCTTCAGGCCATCCGAGGTTCGCCAGACATTCGCTGAAATAAGCCGGGTTTGGCTTGGCAAAGTGAAATGTTTCGTAAGAAGGAATAAGCGCTAACGGGTATTGATCAGGTGGTAAACCCGCCCAGGTAAGCCGCTGTTCAATTGCGGTGCGTGGAAAGAGGGCGTTCGTTGCGATTCCAACCCGGTAACCCTTTTCCAATGCCTGCCGAACCAATTCGATTGCACCAGGTATAGGACTTGTCAGAGTACGTAACCGTGGAAAAATTTCGGAATAAAATTGATCTTGAAGCGGTTGGAATTTAATCGGGTCGAGGTCCAATCGACTCAAAAAAACAGGCTCGAACACCTGGCGGAGAGTTCGATCCGGGCGTGTGTTGACTGACATAACCTCGGTGCCCAGCATGAGCTGTTTTATAAAACAGTCTGGATCAGTAAAGGGAGCGATAAATCCTGCCCACGCCTGGAGGTAGCCCGGCAGGAAGCTTTTCATATTATTTTCGAGCAAAGTGCCATCCAGATCCAGGAGTAATGTCAGGCTCACGAGTGGTCTCCTGTGAAGATCGGTGGTAATGGATGACAATCACCACAGCCGACATGTGGATCAAAGCCTGACCGGCTGGTTTTGATGCACATCGCTTTCACCTTCACTCGTTGTTTAATAAATGGGAAGGGTCGCTCCAGGGTTGGCACGAGCAGCAGGTGCGTGCAGGCATTCGCACGCTGGATGCCTGGTACCGGACACGTATTACATAAATCGGCATGCCAGATCAATACCGGAGAGGCAGCAGCCAGCAGGCGGCATTCCTCCTGGCTGCGACCGCGATAATAATCGCCGTAAAAATAGCTGCACTCGTGACCGGCAGGGGTTCGCATCGGTTTTGGTTATACGCGGGTAACGTATGCTCCCGTCGATGTGTTGACGCGGATGATGTTGCCCACTTCGACGAAGTTGGGTACCTGCACTTGTAAACCAGTGTCGGTTGTGATTTTTTTGGTTACGCCTGTTGCAGTGTCCCCACGCACCGCGACATCTGCCTGAACTACTGCCATATCAACTGTCAACGGCAGCTCTACATCGATTGGCTCGCCCTGGTAGAAGGTGAGCTTAATTTCCAGGTTTTCTTTAAGGTATGCAGCCTGGTCGCCAAGCACCTTAGCATTGATAGCCGGTTGATCAAACGTTTCCATATCCATGAAGTAGTACAGCTCACCGTCGTTATAGAGGTACTGAACGTTATGGAAATCCAGCCGCACATCCTGGACCCGGAATCCGGACTGGAAGGTCATTTCGGTGGTGGAGCTAGAGCGCAGATTAACAACCCTCACGCGAATGGTAGCATTACCACGCCCAGGTTTGTTGTGATGGTAATCTAATACTTTATACAGGTTGTTGTCCAGCTCAAAGGTCACACCTTTGCGTAAATCATTGACATCAATCATAAATCTTACCTTTCAAGTCTCGAGAACATGTTATTAAAAACCGTTTGATTATAGCCCAGCGCTGGAATGATGGCAAGGGCTTGGCTGAATCGCAGAAATCCTCCTGGGAACTTCACCATGAACCCGATTTGGGTGAACAAAACGCTTGAATAGTGATTAAATTATACACACCCTTGAGTTTGCTTGAATTTTCATGGTAAACTGCTAGACTGTATGGAAATTAGAGTCTTAAACCGCCGTCTTGGATTCTGGCGCATTCTGATCCTGTGCGTCATTCTCATGGCAATACCAGCACCTGTACTGGCACAGGAACAGCAGCCTACCAGCGGACCAGTCTATATCGTCCAGCCAGGTGATTCATTATGGGGTATTGCAGTACGTTTCGGGGTCTCAGTCGATGAGCTGCGCAATGCTAATACACTGATAGATCCGAATCAGTTAGCAGTCGGCGATCGACTGGTTATCCCTGGTATGGAAGGGATCGACGGGGTCATATCCACTGAGACAATTTATTTCGGAGAAACACTGTGGAGCCTGAGCCGGCGATACCAGGTGTCTCCTGAAATTCTGACCCGATTAAACAATTTAACCAGCCCGGCCGAATTGTTCGCCGGAGCGAACCTCATCATTCCGGAAAAAGAAAATCAACCAGCGCCTAGCGCCCGGGTAAACCTTGCTAACGGACAATCCTCCCTGGAGTTGGCAGCAATAGAAGGAGCCAATCCGTGGTCAATTGCGCTAGCCAATGATCTGCAAGGCTTAGCTACCCTCATAACCACCGATGTTGTTCGTCTGCCAGCCAACGCGTCTGCGACCCAGACAGCCAGTGAAGCCAGTACAGAAACTGGCGGAGATAATGGCCCTGGAGCTTTACCTCCAGCCATAACCAGTTTGGACATTGATCCGTTGGGCTTGAAACAGGGAAAAATTGTTGAAATCCGTGTGGGTACCGAGGCGGGCCTTGATCTTGGAGGATCTCTACTGGAGCATGATCTGCACTTTTTCCCATTGAAAGAGCAATCGTATACTGCTCTTCAAGGGGTGCATGCCATGACTGATCCAGGGCTCTATCCGATGACTTTTAATGGCACCTTGCCAGATGGCAGTAAATTTGCTTTCAGCCAGTTAGTCCCGGTATTGGCTGTAGATTATCCTTATGACCAACCCTTAACCGTCAATCCAGCTACCATCGACCCTGCTGTGACAAAACCAGAGGACGCTGAGTGGACTGCCTTGACCACTCCCATAACGAATGAACGACTCTGGCAGGGAGAGTTTGCAATGCCAACCCCGCTGGATAAGACCTATTGCCTCGAGACGAATGACTGCTGGTCGTCGATGTTTGGAAACCGGCGATCGTATAATGGCAGTCCTTATTCCTTTTTTCATACCGGATTGGACATCGTTGGGCAGACTGGTGTAGAAATCTATGCACCCGCGGCGGGAATTGTGGTTTTTGCCGGACCGTTGACTGTGCGAGGGAATGCCACGGTCATCAATCATGGTCAGGGCGTCTACAGCGCATATATGCACCAGTCAGAAATTTTGGTGGAAGTTGGCGACCGGGTAGAAGCAGGTCAACTAATCGGCAAAATCGGAGCTACCGGTCGCGTGCAGGGACCGCATTTACATTGGGAGATTTGGGTGAATGGAGTACAGGTCGATCCACTGGATTGGTTGAGCCATACCTACCCTGGATCGTCTGCTGGTTGATCTTCTTCTGAGTCCGTCGAATAATCAACATTTTCGAACAATCCGGCATGGTAACTGGCCATAACCTGTTGTGCCTGTTCGAGCTGATCTTCCTTCACAAGAACTTGGATTTCGCCAAGGGGACCTACCACAACGGGATACGCCCACTCTCCAATGCCTTCCTGCGAGAGAAGCACCTCGAGCCCCTGGGCTTCCAATAAGCCTTTCAACATTTCTGCGACAGCAGAACCAGATACCTGATCAAGCACAACCCAGTTTTCTTGTGGCATGGTTTCTCCTGATCATCCGAAGTTTGGGATGCTCAATTTGTGGATAACAAATTTATATCGAGGCTCAAAACCGTGAAATCGATATAGCACTTCTCTTAGAGTATAATATGAAGAGGTAAAAAGAGCAATTGTTCGAGGAAATTTATGACAGATTTGATTTATTCATTGCACGAAGGTTATTGGGAAGATTTTTATGTTCAAAAGGCGGACATCGAGTTTCTTTATAACCATTTATTAGAAACCGAAACACCCATGACAACGGGGGAGCTGGTAAAAGCGCTGGTCAGCGAGCGAATACGAATTGAGAAGCAAGAATTAGAAAAAAGCCGCACCAGTCAGGGTGAGATTTACCAACCCAAAGGCAAGTTCCAGTCCAACAACACTCTGGTCTTTCCAGCCATGGCATGGAAACCGGCGAATGTTTTGGGTGTGCGAGAGGGCCAGAATCCCGATATCGGTGAGTTTCAAGTCATCAAGGTGCGCTTTGAGGATGGTTTGGAAAAAGAGTTCGCCAGTAACCTGGCAAATCATATCCTCAACCAACCCCCCAAGATTTCGGCAGACTTAGTCACGCTGGATGTCAATACGGTGTTAGATGAGCACGAAGAGTCTTTGGCAGAAGCACTGGATGAAGAGCTATCTACAAGCCCGGATTTTGTGCGCATTGCGGGTAACTGGTTCCCACGTGCCTTATTGATCGACACGAATATAGGGCATCTCAACCTGGTTGAAGCAGTTCTGGATGTTGCGGGTGGTGGTCCCTTGCCGACGCAAGAATTAATAGAGCAAATCGGCCTTTCTTCAGATGTCAATCAGCGTTTATTAGAGTTTTCACTGGACTGGGCGCTGCAAAACGACCCTCGGTTTGATGAAGTCGGTGCAGCAGGTAAGGTATTATGGTTCTTACACCGGTTAGAGCCGCGTGAGGTGTTGGAGCCACCGCCCTTCCTTCGTTATGCCGGCATCGAGTATGACCGGTCGGTATTAACAAAAGAAATGCTAAACCTGGAACGGGAGCTCGACGATGAGCTTTCACCACTCCAAGGGCGCAGTCAGGGTGAGACGGTAGATGTGCGATTGATTTACCCCCACTGGCGATCGGGGACGCTGCCGTTATCTTCACAGGTCAGGCATCTATTCCCAACTGCTTATGAAGCCCCTCGCATCCGATTTATCCTGGTGGATGGAGATACGGGTGATCGCTTCCCAGCCTGGGTGGTACGGGAAAAACGGTATGTCTTCGGATTGAAAGAATGGTACCAGGCTCGCAACCTGATCCCTGGAAGCATTGTACGCGTCCAACGCGGTAAACAAGCTGGTGAAGTAGTGCTGAAGACCGATCACCGTCGTGCCAGCCGCGAATGGATGCGCACCGTCCTGGTCGGTTCGGACGGTGGCGTGGTATTCGCTATGCTGAAGCAGAATGTAGCCTGTCCATTTGATGACCGTTGGGCAATCGCTGTACCCGATGTTGATGCCCTTGATCACGTGTGGAGCAGTAAAGAACACCAATCCCTGGAGAAGATGTTAGTTTCGATGACCCGTGAGTTGGCGAAATTAAATCCACAGGGTCATGTGCATGCTGCAGAGCTTTACACCGCCATTAATATCGTAAGGCGTGTTCCACCTGCTCCAATTCTGGCTCTGCTGGCAAGTATGCCGGATATGGATCATGTAGGTGATTTGCATTTTCGACTGCCTGCGTCAGATTATGCATAAGGCGTACCTGGTACGAAACAGATTAATTCAGGAGGCCTCCATTGATCGATAATAAACGCATCAGCCTGGTGAAACCGTCTCTGCAGACTTGCTTTCATATTGACTTTGATTGGTGGCGTCAAAATGATCGAGATTGGCGTGTATATCTAAGGAGCTATCTTTGTTCAGGGCACCAGAAAGCGTTCTCCAATCTGGACGAATTCGTCCAGGTGGATTGGGTGGATCCCGAGACTGCTGAAGTTACGCGTGTAGACGGGCTCCAGCACGAGCTGATTACTCATTGTGCCAAACAAGCTGGCTTCATCACTCAACAAACGGCGTTGGTTGACGGAGTGTTTCGAACGTTCCTGGCGAATGGCAACCAGCCTCTCACTCCAGAGGAGCTCAGCCAGATCCTTGGGCGGCCTGCTTTGACAATCTTGAAGACTCTATCAGGGTTAAGAATAATGCAGGGAATTCGACCTTGTCATTAGAAACAGATTGCCCCCGTAGCTCAATGGACAGAGCAGTAGCCTTCTAAGCTATTGGTTGTGGGTTCGAATCCCGCCGGGGGCGCTCTTCCGCCTCTTCTGTAAAACCAATCGCCTGGGTGGGTGTACAAGAAAATTAGTAGGTGGAATACATTAATAGGATGGTAATAATCCGCTGGAGTAAAAACAATCAATGGAAATGATCCCTCACTGGCGGATGACTATTCGGACTCCGAACTGGCACCCACCGACGGATGTTTATGAGACAGATGAAGCGATCTTCGTGCGGATCGAGATCGCTGGCATGCGCGAGGAGAATTTTGAAATCGAATTGGTAGGACAAGTCCTTTCGATACGCGGCGCGCGTGCTGATATTGCTGAACGGCGCGCCTTCCACCAGATGGAAATTACATTTGGCGAATTTGCTTGTGAGATCGGTTTACCAGGGCCTGTCCACCTGGATCAGGTAGAGGCGCTATATGAGAATGGATTTTTACGCATCCGCTTGCCGAAAGTCCAGCCGCGCCAGATCCCTGTAGAAGATTCTAACCCAGAGTGAGCCACATGCCTGCATCCCGTTGGAATTCCAGTATTCTTGAAATGCTCAACTGGCTGGTTGAGGAAAATGAAATTAGCCTGGACGATTTAATGTTAAAGCCTATCGTTACTCGGGTTGTGCAATCAGACGATGGTTCTGCTGAGCCGGTTGCCAGCTCCGGGCAAGATGTCACAACGATCCCTTCCACCCTCCCCATTCTGCCGCTGCGCGGATTAGTGGTCTATCCGCAAACAGCAGTGCCCTTGACCATCGGCCAATCACGCTCCATCCGCCTCGTTGATGATGTCATGGAAGGCGATGAACGATTGATTGGTCTGGTGACGTCCCGCAACCCAGATCTTGAAACGCCAGAACCACAAGACCTTTATCGAATTGGCACTGTGGCAATGGTTCACCGGCTGTTCCGTGCTCCGGATGGGACGATCCGTCTGGTGGTGCAGGGTGTAGCACGCTTCGAGCTTGGCGAATTTGTTCAGCATGATCCGTATCTTAAAGCACATGTAAAATTAAAGGCCGAGATCATCGAAAACGACCTGGAGCTTGAAGCCCTTGCCCGCAATGCTAGGGATCAATTTGAGCACATCGCCGAGATGATCCCTTCCATCCCGCGTGAGCTGGTATCCTCGGTAGTCTCACTAGAGGATCCACTGCAAATTGTCTACACGGTCGCGAACTTCCAACGAATGGAGCTGGCGGTCGCCCAACATATCCTGGAGTTAGATTCTGCATCCGAAAAATTGCTCAAGCTGGTTAATCTCCTGGCTCATGAGGCAGAGGTGCTCGAGATAGGGCAAAAAATCCAGAACGATGCCCGCTCTGAGATTGAGAAGATGCAGCGCGACTACTTTCTACGCGAGCAGATAAAAGCGATTCAACGCGAGCTCGGTGAGGGAGATGAGCAAACTGCTGACGTGGAAGAGTTTCGCAAGAAGATAGAACAGGCTGGAATGCCGGAGGAAGCTGATAAGCAATCTCGCCGGGAGCTTGATCGCTTAAGTCGGTTACCTACTGCAGCAGCCGAGTATGGTGTGATTCGTACCTACTTAGACTGGATGGTTTCGCTTCCGTGGAGCAATATTACTGAAGATAACCTGGATATCCGCCACGCCCGCAGTGTACTTGATCAGGATCACTTCGGACTGGAAGATGTCAAAGAACGCATCCTGGAATACCTGGCGGTGCGTAAGCTGCGCCAGGAGCGGGCTGAGGAGCTGGCACAAGAACCGGCGGATGAAATCCATCGGCTTCGAGAGGGTGCCATCTTGTGCTTTGTCGGACCTCCAGGGGTGGGCAAGACATCCCTGGGACGTTCGATTGCACGAGCCATGGGGCGGAAGTTCATTCGCATTTCGCTTGGCGGGATGCGCGATGAAGCAGAGATTCGCGGCCACAGGCGCACCTATATTGGCGCCATGCCCGGACGGATCCTGCAAGCACTGCGCCGGGTTGAAACGGCAAACCCGGTTTTCATGCTGGATGAAGTGGATAAACTGGTATTCGATTTCCACGGCGACCCGGCATCGGCTTTACTGGAGGTGTTAGATCCAGAGCAGAATGCCGAGTTCCGCGATCATTACCTGGAGGTTTCATACAATCTTTCCCAGGTAATGTTTATTACCACCGCCAATCTGCTCGATCCCATCCCAGGACCACTGCGCGACCGTATGGAGATCATCAACCTCTCCGGTTATACTGAGGGTGAAAAGATAGCCATCGCTCGTGGATATTTGATTCCCCGGCAGCTAAGAGAAAATGGCTTACGCGCCAGCGAAGTTTCATTTAATGACGATGGATTACAAAAGATCATTCGCGCTTACACGCGCGAAGCAGGCGTCCGCAGCCTGGAACGTGAGATCGGTGCTGTGTGCCGGAAAGTAGTAACCCAAATTGCAGAGGGTAAATCTGAACAAGTAGTCATTACCCATGATAAAGTGCAAGAGCTGTTGGGCAAGCCGCAGTTCTATGGTGATGCGGAGATTACCCAACGAACATCCTTACCCGGTGTTGCTACTGGATTGGCATGGACATCTGTGGGAGGTGAAGTTCTCTTCGTCGAAGCTACACGGATGCCTGGCTCGAAGGGTTTCCAGATTACCGGCTCCATCGGAAATGTTATGCAAGAATCAGCGTTCGCGGCATTGTCGTTCGTCCGCTCGCACGCCGAATCTATTATTATTACCCGTAGATTTTTATGATAAATTGGACCTCCATCTCCATATCCCATCAGGCGCACAACCGAAAGACGGTCCATCGGCTGGGGTGACAATGGCAACAGCTTTGGTCTCTCTCATCTCAGGCCGTTTGGTACGCCCATTTGTTGGCATGACCGGTGAAATTACCCTGCGTGGACAGGTGCTGCCCGTAGGCGGTATCAAAGAGAAGGTGTTAGCCGCTCACCGCTTTGGGCTCAAGATGGTTATCCTGCCCAAGCGTAATGAAGCCGACCTGGATGATTTACCAATCGAGGTAATGCAGGACATCCAGTTTATTTTTGCCGATACCGTAGAAGATGTGCTTAATGCAGCATTAGAACCTTTGTTAATAAATCCAGAAACGCCAGCTCCAGCCCAGGAGCAGATTCCAGGTGCTGGAGAGGCCGAAGCATAATCCTGAATAATTCCATCATTAATTGATATGACTCAACACCAACAATCTTTTGTTAAAGAGAAAAATGTGACCAAGAAAAAAAGTTCACCTATGCAATGGTGTAATGCCGATTTGCATTTACACACCCCCGCCTCGTCGGACTTTCAGCAGATGGAAGTCACGCCGCTCGACTTGCTCAAGCGAGCAGAAGCACGCGGGGTTGATATTATCGCCCTGACAGACCATAATACAGTTGCTGGGTATCGCAAGATGCAAGAGGATATTGACACCCTCAAAATGCTGGAGCGCTTGAAACGTATCCAGCCGGATGAGCAAGCACGACTCAATGAATACCGCCGCTTAATCGATAAAATCCTGGTATTGCCGGGATTCGAATTTACTGCTACATTTGGATTTCATATTTTAGGAATATTCCCAGCGGAGAAACCTGTCCGAGAAATTGAACATCTACTGCTGGATCTTAAGATACCAGCGGATCTGTTGGATGATGGCTCGGCAACAGTCGGTGCAACGAGTGACGTGTTGACTGCTTACCGGGTGATTAACCAGGCTGGTGGGCTTGCGATCGCCGCCCATGCAAATTCTAGCAACGGCGTAGCGATGCGTGGTTTCCCACTGGGCGGGCAGACCAAGATCGCCTATACGCAAGATCCATATCTCCATGCTCTCGAAGTGACAGACATGGATAGCAAGGGACCAAATGCAACCGCGCGCTTTTTCAATGGCACAAAACCGGAATATCCCCGCAGGATGCATTGCATCCAGGGTTCAGATTCGCACCGGTATACTACCGATCTGCAGCGAAAAAAGAACCTCGGCTTAGGGGATCGTACGACAGACCTGCTGCTGCCACAGGTGAGTTTCGAGGCAATTCGCGAGTTATTTCAAAGCAACGACTTCGCCCGTACACGTCCACACCGTTTCACTGCTGAACCTGTATTCGACTTCATCCGTACAGCTTTAGATGAAGGTCCAAACATTGTACAAGATTTCTACGATAGCATTTCCGTGCGCGGGGGAAAGCGCTATGCGATCCTGGCGGACGTGTGTGCTTTTGCCAATACAAATGGTGGTACTCTCTATTTAGGACTGGAAAGTGATCCAAAGAAAGCTGTTGTCGGCATCCCGGATGCCGAGCAGGGGGTTGCCCAAATCGAGAAAGAAATAAATAATCGCCTCAGCCCTGAGCTCGCAGTTACTTTTGATATTCACGAGTATTCCGGGAAGAAGATCATCCGGGTGCTCATCCCACGCGGAGATGACCCACCTTATGCGGTCGATGATAATAAAATTTACGTCCGCACCGAAGCTGAGACTGATTTAGCCGTGCGAGATGAAATCGTTGGTCTCGTGCTGCGCAGCCAGCGTCCTGGGACCTCAGCAAATATCCTGCTTGACCAACAAGCTTCACCGGAGATGATTGCCCCTGTAATATCACCTCCTTCTGAACCGCAGGAGGATAATCCCCCGCGAACTGGAGTGGAAGTTGTGACGGTCGAGGAGCGCAACGGGGCGCGTTATTACACAATGCGTGATTTACGCAACGGGGAAGTTGTAAAAAATGTCACCAGGAAATCGGCTCGGCGGCTGTGGCATTATGCGATCACTACCTTTGCCAGCCTTCCGGGCGATTTATCACAAGCAGGAGTGCAATGGCAGGGAGAATTAGGAATTCTGCGCCAATATAAACAAGGTGACAATCGCCGTTATGACCTGGTACAGCGCACCGCAGGAGTCGTTCGTTATTATTTTGGAGTGACTGAGGATGGCATTCACGGACCCTGGAAGGCGCTGGTTGGTCAGGAGGATGAGGCAGCTGGTTAATGATTTCTGATACAGCTCTCACGATGAGAGAATTCGATTTTTCAAAGGATTATGCAGCAGTCTTAAACTTATGGCAATCCGCCGGTGCAGGCATTCATGTCGGTCGTTCAGATAGTCCGGATGAAATTCTCAAAAAATTACAACGAGACCCAGATCTATTCCTGGTCGCAGAAATCGAAGGGCGGATAATCGGTACGGTGCTGGGAGGATTTGATGGTAGGCGAGGAATTGTTTACCACCTGGCCGTTGATGCAACTTATCGCAATCAAGGCATCGCCACAACTATGATGGAGGCCCTGGAACAGCGTCTTCGGGAGAAGGGCTGCATCCGGTGCTATTTATTGGTCACAAAAGACAACGAAAATGCGATGATGTTCTATGAGAAGCGCGGTTGGGAACGAATGGAACTATATACCTACGGTAAAAACCTCTAGTGGTTGATTTATTGATCTCATAAAGTTATTTAGGGCAAAAAATAGCGACAGAGCAGATTATGAGCATTCGTTTTGGAATCTTAACAATCTCCGATCGATCTGCACGGGGAGAGCGACCAGATACTTCAGGTGCCACACTTAAAGATTTTGTGCTCTCGAATGGGTGGCAGGTGGTCAACCAGGCAATAATCCCGGATGACCGCGATGAAATAGAAGAAGTCATTATTGACTGGGCAGATTCTGGCACAATCGATGTGATTCTGACGACAGGTGGAACTGGCTTCTCCGGGCGAGATGTTACTCCCGAGGCAACCCTTGCGGTGATTGACCGTCAGGCATCCGGAATGGCTGAAGCCATGAGGGCTGCCAGTCTGCTGGTAACTCCGCATGCGATGCTATCGCGCGCCGTTGCCGGGTTACGTTTTCGCACTTTAATCGTTAATTTACCAGGAAGTCCTGCTGGTGCGCTGGAGAATTTGCGCGTAATTTCACCGGTATTACCACATGCCGTGGATTTATTAAGAGAAGATCCACGCTCCGAAAGCGGACATCAAAAAGGGACATCGGTCGCTTAGATTCAACCCTAAGGATTGTTCAAGTAAAATATATCAAAAAGGTGCACGCCTAATAATTCAACATCATGAATCAAATACCACCCGACGTACCATCCGACCCGATACATCACCGACCCAATCGTTGGGCAATATATAAACAAAGCCTGCGTGATATCCTTGAGACAGTTCTCCTTGCTGGGGTTATATTTATCATCATTAATACGGTTACCGCCCGGATTAAGATTCAATCCGTCAGCATGGAACCTACCTTGTATGAAAATGATTTTGTCATCGTTAACAAGTTAGCTTACCGTTTCGGTGAGCCGAGCCGAGGGGATATTATCATCTTTCATCCACCCGACGACCCAGCCACCATTCCATTTATCAAGCGTGTGATCGGTCTTCCAGGGGATGCTATCTTGGTGGAACAGGGGCAGGTTTTTGTGAATGGCTATTTACTCAGAGAGCCTTATATTAAGTCCTCACCATCTTCAGACGGCTCATGGACTGTTCCAGAAGGACATCTTTTCGTTATGGGGGATAATCGCAACAATTCATCCGATTCGCGAACCTGGGGAAGTGTGCCTTTGGATAATGTGATAGGTAAGGCCGAGGTAATTTACCTGCCATTCCAACACTGGCGGGTGCTCAACCCCAGGACCGCAGCCGCTGCTTCCCCCTGATTTTCTCTACTGAGACGCGTAATACCAAATAGGAAGGATTAACACCAGTAAGCTGGCTAAATTAGCAATACCTGCTGCACGCCAATGTGGTTTTCCATGTTCTTGTCTCAGAATCGGCAGCAGGATTGCTTCCAGGAAAAAACAGATAACCGCACCGATTACTACGCCTGGCAATCCAAAACTCGGAATCTTCAATAGCGAGATGATGAGCGCAGGCGCAGATACCAGGTTCATAATTAACGAAGCACGTAAGCATGGTCGAAAATCCCCCCAGCGTGCTAGCTGCAGCGCGGCAGTTTCGACAACTACCAGCACTAACCATACAAGGATAACCGCACCGATTTCTAATGCCAGGATGCCTGCCATCGCGCCGTGATTATATCAGAAGCCGCTGAATATTTTTCTGATAACAACGAAAGGTTGAGCGGTCAGGGTAAATACTATATAATCAATCGAATTTTATGAACAGGTCTAGCTCACCAAAACCAGTTATTATCATCACCGGCGCCTCATCCGGGATCGGAAAAGCGACAGCAGAACGATTCGGTAGAGCGGGCTACAGGCTGGTGCTGGCTGCCCGCCGAGAAGACCGGTTAATCGCCTTAGCAGAGCAAATTCAATCTGAAGGTGGAGAAGTATTACCGGTAAAAACAGATGTGAGTCTGCTCGAAGATTTAGAAAAACTGGTTCACAACACGATTGCTTGCTACGGACAGGTTGATATTTTGGTAAACAACGCTGGTTTTGGACGCATCGACTGGTTGGAAAGCCTGGACCCCGTAGCAGATATTGCTCAACAGATCCAGGTAAACTTGAGCGGGTTAATCCAGCTCACTCATCTGGTATTACCGTACATGGTTGAACGCCGCTCTGGCCATGTAATTAATATCGCATCACTGGCAAGTTGGATCCCTACACCGACTTACTCGGTCTATGCTGCGTCAAAGTTTGGTGTGCGTGGATTCAGTAATGCCCTCCAGCGTGAGGTAAGCCCATTTAACATTAAAGTCACTGTAATGTATCCGGGTGGAGTAGACACCGAGTTTAAATCTGTGGCGGGTATCAAACGTAAAACTGGGATTACAACCCCCGCCTGGCTGAGGCTGACCGCAGACCAGGTGGCAGAAGCAGTTTGGCGTGTTTCTCAACACCCCCGGAAAACAGTAGTGCAGCCCTGGATTTATTGGCTGCCGATTTGGTTGGAATCCTTTTTCCCGGGGATGGTGGACACGATCCTCGTGCGTAGATTTACACGCCCGGAGCGATTTGAGTAGGGAAGTCCCCTAAGCGATTACTCTTTTTGTGCTTTTTCGTTTTGCAATGTACGGATGCCGTTTCGTACCTGCGTTAGATATCGATCAAGCTCCATTTCCAGACGGGTGAGGGTGTCGATGACGTATTCATCGGCTTCCTGGCGAGTGGCATCGGCATCTAGTCTCGCCTGGGAGGCAATTTGCTCCGAGCGTGCATGGGCAGCCTGTGCTATAGAATCACGATCTACAAATTGCTCGCTTTTTTCACGGGCGATTGCCAGGGTGCGATTGGCTTCCTCTTGTGCTTGAGCAACCACGCGATCTCGTTGCGAAAGTAATTGTTGGGCTTTTTTGACTTCGTCGGGGATTGCTACCCTCATCTGGTCTATCAGGTCAAGGATGCGATCCTCGTCAACAATGACATTATGGGTGAATGGCAGAGGCCGAGCCTGGTTCATGATCTCTTCAAGCCGGTCCACTAGTTGCAAGATGTCCATAAAAATTCCTCCCAATAAGGAAAGGGATGGTTTAATAATTCCTCGATTAAGTATCGCTACCAATCACCTGATCGGCTGGTGTGCTTGATAGTGTTGCAAGCTTCAAGCCAATATTAGATTACACGCAAAGTGCAAATTCGTCAATCCCGTAATGAGGTTGTTGGAACAACCTGTTGACCTTCACCTAGCTCCCGAAAACGAGCTTTGAGAGCATCTTCGACATGTGCTGGAACCATGCTGCTTATATCACCGCCTAGGGAGGCAATTTCACGAACGGTTGATGATGAAAGGAAAGTGTGTTCTTCAGCAGTAATCAGCGAGATCACTTCAATTGCTGGGGATAGGCGGTGGTTGGCCAGCGCCATGCGAAATTCGTATTCAAAATCCGAAAAGACTCGCAAACCGCGCACGATTACGTGTGCGTTATTCTTTTGGCAAAACTCAACTGTCAGCCCACTATAGCCCTTAACGATGATCTTCGGATCGTTGAGGAAGGACTGCTTCACAAGATGGATGCGAGTATCTGGAGGAAGCAGCAATGATTTTAACGGTTTATCATAGACCGCGATCACAAGCTCGTCGAATAGTCTGGCAGCTCGCTTGGCAATGTCAATATGACCATAATGAATCGGATCAAAAGTTCCAGGGAAAACAGCTCTAATCATAGATTCCTTCGTTTATTTAATAAATAAAACCCTTTGATTACAATTAACTAATATCACCCTGGCTGTCGCCCCAGGCTCGTAGCATGGCTGCTCGCAGCAGCAGGTTTTCAGAATGACTGAGGTCAGGATCCTGAGCAAATATTGCCTGGGCATGTCGGCGCGCTTTTTCGATCAGGCGTACATCAGTCAAATTTGCCATCTGCAGTTCAGAGAAGCCGGATTGTCGCGTTCCCAGGAAAAGACCGGGACCGCGTTGTTCTAAATCTTTCTCAGCAAGAACAAAACCATCATTTGTCTCTGTCATCACCTGCAGACGTTCATTTTCGGCTTTATCTTCGGAATCGGGAATTAAAATACAGAACGATCTCTCAGCGCCACGTCCGACCCGCCCTCGGAACTGGTGCAGCTGCGCCAGCCCAAATCGATTCGCCCCTTCAATTACCATGACCGTTGAATTTGGTACATCGACACCCACCTCGACCACAGAGGTTGAAACAAGGATATTGTATTCGCCATCGCGAAATCGTGTCATGACCTGGTCTTTCTCTTCAGGTCGCAACCTGCCGTGAAGCAAGCCCAGCTGCAGCTCCGGAAAATATTCTTTCTGTAACCGTTGATGCTCTTCAACAGCAGCGCGGGCTTCCGATTTTTCACTCTCTTCCACAAGTGGGTAAATAATGAAAGCTTGCCGTCCTTCTTGTACCTGTGTTCGAATTAAGCGATATGCACGTTCGCGCTCACGTGGCAGCAGTACGTAAGTGCTAACCGGCTGCCTGCCAGGGGGCATCTCATCGATGATACTTAAATCCAGGTCACCATAAACGGTCAATGCCAGTGAGCGTGGGATTGGAGTCGCGGTCATGACCAGTAAATGCGGGTTATCGCCCTTCGCCCGCAAGCTCGCACGCTGTTCGACGCCAAAACGGTGTTGCTCATCCACGATGACGAGCTGCAGATCGGCAAACTGAACAGGATCCTCAAGTAAGGCATGGGTTCCAATAACCAAACGGATAGACCCGTTGGTTAATCCTTCTCTTATAGATTGTTTTTCTGCTTCCGGGGTAGCACCAATTAATAGAGCGATTTCCTGCTCTTTGAGAACGAATTCTTGGTCCTCAGAGTTGGCTGTCCCAGCCGTGCCAGCCAGCAGCATCAACAGGCTCTGGTAATGCTGTTCTGCAAGAATTGATGTAGGCGCCATCAAGGCTGCCTGGGCGCCCCGGGAGACGATGGATGAGATGCTTAAGGCTGCTACAACTGTTTTACCAGAACCCACATCGCCTTGTAATAGGCGATTCATGGGCGTGCCTGATTGTAAATCTTGCCGAATATCTGAGTAGAGAGCGCTGTTGTGCTCCAGTGAGCGGAAAGGGCAGCCGGGCGAGTTGCTGGTCCAACCACTCATCTGCAACCATAAAAATTCGCGCTGAACGTTCTTGCCAGACGCGCTTCTGGCGCAATACCCCAAGCTGCAACAGTAAGATTTCATCGAAGGATATTCGCTGTTGTGCATTTTTCAACATCTCCCAGGATTTCGGGGAAATGCACCTGCAAGATTGCGGTGGTCAGATCAATTAATCCAGCGGATTGGCGCACAGCTTCTGGCAGAGGGTCTTGCAGCCGCGGCGCCAGATTGGTGACTACCGTGTGCATTGTACGTCTCAACCAGCGCTGCGTGATTTGGGCGGTGAGGGGATAGACCGGGACGATCCGGTTCGTGCTGAGCTGCTGCTGCTCTATGGGCTCCCATTCTGGATTGTTCATCACTGCGCGACCGAGATATTGGTCGACTTTCCCGGATAAGACGATGTGGGCGCCACTATGAAGTCTGCGCACGACCCAAGGCTGATTGAACCAATTCAGGCGCAACAGACCAGTGCCATCTCCGAGTACAGCTTCCACAATTTGGGCATCATTCCCTCGCACCATCAATTTACGCATGGTGACCGAGTGAATGGTGCCGATTACTGTGACTTCTTCACCATAATTCAAACGATTAATCGGTTTGAGGAGAGAATAATCATCATACCGGCGAGGGAAATAAAACAATAAATCCCTAAGAGTTCTCAGCTCCAAGCGAGCCAGGTTGCGAGCTGTGGCTGGACCAACACCGGATAGCACTGTAACTGGAGCTTTCAGCGCTGCAGGTTCGAGGTCCTTGACTACCGATACGGGGCTGGTTTGCGAACTGGGCTTTCCAGTCTCAGACGCAGACGAAACATCGGTAAAAGGCTCTGAGGAACCTTCCTCTACGTTTGGCCTGTCGGTTATCACTTCATGGATCGTATCCTCAGATGTTTCTTCTTCTTGATCTTCTGAGACCCCAGTCACCAATGTGCGCTCTTGCTCGTCCGATTGGTTTAATGGAACCTGTTGCTCCTGATTGATGTGATCCGTTGAATCAACCGGGAGTGCCTCTTGTGTTTTGGGACCCAATAGGGGCGACTCGGGTGGTGGAGTTGGTGCAGGGATGGGAGTATTCTCAAACTGCCCAATCGGCAGCGGCTCGTTGATGTCATACTCCCGTTGTATCCTCCGCCATAATCCTTGGAGTGTTTCAGCGCGCGATGCTGGTGATAGGCGTGGATAGCTGGTTATCCGGCTGATAACGAATTGGATTAAGTCTTCAGGCATGCCATCGGCGCGGGCTTCACCTTCCCACCAACCCGTGATACGATTTAAACCACCGATGACAGCCTTATTTCCGTAGCCGTTTTCTACTTCGATTTTAAAAATATTATAGATTTTTCGTATGGATGGCTTCATTAAGTATAATTTTTTCAGTTAGATACCTGGATCAAGATACAACAGCTGCAAAGCCCAATCCTTGGGGACCCACATGAACTCCGATAATTGTTGTGATATTTACAACTGGAATGGCTAAATGATCAAACTGATCTAGGTCTTCCATGAACTGTCGGGCATCCGCTTCGGCATTTGAATGCAGGATAGCAAGACGATCTAATGGCCCCAGCTTAAGTAGAAACTCTTTTAACCGTTTAATTCCGCGCTGACGAGTACGGGCTTCACCCATGCTAAGTACTTTTCCAGCCTGCACCTCAACGAATGGTTTTAAGTTCAAGAAATTACCGATCCGTGCTCGAGCCCAGGAAACACGGCCACTGCGGCGAACGTATTCAAGTGTATCCAGCATAGCGAATACTCGAGCGCGCCGGCGTACATCGTTTATGATTTCGATCACAAACTCGATTGGCTCCGATCGCTTGATTGCCTCAGCAGCTGCCAGTACCTGGAAGCCGGTCCCCAGTGAGAGCTGCTGGCTATCAAAGACAGTTACCCGGTTATCAAATGCGTTAGCAGCTACCTGGGCAGCATTAAAAATGCCACTCAGATTGCTAGCAGCATGAATTGAAATTATCTTTTGTGCACCATTTGATAGCAATTTTTCATATAATTGTTCGTACTCACCAGCAGATGCAGTACCTGTAGTCGGTAGTTCTCGCCATCCAGGCAGCCGTTGGTAAAATTCTTCCCTGGTGATATCACGTCCATCCACATATGATTTCCCATCAACCATCAGAATATTTGGCACTACACTGATTTGGTATTCGTCCAAAAGAGATTCGGGGATATCTGCAGTACTATCACAAACGAGGGCAATTGGATTATCCTGTGTCATTGGTGCCTTTTGCTACCTACTCAATGGAGATGATGAACTGGTAATGGGGTTGGCAACCTTCCTGGACCTCAATTTCCTGTTTGGGGTAGCGGAGGCGAATCTGATCTACGAGTTGAAATACCTCGTTTTTAGAAATATTATTGCCATAGAATAACGTAATCAGCTCATACTCCTTAGCCTCTGCTACCTCCAGCAGCGAGAAAACGCTTTCAGCCAATGAAGTGCTCGAAGATACCAGTTTACCATTATGTAAAGCAATGATCTGGCCTTCCTGTACCTCCACACCATCCAATTCTACATTTCGTGTGGCAATTGTGATCTCACCAGTCTGCACCTCATTGATCGCCTCAGTCATTTCCTGTACAACACTCTCAAAATCACCATCCGGAATAAGGCGCATCATCGCAGCCAGGCCTTGGGGAACAGTTCGAGTGGGGATCACAGCGACCTTCTTGACAGTTAATTCAGCCGCCGTTTTGCCTGCCAAGATTATATTTTTATTATTAGGCAGCAAAATTACTTTGTCGGTGGGCAGGTTTTCAAATGAATGAATAATTTCTTGTGTGCTTGGATTCATGGTTTGGCCGCCTTCAACAATTGCCGCTGCACCAAGGCTCGCAAACACACGCGCTAATCCGATGCCGGGAGAAACCGCTACAACCGCGATCTGTCCTTGCTCAATTGGAGCCAGAGTGAGCGGCACATCGCTGCAGGATTGGCTACGCTGCTCCATTTGAGCGACGAGGTTTTCCATAGCCACTTTCGTGATGGTACCAAGGTTCATTATATAGTCGATTGGGTGATAACGTTTATCTGTCGGCACATGAATATGCATACGGTACATCCCATCACCTTCTCCAACTTGAATGGATGTTCCCATCTGCTCCAGCTCGTTATAAAAATTAGCCAATTCCAGAGGCTGACTTGGTATGAAATCCACCACTACCTCGTAATCCTGACCAGGTTCGATGGCTTCCATGGCATTATCCAGGTTCATAGATGCCAGTGGCTGCACTGCCACCAGAGCTGTATCAAGTGGCTGACCTTGCAAAAAACGCAGCATGCCTTCAAGGATAAAAAACAGACCTTTTCCACCCGAATCGACAACCCCTGCGTCCTTTAAAACTGGCAGCAATTCAGGAGTGCGTTGGACAGAGGCGTCCGATTCTTTCACCATCGCTTCGAGAATGCCAGACAACTGGTTGGCTTCTGCAGCAATCTGGGCAGCTGCAGCAGCATCTTTCGCCACGGTCAAGATAGTGCCTTCAACTGGTCTAACCACGCCTTTATATGCGGTATCACGGCTTGCCGCGGTGGCCTTAACCAGGCTAGCAGCATCAAGCACATCCTGGTTGTCCATTGCTCGGGCAAAGCCGCGTAATAATTGGGAGAGAATTACACCTGAATTTCCACGAGCACCCATTAACGCGCCATGAGCAATTTGATGCGCCATTTTTCCGAAATTCTTCTCCGATGAGCTAGCGACCTCATTGTAAGCCGCCTGCATGGTCAGCACCATATTTGTGCCGGTATCACCATCTGGAACCGGGAAAACATTTAAGGCATTCACTACCTGCTGGTTGGTGCGTAGCCAGGTTAAACCTGCTTCCAGCAAGATTTTTAAAGTTTGCCCATCTACAGGATTTTGGGAGCAGTAATCCTGGCGTTGGTTGGGTTGCACATCAGATAACATTAAATAATACTCCTTCGACGAGGTTTCGACCGTCAGGCTGTCTGTCCTCAATCCAGATCACTGATGCGCAGCCCGCGTACGTGTACGTTGACCGCCTGAACTGGCATTCCCAGGGACTTTTCCACATGGAATCGCACAGTATTCATAACACTGGCAGCTACGGATTTTATCCGAGTGCCATATTCTACAATAATATACAGGTTAATTTTGATGGACTCGCCATCATAATCCACGGCAACACCATGCGTAGGGTCCTTTACCAATACGTGGGTCAAGCCACTCATCAGGTTCTTGGAGGTCAACCCGACAACGCCATACGATTCCAATGCAGCATGATAAGCAATTGTGGCAATAGCTCTCGGTGAGACATGGATGCTGCCAATGTGGGTGGTTTCTTCACTCATATGTTCCCTCAAATATTGATATTTTGAAAACTCATTTGCTGGTTCAAAATTTCTATGGTATGATTGTGCGGCTGTCAGCCGAGGATGTCAAGTGATTTGATTTTCCTGGCTAATGATATTATACAATAGCGCTGATATCCTCGTAGGTAGAAAGGATTTATTCGATGGCGAAATGTGCTCACTGTGGTAAGAAAACCACCTTTGGCTTGAACCGCCCGTGGTCCAAGAAGGCCACCCCGCGGACTTTCCGTCCCAACTTGCAGACGATCACTGTCACCGAAGATGGGCGGAAAGTGCGCAAAGTGCTGTGCACCAAATGCATTCGCACACTGGCGAAAACCAACGCATAATACTGATTCCTGATCCAACCAAATATTCTGATAAAAATCGCGGTGTAAACCGTGATTTTTATTTAACCTTTGACATCGGCACATTCCTTGAGCTACGACCAACAAAATTTAATTACTCCACGCTTAGAATAGCGGATTGAGGCTGTAGTACACCCATAACCAGAATGGTATCAAACCACCCACCGTGATGATCGCCAGAAGGACCAGCAGCCAGGTGAACCAATCAATCGATGGCCGGCTAATTTTCGGCTGCTCTAGCCGGCTATCCATTCGATCATTCTTTACAACCTTCGTCGATGAGGTGGATATTTGGACCGGCGGTGTTTGCATCACTGGGGCAAGCGAAACAGGCTGGCTCGGACCAACTGGCACCTGGCTGGCGGCCGGGATTGAGGCATATTGGATTTCACCTGCCTGCTGGGATGGTTCTGGCCGGGGAGAAACTGCAAATTGGTTGCCTATATCTTCGGGACCCTGGTGTTGCAGAAAGCTGGACAGCACCCGACTAACCTGGTCAGCGGACCTGTAGCGGGAAAGCGGTACTTTTTCGAGCATTCGCAGCACCACCTGGTCTAACTCGGATGGAATCGTTGGATTGAGCTTGCGCGGTGATGGGGGCAGCATCTGGAGGTGTTGTTGACCTAATTCTTCAGCAGAATTACCATGGAAAGGGGTTTGACCGGTCAGTAATTCAAATAAGACTACACCCAATGAGTACACATCTGAAGCAGGCGAAGGAGGTTGACCGCTGGCTTGCTCCGGTGAGAAATACAAGGGTGATCCCCAGACGACCTTGCTGTCCTGACTATGTGGCAGGCTTGCCAATGCATGGGCAATACCGAAATCGACTACCTTCACTTGCTGTTCCGGTGTGACCAGCAGAATTCTGTGGCTTGAGATCACAATGTACCAAACCGGCGCGGTGGGCGTGCCCAATTCCAGCACAGGCTTGTAACACCAAACCAACAGCTTCTTCAATTGGCAAGCGACCACGCTGGCGTAGGATGTTTTTCAGGTCAGTACCTGGCACGAACTCCATGACGATGAACAGGCGGTCCTGGTCAAGACCAAAATCGTAAATCGTGGCGATATTCGGATGGCTAAGATTAGCAGCAGCCTTGGCTTCCTGGTGGAACCGTTGTCGAAATTCAGGACTTGAGGAATAATCTTTGCGAAGGATTTTTATTGCCACAGTACGTTCGAGAGTCAGGTCTCGACCGCGAAAGACCTCAGCCATACCACCGGTGGCTTGTGGCTCTTCGAGGAGGTAACGATTGTTTAATAGTACCGCAGTGGTCATGGGGTTAGTGGGGGTAATTATACCAAGTTGAAGGATTATATTTACGCCAGCATGGCTGATATCTTATGTGAACCCGTTGAGAAGGTATAACCTTAATACCGACACATTGGCGAGATATCCTTCTTTTTTCGAGTAAAATTTAGCGCATGAAATCCAGTAGTTTCTTTCGCGACTTGTTCAGTTCGCCTGTAATATTTGGCTCTCTTGGTGTGGGCATCTTCCTGGCAGCACTCATTTTGGGTGTGTTATGGTTAACCCGCCCAACTGTGCCATCCCTTCCCGCAAAAGCTGCTGAATTAAGAGTGATTGCTGCACCTACCAATACACCCGTCCCACCTACCGCCACACCTCAGCCCACAAATCCACCCGTGGCAGACGGTCAAATCAGGGTGGGTGCAACCGTTCAAGTGATCGGTACAGGTGGAGATGGTCTGCGCTTGCGCGCTGCTCCTGGTTTGAGTGAAAAAGTCCGCATCGTAGGGCAAGAAGGCGAAGCCTTTGCCGTTGAGGACGGTCCACGTGAAGCCAATGGATACAGCTGGTGGTATCTGGTTGTGCCCGGCAATACAGAACGCTCTGGTTGGGCGGTAGCCAACTTTCTCCAGCTCGTACCCAACCCATAATTCCGACCGGAGGATTTTATGAACGGGATCAAACCCGCTAACATCACTGCCAACCGGATCACCAGAGAATTTATCATTCAATGGGAAGACGGAGAAGCCAGTCGTTTCAGTTTTTCACTGCTGAGACATGCCTGCCCATGCGCAGAATGCCGGGGTGGGCATGATAAGATGGGTTCCAAGCCTGATCCGGCGATCTTCGATCTCCCGGATGAAGACACTGCTGCTACCCACCTGGTGAATGTGGAAGCGGTCGGCAGTTATGCCCTGACCCCATATTGGGACGATGGGCACCATTACGGTATTTATACCTGGGATTACCTGCGTGCGTTAGATCACAAATAGTCTTTTAAGTTATGCTCAACAGCATAAGCTGCAGCCTCGGCGCGATTGCTTACTCCCAGCTTGGAGAGAATGCTGCTGACATAATTCCGAACTGTCCCCTCACCCAAGAAGAGTGCTTTAGCAATCTCACGGTTAGTCTTACCCTCTGATACAAGAAGCAGTACGTGTTTCTCTTGTTGAGTTAGATTGGAAAAAGCGGAAGCTTCTTCTTCTTTCGCAGCTTTACGCACTTCCTGGAAAATGCGCTGAGTTACTGCCGGGTCAAGCAATGCTTCACCGCGACCGACCGCCTCAATGGCACGCACCAGATCCTCTCCACCGATTTGCTTGAGAACATAACCGGAAGCGCCAGCGCGGATGGCTGAAAACAACATCTCATCTTCAGCGTATGAAGTGAGCATGATTACTTTCGAATCGGGAAACCGATCGGAGATTTCCTGGCATGCCTCAATTCCAGAACCGCCTGGCAGCCGGATATCCATCACAACGACGTTTGGCATGCTAATCTCCACCTGTTCAATTGCTTCCCGCGCGGTAGCAGCCTCGGCAACTACTTCGAAGTTCGGATGACGCTCCAGCAGTGCTTTCAATCCTAGCCGCACGACCTCATGATCATCCACCAATAAGATACGCTGTTTTTCCGTCATCGAGTTCTCCTCTGCGTTATTCCAACCAGTCGCGACCTGGCTCATCCTTCAATTTGATCCAGGTTTTGGCGGCGAAAATCAACGAACCGGTAGCCAACCCCTCGTTCGGTGAGAATGTATTTTGGATTCGCCGGATCAGCTTCCAATTTTTGACGCAGGTAATTTATATACAAGCGTACGTAATGCGGCTCATCGCGGTATTCGTAGCCCCAAACTTTTGTCAGCAACTGGTCATGGGTGAGCACCCAACCGGCGTTCTGGACTAAATGGTAAAGCAGACGATACTCGGTGGGGCGAAGCTGCACAAGCTTGCCATCCAGCCAGACTTCACGCCGATCGAAATCGAGCTTAAGATGGCTATCCACCTGGATGAGGCCATGCTGAGCGGGTGTTGTGGGTTCGATACGCCGCAGGACGGCACGTACCCGGCTGACCAATTCGCGCGGGCTGAATGGCTTGGTAACATAATCGTCCGCGCCCAATTCCAATCCGCGCACACGGTCTTCCTCATCTCCTTTAGCTGTGAGCATGATCACCGGAACAGTACTGGTTTCGCGTACGATCTTAAGCACCTCGAAGCCATCCAGGTCAGGCATCATAACGTCCAGTAAAATCAGATCAGGTATCTCACTGCGCACCTTATTAACAGCCTGTGTCCCGTTGAAGGCTGTTATTACACGAAACCCATCGTGTTCGAGGTTGAGACGGATGAAGCGAACCATCCGCTCTTCGTCGTCCACTACAAGGATTCTACGGTTGCGAAATTGTTCGTCTGTCATCAATTATTTCCCCTGAGTTTGCCACTTGAGTATCTCGAGCTTGAATTTCCCTAATGTCAGGATATCTCCATATTCTAATAGCTGTGGAATATTTGCCGGAATGGTTCTACCATTCAAGCGTGTGCCATTCGCCGATCCGAGATCCGTAACTGTAGCTCCATCATCATCCAGTTGAATGATTGCATGCTGGCGTGAGACACCTGCTTCATACGCCTGGTAAGGGCTCAGGTCAATCTCCAGGTCTGACAGCTCTTCCAGTTCATTTTCGTCACGGTAGCTACTTCGTCCCAGGATGAATTTTTGTCCACCCTGCAGGTCAAAAATCACACCGTCATCGATGACTCGTAAATTAATCCCTTGGATCGGTAATTCTTGTAAACTACTCATCTCCTATCCAGGCAGGTTTACCAAGACCGCAGTGATATTATCAGGACCACCGGCTTCATTGGCAGCATCGATTAATTCCTGGCAGCCTGCCTGAGGACTCGCAGCGTTATGGACAATATCAGCAATCAAGCCATCTGGTACCACGCCCCATAATCCATCTGAGCATAACAGCAGATGCCCGGAATTTGGCATGTCATAAGCTGCAATCTCTGGTTCCAGGGGTTCTATCTGTCCGAGAGCCTGGTAAAGTACGTTTCGTTGAGGATGTACCAGGGCTTCGGCAGGCGTGATATGCCCCATGTCTACCAGCTGCTGAACATAGGAGTGATCGTGAGATAAGGTTTCTATGCTCCCGCTCGGATCAATGTAATAAATACGGCTGTCGCCCACATGAGCGACATATATCTGATCCCCATATATCAGCGTGCTACTTAAGGTGGTACCACCACCACTCGCTGACTTTTGAACAGCCTGGTTAGCCTGTGAGATGCCCTGAGCCATGAGCTCTAATAAATCCTCGGGTTTCACCGAAGGTTCTCCGCGCAGATAAGGCAGGTAGAGCTGCTCCACTACCCACTCACCCATTGCGCGTGCTGCAGCCTCGCTTGCCAGCTCGCCGTTCTGATGACCGCCCATTCCATCTGCGACGATGAAAAAGCCGCAGAAACAACGCTTATTGTCATAGTGTAGCTCGGAACAGGTGGTGAAAAGAGTGTCCTGATTGGTCAAGCGTTGCTGTCCGACGGATAAAGCCGTGCCCACACTCCATCCCGCTGGCAACACCGGGTTGGAGTTTTCTATTATGAGCTCGTCTCCAGAACCTTCTCGAGATGTTGACAGGTCGTCCTGGTTCGGTGCTCGTGCTAGTAATTTCTGAATGAATGGACTCACAATTACTCCGTCCTGAGCTAAGGTATACTAAACCTGTTTATTATAGCGATTTTCTCCAAATTTAGCAAAAGTCTTCTTCCGGTTTAGGTTTATTCTGGAGAATTGCTTCAATCCGTTCCATCGTATCAACATCGAGCTTGCTTGCCACTTCTACAGCGTGCATATTATCAACAACCTGATCCGCTCGAGATGCCCCGGTGATAACCGAGCTGACATTAGGATTCTTCAAACACCAGGCAAGGGCAAGCTGTGCCATGCTTGCACCTAACTCAGCTGCGATTGGAACGAGCTGGCGTACCTTCTCTAATTTTAGCTGGTTTTCTGGACCCTCGAATCGCTTTCGCAGCCACTCATAACCAGGCAGACTGATGCGCGTTCCCTGCGGGATGCCATCGTTATATTTGCCGGTTAATAATCCGCTGGCAAGTGGACTCCAGATCGTGGTTCCCAGTCCAATCGAGCGATACAACGAAACATATTCCCGTTCCACGCGGTTCCGTGCAAACATGTGGTACTCTGGTTGCTCCATCAGCGGGGGAATCAAATGCTCCTGGCGGGCGAAGCCATAGGCTTCCATAATCTGCCCGGCGCTCCACTCGCTGGTGCCCCAATAAAAGGCTTTTCCCTGCTGGATGACGAGGTTCATCGCCCACACCGTTTCCTCAATTGGCGTATTTTTATCAGGGCGGTGACAAAAAATTAAGTCCACGTAATCCATCTGCAGTCGTTTTAGAGATGCCTCGGTACCCTCCAGGATATGCTTGCGTGACAACCCGCAATCATTCGGTCCTTTGCCACCCCAAAAGATCTTCGTTGAAATTACCAGATCAGAACGCTTCCAATTCGTTCTCTTGATCACATTGCCCATCACGATTTCAGCCTGACCACTGCCGTAAGACTCGGCATTGTCGAAGAAATTTACACCTGAATCGTAAGCCGCTTTCATGCAGTCATAAGCGACGTTTTCATCGACCTGTTCACCAAGGGTGACCCAGGCGCCAAATGAGAGAGCCGAAATCCGTAGACCTGAACGGCCTAATCTGCGATATTCCATAATTATCTCCTGATTGTTCGTGGGTGTATGAAACCAGAGCGATTATATCACCTGGATACGCGGCTTAATTTTCGGACGCCAGCGAGTCCACAGGCTTTCGGTTGCACAGGCGAGTATCGGGTATGGACGGCTGGAATGGGCTGCGGTCAGCCGGATGGGAAATGGCTGGCTGCCATCCAATGTATCAATTATTCCCCCGGCTTCCTGAACAAGCAGCCAGGCCCCACTGATATCCCAAATTTTGGGATTAACTTCCATACCGAGTACCGCCAGGCCTCTCGCTACGAGCGAGAATGAATACGCTGATGAGCCGAATGTGCGGGTTTTATAAGGCACCTTTACATCATATTCTCGAAATGTACGCGAGCAGCAGGCAAAAACAGGTAATGTGTTTTTTGGGTTGGGAGTGCACACCTGAATACGATGACCATTCATCGTGGCACCTTCACCTTTCTGCGCAATATACAGCTCCTCCAAGACCGGAAAATAGGACACTGCCAGCTCCGGTATTCCATTTACCAGACGGGCGATTAACACACCCCAGTAAGGCAGGCCTAAGGCAAAATTCGTCGTGCCATCCAATGGATCGATCACCCAGATAACCGGAGGCTCTGTCTCCTTTTCTGGGCTGGATATTACCTCCAATACCGGTTGCAGCTCTTCACTCAGCAGCCAATCCTGTGGATAGCGAGCTCGAACCGAGCGGTTGAGATAATTGTCTACAATCAGATCAGCTTCGGTCACGATGGTGTGATCGGGTTTCAGAGATGCCTTGAAATTCCGGGAATAATAATATTCCAGGAGCATTGCTCCAGCCTCTCGAGCGAGATAAATCGCAAATGCTTTCGGATCGTCCATTATTTGACTATCTGTAATGATCCAATACAATCAAAAGTCTAACCTTAACCGTCAAGCAACGCCTGTTCCAGGTAATCTTGAAGGATAGCTTCTCCACCAGATGCAACAAGCTGCTGGATCAAATCAACCGCCACCTTGGCTTTATGCTCCGCATCTCGACGACTCCAGGTGCGGCTTTTGATCTCCACAAAGTATCCAAGATTCGGATTCTTAACTTCATCCAGATTAATATAAAACTCAGTACCCTGGAAAAGCACACGCCAGCGTTTGCGATTTTTTTCAATGGAAATTTCACGGCCGGGTTTGAAATATTCACGATAAAACCGCAGCGAGTGTGTTGCCGGTGCGATGAAACGACTTCGTGAAAGCAATACTTCACTGGGGAATTTACCCTCACGCGCATCCCCGATCAAGGTTAATCGATAACGGACATTCACGACCTGCCCGGAGTCATTGACAAACTCATCCTCCCTGTATCTCAAAGTTCCCTGATCCGGGTCTCCAAACAGGAAGTAGGTATCATATTCGTGATAAAGGCGTTTATGCAAAATCTCAATCCCAGGGCTATTGATTGCATCGATCACCGGCTGTGGATCAGCAATACTGATCTTCGTCTGCACTTCGAAGCTTTCTCCCTGCATTGCCCCCCCGATGGCGAGCAGCTTCGAAAGCACCGATTTTTCTCGTTGGATTAGAAAAGTATCGATGCGGCGTGCATATTCATCAGCCTGCTGGTAAAGGGAAGATGGGTCAAGAGTGAGTAGTTGGCGTTCGCGCATCAACCAGCGTCCATTGACCATCATGTCGGTGACATCGTTGGATTTTCCTGCATAGACCAGCTGAGCATAAATTGCCTCCGGCTCACGGCGAAAACGGGGCATGTTGTGTAACGGCGATACATCTACAAGAATTAAATCCGCGCGCTTACCAGGTTCAAGTGTGCCTGTAAGATGTCCCTGGTGAAGCGCTTTTGCGCCTAAACGGGTCGCCATTGACAGAGCGGTTCGTGCAGGCAATGCTGTAGGATCATTACTCACGCTCTTTGCCAGGAAGGCCGCCAGGCGGGTTTCTTCAAACATATCCAGGTCATTATTGGATGCAGGTCCATCCGTACCGATCCCCACATTTAAACCCAACTCGATCATGCGTTGGACTGGAGCAAATCCCGAGGCTAACTTCAGGTTCGATGATGGATTGTGTGCGACACCAGATTTATGATGGCGCAGAGTTAGCATTTCGCCTTCATCTATGTGTACACAATGTGCTGCGAGCACCTTCGCATCGAACAAGTTGTGTTTCTTAACGTAAGGGACAACTGGCATACCATGTTCGGTCCGTGAATTTTCCACTTCCAATGCGGTCTCGGCAATATGCGTGTGCAGCGGTACGTCAAACTCTACTGCCAGTTCAGCAGTCGCCTGTAATATTTCCGGTGTACAAGTGTAGGGAGCATGTGGAGCTACGGAGGGTTCAATTAAAGGATGACCCTTCCAGCGTTGAATAAATTCGCGCGCAGCGGCAAGCGACTCTTCGAAAGACTGTGCATCTGGAGCCGGGTATTTCATCACAGTCTGTGAACACACTGCACGTAGACCTGCTTCTGCAGTTGCCTGAGCGACATGCTCCTCAAAATAATACATATCTGCGAAGCAGGTCACACCGCTGCGGATTGACTCGGTGCATGCCATTAGAGTGCCGAGGCGTACAAAATCGGGCGAGACAAATTCTCGCTCCACCGGCATCATGTATCCCAACAGCCAGACATCCAATCGTAAATCATCCGCCAAACCGCGCAGCAAGGTCATCGGCACATGGGTATGGGCATTAATCAGACCCGGCATCAGCACCTTACCCTGGCAATCAATTTCCTGACCTGCAACATAGGAAGAACGAATCTCGGTTTCATTACCAACCGCAACAATCATCTCACCGCGGATCGCCAACGCTCCTGGCTCAAACAATTGGTAGGCTTCATCCATCGTCAATAAGATTGCATTGAAAAGGATATAATCAACGACCTGACTCATGGTATCTCCCTATGTATCAAGTTTCCGGATCAGATTTAGACTATGATGTGTCGCCCAGCGTGGAGCAGATTCTGGAGGTCCACCGTAAGGCCGGTAAAATGTTTCCTGCCCGTGCGGTGAGACGATAGCGATATACACATCCTGGCGTTCGCCGGCTGGCAGGATCGTGACTGCCAACCCTACCTCTACCTCTTGTTCCTGGCGGCAGGTGTCGGCTAGCAAGATCAAATTTTCTGGAACGGCTGCGCTACCCAACAACTCACCATGAACGAATGCGGGGTGAGAGAGCAGTGACAACCGTTTGAGCAGCTCGCCTCCTAAACCAGCCTCCACTACAGCCAGGCGCCATCCAAGCTTGTCCAGTATCTCCAAAGCAGCACTTTCCAGTGTTTGCTTATCAAAACCATAGATCCAGTTTACCAGACGTTTACGCAAATCCTGCTCCACAGGATCTATCAACTGTTTGGCTTCTTCGTCAGATTCTGCTTTTGCAACAATACGGACATCGACCTGACCCGAATGAGCAGCCAGTCCAACTGTGGGATTCGAGAGAGCTTCAAGGTCGCCAATCAAATCATCGATCAGAGACTCGCCGGCTCCGGCAGTGTGAAGTGTACGGGTATGAATGACCGTAGAAATTTGATAATGTTGTCGTAGGTATGGTAAGACTGTATGTGAAAGCAAGTATTCCATTTCCTTCGGCACGCCTGGTAATGAGATAACACACCGGTCTTCCTTCTCGAATATGAACGCTGGGGCTGTACCTACCGGATTTTCCACGGCGATTGCACCAGCCGGAAGATAAGCCTGTCGACGGTTATTTTCAGTGGGCTGGCGATTATAGCGTTGAAACCGGGCGATGATCTGCTCCCACAGGTCAGCATGGTATTCGACTTCCACGCCCATGGCTAATGCCACAGCCTGGCGAGTAGGATCATCAACGGTTGGCCCCAATCCCCCAGTGGTGATGACAATCTGGCTGCGCTGGAGGGATTCCTGGATTACTTGGGCAATCCGCTGGATATTGTCTCCGATTGTCGTCTTGCGAAATAAATCGACCCCAGTCTCCCTTAGACCAATAGCTATGGATTGGGCATTGGTATCCAGGGTTTCACCCAGGAGAAGTTCAGTGCCGATGGTAATGATCTCAGCAGATGGCATAGTAGGTTTATTATATATGCAGGCTACGGTATAACAAAGGTATTAATTCAATATATGAATAAATATGGGGTGCGAATGTGTCGCACCCCATATTTAATCTTTTAATGCTGAGTTTCCTTCTTTGACAGGATGTGCAGTTCAGTTAACTCTTATGTCACCATAGTTACACGCACGTCTGTGCGATCGAGGCGCAGCACCAGGAAGGTCGAGATCCCGATGCTGAGCAGGCTGGTTAACAACCACATAAAGTTAAATTCACCGCGTTCGTAAACATGCGGATACAGCATCATCAGCCGGACGATAACATTCAAGCCTTGCAGGAAGATCGCCAGTGTTAAGGCTGTTGAATTGCCGCGCAAGAGAAAAATTCCGAGTCCGGTAAAAAGCAGCAAGCTAAATAGAATAGCTACCCAGCCTGAGATGAGCATATCCGGGGGAAATAATAAAGGCGCTATGAAAGGTAGGACAAAGAAGAAGAGTATTTTTTGAGCTATGGACATATTGTTTCGGCCATCATGGCTTAATGGCCGCCTCCCAGGTAAGCTTCCATAACCATCGTGTTATGCAGCAGCTCTTGACCAGAGCCTTCCAAGACGACACGCCCTGTTTCCAAGACGTATGCCCGGTCAGCGAGGGAAAGCGCCATCTGCGCATTTTGTTCCACCAGCAGGATACTTACACCCTGGTTATTAATATCACGGATAATCGTGAAAATTTGTTCGACCAGCAAGGGCGAAAGACCCATGGATGGCTCGTCGAGGAGCATCAAGCGAGGAGCCGCCATCAGGCCGCGGGCAATCGCCAGCATCTGCTGCTCACCTCCTGAGAGGGTTCCACCTAGTTGACTCTTGCGCTCCGCCAGGCGAGGAAAGCGTGAGAAGGCACTTTGCATAGCTTTCTCGATCTCAGTTTTATTCTGGCGGGTGAAAGCGCCCATTTCCATGTTCTCCTGGACGGTTAATGTTGCAAAAATCTTACGACCTTCAGGCACCTGGATGATGCCTTGTTTTACAATAACTTCACTGGCTGCCTGAGTGATATCATTGCCTTCTAGATGGATACTGCCTACCCTCGGACGCATGAGACCCGAGACAGTATTCAAGGTTGTGCTCTTGCCAGCTCCATTCGCGCCGATCAGGGCGACGATTTCACCTTTGTCTACATGAAATGAAATACCCTTTAATGCATGAATGGCGCCGTAGTACACATTCAGGTTTTCTACTTCCAATAATCGTGAGTTATTATCAGCCATAAGAATACCCTTAATCAGCTTTCTGTCGGCGAAACTTTTCAGAAAGAGCTGCTGTGCCAGGACCCAGATAAGCCTCGATGACTTTTGGATCGGATTGAATCTCTGAAGGCGTACCTCGAGCGATGATTTCACCAAAATCCATCACCGTTATCGTCTCACAGATGCCCATTACCACCCGCATCTGGTGCTCGATCAATAAAATAGTTAAATCGAAGCGTTCACGAATGAAATGGATCAAATCCATCAATTGGACAGATTCGGCCGGATTCATCCCTGCGGCAGGCTCATCGAGCAGGAGCAGCTTTGGTTCTGCAGCCAGCGCACGAGCGATTTCGAGACGGCGCTGCTCGCCGTAGGGAAGGTTTTTGGCAATTTCTCCCTGGCGGTCTTCCATATGGAAGACACTTAGAAATTCCTGCGCTTTTTCGGTCAGCAGTTTTTCCTTTGCACCAAACCGCCGATTGGTTAGAATGCTGTCCATCACGGAATAATCTGCATGGGTGTGATAAGCAATGCGCACATTATCCAGGACAGTCAAATTTTGGAATAGGCGAATGTTTTGGAATGTACGAGCGATGCCAAGCTGGTTAATTTCGAATGGCTCTAGCCCAGTTATTTCTTCATTTTGCAAAAATATTCGACCAGCTGTTGGAAGATACACACCGGTGATCATGTTGAAAACTGTGGTTTTCCCAGCACCGTTGGGACCAATCAATCCTTGCAAATCGTGTGGACGAATAGTCACGTTAAAATTATTGACCGCACGCAATCCACCAAACTGCATGCTGAGATCGCCAATTTCAAGGATAGCCGGGCGGTCATTCGTTGTGGCAGTGTTTACATCTATCATTGAGCCGCCTCCTGGGTTCCATTGGGATCACTGCTGGTCGGTTCCAGGTCGACTTGCTGAAGCTCTTGGATTTTCTTTTTCGAGATGAGCATCGGGGGTAATAGCTGGCGTAAATAGGGCATCTCATAATCACCCATTAAACCTTTTGGCCGCAACAGCATCACCAGGAGAAGAATTAATGGGTAAACCACAAAACGCCAGGTTTCAAATCCCTCGGGTAGTATTAAGCGCAGAAAACCTTCCAATATTAATGCCCAGGCAAAGGAAGCTGCCACGGTACCGGTCATGCTTCCCAATCCGCCCAAAACGATGATAATCATTGGATCGAAGGATTTGATAAAGTTGAAGGTGTTTGGGTGGAGAAAGCCGTTGATATGGGCATACAAGGCTCCACCTAAGCCTGCAAACAAGCTGCCCAGTACAAAAGCCATGGTTTTATAGTTGCCTACGTCGATGCCCATCGCTTTTGCGGCTATTTCATCCTCCCGTATAGAGACGATTGCTCGTCCATAACTTGAGTGAATCAGGTTACGCATCACTAAAACAACTATGAAAAGGAACAGGAAAATCCAGAACCAGGTGCTAATCTTTGGGATGCCAATCATACCCCGGGCACCTTTCATCTCCTCAAATCCAAGCATGGTGTCGGAGTTGTCCAGCAATACTTTGACGATGATAGTGAAACCCAGGGTAGCGATACCAAAGTAGTCGGAACCGAGGGTCAACACAGGCAAGCCAAAAAGGAAGCTGATGATGGCAGCTAGCACCCCGGCTAAAAGCACTGCGATGATGAAAACTAGTTGTAAAGCGAGCCCCTCTGGAAGTGCCCCCAGGAGTGAATTCAGCGCAGGCTCAATAACCTTCCCTATCCATAACCCCAGTGCTCCTAAAGCGATAAAACCAAACAGGTAAAGTGCAAATGCTGACAGGGCATCCAGTCCGCGAATACGGCTGAACACCCGTCGCAGACCGAGAATAGCCATGCCACCAAACAGTACAACCATCAAAATTACTGTCAGACCCAGCGAGCTTTGGTCGTTATACCACCGGTAGGTAATGTCTGCTGCCGTATATGCTCCGATGGCAAAAAAGCCCCACTGACCCAAGGAGAATTGACCGTTAAAACCGTAAATCAGGTTTAAGCCCAGGCTGACAATGGCATAAACTCCGCCGATGCGAATGATCGTGTTCCAGAAGTCATTCAGCACATCCAGGCTGATGAGTAACTGAACAACCAGGAAGACCGCCAGCGCCCCACCAAAGAAGATGATTTTATCGCGAGTTAAGAATTTACTCATGGGATTATGCCTTCTCACGCGTAGGCTCGCCAAAGATGCCGGTCGGTCGGACCAGCAGCACCAGCACCAGGATGGTAAACGCAACGGCATCGCGCATTGGGGTTGAGATATAGGCTGCGCTGAGTACTTCCGCCTCTCCGATGATTAATGCGCCAACCAGAGCACCGGGGATACTGCCAATACCGCCAAGTACTGCTGCAACGAAAGCCTTTAAGCCAGGAATGATGCCCATAGCGAAATAAACTTGTTTAAAAGCCGTTGCATAGAGCACACCTGCTGCTCCGGCCAGGGCAGCACCGATGCCAAATGTTACAGAGATGATGCCATCGACGTTTATACCCATCAGACGGGAGGTGGGCTTGTCGTATGCGGACGCTCGCATCGCTTTTCCGGTGCGGGTGCGTCGAACGAAAAAGTTCAGGCTTAACATCAATAGCGTGGATATGACGATGATAATAATTGATATATTCGAAATCGGAATTCCGCTGGAACCGATCGTCCAGTTTTTCACCGGAAATGGACGCTCATAGGTAATGAAGTTCGAAGTATAAACAAACGGTAACGCGCCAAAATATTCCAGAAAGAATGAAACACCAATCGCGGTAATAAGAGCAGAAATTCGTGGTGCAGTCCGCAGAGGTTTATAAGCGATACGTTCGATAACAAATGCCAGAAATGCACACGTGACCATTGATAAAAGGATTACTGTGATCACTCCGATCACAGTGCTTAACCAAAGCGGGATCGAGGGAATCACCTTCGATGGCCAGGTGTTGCAGACCCCCAACGAGCAATTGCATAATAACTGGTAAAAGCTCCAACCATAAAAACATCACCGTGTGCAAAGTTAATCAAACGAACGATGCCATACACCATGGTATATCCCAGGGCAATCAGCGCATAAACAAAGCCTAGCTGCAGGCCGTTCAGATACTTGTTCAACGAAAATTGCAGGATTTTCAGCGAAGGAAATTGCAAGTTTGTAAATCGCGGCGAGGGCGATCAGCGCCAGAAAAATACGCCCAATGACTTTCTTACGGATCACCCATTCAAATACGGTTGGCTTGCGAAGTGTCGTAGCAGATGAGCTCATGCATCACCTCGATGGAATAATTTGGAAAGGGGGCGACCTGAACGGCCGCCCCCTTCTCTAACGAAAGGGTTACGGAGCAACTGATTCAACGAAATTCTTCGCTCCACCACTCACACCGATCACAACAGCACTTTTGATCGGATTGTGTTGGGCATCGAAGGTGATCGTTCCAGATACAGCGTCGTAGGAGATGCCAGCCAATGCCTCTGCAACCTTGGTGGTGTCATCTACACCGGCTTTCTCGATTGCGGCGAGCAAGATGTTGGTAGCGTCGTAGGCCAGGGTTGCCAGAGCATCGGGCACCTTGGGGTTGCCGTCGGCATCCTTGAACGCAGCTCCATATCTCGTCAACCATTCCTGAACGATGGGACGAGTGTCGGCAGGATCATAGTGATTGGAGTAGAAACCACCTTCGGCAGCACTCACATCCAGGTCCGAAGAATCCCAGCCATCACCACCCATCATCGGCAGGGTGATGCCCTTGTCCTTGGCCTGAGCGCCAACCAGGTTGACGATGTTGTAGTAATCCGGCAGGTAAAGAACGTCTGCACCACTGTCCTTGACCTTGGTCAGGATCGCCGAGAAGTCCTGGTCAGTGGAGGTGTAGGTTTCCTTGCCAGCGATGGTTCCGCCCATTTCGGTAAAGGAAGCTTCGAACGCTTCAGCCAGGCCACGCACGTAGTCGTTGCCCTGGTCATACATGATGAAGGCATTTTTGAAGCCCTGACCCTGACCGAACTTTGCCATCACCTTGCCCTGGAAGGGGTCGATGAAGCAGGCGCGGAAGATGAATTGCTTGGTGTTGCCGTCTCCATCAACTGTTAAGGCTACATTGGTTGAGGTTGGGCTGATTTGAATAACGCCTTTGGAGTTGGCAATTTCCGATACCGGGATGGAAGCTTTCGAGCAAACTTCACCTACCAGATATTTCACGCCATCCTGAGCTGATAAGCTTGTTAGCTGCGTTAACGGCAGGGTCGGCTTCGCACTGGCTGTCTTCTACGATCAGCTCAATTTGTCGGCCGAGTACGCCGCCTTTTGCATTCCATTCCTGCACGGCCAGTTCGGTGCCTTCTTTGGTGGACTGACCGAAGGTGGGGACTGACCCGCTCAACGGTGCAAGCAAACCGAGCTTCAACGGTTCGGCTGCTGCTTCTTCCTCGCTGCCAGACTGACCGCATGCGGCCAGAACCATGGCAACCAATATCACAATGCTTAGTACTTTGTACAGTTTCATCTTCTATCTCCTCATAGTCAATGTTAAGTCTTGCCTGTATCACTCAGGCTTTATTTTTTTCCATACTACTTGTATCTATCTGGTGGCATCAAAAAATGCCTCTGCCTTTGTAACCACCTCCTCTCACTATCTTTTACCTACATTTCATTCTAGTCAACTTTCAGCTACACACAGAAAAATCTGATTGACGTAGAGACCCGGTCAAAAACCAGGGGGAAACTTAATTAGTGAAAAAAACCTGGGGGTTTTGGCGAATTAACCAGGATGCGCTGCAGTGAGTCGGTGCAAAACTGGGTTCCATGGTTTGCAGAGTATTAGGTCAGGGATAAAAACAACACCTACAGATTCGGTATATGATATTCTAAGTAATGGGGGTTTGTCAATGGTTTTGTGAAAATTAATATAAAATAAACGGTCGAAATAAAATAAATGGGATAAAATTCCAATTATGCAATCTTACATGCTTAAAGACGAAAACACACAACGAATTATTCAGGCGAGCCAAATGCATCCCAAATATCTCGTATGGTAAAATTGTTATGTTAAGCATGAATACAGCCAAATCTCAAGCAATTCCAGCGCCACCGAACCTGATTCGTTCCTTAACGACAGGTTTTGAGGCTATAGCAAGCCACCTGTCCCTGTTATTGTTTCCAGTATTGCTGGATCTCTTCTTATGGTTTGGACCTCGCCTCAGAATAGTTGCTGTCATTCAAAATTATCTGGTATGGGTAGAGAGACTAAACAGCCAGCAACCCGCCGAAATTACCTCTTTAATGGAGGTTAATCGTCAGTTGCTGGAGGAATTAGCGCAGCACTTGAATATATTCAGCGCCTTACGAAGTCTACCTGTTGGTGTACCGAGTTCTGATGGCAGGTCGTGCGGTCGCAGCGAACCCACTTGGAAAACCAGCGCTCATTGATCTACCAAGTTGGGGGACTGCGTTAATAGCGTTTGTCATATTGACCTTGTTTGGCCTTGGGATTGCATCGTTATATTTCACTCTGGTTGCCCAGGCAGCCCTATCAGGTAAGATCAATTGGCATGAAGCGCTGAAACGATGGCCGTGGAGCTCATTTCAGTTGCTACAACTCATTGCATTATCACTAGGAATTGCCATCGCGATTATCGTACCTTTAAGCTGCATCTATTCATTTCTCTTAATGGGTGGCGCTGATATCGGTAGGATATTTTTATTCCTATATGGTATTGTGGTTTTCTGGTTGTTGTTCCCTTTAGTTCTCTCCCCTTTGGGTATCTTTGCATTTCAAGACAAGCTGCTGGCTTCGATCAGCAGAGGTGTACGACTGGCGCGGATGACAATGACCAACACGTTATTATTGGTCTTAGGAATTATCGTGCTCAGCTTTGGTTTGGATATGCTTTGGATGTCACCAAAAGAGACATCCTGGATGGCAATGGTGGGTGTTCTTGGGCATGCATTTGTGGCAGCCAGCCTGCTGGCAACATGTTTTGTATACTACCGCGATGCTGACCATTACGTAAGTCAAAAGAATTTATCCAGTAAGGTAGCCGGTATATCATCCGATTGACATTATGGTGTAATAAGCTGATTGCAGCTTTTGATGTCAGGTGGGTGAGGAGGATTTGTGACAAGTAATCCGATCTCTTATGATGCGAAAGATATTCAAGTGCTGGAAGGACTTGAAGCCGTTCGCCGTCGCCCAGGTATGTATGTCGGTGGGACTGACTTAAAAGCGCTCCACCACCTGGTCTATGAAGTCGTCGATAACTCTATTGATGAAGCATTAGCGGGCGTTTGTAATCGAATTGAAATCCGAATCCACCAGGATAACAGCGTTACCGTAATCGATAACGGCCGGGGAATTCCGGTTGATCTGCATCCCCAAATGCAAAAGCCTGCACTGGAAGTCGTGATGACCGTCTTACATGCTGGTGGAAAGTTCGGCGGTGGCGGTTATAAGGTATCAGGAGGCTTGCACGGTGTTGGAGTTTCCGCCGTGAACGCTCTTTCCGAGTGGTGTGAAGTACGCGTCAAAAGGGAAGGCAAACTACATTTTCAGCGCTATGAACGAGGCTACCCGACCGGTCCAGTGACAGTGATTGGAAAGATCGACCAGCATGAGACTGGAACAGAAACTACATTCAAATTCGACCCTGAGATATTTAAAACTGACCAGGATTATAAATTCGATACTCTGGTACAGCGTTTTCGTGAAATGGCGTTTGTTACACGTGGCGTTACCATATTCTTCAAAGATGAACGCACTGATCGCCAGATGACCTTTTATTTTGAAGGAGGAATCACCTCCTTTGTTCGCTATTTGAACCGTAACCGCGAGGTTCTCCATCCAGTCGTACATGTGGAAAAAGAAGTCGATGGAATCACCATTGATGCCGCAATCCAATACACCGATGCCTATGCAGAATCTGTCTATGCATTCGCAAATACGATCAATACCATTGATGGCGGAACCCACCTTACCGGTTTACGGAATGCCTTAACCCGCACCATCAATGATTATGCTCGCCGCAACAGCTTATTAAAAGATGCTGATCCGAACTTCACAGGCGATGATACCCGTGAAGGACTTACAGCGATTATCAGCGTCAAGCACCCGGATCCGCAGTTCGAAAGCCAGACAAAAGTCAAGCTTATGAACCCGGAGGTTCAGACATTGAGCCAGCAAGTTGTGGGTGAAGCTTTCAAAACATTTTTAGAAGAAAACCCATCTGCCGGGAAGTCGATTATCTCCAAGTGTCTCACTTCTGCGCGGGCGCGCGACGCGGCACGAAAAGCGCGTGACCTGGTAATTCGAAAATCTGCATTGGAAAGCCTGACTCTGCCTGGTAAATTGGCGGATTGCTCGGAACGCGACGCACAGAAGACTGAGCTCTTTATTGTCGAAGGTGAGAGCGCAGGTGGAAGCGCGAAGCAAGGACGAGACCGCCATTTCCAGGCGATTTTACCGCTCAGAGGGAAAATTCTAAACACAGAACGCGCCCGCCTCGATAAAATCCTGGCAAACAACGAAGTGAAGGCGTTAATCTCCGCCCTCGGCACCGGAATTGGAGAAAATTTTGATCTATCAGGATTGCGCTACGGCAAGGTAATTACGATGACGGATGCTGATGTGGATGGAAGCCATATCCGCACCCTGCTGCTTACCTTCTTCTTCCGATATATGCAGCCGCTGGTCGAAGAAGGTCACCTGTATATCGCTCAACCGCCATTATATCGACTCGCATATCGGGATAAAGTGCAATACGCGTATACAGATGCGGATAAGGATCGGATTATTAAAGGTTTGGGTGTTGACGTGGATAAGGTAAGTCTCTCACGTTACAAAGGCCTCGGAGAGATGAATCCAGACCAGTTGTGGGAGACTACGATGAACCCTACCAACCGCACCCTGTTGCTTGTTACGATCGACGATGCAGCAGAAGCAGACCGGACATTCGACATGCTGATGGGAGCTACTGTCCCACCGCGTCGAAGATTCATCCAAACGCATGCACGGGAGGTTCGCAATTTAGATATTTAACAGATGATTAGTGGGTTAGTTCGCCACAGAACCAGGAATTATTTTTCAACAATAGCCTTTGGATGGCCATGATTTTAGAGCGGGGTTCTCTGCTAAACAATCGATATCGGATCGTCGAAATCCTTGGACAAGGTGGGATGGGGTCTGTATACAAGGCAATCGACGAAAACCTGGGCGTCGAGGTGGCGGTAAAAGATAATCTATTTACCACCGAAGAGTACGCGCGCCAGTTCCGTCGAGAAGCAGTTATCCTCGCCACCCTTCGCCACCCGAACCTGCCCAGAGTTACTGATCACTTTGTCATCGAAGGCCAGGGACAGTACCTCGTTATGGACTACATCGAGGGAGAAGATCTGCGCCAACGCATGGATCGCCTGGGCATGCTTCAAGATGATGAAATCATAATCATCGGCGCAGCAATGTGCGACGCCTTGACTTATCTCTCCACCCGCAATCCACCAATCGTTCACAGAGATATTAAGCCCGGCAATGTGCGTATTTCACCAAATGGTCACATTTTCCTGGTAGATTTTGGTCTGGCAAAGAACTTAGGCAAGCAACAAACGACTGAGACCGGGGCGCGTGCCATGACCCCTGGATACTCCCCTCCCGAGCAGTACGGGTCATCTCGAACCGACCGACGATCGGACATTTATTCGCTGGGTGCGACCTTATATGCTTCAGCCACCGGCTATATCCCCGAAGATGCCCTCAGCCGGGCAGTTGATTCTGTCGAGCTTACCCCTGTCAGGACACATAACTCGCGCATAGCACGCCGCCTGGCAAATGCAATCGAAAAAGCACTGGCGCTGCGTCCTGATGATCGTTTTCAGAATGCTGAAGAATTCAAACAAGCTCTATTGAATTCCAGCACGCCAACCCGGCGTGGTTTGGACGAATACGTGATCTCGCCACCACCGGATCAGGCGGATCGTCCACTACCTGGTGACCATGCACTTATTCCTGCCGAGGTTGCCGGAAACCTGCCGCGCGTCGCAGACCGCTCTTCTCCGCCAATCCCTGCTAAGTTAGGTCCATCTATCAGCTCATCACGGCCCAGACGCACCAGGCGACGGTCTACCCAGCTATTTTGGTGGCTGCTACTCCTGGTTGGTTTGGTTGTTGGCGGTTTCTTTCTGTATCGCCTATACGCATTAGAGAATTTCCCGAACGCAGATTTACAACAAACAGAAACCGCCGCCATTGAGCTAACAATGCTTGCAGGTCAACCAGGGAATGACCTGTTAACACCTGAGACACCCGGTGTAATCGCCAGCCCAACTCCTGAACCTCCTACTCCAACGAGTACACCTACCGTTACGCTGACGCCCACAGCCACTGCGACTGCGACAGCGACTGCAACGCCTACACCGACGGTCACCCCTACCCCTCGTCCAACTCAAATGGGAGGTGGAACTGGTCAAATCGCCTTTGCCTCCGACCGGATCGAAGGTGTCTCACAAATATTTCTTGTGGATACAGATGGGAACAATCTGCGTCAGTTGACCTCCACGACCCAAGGCGCTTGCCAACCAACCTGGTCACCAGACGGCCGGCAGTTGCTGTTTATCTCACCTTGCGAACGGAATCAGGAAAGTTATCCAAATGCGGCGCTCTTTTTGCTGACCAATCTTGACGATCCGAATATTATCAGCATTCAACCAATTCCTTTACCTACTCTTCCTGGCGGAGATTACGACCCGGCCTGGTCGCCTGACGGTCGCTTTATACTTATTTACTTCGCTTAGAGAATCAGGACGCCCTCGATTATATATTATGGATTACCTCAGTCCTGACAAGGTCACAACCTTATTATTCGAATCCTATTACCGCGATATGCAACCTGCCTGGTCGCCTGATGGATCGCAGATTACATTTGTTACGACACGCAAGGCTCTCCAACAAATTTGGATTGCAAAAGCAAATGGAGATGATCAGGAGCGGCTTTCTAATATTTCCAACACGATATGTACAGCACCTTCCTGGTCACCAGACGGACAGGTTATTCTCTATACCCAAAATGAAGTTAATGTAGGGATTCCTCGTTTGGTATTACGCCAGATAATCCAACAAGTACCTGTTCCAGCCGGAACAGGTACACCAACGACGGTGCCATTTGTACAACAGGAATTCTATATCACGGATGAGTCTATCCCCATGCGGGAAGGTCGGTATTCGCCCGATGGTTTATGGATTGTATATGAAAGCTGGCCTAAGGGAGGAAATCATGAAGTATTTATCATGACTGTAAATGGTGCCCAGCGCCGGCAGATAACCGATGATCCGCGTAATGATTTCGATCCTGCCTGGCGTCCGCAAGTCCGCTGACGAAGCGTTATATCGAGATATCTCTTCCTTAATCTTACCGATCTACCAATTAGCAGTCGATCTTCATAATTTCCCGGTGCTATAATTCAACCCATGGAAATCTTCTTGATCATTACTGGCGTGGTATTACTGCTGGCAGGCAGACGGTTGTATTGGCTGTTGGTTGGATGGTGGGGTTTGTTGTTGGCTATACCCTGGCGACCAATTGGTTTAGCAATTCGGAACTATGGGTTGTTTGCTAATCGGCTTACTGGTCGGTGTCCTGTGGTGCATGGCTTGCGCACATGCTTTTCAACATCTGATGATGTCAGTGGTAGGTTTCCTGGTTGGAGGGTGGGCTTTGCTTGCAGGTGGTCGCTGGTTAAAGCTGGGGAACAGTTTCCCAGATTGGGGGATATTTTTGGTTGGTGGTCTGATTGGATTGCTTCTGGTGGCTGTTGTTTTCGATTGGGCGTTATCTTGCTTTCTACAATAGGAGGAGCATTATTAATTACCGAGAATATCGAGTTAAGCAGCAATATTTCGATGATTGCAACTATTGGGCTGGTAGTTGTAGGTATTCTGGTACAGCGAAAACTCTTTCACCATTGATACAACAATAGATAAAGTAAAAATTCGCACTCATCTCTTCAAAACTTAATACGGTTTTATGGTTTCTTGGGTGACATATGTCATTTGCCAAGTGGTTTAATTTATGCATAATATTAGGAAAAGCCCCTCAATATTATTTAGGAGATAACCATGACTGCACAAATAATCGATGGAAAACTACTTGCCCAGCAAGTGCGCGCTGAAGCAGCAGAAGATGTCATCAAGATGGTTGCGGCTGGTCTACCTCGACCAGGTCTGGCTACTGTCCTGGTTGGGGATAATCCGGCTTCCAAATCATATGTCAGCTCAAAAATTAAAGCCTGCCAGGAAGCCGGGATTGAATCTTTTGGTTTTAATTTACCAGCAACTGCCAGCCAATCTGAGGTCGAAGGTCTGGTTGCAGAATTGAACGCTGACCCACGGGTCAATGGTATCCTTGTGCAACTGCCGCTTCCAACCGGCTTATTTGAGGAAGATGTATTAAAGAAAATAAGCCTGGAAAAAGATGTAGATGGTTTTCACCCGATTAATATCGGCCGGCTGGCGCAAAAGGGTCGCGACCCATTATTTGTTCCTTGTACTCCCGCCGGGTGCATTGTGATATTGGACAAGCTTGGCGTAAATCTAGATGGAGCCAATGCAGTTGTTCTGGGCCGCTCAAATATCGTTGGTATGCCGGTTGCGCTTCTCCTAGTACGCCGCAATGCTACTGTGACAATTTGCCATTCGCGTACCAAGAACTTGCCGGATGTAGTGCGATCTGCAGATGTGCTCATTGCCGCCGTGGGGCGAGCTCAAATGGTGCGCGGGAGCTGGATCAAACCCGGTGCTGTCGTAATTGATGTAGGCATCAATCGAATAGAAGACCCGGAACATCCGAAAGGTTCCCGGTTGGTAGGCGATGTTCATTTTGACGAAGCAAAGGAAGTTGCTGGCGCCATTACGCCAGTACCTGGGGGCGTTGGTCCGATGACCATTGCGATGCTGATGCAGAATACGGTTCGAGCCGCGAAAATGACCAACCAGAAAGAAGCAAATAAGGTATAATGTGCGTTCGTCTGAAAATTGAACCGATCGAGGTAGGAATTTACGAATGACCAAACGTACTTATCAACCAAAAATCCGTCGCCGGGTGCGTGTGCATGGATTTCGTGCCCGTATGGAAACTGCTGACGGACGTGAAGTACTCAAACGACGTCGCGCCAAAGGCCGTTACAGATTGACGGTTACAAAGAATAACCACGTTAAGAAAGTTAACTGGAACAGTTGAGTCAGGTAAGATACAAGCGTACAGGTGCAGCGAGAGTTCCGCCTGAACAGTTCAACCGACTTCAAGCGGGTGCGGCGGATTGGAAAATCCTACCCCCACCCGCTTGTTGTGCTAGTTGTTCTCCCCAACCAATCTACCCGATTGAGAATCGGGGTAGCGGCAGGACGATCTGTGGGCAATGCTGTGCAGCGTAACCGCGCCAAGCGGCGTTTGCGGGCTGCTATTCAACCCATGCTTGCTGAGATGAAACCGGGCTGGGATGCAATTTTAATCGCCCGTCAACCTTTACTATCTGCACCATTTATGGAGTTGCGACAAGCGCTGAGGCACCTCACTGTTCGAGCGGGTTTACTGGAAAGAAACCATGACCAACGAGAATAGAGCTCACATACACACAACCGGAATCGAACCGGTTGTTGAGCCGCGCTTGAGAGACCTGCGAGTGACTCTGTTTACATTTCCCCGTTGGGTTCTTCTTTCTTTGATACGACTATATCAAGCAACATTGTCCAAAGGTTTGCCAGCCAATTCTTGCCGGTTTTATCCGACCTGTTCCCATTATGGCTATCAAGCCATCTATAAATATGGGGTATTGAAAGGCGGCCTGATGGCAGCCTGGCGGATTTTGCGCTGCAACCCATTCAATCGTGGTGGTTTAGATCCCGTTCCATAAAACAACTAGAAAGATCGTATGAAAAAATCTCGAATACTCCTTGCTTTAATAACTTTGATTGTCACCGCCAGCATACTTTCCGGCTGTACCGGTGCAGGTGCGGCCACCACAACCAGTTGGCCTGGACTGACGCTGGATCCCGAAGCCGGTGTAGGATATGTTGCGCATGGATCACATGTCTATGCAATCAACCTGCTGAATGGCAGCCAAATCTGGCGCTTTCCCAACGAACCGGTACGCAATTCAACCTTCGATGCGCCACCAGCTATAAAAGGGAATGGCGAAATCGTTATTGGAGGTTATGACAAAAAACTCTACCTGGTAAGGGCAGATAATGGCAGTCAGATCTGGGTTAATGAGGACGCGACGAACCGTTACTATGCTCGCCCCCTGACAATCGAACAGACTATCTATGCTCCCAACACCGATAACCACCTTTACACAATTGAGGATGGTTTATTAAAGTGGGATTTTGAAAGCGCAGACGCATTGTGGGCTTCACCGGTAACCGACGGCAACGTGATCTATCAAGCAAGTATGGACCACACAATCAGCGCCTTGGATCCACTGACCGGGGATGTCATCTGGCAAAGCGAAGAATTAGGCGGATCTATCACCAGTACGCCCGTATTAGACACCAATGGGCGGTTATACGCTGGCACTTTGGGCAATAGGATTGTTGCGCTTGATTCTAAGAACGGTGAAATCATTTGGCAAAAAGAAGTCGCTGGCTGGATATCCTCCAGTCCATTGCTCCACGAAGGTGTACTGTATTTCGGTGACCTGGAAGGCTATTTTTACGCAATGGATGCTGAAAATGGTCAGGAAAAATGGACGCCTATTCAGCCAGATACGACAGCAACACGCGAAATTTCGAGCACCCCAGGGGTGCTCAATGATACGATTTACTTTACCAATGAGGGTGGGTATCTCTACGCCATTGATTCGTCCAATGGCACGACACAGTGGAGCAAACAATTTGATTTTGGTAAGCTATACGCTCCTGTCCAGGTTCTAGATGATACAATTTACCTTACTCCACTCGGGACTGGTCCGATCGTGGTGGCCCTCGATGCCAATGGTAACCAGCGTTGGGAATTTAAACCTGGCGAAGTAGCATTCGGCACAGTCCGGGCAAAGGATAGAAAAATATGTGGGATATCTTAATTATTAATCCGATGGTGAATATCCTGCTGATGATATACAGCGTGGTGGGAAATTTTGGGATTGCAATCATCTTGTTCACCATCTTGATTCGTTTGATCACCCATCCATTAACCGTACAGCAAATAAAGGGCGGTCAAAAAATGCAGGAGATGCAGCGCTCTCCAGAATATCAGGAACTCCAGAAAAAATATAAGGATGACAAGCAGACATTACAGCAAGAACAAATGAAGCTGTACAAGGAGATGGGTATCAGCCCATTTGGTTCATGTTTGCCAACCTTGATCCAATTTCCAATCATTATTGGCCTCTATCAGGCGATCATTAAAGTTTTAGGGGGTGCTCCACCACAGTTGATTGATCTATATTCGCGAGTTTATCCGTTTGTGCCGATTACAGATTTAGTTCCTATCAACCAACAATTCCTTTGGATGGATTTGAGTCAGCCGGAGCGGGTGTATATAATGGGAGTCGGCATTCCACTGCTCGCTATAGTTGTGGTCATCACTACCTGGATGCAATCCAGGCTAATGACCCCACCAGCCCAACCCGGAGAGCAAGGTGCGCAGATGACCCAGGCAATGAACCTGTATATGCCATTATTGATGGGATACCTGGCGCTGACATTTGCAGCAGGACTATCTCTCTATTTTGTAACGAGCAACCTTGTCACCATCGGTCAGTATGCAGTGATGGGCAGGGCAGATTGGAAAAATTTGGTTCCGAAATTCTTGCAATCTGGTGCGAAAAGCACCAGTCCGGTTAAGAGCTCAAAGCAAAAGAGCAGCAAGCCATAGGTTGTGAATTAACATGGATGAAAAACGCGCGAACCTTGAAATTATTGCCCCGACTGTTGAAGAAGCGATTGAGCGCGGCCTCGAGGAATTAGGCCTTGACCAAGAGGCTGTCGATGTGGAAATATTAGATTCTGGTAGCCGTGGATTATTTGGCTTGGGGTCTCGCCAGGCGCGTGTGCGTCTGAGTGTCAAGAATGCAAGTGATGAAGAAGGCATTTCCACGAAAATTGACCTCCCTGCTGAAGAACAATTCCTTGATGAGGCTGCTGACCTTGAAGTAGAACCCTATGAAGCGGCGCAAATGGGTCCTGCCGCGCCTCGTCGAGGGAGTGATAATCAGAGTGATGACACCCTGCGCGTGACAGAATGTGTCGTTTTGGATTTATTAGAACGGATGAAAGTCCGGGCTGAAGTAACAGCTCGGTTCGGCGATACTGACGATGAGCGCAGTAAATCCACGGTATGGGTGGATGTGCACGGCCGTGATCTGAGCATATTAATCGGCCCTAAAGCCGAGACATTGAACGCTTTACAATTCATTGCCGGATTAATTGCCAGCAAAGAGCTGGGGCACACCATACCCTTGATCGTAGATGTAGAGGGTTACCGCAGCCGTCGTGTCCAGCAGCTTCGCCAGTTAGCCCGCCGGATGGCAGAACAAGCGGTCAAAACTGGTAAACGGCAAATCTTGGAACCGATGGCTGCCAGTGACCGGCGGATTATTCACATCGAGCTGCGCAACCATCCGGAGGTAAAGACCGAAAGCATCGGCGAAGATCCACGGCGAAAAGTGACGATTATTCCCAAATAATCCTTGACCCTGCTGGCGGGCGATGGTAAAATCCCGTCTCGCAGGATAAATGCCCCCATCGTCTAGGGGACCAGGACGCAGCCCTTTCAAGGCTAAAACCAGGGTTCGAATCCCTGTGGGGGCACCTGGACAATCGTGTGTCTTATTTGTAAGTGTACGGACCAAAACGCCCCTAAACGGGGCGTTTTGGTTTAACTGCTGGCAGCGGCAAGTTATCTCAAGATTGGTTTCACATTTCACCTTCCCTTTGCTGAATCGATTTATATTGCTGTCATCCTTGTTTGAACGATCCAATTTTTAAGTTTTGTGGCGTAGAGTTCTCAAAAACGTCACAATGGAAGGTGGCTCTCTCCATCTTTACCCATCAAAACATGCACCGCGTGTCGCTGGCCATCATGCACCAGGGGAACCAATTTATCGGGTAAGGAATTCCCATCGAGAATAACCTGCCGAATACCCCGATTAACGCTATCTGGGTTCTCCACGTTAATGAGGTAATGGGTTGTGCCAAAGCGGTAATCTACTTTAAATCCAGGCCAGTGACGGGAAATACAAGGATTGATTTTGAGCATACCCTCTGAGCGGGAAATGCCCAGGATGGCTTCGATGCCCAAACCGTACATCCAGCCGGAAGAGCCGGTATACCACGTCCAGCCGCCGCCGCCAGAATGGGAGGGCTGGCTGTAGATGTCGGCGGCGATGACGTAAGGCTCCACCTGGTAGCGCGCCATCTTTTCGGGTGTATCAGCATGACCGATAGGGTTTAACAGATGAAACAATGCCACAGCGCGATCTCCCTGGCCGAGCTCTGCAAAGGCGCGCGCCACCCAGATGGCAGCGTGGGTGTACTGTCCACCATTTTCACGCACGCCGGGCAAATAGCCTTTGATGTAACCGGGATCGTGCGGCGTTTTATCAAAAGGCGGCGTAAACAGCAAAATCATTTGCTCGGCTGGCCGCACCAACAGGTTGTAGACAGATTCCATCGCCTGAGTTGCCCGGGCTGGGTTGGCCGCGCCCGACATGACCGCCCATGATTGGGCAATCGAATCAATGCGGCACTCGTTGTTTTGGCTCGATCCCAGTGTGAAGCCATCATCATAGAAGGCGCGCAGGTACCAGTTCCCATCCCAGGCGTGGCTTTCAAGCGCCTGCGCCAGGTGTTCGGCTTGCTGCTGGTATGGTTGGGGATCATCTTTCATGAGCAAGCAAAGCGAACCAAAATGCGTCAATGTACGATACAAGAACCAGCCCAGCCAAACGCTCTCACCACGCCCAGAAATACCTACCCGGTTCATGCCGTCGTTCCAATCGCCAGCGCCCATCAACGGCAGCCCATGAGCGCCAGATGTGGTCGCTTTTTCGATTGCCCGGCGGCAATGCTCATAAAGTGTATACACTTCACTCGTCGCTTCGTATTGTGCGTACCGTTCCGCTTCGCCCGGTTTGAGGGGTTCACCTTTCAGAAATGGGATTTTCTCGTTCAGGATGGAACCATCCCCGGTAGCAGTCACATATTCAGCGGTGACGTAAGGCAACCAAAGTAAATCGTCGCTAAAGCGCGTACGCACGCCATGTCCTGCAGGCGGATTCCACCAGTGCAGCACGTCGCCGGCTTCGAATTGATGACGGGCGGCGTTCAAAATCTGCTGGTGAGCCAGATCAGGCCGAGTATGGAACAATGCCAGCACATCCTGAAGCTGATCGCGAAAGCCAAAAGCTCCGCTGGATTGATAGAGCGCGCTCCGCCCCCAAAGGCGGCAGGTCAACGTTTGGTACAGCAGCCAGCGGTTGAGTAATAAATCCATGCCAGGATCGGGCGTTTGGACCGTGATTGCACCGAGAATATCATCCCAAAACCCCTGGACCGCCTGCCAGGCTGCCTCAACTTGCCCCTGAGCTTGAATCTGCCCAATCAACTTCAGGCTTTCTGCCCGGTTGGCCCCTTCACCGAGTAAGAAAAAGACTTCTTCCACCTGCCCAGGTGCAAGGTCCACGTGTAGTTGGATCGCAGCGCACGGATCCAGCCCAGCATTGACCCTACTCGCTAGCCCGATCCGTCCCAGAGCAGCCGGAGTTTGCAGGCTGCCCATACGCCCCAGGAACTCCGTCCGGTCAGCGGTCACGCCATGCGGCTCTTTATTGGCCGCCAGGAAAGCCACCCGTTCTCCGAATTCTGTGTTGAAGCGGTTGTTTGCCAAAAGGGCATGTGTAGCGGGGTCGAACTCTGGCACAATGAAGGCTTGATTTTGTTGGCGTGTTGTACCCAATACCCATTCTGCGTAGTAGGTTATGGTGATACGCCGCGGGCGCGCCCACAGGTTTTTGAGGCGCAAATGTGCGATTTTAACCGGCGCATCGATAACGGTAAACAGACGCAGGTGTTGATTTAATCCGTGGGATTGCGTCTCGAAGATCGAATAGCCCGCGCCGTGACGGATCAAACAGGCTGTTTCGCCGCCGGCAGGCATGGGTGTAGGCGACCAGACCAGGCCGGTCTCCTCATCGCGCAGGTAGATCACCTCGCCCGGCAGATCGGTCAGTGGATCGTTGCGCCAGGGAGTAAGCCGGTTCTCGCCGCTGTTTTCAGCCCAGGTGCAACCCGCTCCAGCCTCGGAGACCAAAAAACCAAACTGTGGATTAGCAATTACATTGACCCATGGGTGCGGCGTGTGCTTCCCCGGCTGGAGGTAAATCAAGTATTCTTTCCCATCGGGGCTGAAACCTCCCAGGCCGTTGTCCATCAACAAGTCGGTTGGTCGGGCCAGCACCGGCGTCGCTTCGAGATCTTGCGCCACAGACAAGGATGGTGTAAAACCTGGCAGGCGGATGGGTTTCTCAGTTAAACGGCTGGCGTGTTCTACCATAGTTCCTGTTTTTTCATCCAAAATTACACCGGCCATTGTTTCGAGCAAAATCTGATCGGCTTTCTGGAGTTGGTCTGTGCGTAACAGGAAAATTCCGTCGCGCTGGTTCAGCCACCCTTCGGCTCCCAAGCGCGTAATTTGGCGGTAGATGGCATTGTGTAAATCAAGAGCATAACCCGTATCCTGATCATTTAAGATTATCAGATTGACTTTAATCTGCCGGTTGCGCCAGTAAGCGTGAGCTTGCAGAGCTTCACTCAGCAGGGGCGAATCGCCATCACGCAGGCGCAGCAACAAAATGGGCAGATCGCCGGAAATGCCGTAGCCCCACAGACCGGATTGCCCCTTCTCGTTTTGCGCCAGAAGGTGGGGAGCGGCGCGCAGGATTTCATTCGGGTAGAGCAAGGCCGATAACAAGCGTTGAATTTGTTCTACATTGTAGGCATTTAACCCCAGATCAAGCAGTTCCCTTTCGCTGCGGGAGCGCGCTTCGTCAAAAGAGCGGTGGATAGCCTGCATAGACTGGTATCGAGAGAGCAAATCCAGCGCATCTGTGGGCGAGGGCGCTGCCAGGGTCAAGAACGCGACTTGGGTTTTGGTATGCGGCTTCAGATCTATTTCCTGTGCCAGAGAAAAGAACGGGTCGAGCGTCCCGCCGACTATCCCCGATAGATACCGCCTCCTGCTTTGCAGAGCTGCCGGTAAACTCTGGGTTTGCCCGCGTCCCAAAAAACGGGCGCGGTCACTCTCGTACTCGCCGGTCACTTTGTGCCCTGGGTCAACGACCAGTGCGTGGGCTAGCACAACCGGTTTTTCATCTGCTGAGCGGGGACGACGCCGGAAAAGGAGAGCATTTGCCTTCGGGATATATTCGCTCTCAATAAACAGTTTATTAAACGCCGGATGACGCCTGTCCGCGGCCTGCGGCGCCAGCACTACCTCGCCATAGCTGGTCAGTTTCAATTTCCGCGGGCGATCGCTGTCGTTCAGGAGAGTCACCCGTCTGATTTCAATTCCTCCCGTCCCGATGGTGATTTCGGTGTGCAGCGAAATGCCGTGATCCCCGCGCCAGAATTCGACCATATGGGGCGAGAACAGAACTTCCTGATTTTCTGGGTTATTGCCATTAGTGGGCTGGCAGGTGGCTGACCAGAGCGACGCGCTCTCGCGATCCTGGATATAAATCCACGTGCCCCAATCATCCAGAGTTGAGTCAGCTTGCCAGCGTGTCAGGGCAAACTCCCGCCATTGGCTGTACCCGCTCCCAGCGTTCGTGATCAGCAGGTGATAGTCTCCCTGTGAAAGGACATGAACTTGCGGGATAGGACTGTCGGCAGGCACGCGCCACGCAGCGCTGCTCACCGAAAGTTTGGCTGGAGATAGGTCCAGAAGAGGTTCATCTGGGTGGGGATATTCGATGTGCGGGTTTTGTGGAATTTTTTCCTGGAGTAGTAGTTCGATGCTCTGGATATGCTCATCAGCATGGAAACGCTGGATCATTACATCATCCAATAGCGCATTGCAGACAGACAGCAAGATCATGCCTTGATGATGCGCCATATACGATTGCACAATGGTGTATTTCTGGTCTACAGGCAGGCGCGCCTGAGTGTAGTCGAGCGCCTCATACAGGCCAAAACGACTGAGCATGTTCAGGTCTTGCAGATGCGTCAAATTGTTCAGCACCGCCTGCGGTTGAAGAGACAATCCAAGTAGTGATGCGTAGGGGGCAATTACCAGATTGTCAGATAGGTCGCGTTTATAGCCTAAATCTGGCACGCCAAAAGCACGGTACTGGTAATTCAGGCTGGCATCAAAAGCAAAGTAGCCTGATTCGGACACACCCCAGGGAACATGTTTTTCGTGTGCGTAGCTGATCTGTGCATCGAGCGCGGCGAAGCAACTATCAAACAGGAATGTTCCCTCGTAATTGTTTGTAAACAACACCGGCATAAGATATTCGAACATGGTACCGCTCCAGGAGAGCAGCACCTGTTTCCCATTGACCTTCGTCACCGGACGTCCCAGGTGCAGCCAGTGGCTTTGCGGCACGTCACCTTTGGCAATCGCAACCAGGCTGGCAATGCGCGCCTCAGAGGCCAATAAATCGTAGTAACTTTCGTCCAGTTTCTCGGCGGTGGCGTTGTAACCAATGTGGAATACCTGGCGACGCTCATCAAAAAGGAAGCGGAAATCCATGCCAGCGATGGCTGCTTGTGCCTGTTCTGCCAGGGCTTGGAAACCAATCAACAGGGGCGTTACGGCCATACGCGCCGCCGACAGATCGTTATCCAATTTTTGACACCAGTTCTCGATTGCCTCTGATGCGGGCATAAGCTGCAATTGCGCCTGGAATTGACGCAGGGAAATCTTGATCCGGTCATAGACTGCTTCCGCTTGCCCCAGCGTCGGCAGCTCGTCAGACAGGCCATCTCTAAATTCTAGCCAGGCCTGCCAGGTTTGCCCCGCGGTTGGATCTCCAGCGAACATGGCTTGCGCTTTGTCGTCCGCTTCATCCAGGCGGCCGAGCCAGGGCGCAAATAACGCGATATTGCGCTGCATGGTTTGTAGATGGTGATGCAGCGCATCCAGGTAAAGTTGCAGATCGCTCAAAGTTTCTGGGTTTAAGTTTGGGTGGCTCTCAATCAATTCCATGAGCCGGCGGGAAACCGCTTCCCATCCTTCTCCTGAGAGCCACGTCAAAGTCATCATCCATGGAGCGGGTTTTTTCTGGATGCCGGTGACGCGCTCACAAATGCTGTCTAATTCTACTTCGAAAGGTTTGATGGCTGAATTGGGGCAGTCTTTTTCAAGTTCTTGTTCAAGTTGTTGCAGTATGTTCTTCAAAATATCTAGAATGACGAGCAAACCCTGCCATTGTTGTTCACCGAGAATGGGCGCATCTGCCAGGGCAAGCAGGCCTTGTTTAAGCACAATCAGGCAAGCTGCCAGATTGCCGCTGTCTACGGTGGAGATGTAGCGGGGAGGGAGCGAGGCCAGCGTCTGCGTGTCGTACCAGTTCAGCAAATGCCCCCGGTAATGTTCCAGTTTATCCATTGTTTCAAAGGTGGATTGCAAACGTACGGCCAGTTCTGGCAAATCAACATAGCCCAGATCGTAGGCCGAGAGCGTGGAGAGCAAGAACAGGCCGATGTTGGTTGGCGTGGTATAGTGTGCCACATTGCCGCGTGGCGCCTCTTGAAAATGGTCGGGCGGCAGCCAGTGATCCTGCGGGCCGACAAATTGCTCGAAAAACGCCCAGGTGCGCCGGGCCAGGCGCTGGATTTCTTTACGCTGAGGCTCAGAGAGCGGTGCGGCGGTATGTGTAATGGGCTGGCTGATCCAATAAGCCACCTGCGGAGCGATAAGCCAGGCAATCAGCAGGGGCGCGGCTACGATCAGAGCGGCTTGGTTGAAAATGGCAACGGCGCTCCCCAAGAGAATAGTAAAAGCCAAAGAAACCGCCATCTCAATCCAGGTTTCAAATCTGGCATTTACCCCCAACGATTGCGCTGTATGCGCAGCCGTGGTCCATTGCAACAATTTCTCATGCGAAATGAGCAGGCGGGCCAGTGTGGTTCGAATCGCTCCAAGAATGAGCAATGCCTCGTAAGGCAGAAAGAGGACTGCAAGCCCCCAGCGCAGGAGCGGTAGTTTTACGGTCTCGACCAGCTCTGTCAGGCTGGAATGCCCAATATTTTGTCGGATGTGCTGAAGCGCTTGTGCCAGGATCGGCAAAGCAGATGGCAATAGTATGAACAGAGTCCACACCAGCGGAGAACCGGGTAAAACCAACCAGCCAGCCGCAAATAAGGCTAGCATGGTGGGCGGCAATAAACTGCGCCGCAAATTATCAAAAACTTTCCAGCGACTGATGAGGGATAGGCGGTTGGGTGCAAACCCTGTTTTGGTTCGGGCAATGGGCAACAACCAGGGCAGTAACTGCCAATCGCCGCGAATCCAGCGGCGCAGGCGGCGGGTATAGATCAGGTAACGGGTAGGATATTCTTCGTACAGGGTGATATCCGTCACCAGCGCCGCACGCCCGTATATTCCCTCAAAGAGATCGTGACTGAGCAGCGTGTTCTCACGAACCTGACCGACCAGGCTGCGCTCAAAGGCTGACACATCATAAATGCCCTTGCCAACGTAACTGCCCTCTCCAAACAAGTCTTGATAAACATCCGAGACGGCCAGCGTGTACAGGTCAAAGCCAGCATTCCCGGCAAATATTTGTGAAAAAAGAGAACGGTTGGCGCTGGTTGGTTTGATCGCCACGCGCGGCTGCAACACAGTGTAACCCGCCACAACCGAGCGCCCGTCTTCCGCAAATTCTGCCTGATTGAGTGGGTGCGCTAATGTTGCCACCAGGCGGCTGGCGCTGCCATACGGCAGAGAGGTATCGGCGTCCAGCGTAATCACATATTTGATATCCGGCAAGATGCTCAGATCCCCGACCTGAGTGACATAACCAGTGCTCGTTGCCGGCTCGGTATTCAACAATAGTTGATTAAATTCAGCCAGCTTGCCACGTTTACGCTCCCAACCCATCCATACCCCTTCAGAGGGATTCCACTCTCGCTGACGGTGGAATAAATAAAAGGGTGCGGCTGGATTATATTTCAGGTTGAGCTTTTCAACACCAGTTTTTGCCAGAGAAAGCAGTTGCTCGTCCTGCGGCATGTTTTGCGTCGGAGCGTCGATGAAGTCGGTCAGCAGCGCAAAACTCAGTTGCGGGTCTAGGTTGGACAGGTAGTAAATTTCCAACTCTTGCAGCAAGGAGTCGAGTTCATCTGTATTCGCCAGTAGAGTTGGAACGACGACCATTGTACGGTAACCTGCTGGGATGCCGGGCGTATCGCCTTGTGAGAAATCCATGCGCGGTAGGCTGTGGGGCGCAATTTCATGGGTAATACCCCAGTGCACCAGGGTGATGGCCGCCTCAAGCGCCAGCCCCATTCCCAGCACTCCGGCGAGAATCAGTTGGGCAAGTGTTCCGCCTTCAAGATGCGTGTATACCAACAGTCCAATAACTATCAACAGGGAGATTAGGTTAATGCCGCCCAGGTAAGTGGCTGTGGGGCGCGCCAGGAACCATCCCCGCAGGCGGACGCCTAGCCCCGGTTGGTAGTTCAGTCTTTTTTCGAGCGCTGAACGACCCTCATCAACCAGATAAAAACCGACATGTGTTTGGCGGATGACGCTGCGGAATTGGAATGCGCCTGGTGGATTACGGCAAAGTTCAATGGCAGCCTGCGCAGTAGCTTCTTCACTTAGATTTGAATGTCGCGCCAGTTCTTCAATGACACTACGGTAGCTGTTGCGGGTGTCGAAATCCATACCGGCATAGATCTCTGCTGGATCGTTACGGAGAATCTGCTCTACGCGGCTGGTTTGCTCAAAGAAGGCTTTCCAGTCGATGGCGGAGAGCAAGCGCAAGCTGAGAAAACAATTGACAACAATGCTTTCATTTGCCAGCGCCGGGGGCGCTGGCAGGCTGGGCAGTGCGTTCAAGCTCTCCGGCGTTGTGATCCCTGTGATTGCGGCGACCGCGGCCGTCAGCCGCTCCAAAACCCCGATGCGCAGCATGGTCGGCAGCGCCCAAAGCTCTCCAATCATCAGGGGCGCGATTTGCTGATAGTCTTGTACAAAAACCACAGTTTGAGTCAGTTCAAGTTGACCCTGGCTGTAACCGACCCATTCCCAGGCCAATTCAAAAATGCGCGGGAATCCCCTTAGTGCGGTCTTATCCAGTTTAGGCAGTTGGCTATAATAACTTTCGGGAAGATCTTCCTTGATCTGGTGTAACATTTGTTCAACAACGTAAAAATTATCCAACATCCATTCGGCAGCACGCGAAAATGCCAGATCTTTGGATAACCCGGCTCTGAAATACTCATAAGCCTTGTGTAAGGTTTTTTCCCAGCTTTGCAGATGCCGGAAAAGGATGGACTTCTGTTTTGGGTTTTTATCTACAGAGGAATTTTGAGCTAACTGACGCGCAAGTTGTTCCAGCTGTCCCCTGGGTTCTAGACTCACCTGTTCGGATGTGTGGTCGGGAGCAGCCTGCATGTTAATGCTCTGCCCGTTCTCTTGTTGTCCGGTCCACAAGAACGGCTCCTTCAGTAGTAATGTCTTGCACAATCAACAGTGGAACCTTACTATATAGAATGAAATTGTTGACCATGCTGCCATACGGCCATTGGTTATTTCCCGAATAACCATGAGCGCTCAGCGCGACCAGGTCAATGTTTTCTTGCTCCACAAGCCCATGCAGCGCGGCGGGAGCATTGTCACTGGTGAGCAGGTGAGTTTGAGCAGGAATACCATTCAGGTGCGAACTCAGCCGTACCTGCTCCAGATAACGTGTGGATTCTTCTCGATTGCGCGCCACAATGCAATTGGACAAATCAATATCTTCCTGCACTGGAGGCAGTTGGCGCGCCATTTCTGGTGTTGTGACAACACATACAATGTGAATTTGAGACTTGTGAAAGCGAGCAAGATGTGCGATCATCGGTAGCACATTTTCCGCCCGCCGTGAGCCATCCAATGGAACCAGAATGCGCTGGTATTCTTGTCCAGCCATTTCGCTGCTTGCGGGTTGATGCGCCCGGACGATCATTACCGAGGTTGGAGCGCTAAGTATGACCTTTTGCGCGACGCTGCTGATCCCCCATTGGCTTACCCCGCTGTGCCCGTGGCTGCTCAGAATGATCAGTTTCATCTCTTGGTTTTGAGCAAACCCGATGATCGATTCGGCCACCAGACCTTCTTGGGCAATTGACTCGGTACGTAACCCCAATTCTTGAAGTCGTGCATCAATCTTTCTCAGGTATAGAGCCGTTTCAGCTTTATGGATTTGCCAGTTTAAAAGGTCAAATAGCTGTGCCGAAACACGCTGCTGATCCCTGTCCAGCACTCGCAGTAATATGACTTTTGCATTGAAAGCTTGGGCAACTGCGATTGCATGGGACAGAACGCATTCGGCGAGCAGGGAACCATCCAGTGGAACGAGAATAGGATCAAACATAGCACCTTCTTCTTGGCAATAATCTATTGGAAGCCACAAAGATATCCTTGTTCAGCAAGTGATTCTCTCCCTTTGTAGACTATCTCTGTGGTTTACTGTGTTAACTCTGTTTTCAGTATAACGAGTAAGAGTCTCGACAACGTTTCAAGGAGCCATATGCCGGCAGATGTACAGCCTAGTGATATGCTCAGGTCGGCATATTTTGTTCCTGCAATCAGCTTATTCAGGTTGTCCACATAGCCCTCCTTGTAATGTTTCCTGTAGAAAACTCGTCGCTCGAAGCACGTTCTAGCAATTACTGGTGTCTATCTTGCTCATGTGAGTCTCATTATGGTTGATTGTTGGTGATGTATAACGGCTCGCGCTTCAGCACCGGAGAGCCCGGCCCAGATAAGGTAAGGTCATCCGCTTAGCTTAAAGTGTATTAGAGTAGAGTCTCAAAAGCGTCACAATACGCCGCCGGTTTGTGTTTATCATCTCAACCTTCCCCCCACCCTTTCGCGGCTAAGACACGTTAACGTACGGTGCCCCCGTGGCACTGGTCGAACTCCTGTCTTATTCGTGAAATAGGACAGGAGTTATTTATTTTTTCCCCCGTTTCATCACCAAAATTGAGCTGGGTTACGATAGGGAGCGCGTTTGGTATTCCTTCCCGCTGGATGCACTTGCGCCCGGCGGCGTTCGGGGCGCGACAGCAAGCGGTTCGATCCTGACAACCTTCATGATCGAGAAAAAGAGGACGCGCCAACACCTGAAATCCGAGCCAAAAAGGCCTTCAGAGCGCGATATGCAGATTTATGAGCTGCATAAGGCGGGGAAGACTGCGCGAGAACTGGCAGAACAGTTTGGGTTGTCGGAGTCAGGGATACGGGGAGATTTGTTGGGCAGTAAGAAAGCGAATGTAGTAATCAGAGCATTCAGCAAGGGGGATTCGTTTCCTTATTGTAGTATACAGGCATTATCCAGAAACCAACCCTCTATCCTTGCTGCCTACAAAGCCCATGCAACATGAGTGAACCTAACTCCTGCACCAGACCGGGGTTTTGATAATACTGCTGCTGGAGTTGAAGGTTGCTGAAAGCATCCATAAAAACCACGAAATAAATGCGCAGGGCAGCATCGGAGAGCTTGGGGTTGACTTGTCCTTGCTCTTTCCCCTCCCGAATCAAGCCCAACATCAAGCCGGTCATTTTCTCCTGCGCCGCCGTGCGGATTTTTTTGATTTCGGGGTCATTTTGCAGATCCAGGCTGCTGAAAATCACCCGTTCCGCGGCGGATGGCTGATCAGCGACCATCATCTCGGAAATGAACCGGATAAAGGCGGTCATTTTTTCCTGGAACGACATTTTGGGGGTCAAGATCTCCTGAACGCTGTTGACCAGGTGTTCCACAGCGCCGGTCACAAATTCCCGTACCAAAGCTTCCTTGTTGCCAAAATTATTATAAATCGTCGCCTGTGAGACGCCCGCCTTGCGTGCGATATCTGCAATGCTGACTTTATCAACCCCAAACTGGCTGAACAACTCCCACGCGGCGCGGCGGATATCTTCCTTGCTCTGTTCTTTACGGCGTTCAAATCCGTCCATGTTGATCCTCCTCAACCCTGCCATAAACTGACCAGGGAAGATTTTTCTGGCTTCTTATTAGAATTGTTAGACTTTATAACATTGACAATTCTGGAATTATGCCTATAATCATATTCTATAATCTATATAGTATTCTACTATAATATCTCCATTTAGTTGCACCCAGTTATTAGGAAGACAATGAAAATCATAATCCCCTTCACATCCCCCGAACTCCACGCACTTGATCAGGCGGGAGGCAAAGCCTTGACTCTGATGCAGATGACCGCCGCCGGGATGCCCGTCCCACCCGGGTTTGTGCTGACCGTCCAATTTTTTGAGCCGTGGCTGGAGATGTTGAAAAAATCCCCGGCCTGGAAGAATCTGACCAAGACCGATGAACTTTCCCAGGCGGTCAAGGCGTTACAGGTTTTATGCGGCACGCTCGAACTGACTGGGGATCAGAAAAACGCACTCCACGAAGCCCTGAAAACCTTCCGTGAGCATAATCACGGCCATTTGTTTGCCGTGCGCTCCTCGTCGCCGGAAGAAGACCTGGAGGGGGCCTCCTTCGCCGGTGGGTACGAAACCACCCTCGGGGTGCAGGTGGACGGCATCGAGGCGGCCATCCGCCATTCGTTCACGTCCAGTTTCGATGAGCGGGTCTTTCTCTACAAAAAAGTGCACGGTTTCTGCATCGACCAACCCCGCATCGCGGTGATTATCCAGCAGCAGGTGGATGCTGACGTTGCCGGGGTGGCGTTTTCGCTGAATCCGCTCAACAACTGCTACGACGAAATGGTGATCAATGCCAACCACGGACTGGGCGAATCGGTCGTCTCCGGGATTGCTGATCCGGATGTCTTTGTGGTGAATAAGATCAAGCATGAGATCATCGAGACACGCATCGGCGGCAAGCAGGCTGTGGTCACGTTAAATCAAGAGGGCGGAACTACCAAAATCACCCGTGACTATCATCAGGAAACATCCATCACGCCTGCACAGGTGTCAGAACTGACCAGGCTGCTGGAGCAGGTTGAAACGTATTATCAGAAACCAGTGGATATCGAGTGGGCTATTTCGGGCGGGAAGATTTCCCTGCTCCAGGCGCGCCCCATCACCACCTATCTCCCCCTCCCGCCCGAAATGCTGACCGCGCCGGGGCAGCCCAAGCGCTTATACGCCAACTCGACGCTGATTGAGCAGGGCTTGCAGGAGCCACTCTCGGTGCTGGGCACGGATTTCCTGGGCTACGTGCTGAACAAGGTTGGCGGGCCGGTGGCCGAGGGCGCAATCGGGCTGGACGGTATCGCTTTCACGGCGGGAGGCGGCTATTACATGAACATCTCGCACGCCCGGATGCTGGGCATGAAAAACGCCTCGCTGGCGCCGGGCAGCATCGGCGACCCGCGCGTGACGGAAATTCTGGATGGCATCGACATGAAACAGTACCTGGGCGGCGAACTGCCCGCCAAGATGAAGGCCATGCGCGGCCAAATGGTTTTCAAGATGCTGCCGATGGCCACCGGGGTGCTCGAAGCGTATTTCCGGCCCGCGCACGTTCTGCAAAAGTACCAGGCCGCCCTGCCTGAGGAAATCCAGCGGCTGGAGACCTTCTCCGGCGAAGGCCAACCCTTGCAGGTGCAGGCCACCCGTCTTACCGACCTGCTGACCTTCTTTTACGGCGACTACGGCATCCCGATGATTCTGTCGGCGCAACTCGCCCAACAGCGCATACAAGGCCTGTTCAAGCAGGAAGCCCCGCAGGTACAGGATCATCTCATCAACCTGGGGATTGCGCTGCCGGGCAATAAGACCACGGAAATGGGGGAGGAAATGTATGCCCTGGCCGCGTCGCCGGAACTCAGCCGTTTTGCCACCGCGGCGGATTTTCTCTCCGCCCTGGAGCAGGGTTCCATTGCTCCTGATTTTGTGCGCCGCTGGGAGCATTTCCTGGCTGAATTCGGCTTCCGTTGCCCGGGCGAAATCGACCCCGCCACGCCGCGCCCGTGCGAACAGCCCGTCCTGTTCTTTGAACAACTCAAAAATATGTCGCTGCCGGTGAACGGTGCCCGCTCGTTTTTCGACGAAGCCCGCGCCAAGCGTGAAGCGGCGTATCAGGCTCTCTATGAAATAGCCTTGAAAAAAGGTAAAAACAAAGCCCGCGCCCTGGAACGATATTACAACCGGTGGCTGACCTTTGGCGGATACCGCGAAACGCCCAAGCATTACATCATCAAAGTGGTGGATTTATTCCGAAAACAGGCGCTTTCTGTTGCCCGGACTTTTGTCACCGCCGGACGTCTGGATAAGCCCGAGCAAATCTTTGACCTGACCATCGCCGACATCGACCACGCCCAGGCTGACCCGGCGCTGGATTTGCGTGCCCTGGCGCAGGAGCGCACCGTACTCACTAACAAAATCCGCAAGAGCAAACTGGTGGCGCGCATCATCGATTCGCGCGGGAAAATCTACTATCCGCTCCGCAAAGCCGCCGCGGATGGCGAATTGAGCGGCGTGCCCATCTCACCCGGGGTGGTGCACGGACGGGTCAAGGTGCTGCATTCGGCCAGCGAAAAGAAACTGCTCCCCGGCGAAATCCTGGTCGCCTGTGTCACCGACCCCGGCTGGACGCCATTATTCATCAATGCCAAAGGCATTATCCTGGAAATCGGCGGAGCGCTGCAGCATGGCGCGGTTGTGGCACGCGAATATGGCATCCCGTGCGTTTCCGGACTGGATGACGCCACCAGCCTATTGAAAGACGGTCAGTTGGTGGAAGTGGATGGCTCCAATGGGATTATCCGCATCCTGCAAGAATCGCACAATAACTAGGAGGCTTTCGTCATGATTACATTCATCGGTATTGTCATTGGGATGTTCGGCATCAGCGTCATGCAACTGGTTCTTGCAACGGCCATGCCGTACATTGTCACGGAGATCGGCGGTGAACAGCTCTATAGCTGGGTTTTTTCAAGTTACATGCTGGCTTCCCTGTTAACCATTCCGATTTTCTCGAAACTGGCAGACCTATATGGGAAAAAGAAATTCTACCTGCTCGGCATGGCGATATTCGCCACTGGTACCCTGTTTGGTGGGCTGGCTTCCACCATGGAGTACTTGATCGTCGCGCGTGTGATTCAAGGTCTGGGCGCAGGGATGATGATTCCCACCTCTATTGCGTTGATTTCAGACCAATTTTCGGCTGAAAAACGAGGTGGCATGATCGGTATTTTCAGCATGGTTCAGCTTTTGGCGATTCTATTAAGTCCGTTATTGGGCAGTTTTATTACCAAGCAATTCGGCTGGAACTGGATTTTTATCCTTACATTGGGTGCGATTCTCGTTGCAATTTTATTAGTGGCCTTGGGAAAGCAAACATCCCAAACAAATCTGAAGGTGCATTGGTCAGAAATTGATATTGTTGGTGGGCTGGTATTTGGAATCTTCTGTGTCTTGACTGTTAGTTTCTCCGATGCTGTTAGCAATCAAGGAAAAATTGAGCTTTCTGGAATCTTGTTATTGCTGGGTGCAGTAATTTCAGCCATTGTTCTGGTATGGAAGGAATCTCACCACAAGGATCCGGTGATTAAAGTATCATTTTTTCGTAACAAAATCCTGCGGCGATCGATCATAAGTTCGCTGATTGCCGGCGGGATCATGTACGGGTTGGTTACCCTCCTGCCTTTATGCAGCGTTATCCTTGAACAACAAGGTTTCACCATCAACGAGAGTCAAATCCTGCTTGTATTTATGCTAGGCATTACCTTCGGGTTGATGATCTCCAGCCGGTTGGTGACAAAACTCCCCTCATCTTTCCCAAGAATATTATGGGGATTGTCGGTCATTGGCGCCGGATTGATGTACTATGCCATCAGCATCAGTAATTATGTATTGTTCAATGTCATCACCGGTTTTCTTGGGCTGATCCTGGGAGGAATTATGGCAACCCTGCTGATCAACTCTCAAAATGCTGTGAACAGCGAGGACAGAACGGTTTTGAGTGGTTTGGTACAGTTGGGACGGTATTTGGGTGCTGCGATTGGGGTGACCATCCTGACCGGTATTCTACCGGAGGTGAGTCAGATCAGTGGCACCGTACAATTCTTAGGGGCATTTGGTTTGCTGGTAGGCATGTACATCCTGGGACTGGTGAATGAATTGATATAACACTGGATTCGCAATCTGGCGTAGTTGCTCAAAGCATAACCTAATCCCAACCCTTTTACAAATAAGACACGTTAACGTACGGTACCCCCGTGGGGGCACCTGAACATTTCTTAGTCATAATAGTGAAGGTGAACCATTCAAAACAGGCTGTCCAAAATTAGGGTTTGGACAGCCTGTTTTGATTTTATTTTCACAGCACATGTACTTGACGTGCGAGCGCGGCCAATGCGTGCTGTCGAGAAAGACCATTCAAGGATTATTCTCTAGTCCATTCGCGACTGGCTTACCAATATTGCCTGACTGACAACGTATTTAAATCGCTGAGCAGGATTAACATGTAGTAAATACTGGATTTGTGGCATAATTTATTTTATATCCACTGATGAAAACAGGAGTTTATGACATGCGATTATCCATCCTATCTCTACTCACCCTGGCGATCATCCTGCTCGCACCGCTGGGTGGCGTCCAGGCGCAGACCGAAGCACCTGTTCAAGAACTGTATGGCTCCCTGGCCTCCGGGCAAATCGATGTCTACCGCATCGCAGGATTGAAACAGGGACAGACCCTGACCGCTTTTGTGGAAAACATTTCTGGTAACCTGGACCCTGTCCTGGTGACCCTGCCTGCTGATGAAAATCTTTCTGCCACGTATGAGAGCTACAAAAAAGACCTGGCAGAGCTGCTGGCAAGCTCATCTTATCCAATTCTTGATCTACCGGCTTTATGGGCTCAATACTTCCTGGCATGGGATGATGACAGCGGTCCGGGTTACTCAGCCGCGTTGGAATTCACAATCCCAAGCGATGGTGATTATTTCCTGATTGTCGGCAGCTCATTTGGCGCAGCCGGCCGCCCAACTGCCGGCAGCTACCGGTTGCTCCTGGGAATAGATGTTCCAGAGGTTATGGAGGGAACGGCTGAGCCCACGGGAGCTGTCATCGCAGTCCAGGATCAGGCTGTCCTTGGATCGCACCTGGTTCAGGAGCTTACCGGCAGCCTGAATGAGGACAAGCCTGCCATTTCGATCAACCTGCGTGACTTTGACCAGGGCGACACCCTCTATGTCAACCTGCAGGCTACCAGCGGTGATCTCAAGCCCATTCTCTTTCTGCGCGATTACAGCAATAAACCTATCCAGGTTACCAACCTGGATGGGCTAGCCAGCACAGCCGCCTTCCAGCAAGCCTTCCCGGAAGGCGGCACGAACTACACCCTGGATATCCGCGCCGCTTCGCCAAACGGGCAGCTTACCAGCGGGGATTTCCGGCTGCAGGTGGGAGTAAACGCACCAGAAGTCCTGGAAGGCCAGGTTCAACCGAACAGCGATAACCTGTTAAAGCTGGCCATCCCAGTCAAAGTTGGCCTCAAGCTCCAGCAAATTGTGAATATCGATCAGCCTAACGAAATTATGAACGACGTAGGCACCCTCAAGCTGGAATGGACAGATCCGGCATTGGCGTACAGCCCGGATGATTGCAACTGCTCGACTAAGGTGTATACCGAGAACGACTTCAATAAGTTTCTCACAGACGTCAAGGGACAGTGGCCCGATTTCACGTTCTTTAACCAGCAGGGCAACCGCTGGGCTCAAAACCGCCTGATCGAGATTGAGCCGAACGGTCATGTGACCTACCTGGAGCGTTTTTCGACTAACTTCCAGATCGATTTCGACTGGACGGCATTTCCCTTCGATGAGCAGGACTTTTACTTAAAAGTGGATATGCTGTTTCCAGAAGACCAATACGTCTTCGCCCCTATGGAGAATTTCAATGAAATCGACCCCAACCATGGGGAGGACGAGTTTATCCTGACCGATTTTGACACCCAGATCAGCGATGAGGTTTCCAGCACGCAGGCGCCAATCTCCCGCTTCACTTTCCACTTTTCCGCCCCGCGCCACCTGGATTACTACATCTTCCGCATTTTCGTCCCCATTCTGCTGATTATCGCTGTTTCGTATATCACTTTCTTCTTGAAGGATTACACACGGCGCATCGAGATCGCCACCGGCAACCTACTGCTGTTCATCGCCTTCAGCTGGAGCTTAGGAGACAATTACCCGCGCATGGGCTACCTGACCTTCGTGGATGCGATCATGGCGATCACATTTCTCATCAACACTCTGGTTGTGGTATTAAATGTGTACTTTAAGTGGCTGGAGCAGAAGGACCAGCGCGAGAAAGCCGACCGACTGGAAGCGCCGTTTAATTACATCTATCCCCTGGCTTACCTGGTTAGCTTTGGCCTGGCAGCGCTGTTGTTTTTATAGTAAGGGATTCGCGCAAGTTGGAGTTAATAGAAAGTAGGCAACAGCACGCCGGGCTATGGTTATTTGCCTGGCGTGCTGATATCGGAATTTTTTGGTTCCAGTTAGCCTCTGATAAACTGGTGGTTAGAATCCGCGCAGATACTGCCCAGGAACGAGCCCAGATTGCCCCAATACCTTCGCAGCATGGAGCGGCCAGTAGGGGTTGCGTATGAACTCGCGGCCTAATAGCACGATATCCGCATGCCCGTTATGAATAATATCCTCAGCTTGTTCTGGGGTTGTGATCAAGCCTACAGCTGCTGTCGGTATATCAGCTTGATGACGTACAGCCTCAGCCAAGGGTACCTGATAACCAGGAGCTATGGCGGTCGGTGGGTTAGGCACATTGCCGCCCGAAGAACAATCGATCAGATCTACTCCTACGGATTTCAAGTATTGCGCCAGAATTACCGAATCGTGGCTGGTCCAACCATTCTCCACCCAGTCTGTGCAAGAGAGCCGGACTGCCAGCGGTAGATGTTCTGGCCAGACCTGGCGAACTTTCAATACCGTCTCGAGCAGAAAGCGGGTGCGGTTCTCAAGGCTGCCGCCATATATATCGGTGCGCTGATTGGTGAGCGGCGAATAGAAGCTGTGCAGGAGGTAACCATGCGCACCATGGATTTCCAGCCATTCAAATCCGGCAGCAAACGCTCTCCTTGCCGCTGCTGCAAAGGCATCTTGTATAAAGTATATTTCTTCAATGCTTAGCGCGTGGGGGATGTGGTAATCCTGTTTGAACGGCACAGGACTGGGACCTACCGGCTGCCAGCCGAGCGGGTCATCGGAGGAGAGAGCCCCACTGGCTGTTGCACCCCATGGACGATGGGTGCTTGCTTTTCGTCCGGCATGCCCGATCTGAATGCCAGGCACAGAGCCATGCTCCTTTATTGAACCTGCGATTCGTGCCAGTGGATCAATTTGAGCGTCATCCCATAAGCCAAGATCATCGGGTGTGATCCGACCACGCGGATCGACGGCTGTGGCTTCGACAATGATTAACCCTGCTCCGCCGACAGCGCGTGAAGCGTAGTGAATCATGTGCCAGTCGTTGGCCAAACCATCTACGGCGCAATACTGGCACATCGGTGACATGCCAATACGATTGCGCAGGGTCACCCCACGCAGTGTAAAAGGATCAAATAAGTGTGGCAATGTAGCTCCGTTATCACTCAAATATCTTTGATACAATTTTCACAAATTATACTAACAAAATCCAGTGTAACGAGCTATTCAATTGACAAATACAAGTCCATCGAACAATCTGCTAACGGTGTGTCCGCAAGGCCGATGTGTTGCTCCAGGCACTGTGCCTTGCCCATCTTATAAGGGCTATCTTCCTGCCAGAGGACCAGAGCCTGCCAGGAGGATGGGATTGTGTCCCATGGGTTGCCAACCTTCTGGATGTGGTACACGGCGTACTTTCCACCGCTGAATTTATTAATTTTCATGTCTCTCTAAAGGCTTGAAATCCGGCTCAACTTCAATCCAGAACTCATAGCCGCGATTCTCACTGGAAGGGGATGGACCGGCGGTGTCGAAGCCGAAGATGCGATGCTTTTCAGGATCATCTAACAAGCCAAGCGGTCTTGCCCAGGTTACTAAGCGCTCCCAGGCTTCATCTTCCGGCGCTGGCCCATAGGCTGGAAAGCTGGCGACGTACATCGGCTGCAGGTGGACAATCTTGATCTCTATATGGTCATTCATTTTTTCTCCTTGTTGACTGATTATTAATAGCGTACACGTACTGTCGACGGTCACATCATAACAGCCATACCCTGACATCTTATGTCAGGGTATAATCAAATCGTGCGTGCCGATCGACTACTTTCCCTCATGATGCTGCTCCAATCTCGTGGACGCATGACCGCGAGACAGCTAGCTGAGGAATTAGAAGTCTGCGAACGGACGATTTACCGCGATATTGTTGCCCTCAGCGCAGCGGGTGTTCCAGTTTATGGAGAAGCGGGCATGAAGGTGGCTACCAGCTCCTGGACAGCTACCGCACAAACCTTACCGGGCTAACTGAGGGTGAAGCTCGTGCCTTATTCATGCTCAACATGCCCGGACCATTAACAAAGCTGGGACTCAGCCAGGACCTGAAAGCAGCCATGCTAAAACTGAGCTCCGCACTGCCGGAATCTCGCCGTCAGGACGAGGAACGTGTACGCCAGCGTTATTACATAGACGCGAGCTGGTGGAGTCAGGCTGAAGAGCCAATGCCTCATCTGCATGCCATACAACAAGCTGTATGGGAGGATCGCAAGTTGGTGATTACATACACCCCACTGTTCAATGTGCAAATTGAGCGGGTGGTCGATCCTTATGGGCTGGCTGCTAAATCCGGGTCCTGGTATCTGGTGTTTGCCCGCTCAGGCCGGGTACGTGCACGGCGAGTCACCGATCTGCTGGATGCTCGTCTCTGTACAGAGAGGTTCGTACGCCCGTCTGACTTTAATCTGGGAGCGTTCTGGAAACGCTGGTGCGCGGAGGATGAGCAGAGCTACTCCGGTTATCCGGTCACCGTCCGAGTATCAAAAAGAGCCCTGCCATCGGTGGTGCGACGTTTTGGTGGCAAAGTAAGTGACCAGCTTGTAGATGCGCCAGAATTTGATGACGGCAGCCGTATCTTGACCCTGACCTTTCGTTGGATCGACGAGGCGCGCAACCAATTACTGGCTTTTGGCAGCGGCGTCGAGGTGCTGGAACCTTTTGCACTGCGTGCCAGCATCGCCGATTTCGCCGAACAAACCGCCAGATTGTATAGAAAGTAACTGTTGCGTGGTAGCTGATGAATCCACTTTCGAAGTTGAATAGAATTGCCAGCAAAACGAATTCGAAACAACCCATAATTATTTCTCAATCTAGATTGTGCAACCCGATTGTAGCTGTGGTATAACGAATTTCTATAGATACCACAAGTCAAAAAATCAAAGCTTGGGTAATTATTAATGAACCTGTTGAATACTTCTAACTATATCGCCTAAAGCATCGTCAATTAATTCATTTTTCTCTGATATGAAAGGAGATGCGAGATGAGATTAAAGGATAAAGTAACCCTGATAACGGGCGGAGCAGCAGGAATCGGCAAAGCAACAGCCCAGCGATTCGCAGAAGAGGGCGCTAAAGTTATTATTTGCGACGTAAACGAAGCAGCCGGTACGGCACTCCTTCCTGACCTTGGACCATCGGCGCGGTTTGATAAAGTAAATGTTGTCGAGCGGCAAGAAGTGCAAGGCTGGATTGATGCCGTCATTGCTCTTTATGGTCGTATTGATGTTCTGATTAACAACGCCGGCACTACTCGCGATGCATTGTTAGTCAGAGTTAAGGATGGTCAGTTGGTGAAGCAAATGGAAGAGAGCGACTTTGACCAGGTAATTGCGATCAACTTGAAAGGCGTTTTTAACTGCACCCAGGCAGTAGCACCGTATATGATCAACCAGGGTGGTGGCGTTATTGTTAATGCATCATCAGTCGTAGGGTTGTACGGGAATTTTGGTCAGACAAATTACGTAGCATCCAAAGCCGGTGTGATTGGCATGACCAAGGTATGGGCACGCGAGCTAGGTAAGTACGGCATTCGAGTTAATGCAGTGGCGCCAGGCTTTATCCTTACCGATTTGGTTCAAAAGATGCCCGAGAATATCCTGGCGGACATGAAATCGCACACCCCGTTGGGACGGCTGGGTGAACCAATCGATATCGCTAATGCATATCTGTGGCTGGCAAGTGAAGAGGCTTCTTTCGTTCATGGTGCGATCATCAGTGTAGATGGCGGTATTGTCATCGGAACCTAAGAGAGTAAGTAAATCTTGGTCCTTTACGCTTCGATTTTCCTTCAGGCGGATACTTTCCTTCGTAAAGCGTGAAGATTTTATATACCCGGTCTTACCAACTATGAAATCTCTTCGTTGAAAGGAGTGAGAGTATGACAACCAGAAAACTCAGTCGTGGGATTGCTTTAGTGGGTGCAGGGATGTCCAAATTTGGCGCTTTCCCTGGGAAATCCAGCCGGGATCTTTTTGTAGACGCTTTTCAGGAAATGCTTGGCACGGTAGATAAGGGCATTGACCCGAACGATATCGAAGCGTTGTTCATCGGAAACTTCAGCAGTGGCTTGTTTGAGAACCAGGGTCATACTGCCCCGATCATGGCTGATTGGGTAGGGCTGACACCGCGTCCGGCAACCTCGATTGAAGATGCCTGCGCCAGTGGAGGAGCTGCACTGCGCCAGGGGATCCTTGCAATCGCTTCGGGCATGTATGACGTTGTTCTAGTCGGGGGTATCGAAAAGATGACTGACTTACCGATCGAACGCGTCACCGATACACTAGCGACAGCCGCGGATGCGCTATATGAAGTACCTGCTGGATTCACTTTTCCCGGACTGTACGCTGCTATGGCAACCGCTTACCTGGCAGAATATGGTGCTGATCTGGACGTGTTCCTCAAAGTTGGTTTTAAGAACCACGAAAACGGTGCACTCAACGAAAAAGCACAATTTGGTCAGCGGATTGCCAGCATCATGGAATCACGTAAAGCCAGCGCGGCGAAGAAAGGTCTAGTTATTCCTACATGGACAACTGAAATGGAATTCCTGAAGGACGACCGAGCAAACCCGATCATCGCCTGGCCGATGCGCCTTTTCGACTGCTCACCTGTCTCCGATGGGGCTGCGGCTGTACTTCTTGTTTCCGATGAAATTGCCAATCGTTTCACAGATAACCCGCTTCACATTATTGGTTCCGGACAGGCAAGTGATGGCGCAACTCACAGCAGATCTACTTTAGTCTCGCTGCCATCCGCCAGGTATGCTGCGAAGTCTGCGTATGATATGGCAGGGGTTAAACCTGCAGATATCAAGGTTGCCGAGGTGCATGACTGCTTCACGATTGCAGAGATCATTGCCACAGAAGACCTGGGATTTTTCCAACCAGGAGATGGCTGGAAAGCGGTCGAGGATGGCATGACAGCCCGAGATGGTTTCCGTCCTGTTAATACCTCCGGTGGTTTAAAATCCAAGGGACACCCTGTTGGCGCATCTGGAGTAGGCCAGGTGATCGAAATCTGGAAGCAGCTACGCGGTGAAGCTGGGCAGCGCCAGCTTCCAGGAAACCCAGACCTGGGGCTCACTCATAACGTCGGTGGTACCGGGCAGACCTGTACGGTCCACATCTTTGAACGGAGGTAACCATGAACAACCCAGAATTTACCAGCACTGCGCATTACAAAGCGCTCAGCGAGCGGAAACTGGTTGCCAGCCGTTGTCTAGCCTGTGGAAAACTTTTCTTTCCGGCGCGCCCGATGTGCCCGGAATGCCATGGTACAGAGATGGAAGCCGCCGAACTTTCGGGCAAAGGAAAGCTGACTGCTTTCTCAGTAATTTACATCGCTACTTCGGCTATGATCCAGGCAGGATATGATCGAAAAAATCCTTACTGTGCGGCTGTTTTTCAGCTTGATGAAGGTCCGAGCATCTGCGCGCAACTGGTTGGTGCAGACCTGTCACACCCTGAAACGATCCAGATTGGCTCACTTGTGACAGCCACTTTCATCGATCGCGGTGAAGGCGAGACCAAGAAAACCTTCTTAGGTTTCGAGCTTAATTTGAATGATTAAGAGAACCCCGTTCTGGTTCTATTTTCTTTTTTACGGAGCAATGTCTGGGATGATGCCGTTCCTGGTATTGTTTTACCAGGAGCTGGATTTCTCAGGCACTGAGATTGGCATCCTTACCGGTATCGCCCCTCTCATTACCCTCATTGGTGCACCTTTATGGACAGGTATTGCCGATACCAGGCACCGGCATAAGCAGGTGATGAGTATGGCGATCGGAGTAGGAATTGTCAGTGGAATGATTTTTCCCTTCCTACGCACTGCACTGGTGGTGATGCTCGTTTTTTCCTTATTTACCTTCTTCACTTCACCGATCATCTCCTTGGGTGACAGCGCTACAATCGCTTCATTGGGAGATGAAAAGAATAAATATGGGCGAATTAGACTGGGCGGTACGATCGGATGGGGGGTAATGGGGCTATTGATTGGTTTCCTGGTAGATTATTACGGTATCCGGATGTCATTTTGGAGCTACGCAATCTTAATGTTCCTGTTGCTGCTGCTTTGCCAAAAGCTGGTATACCCCGCGCGTGGAGATGGAGGCTCAATATGGAGAGGATTGCAACAATTTGTAAATAATTATCGCTGGGTATTCTATCTGGTTCTTGCAGTCATAGCAGGTATGGGGTTTTCGGTAATTAACAACTATTTATTTGCCTATTTGAAAGATTGCGGTGCCAGCGAATCGGTCATGGGGCTATCACTGACCATCTCCGTCTTAGCAGAACTACCGGTTTTATACTTTTCCCATGTACTGCTTAAGAGATTTGGAATTCAAAACCTCCTGCGAATAGCTGTGTTTTTTACAGTCCTACGTATGCTGGTGATGGTGGTATTCAACTCTGTTACAGGGATCCTATTTGCACAGCTGCTTAATGGATTAAACTTTCCACTTTTTTGGGCAGCAGGTGTTAGCTTTGCTGATCATAATTCACCTGCTGGCACAAAATCAATGGCATTGGGGTTATCCAGCTCGATGATTGTCGGTTTTGGTTTTGCACTGGGAGGATTGCTGGGTGGTCTGCTCCTCGATGCAATCGGCAGCCGCTACATGTTCCTCGTCATGGGGCTCGTGACTTTGGCTGGTCTGGTGATCATCATGGCGATTGAAGCATGGTGGAAGAATAGAGTACTAAAACCGATCTAGCCTGTGCACCTGGTGATACCATCTTCGCCATTTTGGAAAGAATGTTAACATTAAAGATCTAACGGAAATTCATTGACAAGAATAGGTTTTTGAATATAATTGTAAGGCACTAAAGAACACACCAGATCTCGCCGAATCAGGCAGATCATTGAAATCCGAATAAGACGCCCCCGCGTCAGAGACCAAAGTAAGTGCTTGTCGGTCTGACGTGCCGATGTTGATAAAAAGACATCGGCAATTGGTTTCCTAGAAGACTTGACAGTCGGGGGATGAGCGAGTAGAATTCAGCCCGCTGTTTCGGAAGCACCTTAACAACTGAAAAGTGATAGAGAGCCTAAAGGAACTGGAAGGACAGTAACCTGCATACCGAAAGGTATGAAAAGAAGTGAATTAGACGGAGAGTTTGATCCTGGCTCAGGATGAACGCTGGCGGCGTGCTTAATACATGCAAGTCGAACGGATGTTGTAGCAATACGATGTTAGTGGCGAACGGGTGAGTAACGCGTTGGTGACCTGCCCCGAAGTGAGGGATAACAGCTCGAAAGGGCTGCTAATACCGCATGAGATCCACCTAGTTAGAGAGGGTGGATGAAAGGAGAAATCCGCTTTGGGAGGGGCCTGCGTCCCATCAGCTAGTTGGTGAGGTAAAAGCTCACCAAGGCGACGACGGGTAGGGGGCCTGAGAGGGTGACCCCCCACACTGGCACTGAAACACGGGCCAGACACCTACGGGTGGCAGCAGTAGGGAATATTGCACAATGGGCGAAAGCCTGATGCAGCAACGCCGCGTGCGCGATGAAGGCCTTCGGGTTGTAAAGCGCTTTTCGGGGAGACGAGGAAGGACGGTATCTCCGGAATAAGGATCGGCTAACTACGTGCCAGCAGCCGCGGTAAAACGTAGGATCCGAGCGTTATCCGAATTCACTGGGCGTAAAGCGCGTGCAGGCGGCACGGTAAGTTGGATGTAAAATCTCCCGGCTCAACTGGGAGAGGACGTTCAATACTGTCGAGCTCGAGGGCGATAGAGGGAGGTGGAATTCCCGGTGTAGTGGTGAAATGCGTAGATATCGGGAGGAACACCAGTGGCGAAAGCGGCCTCCTGGATCGTACCTGACGCTCAGACGCGAAAGCTAGGGGAGCAAACGGGATTAGAAACCCCGGTAGTCCTAGCTGTAAACGATGTAGACTTGGTGTTGGTGGTGTAAAAACCATCGGTGCCGAAGCAAACGCGATAAGTCTACCGCCTGGGGACTACGGCCGCAAGGTTAAAACTCAAAGGAATTGACGGGGGCCCGCACAAGCAGCGGAGCGTGTGGTTTAATTCGATGTTACGCGAAAAACCTTACCCGGGTTTGACATGTAGGTGGTAGGGAAACGAAAGTGGACCGACCCTTCGGGGAGCCTACACAGGTGTTGCATGGCTGTCGTCAGCTCGTGTCGTGAGATGTCCGGTTAAGTCCGGTAACGAGCGCAACCCGCGCCGTATGTTACAAGTGTCATACGGGACTGCTGGTATAAAGCCGGAGGAAGGTGCGGACGACGTCAAGTCAGCATGGCCTTTATATCCGGGGCTACACACACGCTACAATGGCCAGTACAATGGGTAGCAAAGCCGCAAGGTGGAGCCAATCCCCAAAGCTGGTCTCAGTTCAGATTGCAGGCTGCAACTCGCCTGCATGAAGTCGGAGTTGCTAGTAACCGCGCGTCAGCATTAGTGCGGTGAATACGTTCCCGGGCCTTGTACACACCGCCCGTCACGTCATGGGAGCTGGCAACACCTGAAGCCGGTATCCTAACCGCAAGGAGGGAGCCGTCGAAGGTGGGGCTGGTGACTGGGACGAAGTCGTAACAAGGTAGGAGTACCGGAAGGTGCGCCTGGATCACCTCCTTTCTAGGGAGTCCTGAATTCAGTCCTTAGGGCCTGATTTCTAGCTACCCTTTATGCGTCTCGCACAGCGGTGTCGAGACACCTAGTTCCCCCCCCTCTCTCTATCACTTCTCAGTTGTCAAGGTGTAACCAATCGCATTAGGATAGGTGGACAAAGCTCGTCGTTTAGTCACTTGCGATAATCCAGGGGTAGAAAGGCAAATCCGCCAGCATCACAGCCCGGCGAAACGTTGGGGCTGTTTGTCTCTCGAGTTTGCAGATCGCACCTTTGAAGACGGAAGTAAAGATTTGAAAGACGAAATCTGTATCAACGGGAAACCATAATCCTGGCAAGCAGCTTTCGATCGTCAAAGTCGAAATCCGCACCTTACCAACCGAATAGCGAAGAAGACGCAAGAGAAAGAGAGCAAGAGAAGAGTAACGAGTTCTCCGTGCTAGGAGCAAGCTAATAAGGGCTTACGGTGGATGCCTTGGTGCCAAATGCCGACGAAGGACGTGGGACACTGCGAAAAGCCTCGGGAAGCCGTGTACAGGCGTTGATCCGGGGATATCCGAATGGGGAAACCCACCGCTGCGAACCAGCGGTATCTCCCATCTGAACACATAGGATAGGAGAAGGGAACCTGGGGAACTGAAACATCTAAGTACCCAGAGGAAAAGAGATAATTTCCCGAGTAGTGGCGAGCGAAAGGGAAGCAGCCCAAACTCAAGGAAACTTGAGGGTTGTAGGGCCTGGCAGATGGAAGTGACAAAACTGAGAGTTAGCGGAAAGGTGTGGGAAAGCCTACCAAAGAGGGTAACAGTCCCGTATGCAAAAACTCGATGACTTCCGCCAGGTACCTGAGTACTACCGGGCACGCTAATCCGGTAGGAATCTGGGGAGTCCACTCTCCAAGGCTAAATACATTTGGCGACCGATAGTGAACAAGTACCGTGAGGGAAAGGTGAAAAGTACCCCAGTGAGGGGAGTGAAAAGAACCTGAAACCGTAAGCCTACAAGCAGTCGAAGGGCTAATGGTGGGTCTGTGCTCTGGTGAAAGCCAGGTGCGCGCCACTACGCCTAACGGCGTGCCTCTTGGAGAATGAGCCTGCGAGTTAATCACAGTGGCGAGGTTAAGGGAGTGACACCCGTAGCCGTAGCGAAAGCGAGTCTGAATAGGGCGTATAGTCGCTGTGATTAGACACGAAACCGAGTGAGCTACCCATGGCCAGGGTGAAGCGAGGATAACCCCTCGTGGAGGCCCGAACTCACTAACGCTGCAAAGTTAGGAGATGAGCTGTGGGTAGAGGTGATATGCCAATCGAACTCGGAGATAGCTTGTTCTCCCCGAAATAGCTTTAGGGCTAGCGTCATGCGTTCAGTACCGGAGGTAGAGCACTGGATGAGCTAGGGGGCTTACTGCTTACCGAACTCAACCAAACTCCGAATGCCGGTACTCCAGAGCATGGCAGTCGGACTACGGGAGATGAGTTTCGTGGTCGAAAGGGAAACAGCCCAGATCATCGGCTAAGGTCCTCAAGTCTATGCTAAGTGGGAAACGATGTGATACTACACTGACAACCAGGAGGTTGGCTTAGAAGCAGCCACCCTTTAAAAAGTGCGTAATAGCTTACTGGTCAAGTGGTGTTGCGCGGAAAACATAACGGGGCTAAGCATAGCACCGAAGCCATGGATTGCAGTTGCTTTGCAACTGCTAATGGTAGGGGAGCGTTCTGTCAGCAGGGAAGGTCGACTGTAAAGACGGCTGGAGCGGACAGAAGTGAGAATGCAGGCATGAGTAGCGAAAAACACGTGAGAACCGTGTTCGCCGTAAGTCTAAGGTTTCCGACGGCAGGTCAATCCGCGTCGGGTTAGTCGGGCCTAAGCCGAGGCCGCAAGGCGTAGGTGATGGACATCCGGTCAACATTCCGGAACCGCTTTGGTGGAGTGATGTGGGGTCGCAACAAGGTAGACCAGCCCACGATTGGTGGTGTGGGTGTAAGTGTGTAGGCGTTGAGGTTGGTAGGTAAATCCGCCAGCTGAGCTGAGGCACGAATGCGAGCCCTTGAGGCAGAAGTGGTTAAGCCTTATTGCCGAGAAAAGCCACTAAACGTTGATACCAGAGCGCCCGTACCGCAAACCGACACAGGTAGACGGGTAGAGTATACCAAGGCGAACGGGATAACCTTCGTTAAGGAATTAGGCAACATAGCCCCGTAACTTAGGGAGAAGGGGTGCCCGGTGACCTGATAGTTGAACAACTGGAGGGTCATTGGGTCGCAGTGAAATGGCTCTAGTGACTGGTTAACAAAACCACAGGTCTCTGCGAAGCCGAAAGGCGACGTATAGGGGCTGACGCCTGCCCAGTGCCGGAAGGTTAAGGGGAGAGGTTAGCGTAAGCGAAGCTTTGAACCGAAGCCCCGGTGAACGGCGGCCGTAACTATAACGGTCCTAAGGTAGCGAAATTCCTTGTCGGGTAAGTTCCGACCCGCACGAACGGCGTAACAACTAGAGCACTGTCTCGACGAAGGACCCGGTGAAATTGAAATAGGCGTGAAGATGCGTCTTACCCGCAGCAGGACAAAAAGACCCCGTGGAGCTTTACTGTAGCTTGGCATTGAGTTTGGGCATTGTCTGTGTAGGATAGGTGGGAGGCTGTGAAGCTGGGGCGTTAGCCTCGGTGGAGCCAGCGGTGAAATACCACCCTGATGGTGTCTAGACCCTAACCCCATTCCGTAATCCGGATGGGGGACCGTGCCAGGTGGGCAGTTTGACTGGGGCGGTCGCCTCCTAAAAGGTAACGGAGGCGCCCAAAGGTTCCCTCAGGTTGAATGGAAACCAACCGTAGAGTGTAAAGGCATAAGGGAGCTTGACTGCAAGACCAACGCGTCGAGCAGAGTCGAAAGACGGGCTTAGTGATCCCACGGTACCGAGTGGAAGGGCCGTGGCTTACCGGACAAAAGCTACCCCGGGGATAACAGGCTGGTGAGGTCCAAGAGTTCACATCGACGACCTCGCTCGGCACCTCGATGTCGGCTCATCGCATCCTGGGGCTGGACAAGGTCCCAAGGGTCGGGCTGTTCGCCCGTTAAAGCGGTACGCGAGCTGGGTTCAGACCGTCGTGAGACAGGTCGGTCTCTATCCGCTGTGGGCGTAAGGGATTTGAGAGGAGCTGCCCCTAGTACGAGAGGACCGGGGTGGACAGACCTCTAGTGTGCCAGTTGTCGTGCCAACGGCATTGCTGGGTAGCTATGTCTGGCAGAGATAACCGCTGAAAGCATCTAAGTGGGAAACTCGCCTCAAGATGAGATCCCTCTCCTGGTAACAGGGTAAGACCGCAGGTAGACTACCTGCTTGATAGGCGGGAGGTGTAAGTGCAGTAATGCATTCAGCTTACCCGTACTAATGGTCGAGGGCTTCCCTAGTGCGGAGAACTGGTTACTTTTCTCTTTTTTGTCGCTATTCGGTATTTATATCTTGTAAATTAGTCTCTTGGTGATTGGAGCGACGGAGGTACACCCGGCCACATCCCGAACCCGGTCGTTAAGACCGTCAGCGCCGATGGTACTTGGGGGGTAGCCCCCTGGGAGAGTAGGTCATTGCCAAGAGACTTTTTTTATAAAACTCCCAATCCACAAGGATTGGGAGTTTTATTTTTGAGGGACTTTGAATGGCGCAGCCTCACAACCACTTCCATTTGGGAGTGTTGAGCGGGCGGTTCTTCCAGGTTAAGCGTCCTGTCAAACTGAAAAAGAGAGAGCGGAAAGCGATAACTTCATTTGCCAATACTGTGACCGGAAACAGAAACGTCAGATAAAGAGGTATTCCAATTTCTATATACGGTATTAACCAGACAAAAAATGAGAGGATTACACAGATAATTAGCCGTTCTGAATAACCGTTTGTGGCAGTTCCAGCGACTAAACTTCCCAATAGGAGGATCGGAAGCACAAAAAGAACAGCCAGCCATAAGAAAACGAACAAGTAAGATATCAGATGAAAGTCAAATGCTGCGAACAGGTTTTTAGTAAATCCATTTGCTGCCTCCGCGCTGCTGTGATACATCCGAGATTTGATCAGGTCTGAAATACTGGTCACACGCCAGCGTAATCCTGCGGCCTTGATCTTTCTTGCCAGTGTGATATCGTCCACAATTGCCCCTCCCAAGGCTGCATGCCCACCAATTTTTTGATATGCTTCACGCTGAAATAGCATCACCTGTCCAACTGCCACAACAAGGAACTGCCAGCGCACTTTGTACGCTATCCAGAGTGGAATGAAGCTCAGGGAAGCCCAGGAAAAAAAGGGGACCAGCAGCCGTTCTCCCCAGGAAAGAACGTGCTGTTGAGGAAAACCTGTTAATAAATCAGCTCTTTCGCCAAGGAGAGTCGTAACAATTACCCGTAAAGCTTTCGGTTGATGAAAAGTATCCGCGTCGGTAAAAAATAATAAATCACCTTCTGCATGGCCAGCCAGTTGGCTGCAAGCCCAATTCTTCCCCATCTGGTCAGCTGGGGGTGGACTACCACGCAGGATCTTCAATTTTGGTTGGGAAATGGCCAGTTGCTCGAGGACCGCAAGTGTAGCATCGGTAGATTGGTCATCCAGGGCAAAGACCTCAAAACTGGGATAATCTTGCGCCAGCAGAGATTGAATGCATCTGCCAACATTCTTTTCCTCATTGAACGCTGGAACTAGAATTGAAACCTTTGGAAATTGTTCAGGCGGAGCGTGTCTTCTTGAGCGGTGCAATAAGGTCAGGTTGCTCAGGATCACCGCCAGGAGTGCTACCTGAAAAAGAATTAGATTAAAGATGAAATCGTGCAGCAGGAAATCGATCATTGAGCCTTAATATGGAGAAGTCGTTTAATCTCTGCCCGCAGGTAAGGTCGTTTACACAGGTCGGCGCGGTGGGTCCATGCAAGAATGAGAACCTGGATTCCCCAAGTAACTAATAATAGCGGATCTGGCATCCATATCAGCAGGGCTGCTAAAATACAGGCCTGTCCAATCATGACTGCCCATCCAGACAAAGGAATTAATGCATACCCAAGCATAGTGCCTAATACCCCAACCAGTGAAGCCTTCCAAATCGTTAATCCAATCCAAACACCCAAGGCGGTTGCGAGCGCTTTTCCACCGTGAAAACCTAAAAAAGGACTAAAAGCGTGTCCAAGAACCGGTGCAACTGCAATCAAAACCATCGGAATTCCACGAATTCCAAGATTGTGATACGCCAGACCAACTGGTACAGCTGCTTTTGAGATATCCAGGGTTAAAACAAGCAGACCAACCGCTTTGCTGCCTGCTCTCATTACATTTGTCGCACCGGGGTTACCATCGCCATACTGGCGTACATCTTGCTTTAAATAAAGTTTGCCCAACCAAACTGAGAACGGGAGCGATCCACAAAGGAATGCAATAATACAGAATGCTACCCAGGTCAATAGATAATTGTTCGCGGTGTAAACCATATTTTAAAGATTGAGAAATTGCCAGATGCTCATCGCTAGCTGGCGATTATACAGGATAGCCGCAACTTCATCACTTTTAATATTCACAGGATATTCCCGTCCAACAAAGATGCTTTTCATATTGTCGGCTTCCATTCCATTGCACAAATATACGACCTTTTCCTCTTGTTGGAGTTGGATTAAGTCCAAATTCTAACAGCCTGGTGGGCTTATCTTACACCCAATTCTATCGGATATTACTCCCTGGATATCTCAAAGATTCTTCTCTCGAAACAAACGTGCAACGCCGGTGTAATTCTTGGCCTCCCTACGCTGTAAAAAGCCGAAATTATCAACACCCGCCGGGTAACCTTTTAAACATGCCGGCGTTTGATAATCCAGGCATTGCGCAACTGCCAGCCAGAGAGAAGCGGTTAAAAGCACCGCTCAACAAAGCCGTACAATATGCCGTGCCCACTTCAAAAGGTACACCCTGCATCGGGAAGAGGTATATGCTCCCCCACGCTTATCTTGCGATTCGACCATTTATCCAGATACCCAACTATTTCAGCAGATTCTGCCAGATTCATGCTCCGAGATTTATTCCTTTAACTATAACTTAATCTGTTTGACATTGACTCGGAATTCTATTATAATTTTGATATCATCGCGGATTTGCTCTTTTATTTGTGAGAAATGGAGAAGAGCGGAACATGGATTTGTGAATGACACTGGACCTAGGGAGCAATTTAGAGTAGCTCGGCTTCGTCCGCGAACGCAGTCCGGGCTATTTTTTCGCCCTAAGTCAGTTAGCGAAAGGAGGTGAGTAGTTTGGCAACAGTAACGCTGCGCCCCAATGAATCACAGGACCAGCTATTGAAGCGCTTTCGCAAGAAAGTAGCAAAGAGCGGTATCCTGAGCACTGTTCGAAGGAAGAGATGGTTTGTATCTAAAAGTGAACTGCGAAGAATAGACAAGAAGAAGGCTATTCGGCGCATCAGGCGCCGGCAGATGACGGATATGGAATGATCTGTCACCTGACCGGCATTGGTCTTGGATCGCATGATCCGAGGCCGGGAGGTTTGCATGGCGAAAGATGACGATAAAATTCAGGTGGAGGGCCTGGTGGTAGAGGCGCTTCCCGGTACCCAGTTTAAAGTCAAGCTGGATAACGGTCACGAGGTGCTATCTTATCTATCCGGCAAAATGCGGAAGTATTACATCCGGATTCTCCTGGGTGATCGGGTAAGGGTTGAAATGTCTCCCTATGACCTGACGCGAGGGAGAATTGTCTACCGACACAAAAAACACGAAAACGAGCCTGATTTCGAAATCTGAGCCGACATGTTGTAGTTTCGGGTTTGACCTGGATGTCATTCCAGTGATCGGACTTTTTCTTGTTTACTATGTCCCCCGCTTTACCAATCGATGGCAGGCGGGGGATTTATAATTAATGGCGTAAATGAAGCAATCTGCTCTTGATCGTTACTTTCCTCTGGTTTTGCTGGCCATTTTGGTGATTTCTTTTGGCTTGTTGATTCCAGTCCTGGGCTTATATTGGGATGACTGGCCCGCAGTGACATTGGCGCGCCTGCGTGGTGTGGGAGCTTTTTGGGATTTCTATCAGGGCGAGCGTCCTTTTTCAGCCTGGACATATATCCTGACGATGCCTATCCTTGGAACAACCCCCTGGGTATGGCATATATTCGCTTTGCTGTTGCGCTGGCTGGCAGTACTGGCGATGTGGTGGAGCCTGCGCGGTCTGTGGCCACGGCAAAAGTCGGTGGCTAATTGGATGGCGATCCTTTTCGCCATCTACCCGGTTTTTACCTACCAGCCAGTAGCAGTCGCATTCAGCCAACACTGGATAACATTTGGCTTGTTTTTTGTCTCAATCGGAGCAATGATCTGGGCTGAGCGAATGCCGCGCCGCTTTTATTGGTTGACCGCCCTGGCATTGATTTCTCAAGCACTGCACATGCTGACCATGGAATACTTTTGGGGGCTCGAGCTGTTACGCCCTCTGCTCTTATGGATCGTCCTCACCGACCAAGAAATGCCAACTCGCCAGCGTATCAACCTTGTGGTACGACGATGGCTACCATACCTTGCTGTGTTCATGGCGGCTTTGCTGGTGCGGATGGTCTTTTTTGTCAACCTGAAGGATGATCCGAACCGTCCCGATTTGCTATATCGCCTTGCTAATCAACCGCTGGCTACCCTGCTCCAACTCCTTCAGCTCTCTATCCAGGATTTCACACATAATTTAATTGGAGCATGGTACGAAACAGCCCGCCCAGATCAGATCGACCTGACCGACCGCGTCTACCTTTTTTCAATCGTGGCAGGAGTGGCGGCAGCTTCATTAACATATTTACTGTTAAAGAAAATAAATAGAACTGGCGAGAGCCAGGTGGAAGCTACGCCCGGCTGGCTGCGTCAGGCACTTTTGGTGGGGCTTATCGCAACATTTTTAGGACCCCTACCCGTCTGGCTGACGGATCGCAGTGTGCTGTGGGGGATGTGGGGTGGGCGCTTTGCGCTGGCAGCAATGTTCGGATTGAGCATATTGTTCTATGCCTTGCTGGTTTGGTTTACTCCCCGCAGGCTGCCAATCTTATTACTGGTTTCAACGCTGGTCGGCTTAGCAGTGGGTTACCACTTGCGCAATGCCACGGAATATTACCGGTCAACGCTTAAGCAGAACCAGTTCTACTGGCAGCTTTACTGGCGGGCACCTTCCATCCAGCCGAACACAGCAATTCTTTCAGCGGACGAATTGTTTTCATTTGTTGGTCGAGCTTCGACAGCCATGGCATTAAATTTACTTTACCCCCAGCCCGAAAGTCAGGAAAGCCTGGGATACTGGTTCCTTGAGCTGGCTCACGATATTGGTCCGAAACAGGTGCCACGCCTGGCGCGTGGCAAGCCATTGAATCCAACTTTCCGCAACTTCACCTTTCAAGGCAACAGCCTGGACAGCCTGGTGATCTACTATAAGTCTGGCACCGGGCGCTGCCTGTGGGTTCTCTCTCCTGAGGATGCGGATAACCCTGCTCTACCCGAGTTAACCGTTCAGGCGCTGCCGGTTTCAAACCTCAGCCGGATATCGCCCGAGCCCAGCTCAGATATTTATCCTCCAACTGATCTCTTTGGCAAGGAACCGCCGCATGACTGGTGTTATTACTTTCAGAAGGCAGATCTGATGCGCCAGCTCGGGGATTGGGAGTCAGTGGCAAATCTTGGAGATGAAGCCGCTCAGAATGGCTATAAACCTGCTGATGCAAACGAGTGGATCCCCTTTATACAGGGTTATGCTCATTCAGACCAGTGGGAGAAAGCCATCCAAAGATCCCAAGACGCGAAACAATTAAATGAAGAAGTCACCCCACGTCTCTGCCGGATCTGGCAGGAGATGGAGGACATCGTCCCTGCTGAGCACCTACAGGAGTTAGAGCAATTTCTTACTGAGAGCAATTGTCTTAATGAATAAGAAGAATGATAGATAACAATATATCCTGTAAACAAAAGATGGGGCTCGAACTTGCCGAGCCCCATCTTTTGTTTCTACTTTTCAGAACAGGATCTAATTCTTGCGCTGAATGCGGTGTGAAAGTTCTTAATATGAGCTGAGGACGCGGATGTAATTTGCTCGCTCAAAAGCAGAGGGATCACCCACTGCCAACTGGCTCATACTGCCTTTCATTTGGGTGATCGATTCATATTCATGATCAACCATCCACGACTCAACATCCTGTAGTATTTCTGCGACCCGACCAACGCCATGATGCAGAAATTCGGAGGTGACCATCGTGGTGCATGCTCCTGCCATCACTGACTTGATGAGGTCTGCCGCCTGATGCACGCCACCGGTCAAACCAAAATCTACCTGCACCCGTCCATACAGGATTGCGATCCATCGTAATGGCAGGCGCAGCTCATTCGATGTGCTCAAAACCAGGTTGGGTACAACTGCCAGTTCATCGAGATCAAAATCAGGTTGGTAGAAACGGTTGAACAGCACCAGACCATTCACACCGGTTTGGGCTAACCGTTTTGCAAAGTGTGGAAGGGCTGTATAGAATGGACTGAGCTTGACTGCAATCGGGATTTTTACCTTTGCACGGATACTCTCAACAAGCATAACGTGCTTGTCTTCCAGGCTACCAGCAGTCATAACCGGGTCGGTTACAATGTCGTACAGGTTGATTTCAAGTGCATCCGCCCCAGCGTCCTCGATTTTCTTAGCATAGTCAACCCACCCCCCTGATGTGACGCCATTCAAGCTGCCGAAGACTGGTATGTTCACTGCTGCCTTTGTTTTGCTTAGCTTTTCCAGGTATTTATCTGGTCCGATGCTGTAACGACCAGTATCCGGAAAATAGCTCATTGCTTCATTGAATTGGTCAGCGCCACGCTCGAGATCGCGATGCAACTTCCAGCTATCATGCAGGATTTGTTCTTCGAACAATGAAGGCAGGATCACCGCTGCCACCCCTGCCTCTGCCATCTGCTTTACAATCTCAACCTTCTCGGTCAGGGGTGAGGAGGAGGCAACCAGTGGATTTTTCAGGCTCAAGCCCAGATAAGTCGTAGTGAGGTCAACCATAATCGTTATCCTTTTTCTCCAGGTTATTAAGGAGCCGGAGCGATCATTCGCTGCGGCTCCTTTGATCTAGATTTACTCGTTTTCCTTGTTCCCTTCATAGTGCATCGCGGCCATTTGTCGATAGAGATCCCACCGACCGCTTACATCTTTCTGGGCTTGCTTCATCAACATCTCTGCTCGCTGCTCATCACTTTGCAGCAGCATGCGGTAGCGAGATTCATTGTAGGCATATTTACTTAACGGTACCGTTGGCTCCTTTGAGTCGATCGAGAGCGGATTTTGACCCTCATTAATCAAGGCTGGATTGTAACGGTAAAGCGGCCATGCACCTGATGCAACAGCCAGCTTCTGCTGTTCCAAGCCCATGCGCAAATCATAACCGTGGGCAATGCAGTGGCTATAGGCAATGATGAGGGACGGACCATTATAGGCATCGGCTTCGAGTAAAGCGTTCAGAGTCTGCTGGTCACTGGACGCCCATCGCAACGCGTGCTACGTAGACATATCCGTATGCCATCGCGATCATGCCCAGGTCTTTCTTTGGGATGCCTTTACCATTCGCTGCAAATTTCGCGACAGCCGCGCGCGGGGTCGATTTCGAAGCCTGACCACCTGTATTGGAGTACACTTCGGTATCGAGCACCATGATATTCACATTCCGGCCGGCAGCCAGCACGTGATCGAGCCCACCATAACCGATATCATAAGCCCAGCCATCGCCACCGATGATCCAAACGCTCTTGCGGGCAAGCACGTCTGCAATACTGAGCAGGTGGGTAGCGTTAGGATCTTTCACTCCCTTCAGGATTTCCTTCAGCGCTGCCACTCGGTTTCGCTGGTCACGTATTCCCGCTTCACTGCTCTGATCAGCGTTCAACAATTCGGTTACAAGCTGCTCACCAATCTGACCAGCCAGAGCCGCCAGTAATTCACGCGCGTATTCTTGCTGCTTATCGAGGGTTAAGCGCATTCCCAGACCAAACTCAGCATTGTCCTCGAAGAGGGAGTTGGACCAGGCGGGTCCGCGTCCATCGTGGTTCTTCGCCCATGGAGTTGTGGGCAGGTTACCACCGTAAATGGATGTACAACCGGTAGCATTTGCTACGACGATACGGTCTCCAAATAGCTGGGTCAGCAGCTTGATATAGGGGGTTTCACCGCAGCCCGAGCAAGCGCCGGAGAACTCAAACAATGGCAGAAGTAGCTGCGAGTTCTTCACCGACTTGACGCTGAAAGTGGTTCTGTCAACATCGGGAATTGACAAGAAGTAATCCCATTTGGCTGCTTCTCTTTCGCGAATGGGCGGCTGGTCAGCCATGTTGATCGCCTTGCGACCAACCTGCGACTTATCCTTGGCAGGACAAGCTTCAATGCAAAGTGCACATCCTGTACAATCCTCCGGTGATACAACCAGGGAGTACATCATATTGGGGAACTCTTTCCAGCGCGCCTCTACACCCACCCAGCCTTCTGGTGCGTCTTTCATAAACGCTGGATCATACACCTTTTCCCGGATAACAGCGTGCGGGCAGACAAACGAACATTTTCCACATTGGATGCAAAGATCCGATTCCCACACAGGTATCTCCAGGGCGATGTTGCGTTTTTCCCATTGGGTCGTGCCGGTCGGGAATGTTCCATCTACCGGCATTGCACTCACGGGGAGGCTATCGCCATCGAATGAGATGATCCTGCCGAGCACATCGCGTACATATTCTGGCGCTTCCCGCGGGACGGGTAATCTACGGGTGAGGGTGCTGGTAACTTTTTCCGGCACTTTAACTTCATGCAGGTTAGCCAGGGTCGCGTCCACAGCCTCGTAGTTGGCTTTCACTACTGCCTCACCACGCTTGCTGTAGGTCTTCTTGATGGCACGCTTGATTTCTTTGATAGCCTGGTCACGGGGTAAGACGCCGCTGATGGCAAAGAAGCAGGTCTGCATGATGGTATTGATGCGACCGCCCATACCAGTCTCTTTGGCGACCTCATACGCATCAATAACGAAGAAGCGCATTTTCTTGTCGATGATGGCTTTTTGAGTTTCCTGGGGCAGCTCATCCCATACTTCTTCGGGTTTGTAAATGCTGTTGAGCAGAAATACTCCGCCAGGTTGGGCGTATTTGAGCACGTCGAAGCGCTCGAGGAAGCTGAATTGGTGACAAGCCACAAACTGCGCCTGTCCAATCAAGTATGGAGCACGGATCGGTTTCGGTCCAAAGCGCAGGTGGGAGATAGTCGCTGTGCCAGATTTCTTCGAGTCATAAACGAAGTAGCCCTGAGCATAGTTACTGGTCTCTTCGCCGATGATTTTGATCGAGTTTTTATTAGCCCCCACGGTTCCGTCAGCTCCCAGTCCCCAAAAGACACAGCGGACGGTCTCAGGCATTTCGATATGATAACCGGGATCATAATCGATGCTGGTATGGGTAACATCATCATTAATACCGACTGTGAAATGGTTCTTGGGCTGCTCCTTGAGCATCTCATCGTAAACGCCCTTGACCATTGCAGGGGTAAATTCTTTGGATGAAAGGCCAAATCTCCCGCCGATGATTCGAACGTGATTACCTGTCCAGACCTCATTCATCGCAGTGACAACATCCTGGTAAAGCGGTTCACCGGCTGAGCCAGGTTCCTTGGTGCGATCGAGGACAGCTATAGTCTTGACAGTCTTGGGAAGAGCCTTAACGAAGTGTTCTACCGAAAACGGACGGTACAAGCGTACTTTCAATACGCCCAGTTTCTCGCCGTTTTTGTTCAAGTATTTTGCTGTTTCCTCTACGGTTTCAGCGCCTGAACCCATCACCACAATGACCCGATCGGCATCTGCTGCGCCTGCGTAATCGAAAAGCTTATACTGCCTCCCGGTGATGGCAGCAAACTTGTCCATGGCTTTTTGGACAATATCCGGACATGCCAGGTAATAGGGATTGACAGTTTCTCGACCCTGGAAGTACACGTCTGGATTTTGAGCTGTGCCACGCAGAACTGGATGATCTGGTGAGAGACCGCGGGCGCGGTGCGCCTGGATCAGTTCATCGCTAATCAGTCCTTTCAGATCATCATCGGTGAGTTGTTCAATCTTATTAACCTCGGCTGAAGTTCGAAAGCCATCGAAAAAGTGTACGAATGGTACTCGAGCCTCCAGAGTAGCTGAATGAGCGATTGCAGCCGAGTCTTGAGCCTCTTGAACCGAGTTCGAAGCCAGGAATGCAAACCCGGTGGAGCGAGCTGCCATAACATCAGAGTGATCGCCGAAGATGGAGAGCGCGCTAGCTGCAAGCGACCGGGCTGAGACGTGGAAGACCGCTGAGGTTAACTCACCAGCAATCTTGAACATATTCGGGATCATCAGAAGCAGACCTTGAGAGGCTGTAAATGTGGTCGTCAGGGCACCCGTCTGGAGTGCACCGTGGACGGAGCCGGCTGCTCCACCCTCAGACTGCATCTCAATCACCAGTGGTACCGTGCCCCAGAGGTTTTTCTTACCTTTGGCTGACCACTCGTCAGAGAGCTCACCCATTCCAGATGAAGGGGTGATTGGGTAAATTGCAATTACTTCACTTAGCTTATGCGCAACTGCAGCGGTTGCTTCATTGCCATCGATTGTTACCATGGGTCTTTTCATAAGGTATATTTCTCCGATCGTTTCATATGATTTCGGGCAGATTTTTCATTTTCATGCGTAAATCATGAACATATTCAACTGTTAAGTTTATTCCTTTTGAGGGATTAAGGATAGTAATATATGGCACATTACCAATAGTGAATTTGTCATAATTCCGAACAGAAGTTTTGCCAATTACTTTTATGCTATACTCTACCCATGGAATCTGACCTGCAAACCTGGAGTGAGTGGGTACAGAAATTGCAGCAACGCGGCTACAGTTCCTGGGTAGCCGCGTTGCTGGAAGGAGCAGGCCCGCTTGTGACGGTCGGAGCCCAGGCAATCTATCTGACACAACCTGTCCTGCGAGGCATCGTCCCGGATTACCAACTCGACGCGATGGCACACCTTCTTGAGGATCCCCAACAGACCCGGAAATTTGCTGCCCGGCTTAAAGAAGAACACGAATCATGAACATCCCGACAATTACGATAACCGCGGAACTTGGGGGAGTGCTCCTCCTGTTGACTTTCGTGAGCCTCGTTGTTTGGTTCTGGCTTAGACCACCCAAAACGCCGGTCGAATTACGACCAATTCCAGGATTTAACGAGGGTGCAAAAGCCGTAAGGCAGGTGGTCGAAAGTGGCAGCGAATTTCATATTTCATTAGGAAGCGCAGGTTTGTTTGAGCAAGCCGGGGCAGCAGCCGTAGCAGGGATCGACGTGGTACAGATGGTTGCACCGGGCACCTGGATCAGTGATAACCAAATGGTAATTAGTAGTGGAAATGGCGAGACTGCGATCCTCGCCCGAGATTCCTTACAACAAGCGTATAACGCAGCCGAAATTACCGAGCCAGCACAGGAGCTGCAGGTACAAATAGGAGGGATGACACCATTTTCCTATGCAGCAGGGATTTTACCGCTCACCAAAGCGAGACCAGGTTCTACACATGTGCTGGCTGGAAATTTTGGGTTGGAAGCGGCATTCATCGCTGATTCCATTGAGCGGAATGAGGGCAGACTTCTGGCAGGAAGTGACAGCACCTGTGCTCAAGCGATTTTCTCTGCTATGGCTGAAGAGGCATTCCTCGGTGAAGAATTATTTGCTGGTGGCGCTTACCTAAACAGTGAACCCTGGCGAATTGCCAGCCTGCGAGCACAGGACATCATGCGCCTGGTTCTGGGAGCTCTTATCCTTGCGGGGTTAATTTTTCGGTTGATTGGCCTTCTGTGAAAAGTAACCGCTTGTCCTGGTTATTCATTATTACCGCAGCAGCGGGCAGCATTGTTCTCATCGGATACTTTGTCGATTGGCCATTCTTGCACCAGGTTCGTTCAACTATTTTGCACTGGGCAGCCCTGGTATCTGCAGCTGCTTTGATCGTCGGGATCATCAACCTTGCCCGAGTTCATTGGCTAAAATCAGTCCATCGTGAAACAGGCTGGGGATACAGCATTATTCTTATATCTGCTTTAGTTGTTACCGTGGTAGTCGGACTGATTACCGGCCCAACAAGCCCTCCGATCATGTGGGCTTTTACGAGTATCGTCATTCCTGTGGAAGCCAGTCTTGTCGCCTCGGTAAGTATTGCACTCATCTATGCTGCATCCCGACTGCCGGCTCGAAGGCGCAATGCAGCCAGTATTGGCTTTTTCATAATAGTCCTTGTCTCGATTGCAGGTCGAGTTTCATTTGGGGGAGATTCAATCCAGGCGCTGGTTGTAATTCGAACGTGGATCAACCAGGTTTGGTCAGTTGGTGGATTACGAGGATTATTGATAGGGGTTGCAATTGGCACCCTGGCAACAGGTGTCCGAGTGCTCATTGGTCGACAGCGCCCGTATGAAGGTTAGCCATGGCTGATAATATTCCTGACTGGATGCTGAATGACAACCTTGAGCCACCTTCCCAACCAGGAGATGGATCGATTGAGTCTGAGCCTGCCCATCCTGCTCCGGAAAATGAGGAACCACCTCTCACTCCAGAATCTCCAGAAGATGACTTGCGAGAGTTATTAGGGCTCAGCGGTCCCCACCGTTTGGAAGAGCCGTTTTGGCAACCAGATGATATCTTTTCATCGAATGTGAACGTGCTGCGGGTGACCGAATCGCAGAAAGATCGCGCCACCCTGCTGGCAAACATGATTCGACAGGATGATAATCAACCGCCAATTTCAGCCCACCGCAAAAAGAGTGCGCAACCCGTTTTACGGTGGGTAATCGCACTTGTATTAATGGTTTCTATGTTTGTCGCGGCTGTTGCTCCGGGGACTACGAATTTACAGTTAGGTCCAGAGATCGCGGCTGAAACCCTTTCTGTGAATCAACAAGTGATGGCACTGGCTCTTAAAGCGCCAGTGCTGGTAGCAGTGGATTTTCAGCCCGGCTACCAGGGCGAAATGCTGGCAGCTGCCGCTCCATTGTTCGACCACCTGATGTCACAACAGGCGTATCTTGTACTAGTATCAACTCTTACAAATGGTCCCGCGATGAGTGAATATCTCATGACCGAGCTGAACCAAGATCTGGGTTATGGCTATCAGCCAGTCCTTAATTATGTGAATATGGGATTTATCCCAGGCGGTCCTATTGGTATGAGTGATTTTGTGGCTGATCCCAGTCGCTCAACTCCGCTAACAGTGGATGGAATTGAGATTTGGGACAATTACCAGATGGAACAAACCAATCTATTAGCCAGTTTTGGCATGGTAGTTGTGCTGACTGACAGTGCAGATACGGCGCGCCAATGGATTGAGCAAGTTAACCGGAATCTGGGAGATATTCCAATGATCCTGGTCGTGAGTGCTCAAGCTGCGTCCGATGGTACGACCTTATTATTATGCCAATCCGAGGATCATTGAAGGGTTAATTTCTGGCATCTCTGGAGCAGAAGCCTACGCCATTCTGACAGGAGATCAGATCTTAGCACGCCCATTATGGTCAGCGTTCTCCGTAGGTACAGCCGTATCTGTAGTGTTATTAATCCTTGGTGCTATCTTCACCCAAATTTTAATAAATTGGGAGCGTCGCTACCAAGCCCGTCGAGGATCGCCATGAACAGCCCAATCGTACTCAGCGGACTCTCCTGGGCTGACCTGATTGGCCTATTTCTTGGGCTTGCGTTAACATTGGCAGTATTTAGCTATATATTTGGAGATAATCCGCTATTCCGCATCGCCATTCAATTATTCATCGGTGTTTCATCCGGATATGCACTGGTGGTTGCTTGGCGGTTAGTCTTGTGGCCACAGTTATTCCAACCACTGCTCGAAGGAAGGTCGGGGTTTACGGATTGGCTGTTTCTTCTTCCGCCTGTAATCATGGTAGTGTTGCTCTTTGGCAAATTATTTCCTCCTTTCGCCCGATGGGGCAGTCCATCGGTTGCATTTCTTGTTGGTGTTGGAATGGCGGCTGCTGTAGGTGGAGCGATTCTTGGCACCATCATTCCACAGGTGATCATATCTACTCAGGTCCTAGATGCACCGCAAATTCAAGGATTTTACCAACCAATCTGGGCCCGCTACTTGAATGGTGTGATTATCCTGGTGGGTACACTTGGTGGTTTATTTTATTTTCGCTTTACCAGGAAACCCGGCGAGTTAAATCATGAACAAATGGGCTGGCAGGACGTCCTTGCCTGGGTTGGTAACATAACAATGGTAACAGCTCTGGGTGTATTGTTCGCAGGTGTACTGATAAGTGCATTATCTGCGATGTCAGAACGGATCTATTTCATTGTGACGATGGTCCGTTCACTGATTAGCTGGTAAGAGCAGATCAAGTCTGGGGTAAGAATGAAATCTGGTGCAATCCTCGCCATTGATATTGGTCCCATGACCACCCGTGCAGCCTTATTCGATGTTCTCGGAGATCGATATGCACTACTAGGCGTGGGCTCTTCTGATACTACCCTTGAGGCGCCATTTCGCAATCTCCGGCGAGGTTTACGTTTCGCTCTGGAAGAGCTGCAGGCAATCACAGGACGAATTCTAATGGACGGCCATAAAACGCTCATTCGTCCCGTAAACCGCAATGGATTAGGAGTGGATCAATGCGTCGCGACTGTATCCGCAGGTCCTCCGATAAAGATGGTAGCGATTGGACTGCTGGAGTCAGAATCACTGGCGAACACTCGCAGCTTGCTAGAAACAACCCTGGCGGGAGTTGTTCATAGTATCGGCATGAGGGAACGTCGCAATCCGGCCTCCGTTATGGATGGGTTGTTGCGATTCGAGCCGGATTTATTCGTGATTGCTGGCGGTACCGAGCGAGGCGCAGAGAAGGCGATCGTCAAATTATTAGAACCCATCGTTGTGGCATACCGACTAATCCCTAAGGATCGACGCCCTGCGATTATTTATGCCGGCAATCATGCCTTAGATGCCAGGATAAGAACGCTGTTCGGAGAAACAAGTAATCTAACCTTCGCACCGAATTTACAGCCTGACTTTGACCATCCGGATCTGGATGGTGCTAGAGGGAAGGTAATTCAATCGGCGCGCGTTGTTTTCAATAAAATACTGCCCGGTTTCACAGATCTGGATCGCTGGACATTGGGTCAGGTGCTGCCGACCGAGGCGGCATTTAAACGGATGATCCAGTACCTTTCGATGAGCAGTCAGAATAATAAAGGTGTGTTAGGAATTCACAACTCGGCGCGGGTAATTCAAATAGCCGGAGTTTTTCCACAAGGCGAGGCTCATCGAGTATCCATGCAACCTGGTTGGATGAGTGATCTGGACGATCTGAACAATCGGCTCGCTGTCAGCGAAGTGATGCCTTGGGCGGCAGATGCCGATATAAATCCTGGGCTGGTAATGCAAGAATTCCTCCACCAGTCGCTCTATCCTGCCAGCCTGCCTCTTTCCAACCAGAGCCAGGCGATTGAGGCTGCAATCACCCATGCACTGCTGCTAGAACAGGTCAAATCCGCTTTTCAACAGCTTCCTCAAGCCGGTGTATTCGATAAGCCGCATGAACGCGCATTGCTCGAGCCTATCATCGCTTGTGGTGACATCGTCGAACGATCTCCTTCACCTGCACATACCGCCATATTACTTCTTGATTGTATACAACCGGTGGGAGTGACAACCATGGTCATCGATAACAAGCAGATCTTGCCAATGTTAGGTGCAATCGCTGGTATCGATCCATTGGTGACTGTTCAAATGTTCGACTCTCCAGCATTTCAACACCTTGCAACCGTTATCACCCCAATCGGTACAGCGCCACAAGGAACACCAGTATTACGTGTACGCATGGTATATGACGACGGCAGGGAGACTACACTGGATGTCAAGCAAGGCAATCTGGAATTAATTCCTTTACCAGCAGGGCAAACTGCTCAAATCCAATTAATACCATTCTACCGTTATGATGTCGGCATGGGAGGCGCTGGGCGTGGCGGTACAATCAAGGTAAATGGCAGCCAATTAGGGGTAATCATTGATGCGCGTGGTCGACCTCTTACAACGCCGGATGAACCTTTTCATCGCCAAGAAGTTTTGAAAAAGTGGATTTGGACCCTTGGGGGGTAGCAGAAAAAATGTTCACTGCGGTTACTAACTATCTGGATCAAGCTCGCATCATCCGCCAACGCACCCTATCGGAGCCAGCCCGCGTTTTAGTGCGAAAAGGTCAGACTGTCGCTGCTGTCGACCCCGTCGCTGAGCGTATCCAGGGTGCAGAGCATCTGTGGTTGGATGTGGTGTTAAGCCTGGGTATCACAACTGGTCATTTAAATGAATATCTGCAGTGTAAGGTTGGGGACCAGCTGGCCCAGGGTGATCTACTTGCGGGACCAGCCGGTTTATTGAAACGCATGCTCCGCTCTCCAGCGGACGGTCAAGTTGTCTTGATAACTGATCGGGCAATCGTATTAGAAAAAAAGGCGCCGGCAATTCAGTTGAAGGCAGGCATCTCTGGCCAAGTTGTTGATCTTGTTCCTGAGCAAGGTGCTGTGATTCAAACTGAGGGCGCTCTTGTACAAGGTGTGTGGGGCAATGGCAAAATCGGTTCGGGTAGATTTACTTTATGCATGGCAAATCCTGCTGCACGCTTTACATTGCGAGATCTGGATCCATCCCTACAGGGCGCATTGTTAGGTGCAGGAAGTTGCGACAGTGCAGACGTGCTGAATGCAGCGACAGGGCTTAATTTGGCAGGTCTGGTCGTCACAAGCCTGGAAGCGGACCTGATCCCGTTCGCAGGATCATTACCATTTCCTCTGGTGGTGGTCGAAGGCTTTGGTACGCAGGTTATGAATACAATGGCTTACCAGATATTCACTGAACGTAATGGTCAAGCTGTTGATCTAAACGCCGAGCCGTTCGATCGTCAAACTGGCTTTCGCCCAGAGGCTGTTTTTCCTGACCCATTACCGGCTGGTTACCAGGTTCCTTCAGAGATGGTGCTGGTTTCGCCCGGTCACCTCGTGCGGATACTGAGACCTCCTTATCATGGGCGGATCGGCCGGTTGGAGGAGCTGTTAGGTACTGTCGAGGTACAGGGAGGGTACTTGCTTCCTGCAGGACGTGTGCTGCTGTCGAATGGAGAAGCTGTCACGCTGCCACTGGTAAACCTTCAATTCCTGAGTTAGAATGGGTTTATGGACCCCACTCCTGAAGAGAAAGCAAGCACACTGGCAAGAGTTTACATCTTCCAGGGTAAAAAGCCGGAGGAACTGCTGGAGGCTGCGGATCTTTTCTCGTACGAAGAGAATCCAAAAGGTAAGCTCATTGCCGGACGTGATCAACCATTAAAAAATTTCTATATTATTCAAAAAGGTAAAATAAGGATCACGCCAATCAGTGGTCGTAAGCCAGGCATCCCACGCCAACTTGGATATGCTGAGTTCTTTGGCGAGGATGTGCTCTTCAGCAGGCATTCTGCCAAGGTTGATGTGAGGTGTGAAGAAGATTGCGAATTCCTGCTCCTATCTCACGACAATTATTCACAGCTAAAAAATAAATTCCCTGATATCGAGCAAACCTTATCGGCTATCCATTCCGGACGGCGATTGGCTGACAGGCGCTCCTTCAGTTGGCTTCGACCAGACGAGGTGGTTTATTACATTACCCGAAAGGCAAATGTTATTTTATTTTGGAGTTTATTGCTTCCCATCCTGTTTGGGATGATCGCTTTTCCCTTAATCGCCCTTGGAATATATCAGATGGCGAGCACAAGCAGCGATGGGAAATTCATTTTGGTGCTTGGCATAGCTTCTTTTGTACTGGCTATCCTATGGGGAATCTGGCGATATCTTGATTGGGCAAACGATTATTACATCGTCACCAACCTGTCAGTCTCCTGGGTGGAAAAAATCATATTGCTCTATGATAGCCGCAATCAAGCACCGCTTGAAACTGTACAATCCGTCGATCTAACAACAAACTGGTGGGGCAGGCGTTTCAATTATGGTACTGTATTATCAAAGACCTTTACGGGCACCATTCCCATGGTCAATACTACCAAGCCCTATCTGATGAGTTCATTTATTGAAGGTATGCGCCAAAGGAGGTTACAATTCGCACTGGAGGAAGATATTGCCTCAATTCGGTTAGCTGTGAATGAAGCCATGGCCAAGCATCTGAATCCCAATCTGCTGGACAAAATACCGGTCATTCCAGCCCCACCACCGGCGAAGAAGCTAAAAGAACAGAAATCCAAAGAAAAAAAGCAGCCGTTACGCTTTTTTGTCTCTTTTCGTTATGAAGTAGATGATAGTATAACGTATCGAAAATACTGGCCGGTTCTGTTGGGTAAAACTTGGGTACCAGGGCTTCTTATTTTTTTCTGGTTGGTGATTGTAGGATACTTACTAGCTAACGATGTTGCACGAGGATCCTTAGCCTTCTGGGGTCCATTGCTTATGGTCTTAGGACTCGTATTCATGATATGGTTTATTTATAACTTCCAGGACTGGAGGAATGATAAATACCAGGTGACCAGGGATAAAATCCTGGATTTGGAAAAAAAGCCGCTCGGGACCGAAGTAAAAAAGACTGCCGATCTCGCTAATATATTGAGCATTGAACATGAGCAAAGAGGCTTTATCGGTGTAGTATTAAATTATGGAAATGTCTCCATTACGGTAGGTCAAGTGACGTTCATTTTCATTGGAGTGAAGAATCCCGACCGCGTTCACCAGGATGTTTTTGGTAAACGTGAAGAACTGCGCCTTGCCAATCAAAAAAATGAGGCGGAAAAAGAAAAGATCAAGATGATTAACTGGCTGCTATCCTCTTATGATGCGACGAAGGATGTCGACCGGGAGACAATTGTTAGAACTGTATTTACCTGGATGCGCCAGCGTGGCTTGATCTTCCCGGGATTATTGCAAGGAGTTAATGCACCCTGGCCAACCAACCTCGGTCCTCAACCACCTGGATCACAGCCACCTCCTGCATACCCACCATCAGGATATCCCCCCTCTGCTGCTGGACCACAAGGTAGCTGGCGTCCACCAAATGCTTCTATGCCTGGGGGCCCCTCAGCAGGGAATCCTTAGTAATTTCAGGATCGTCATACATTTTCCGACCAGACTTATTCATTCTGGGTTAATTCTTTTATTTTAAGATTGTAAAATTTTCGGGTAAAATAGGTCGATTTAAAGGTCAAATTGAGGCTTGATCGGTAAGTGCATATCGAGTTGCTGAGGAACGCATGTCTATACGTGAAATCATAACCATCCCTGGTCCGACATTGCGGAAGAAGGCCCGCAAAGTAACTGATTTTGGTCCGGAGCTGCAATTACTTATTGACGATATGATTGAAACCATGCGCGCTGCTCCAGGTGTAGGATTAGCGGCAAATCAAGTTGATATTCCCCTGCGGGTTGTGGTTGTGGAATATGGTGAAGAAGATGAGAATGGCGAAGAGAAAACTCCTGCCAGGTTGTATACACTTGTAAATCCTGAAATCACCCGCGTCGATCAAGAGACAGAAACAGCGCCGGAGGGATGCCTCTCTATCCCTGGTTTTGCTGGTGAGGTGGAGCGGTCAGTGGCAATAACAGTGAAGGCTCAAAACCGTCATGGGCAGCCAGTACGTGTCAAAGCCAAGGGCTGGTTGGCGCGCATTTTTCAACATGAGTTGGATCATTTGGAAGGTGTGTTATTCATTGACCGAGCCGAGAATGTCTGGGAGCTTAAGGAAGACGACGAGGTTCCTCTCGATTAAGCATCGCCCTCGACTAGTGCTAGATGTACCTTACCCATCTCTCGCTTACAAATTTTCGAAACTTTGCCCGGTTGGATGTCGAATTGCCACGCGGGCCATTGTTATTTGTAGGGGATAACGCCCAGGGAAAAACCAGTCTATTGGAAGCGGTATATTTTCTGGCAACATTCACCTCATTCCACGCATCCCACGAACGCCAACTGATCAACTTCTATGCAATCAAAGAAACGATGCCTGTCGCGCGCATCGTTGGGCAATATACCCGCGGCTCGTATACAGATGAACCAACCAGCAGCAGGAGCCACCGCCTGGAGGTACGCATCATCCAGGAAGAAAACGGTAATGGGGCAACCCGGGTGAGAAAAGAAATCTTACTGGACGGGGTGAAGAAAAAGATGGGCGAAGCATTGGGAGATTTTTAATGCCGCCATTTTCCTGCCCCAAATGCTGCGCATCATCGAAGGCGCGCCAGAGGATCGCCGGCGATATCTCAACCTGGCGATGGTGCAAGCACTGCCAAACTACGGGGAAATATTAAGCCAATATCATCAAGTGCTCAGCCGGCGGAATGCATTGCTGAAAGCGCTGAACGAACGCAGCACCGATCCAGGCAATGCTGCCACGCAGCTTGCATATTGGGATGAGCAGCTTGCTGCAATTGGTGCACAAATCATGCATGCCCGCATCCAGGTAGTTCACGAGCTGGAACGGCTGGCTGCCAGCTTTCATCGGGAATTAACCCAAGGACAAGAAGTCCTGCGCCTGTCCTACCAACCTTCCTTCGAGCCACTACCTGAGCGCCCAAACCAGCTCAACATGCGGTTGAATGACCCGCGCCTGCGATCCGGTCTGAGCCTGACTGAAATACAAGACGGGTTCAGGAACCGTTTAACCAGTTTACGCAGCGAAGAAATTTCGCGCGGCGTGACAGCCATTGGACCGCACCGGGATGAAATCCGCTTTCTTGCGAATCAGATGGATCTGGGGACATTCGGATCGCGCGGCCAGGCACGCACTGCAGTACTGGCACTCAAGCTTGCAGAAGTTGCCTGGATGAAGCGGCGCACTGGAGAATGGCCTGTGTTGTTATTGGATGAGGTAGCCGCTGAGCTCGATCCCACCCGCCGGTCAGACCTGCTGGCGCATTTGAACGATGGTGAGCAGGTTTTAATGACCACCACCGATCTCGAACCCTTTTCGCAATCCTTTTTACAGACCGTGAATGTCTGGCAGATCCAGGCTGGGAGTGTGCTCAACCAGCCGGTATCGACAGACCAATAGCTCATCTGTCTTCTATCCCCAGGTATAAATTTTCTCTGGTTTCAAGCGGATAATACGATTTTCAGGATCGATCAACCATGATTCCGCGGCAGCATCCAGTATTCCATCAGGAGAGTAGCGAGTGTAGATCTGGCGTGCAAGCACCGCTACCTGGGCTGAATCCCGGATCAGCTCCGCATTACCTTCAAATAGGATGCCACGCGTGGCTTCTCCTGGATTCCCGGTGTCTACCAGGATTGAAATCCGTTTGTTTTGAATAACTTCACGGACTTTGCGTGTAGAGCTGAAGGCGCTGACCAGCACTGCCTCGCCGTCCCATGCGAACCATACAGGCACTACATGGGGTTGAAGCGTGATTGGATTGCTTGTTGCCAGACGGGCTAACAGCGGTTGGGCAAGCATATCTTGCACCCATGCTTGAGAAAGTTTTTCATGATCGTTCATTTCGTGATCGGTCGTTTCGCTGGTAGTCCTGCCCGGCGTGGATACCCGGTCGGCGTTGCTGCAACTTTATCGATAATGATCAGGTAACGTTCCTCAGCCACACCTGGTAATACTATCTTTGCCAGCCTGCGCAACCTGCCTCCTAAAAGGTGAACGGCGTGCTCAGCGGTGTGAGCCTCTGCCGGAGCGTTTTCTCCCTTCATAGCAATCACCCCACCGCCAACTCTCACCAAAGGCAATAGATACTCTGATAACACTGGCAACACTGCCACAGCGCGTGCCACTGCCCAGTCATATTGCTGACGGTGGTCACTTGCCTGTCCCAGCTCCTCAGCACGGGTTGTTAGAACAGAGATATTCTCTAATCCCAGAATTTGAATGACGTGCTGACAGAAACCTGCCTTTTTACCAACCGATTCAACCAGGGTCATGCGCAGAGCAGGTGCTGCTATCTTTAGGGGTATACCAGGAAAACCAGCCCCACTACCGACATCGATCACACGCTCTGCACCAGATTCAATCAAAATGGGGATGCAGGTTAAAGAGTCCAGAAAATGCTTGCTGTGTATTTGGGCTGGCTCCTGGATGGCGGTTAAGTTAAAGCGTGTATTCCAATCAACCAGCTCACGTTCAAACAACTCAAATTGACGAAGCTGGTTAGATGTAAGTTTTACTCCCAGCAATTGTTGAGCTTGATGGGCAAAATCCTTCATAAACTCAATTATAGCCCTAGAGAGCAGTTGTCAGTCATTGGATTTGCTTGCGTCTGATGTGGTTATCCTTCCGTGGGACTTTGTGGTTTCTCAGGCGGCTCAGATGAAATTGTTGCCAGGCGTCTTGTTCGATTGCGTCGAATGGCATGTACCACCAGCCAAACGGGCAGGACAAATATAAGAAAAATCAAGGCCAGAATCGGCAGCACGAGGATCACGATCCAAATAGCGGCATTGACAATGAACCGGGCAGCATTCAGCAGCGCCTGGACAGCACTCTTCGCCACACCGGCTGGCTGCCAGCTACCTATAGTCAACGGTTGCACAGCTTCATCCGGCATCAGCGATACTTGTACAGCGGATAGTGCAGCAGATTGCTCGTAATATTGAATCTGCCCTTTGAGCACCTCGATGCGCTGACGGACTTGAATAAGCTGCTCGTAGACGCGCAGCACATCTTCGGTAGCAGTGGCTTGCTTCATAATATTCGTTAGCTGTGCCTCAGCCGCTTCTTCATTACGCAATCGTGATTGCAGGTCGATGTAGTCGCGGGTCACATCCTGGCTATCCAGACTCTCACTCAACGGTGGCTGATCACTCAAGCCACGGATGTCACCCAGTGCTTCTTCCAGTTGCTCTGCTGGAATTCTCACCAGGATTTCTGCTCGTACGATCGTTACCCCGCTTTCAGCGGTATCCTGGTAGATCCGGGCGTTGACCACATACCCCCCCATTTCTTCCGCCATCTGGGCAATGGCTGCCTTAGCAGCTTCTGGATCATCAACTACCAGCGCCAGGTTGGCATTCTGGATTACCAATCGCTCCACGTCTGGTGCAGGTGCTGACTGGTATTCTTCACTGACCATTTCGCTGGAAAAGGCCATGTCCTCCTGAACAACCATCGTCTGGGGAATCTCTTGCGGTGCTGGTGGAGAATTTCTCGTCGTTGCGCAGGCAGTGAGCAAAGTCGCAACAAAGAAAAACAAAACCAGTCCTCGCAAAGTCTTATTTCGTTCTTTCGGTTCAACCAAGAAACTAAGTTTCAGCGCGTCCATATTCTCCTCCGATTTTATTCTGGATCTTGGACGGAGAAGCAATGGTGTATGTTCCGGTTGAATAGACAGATTTTTATTGGATCGAGTTTTACCAGCCGTTGGTAAGGCGTTGAATGTGGCGGGTCGGCAAGTCTGCAGCAATCATCCGTTCTTGCACCGACAGGATATCATATGGTACACGACGATAATCCCAGGTGTGGTTCGCGGAGTCATAAATGGCGAAGGCGGCACGCGCGTCACGATCACGGGGCTGCCCGACTGAGCCGGGGTTGATGATCGTTCGATGCTGCAGCTTCACGGGTATACTGATTTCGGGAATGAATAAATCGGCAGTAAGCTGACCATCAGTGATTGTGTAATAAACCGGTAAGTGTGTGTGACCAACGAAGCAGAATGGGGTGTCAAAAAACTCAAAGTTAATCGTAGCAGCGCGGGGGTCAAGCAGGTATTCCCATACCGGGTAACGGGGGCTGCCATGGCTGAGCGTGACCATATCAATCTCGATTTTCTCTGGCAGCGTACGCAGGAAATTGACATTATCCGGCTTGAGCTGCTGCTGCGTCCAGATTACCGCCTGACGGGCTTCTGGATTAAAAGCAGCCATATCAATATGGTTGAGAGCAGCAGCGTCATGATTGCCCATCAGACACTGCAGGTTTGGCAATCCAGCGATACGCTCGATGACCTCATTTGGATCCGGGCCATAACCCACCAGATCCCCCAGGCACCAGGCAGCATCAATCTGTCCGGCAGCAGCGAGCACGGCATCAAGAGCAGTCAGATTGGCGTGAATATCCGAGAAAATCAATATACGCATCGAGCCGCCTATCCATCGATTATACTATGGAGATTCTACATGCTGCCAGACCTGATATAGACCCAGACGGTTATTTTCTCCGTCCGATGCAAAAGATTCGATGATCGAAAATCCGGACTGGTGTGCCAAAATTGCCAATTCTTCTTCTTTGAAAGCATGAATATAGCGCAGCCCGTAGCCTCCCTCGCGCCAGTCCATCAGCGCATCACCGGGATCAAGCTGCTCAGAGGCTAATCCAACAAGGCTCCAGGGCTGAATGCGGGCAACCAGGCGTTCACTATTGAATAATTGCCAGACCGAATGGATGAAGTAGCCTCCCGGGCGTAGCAAATTTTTAACCTGGCATAGTATTTGACGTACGAGCTCTTGTCCGGGAATGTGGTGCAGTACTGCAAATGCCACGATATAGTCAAAACCGGCTTCTGGATACGCAGGCTGCCTTTGAACGACTTCAGGCCAAAATTGGTCAGCGAGATCACCTTCGACGAAATTTCCCGGATATGTGGTAGGGTCAAGCGGTTTCTCACGCGCAATTTGGAGCAGGTTGGTACTGCTATCAAGTCCAATATATATTCCCTTGTGACCCTGCCTGGCGAGGGCTTGCCAGAGCTCGCCGTTACCACAACCCAGATCAAGTATCGAGGCTTGAGATGAGATTGCCTTTAGGATGCGTTGAACACCAGGCTGGAGGCGCTGGCGGGTGGATGAAAATTGGAGTGCAAAGGTCTGGTAAAATTGTTCATTGATTTGCAGTAGTTTCTGCCGCACTTCGGGTTCCATCCTTCCATTATACGGTGAAACAGTATGGATTTCGAGATTGATGACCAGGCCTGGCAAGAACAACGCCAGTATACGCCTGAAAAATTAGCCCTCGCCAGCCAAGCCCTGGTTGAAGTACGCCGTGGGCGCAGTGTGACAGATGCATTACGTCGCCACCCACTTCCGGACGGCGGGTACATGGGCAAACATCTGCTGGTAGCGGCTTATAGATCCCTGGTTGAAAGCGGTGAATGGCTGCCCGATGCGGACTTGCTGGCACGCATTCGTATGAAACCGGTGCGCACGCTGTCAGGTGTCAGCACGGTTACCGTGCTCACCAAGCCTTATCCCTGTCCCGGGAAATGCATTTTCTGTCCTACGGATATACGCATGCCCAAGAGCTACCTGCCGGATGAACCGGGGGCCCGGCGGGCTTTGCAGCACAAATTTGAGCCTTACGACCAGGTTTCAGGTCGTATCCAGGCACTGCAAGCCATCGGACATCCAGCCGATAAGATCGAATTACTCGTATTAGGTGGTACCTGGAGTGCTTACCGGCGAGATTACCAGGTCTGGTTTATCCAGCGCTGCCTGGATGCAATGAACGGCTGCGACTCTGCCAGCCTGGAAGAAGCCCAAGAGATCAACGAGAATGCTGAACACCGCAATGTCGGTCTGGTCATCGAGACGCGACCGGACCACATTGACCTGGACGAGATTGCCTGGTTGCGTCGCTTGGGTGTTACCAAAGTGCAGATGGGTGCTCAAAGCCTGGACGAAAATATCCTGTCACTGAACCAGCGCGGGCACTCGGTGGAGGACACTCGCCAGGCAGTGCGTTTATTACGCGCCGCAGGATTTAAGATCGTCCTGCACTGGATGCCCAACTTGCTGGGTGCAAGCCTTGAATCGGATCGCCAGGATTTCTCGCGCCTGTGGGATGATTTCTGTCCAGATGAGATCAAGATTTACCCGAACCAGTTGCTGGAGAACGCTGACCTCTATCTTTATTGGCTGCGAGGAGAATACCATCCCTACTCGACGCAAGAGTTGATCAGTTTAATCGCAGACGTCAAAGCCACGATCCCACGCTACTGCCGGGTCAACCGGATTATACGAGATATCCCTTCTAATAATGTGGTCGAAGGAAATAAGCGCACGAGCCTGCGCCAGGATGTACATGCGGAAATGCGACAGCGTGGAACTGTCTGCCATTGTATCCGCTGCAGAGAAGTGCGTGGCCAGCGAGTCGATTCTGATGAACTGCGGTTGGAAGACATTGTCTACCCAGCCGGCAGAGCTGAAGAGCATTTCCTGTCGTTGGTTACTGCTCAAGACCTTCTGGCAGGATTTTTACGCCTATCATTGCCGGGTGAACATTCCCCCCAGACCGGGTTCGCCGACCTCGATGGAGCTGCCATCGTACGCGAAGTCCATGTGTATGGTCAATCACTGCCGGTCGGGGTTGAAAAACAAGGAGCAGCGCAGCACGCCGGTCTGGGAACTCAATTACTGCAACGTGCTGAGGCGATTGCGCGTGAGAGAGGCTACCGTCGTATGGCAGTGATCTCCGCGATCGGTACACGAGGTTATTATCGGGAACGTGGATTTGAGGATGGCAGTTTGTATCAGGTGAAAATCCTCACCTGACCATCGTTTTCGGTTAGTTGTTTCAAGATCATCCCTATCTAAAATAAATAAACCCAAACTGCTTTTGTGGCTTCGAGCGAAGAGTTACTGGTTTCGTTACATAGAACCTGGTTTTGTAACACCTGGGAACACTTTGCTTGACATGGGTACGTGTCTTGGTATAATGGAAACGGTTCCAAGCAGAATTAAACAAATAGCGGTATCCGCCCCTTAAATATTTACTGTTACCTTGATCATTCTCTTTTCAAGTCTTATTGGTGTTGACTGGTTATTGACAGAAAGATGAAAATTCGCTAAAGTAACCTTGTAGGTTAATATTGCGAATGGTCTGGATCGTTGCCTTCAGGTAGGAGATGACTGTCAGACAGGTAACCAGCCGATTTATAACAAAGGAAGCGCATTTAGCCCGCGCAGCGGTCTCCACGGTATTAAATAACAACCAGGAGATTCCAATTATTCCATCTATTCGACAACTTGTTTCCCACTCCCCTGAAGAAGCTCAATTCATCTCTATATGCATTACCTATAACCTGACAAAATTCTTGATATAAGTTAATGAAAGGAGGTACCGATTTCAGAACATCCAGACTTAAAAACCCTTAGAAAGGCCAAGATCAATTTTCAAAAAATCCACACTTTGGAGGAGAAAGTATATGCGTAACAAATTTAATTTATGGACCGTAATTAGCCTGTTAGTGATCTTCGCGATGGTGCTGGCCGCTTGCGCGCAAACCACACCAACCGAAGAAGCGATGACAGAGCCAGAAACTGTAGCCACCGAAGCTCCTGTTGAGGAAGCACCGAGTGGCGAGACAACTGAAGCTCCATTCCCGGTGATCCCGGGAGGCTACCTGGAGAAGGCAATAGCAGGTGAATACGAAGGCACAACCGTAACCGTGGACGGTCCCTTCACCGACGCCGACAAGATCAAATTCGAGCAGTCCTACAAGCAGTTTGAGGAAGCGACTGGCATCACCGTCAACTACATCGGCTCAAAGGAATTCGAGGGCACGATCTCGATCCGTGTGGATGCTGGGGACACGCCTGACATTGCGGACTTCCCGCAGCCGGGCTTGATGGCGAACTTTGCCCGCCAGGGCAAGATTGTTGATCCAACAACCTTCATTCCGCAAGAGTGGCTGGAACAGCAGTACAACCAGAGCTGGCTGGATATGGCAATGGTTGAAGGACCGGATGGCGAGCCGATGACAGGTGGTGTGTGGTATCGCTTCAATGGCAAGAGCCTGGTGTGGTATCCGAAGGATGACTTCGATGCCGCTGGCTACACCGTCCCGACCACCTGGGATGAGATGATTGCGTTGAGCGACCAGATCAAGGCCGATGGCGATGCACCGTGGTGTGTCGGCATCGAGTCTGGTGCAGCCACCGGTTGGCCGGCGACGGACTGGATGGAAGAGATCATGCTGCGCACCACCTCGCTGGAGAACTATGACAAGTGGGTGAGCGGCGAGCTGGACTTCTCCTCGCCTGAAGTCAAGACTGCGGCCGAGAAGCTGGGCGAGCTGTGGTTCACCGATGGGTATGTGTATGGTGGCACAGCATCGATCGTCTCGACCTTCTTTGGCGATGCACCGGCGCCGATGTTTGAGCAGCCTCCGAAATGCTGGCTGCACAAGCAGGGCAACTTCATCACCGGCTTCTTCCCACCCGAAGCAAAAGCGGGTGTGGACTATGGCTTCTTCTACCTGCCTCCGATCGATGAGCAGTATGGCAAGCCGTTCCTCGTGGCTGGCGACATCATGTCGATGTTCAATGACCGCCCTGAAGTCCGTGCCATGATGGAGTTCTTCACTGTTCCAGAATCAGCCAAGGGCTGGTTGGAGACCGGTGGAGCACTGGCGACCCACAAGACCGCTACCCCAGATATGTACGGTGTGGACCTGGAGCGCGGGATTGCTGAATTGGTATCTCAGGCTACCAGCTTCCGCTTCGACGCATCAGACCTGATGCCGGGCGAGGTCGGTTCTGGATCGTTCTGGAAGGGCATGACCGACTGGGTCTCTGGCGCTGCCGACCTGGACACTGTCCTGGCGGAAATCGACGCCTCCTGGCCAGCGGGTGTTGAGGGTGAAACCCAAACAGAGCCTGAAGCAGCGACCGGAGCATTCCCGGTGATTCCGGGCGGGTATCTGGAGAAGGCGATAGCAGGTGAATACACGGGCACAACCGTAACCGTGGACGGTCCCTTCACCGACGCCGACAAGGTCAAGTTCGAGCAGTCCTACAAGCAGTTTGAGGAAGCGACTGGCATCACCGTCAACTACATCGGCTCCAAGGAATTCGAGGGCACGATCTCGATCCGTGTGGATGCTGGGGACACGCCTGACATTGCGGACTTCCCGCAGCCGGGCTTGCTGGCGAACTTTGCCCGCCAGGGCAAGATTGTTGATCCAACAACCTTCATTCCGCAGGAGTGGCTGGAGCAGCAATACAACCAGAGCTGGCTGGATATGGCGATGGTTGAGGACCGGATGGCGAGCCGATGACAGGTGGTGTGTGGTATCGCTTCAATGGCAAGAGCCTGGTGTGGTATCCGAAGGATGACTTCGATGCCGCCGGCTACACCGTCCCGACCACCTGGGATGAGATGATTGCGTTGAGCGACCAGATCAAGGCCGATGGCGATGCACCGTGGTGTGTCGGCATCGAGTCTGGTGCAGCCACCGGTTGGCCGGCGACGGACTGGATGGAAGAGATCATGCTGCGCACCACCTCGCTGGAGAACTATGACAAGTGGGTGACCGGCGAGCTGGACGTTCTCTTCACCTGAAGTCAAGGCTGCAGCCGAGAAGCTGGGTGAGCTGTGGTTCACCGATGGGTATGTGTATGGTGGCACAGCATCGATCGTCTCGACCTTCTTTGGCGATGCACCGGCCCCGATGTTTGAGCAGCCTCCGAAATGCTGGCTGCACAAGCAGGGCAACTTCATCACCGGCTTCTTCCCACCCGAAGCAAAAGCAGGTGTGGACTATGGCTTCTTCTACCTGCCTCCGATCGATGAGCAGTATGGCAAGCCGTTCCTCGTGGCTGGCGACATCATGTCGATGTTCAATGACCGCCCTGAAGTCCGTGCCATGATGGAGTTCTTCACTGTTCCAGAATCAGCCAAGGGCTGGTTGGAGACCGGTGGAGCACTGGCGACCCACAAGACCGCTACCCCAGATATGTACGGTGTGGACCTGGAGCGCGGGATTGCTGAATTGGTATCCCAGGCTACCAGCTTCCGCTTCGACGCCTCGGACCTGATGCCGGGCGAGGTCGGTGCTGGCTCGTTCTGGAAGGGTATGACCGACTGGGTCTCTGGCGCTGCCGACCTGGACACTGTCCTGGCGGAAATCGACGCCTCCTGGCCGCAAAAGTAACCGAAAATGGACATCTGTGGCTGCCAGCATACTGCTGGCAGCCACAAACCTTTTATATACCGAGATTACCAAAGAATTCATAAACCATTCACAAGGTCTTCATTGGGAGAGAGGAGGTTTCCATGCAGCTCACCCAGAAACAAGAACCTGAAAAATCCAGCCCTGTATCAACCGTCCTGGCTTTCATCTTTAGAATCGCTCTGGCGATTGCAATTCCTTTAATTGCTTTTTTTGTCCTCTACCAGGGTTTTATGTTCCTGAGAGATGGTGATGCACCCAAGTGGCTGATTACAGTTGTTGCAATTTTATGGGGTGTGGGCGGTGTTGCGGCCTTATATTGGATATTCAACTGGCTGGTTGAGATGCTACCAGATGTCTGGAAGGCGCGATTACAGCCGTTTGTATTTGTTGGACCTGCCGTTGCTATCTTGATCTGGTTTCTTGCATTCCCCACCCTGCGTACATTTTGGATCAGCCTTTTCGGTCGCGATGGACCACCCAATAATCCAATAAGTATGTTGTTCAGCAATCCCAAGCTATACATCGAAATCTTCCAGGAAGCCTGGGTAGGTCTGGACAACTATGTTGCTGTCTTTACCAACCGCCTGATGCTGCAAGCCTTCCGCAACAATATCCTGTTTTGGATTGGAATTGCCACTCCATTTACCGTTGCGATGGGGCTGCTGATTGCAGTACTGGCGGATCGCAGCAAATATGAAAAAGTAGCCAAATCGCTGATCTTCATGCCGATGGCGATCTCTTTTGTTGGCGCCAGTGTGATTTGGAACTTTATATACGAAGTTAAACCGGCTGAGCTTCCGCAGATTGGTCTGCTAAACGCCATTGTGGTCGCATTGGGCGGAGAACCACATGCCTGGACAGCCTATACTGCCATTGCACCCTGGAATAACCTTTTCTTAGTTGTCATTGTTATCTGGCTGCAGGCTGGTTATGCCATGGTGTTGTTCTCTGCTGCTTTAAAGGGCATTTCTGAAGAAATTATCGAAGCGGCTCGGGTAGATGGCGCAAACGAGGTAGAAATCTTTTTCAAGATCATGGTTCCATCGATCATGGGGACGATCATCACGGTAACCACTACGGTAGTCATATTCACGCTTAAGATTTTCGATGTGGTGTGGGTGATGACTGGCGGGCAATTCGGCACGGATGTGATTGCCACCCAGTTTTACCGCCAATCCTTCATCGCTCGCAATGCCGGGTATGGCTCTGCAATCGCCATTGTCTTATTGCTCGCAGTGGTTCCGGTCATGATCTATAATTTGCGCCGGTTCGGCGAGCAGCGGGCGTTCTAAGGAGGCAGGTCACGATGAAATCTACACCTTCACAATCACGAAGACAAATGCTCCTGGTTAACATCAGCCTTGCGGTGATCGTGCTCATCTGGCTGATCCCGACTTTTGGCCTGTTTATTTCATCCTTCCGCGAGCGCTTTGCCATCCAAACCACAGGTTGGTGGACGATATTCCCACACCGCGAATGGCAAGAGATAGCTACACTCCAGCCCAAGGAACTGAATCTCGATCCTGATTCAATCATGGAAGTCGAAGGGGCAAAAGCAACATTTGAGCAGCTGCGCGAAGGGATCGAAACTCCCAACGGAAAGCGTGTCCAGTGGATTGGAAATAAACGCTTAGGAGTAATCCAGATTCAAGAGCAAGTATGGGTAGGCTTCAATTTGAATCCAACCCTAGAAAATTATAAGCAGGTGCTGCAGGGTAAGGATTTTGAATATAAAAGGCCAGATGGCACGGTGGAGATTATTCCTGGCGATGATTTTGTCAGCGCCTTGTTCAACAGCATCGCAGTTGCCATTCCCGCTACTATCATCCCGATCTTGATTGCCGCCTTTGCGGCATATGGTTTTGCCTGGATGAATTTTCCGGGTCGCAGGGTGTTATTCATTATGGTGGTGGCTTTGTTAGTCGTTCCACTGCAGATTGCCCTGGTACCTATCTTAAAAGATTTTTCCAGGCTTGGATTGAATGGTACCTTCCTGGCAATGTGGCTGGCGCACACTGGCTTCGGTCTTCCGCTGGCAACCTATTTGCTGTTCAATTATATTGCCACGCTGCCCCGCGAAACGCTCGAATCAGCGTTCATCGATGGCGCATCTCACTTCACGATCTTTGTCAAGTTGATTCTGCCGCTTTCGATTCCTGCCCTGGCATCTTTTGCCATTTTCCAATTCCTGTGGGTTTGGAATGATTACCTGGTAGCATTGATCTTCCTGGGCAGTGATCCCAACCTGTCTGTGGTCACGATGCAGCTGGCGAATATTGTCGGCGACCGAGGCCAGGATTGGCACCTCTTAACGGCCGGTGCGTTCCTTACAATGTTTGTACCTTTGGTGGTCTTCTTCTCCCTGCAGCGCTACTTTGTTCGTGGAATGCTTGCGGGATCTGTGAAAGGCTAACCTGAGACCAGAAGAATGAGCGATACACGAAAAGAGCGGGAAAGTAGGGCATCTTTCGATTGGGCTTTTCTATTCTTCTGGATGATGGCTACGACGCTGGGCTGGATCCTGGGCGGGGTCTTTTTTAGCGGCTTGAGTGAACTGGGCTCAGGTCTGTTTGTTGCCTTCTTCCAGTGGTTTGTGCTGCTCAGTCGGATCGATAAAGCCTGGCGCTGGATACTATTCAGCACCGTCGGGTGGGTCATTGGCTGGCTAATTGCCTTCCTCGCCGTTCCGGCAGGATTAGAGCTGGTGACCGCCATGATTATTGGAGCAACACTCGGCGTGGCGCAATGGTTTATCCTGCGCCAGGTGTTTCACTGGTCTGGTTGGTGGATTGCCATTAGCGTTGTAGCCTGGTCAACTGGGATGGCTTTATTTCCTGGCTTTCTGCTGACCGGCGCAACGACAGGCTTAATCACTGGGATCGCACTGGAACTTCTCATGCGTTATGGTCGCCGGAATATTCAAACCTTAACCTGAGCTTACAATGACACAACAACAAACGTGGTATCAAAATGCAGTTTTCTACCAGGTGTATGTACGCGCCTACCAGGATAGCAACGGCGATGGTCACGGTGATTTACGTGGTCTGATGAGCCGGCTTGACTATATCAAGGAGTTAGGCGTTGACTGTGTGTGGCTGATGCCGATCTATCCATCACCACTGAAGGATGATGGCTACGATATTGCAGACTACTTTGGCGTGTTACAGGAATATGGAACGCTAGAGGATTTTCGCGCCCTGGTAGATGCTGCGCATGCACGCGAGTTACGTATTATCACCGACCTGGTGCTTAACCATAACTCCGATGAGCATCCCTGGTTTCAATCAGCCCGCAGTGATCCCAAGTCTCCGTTTCGGGATTACTATGTCTGGAGTGACAGCGATCAAAAGTATAAGGATGCACGAATTATCTTCCTGGATACAGAAAAGTCGAACTGGAGCTGGGATGAGCTCGCCGGACAATATTACTGGCACCGCTTTTATGCCTCACAGCCCGACCTGAACTATGACAGCCCGGCAGTCCAGGATGCTATGCTGGAAGTCATGCGCTACTGGCTGGATATGGGTGTGGATGGCTTTCGCGCCGATGCGGTACCCTATCTATTTGAACGCGAAGGTACCAACTGCGAAAACCTGCCCGAAACACATGCCTATCTAAAACGTTTGCGCCGCTTTCTGGATCAGCACTATCCCGGACGCATCCTGCTTTGCGAAGCCAACCAGTGGCCAGAAGATGTGCGTCCATATTTCGGCGACGGCGATGAATTCCATATGGGTTTTCATTTTCCAGTCATGCCCCGCATCTACATGTCGCTGCGTAAAGCAGACCGCACACCCCTGGAATGGATTCTGGAGCGCACTCCCCCTCTCCCGGAGGGCTGCCAGTGGTGCACTTTCCTGCGCAACCATGACGAGCTGACCCTTGAAATGGTCACAGAGGAAGAACGGCAATGGATGTGGCAGGAATATGCACCAGAGCCGCGCATGCGTTTGAACCTTGGCATCCGCCGCCGATTGGCACCATTGCTGGATAATAATCGTCGAAAAATAGAGCTGGCAAATTCAATGTTGTTCACCTTGCCCGGATCACCCATCATCTATTATGGAGATGAAATCGGGATGGGAGATGACATCTGGCTGCCGGATCGGAATGGCGTGCGAACTCCAATGCAGTGGCATGCTGATGCAGGAGCAGGTTTTTCCACTGCAGATCCAGAAACCTTCTACCTGCCGTTGATTCAACAGGAACCGTATGCACCTGAGCAGGTAAATGTCGCCAGACAGCAAGCCGACCCTGCCTCGTTATGGCATGTTATCCAACGTATGGTTGCAACCCGAAAACGCCATCCGGTCTTCAGCCTGGGTTCATTTACATGGGAAGATTCTGCCAAGAAGGAGCTGGCTGTTTACTGGCGCAGGCTGGAGGACGATTATTGCCTGGTGGTTAATAATCTTGCCCCTCGTCCAGTAAATTTCATTCTATCCAATTTTAAAAGCCGGACTGGCTACCTGGAAAATATCCTTGATCAGCGCAAGTATGCGATTAATGCGGCTGGAAATCTGGAAATTTACCTTCATCCCTACCAGTACCTCTGGTTGAAACCCTATTAGCGCATCAAGAGACTTCATCATGCGATGTGGATGATTGAAGGGTGAACGAAGAAAAAAAAGTCACAATCCGCGATATTGCTCGGCAGGCTGGTGTGGGACTTGGCACGGTTTCCAGGGTGATCAACGAACATCCATCGGTAAGCGATGCCACGCGCCAGCGCGTCCAGCAGGCGATCATTGATTTAGAATACGTGCCCAATCCGACCGCTCGCCGGCTGTCAACAGGTAAGACCCTCACTATATCCGTCCTGGTGCCTTTCTTCACCCGCCCTTCGTTCATCGAACGCCTGCGAGGAATTGAAAACAGCCTGGCTAATAGCCGGTATGATCTTAACATTTATAATGTAGAGACGGTACAGCGCCGGGATGAGCTATTAAGGGAGATCCCACGACGCGAGCGCTCGGATGGAGTAATCATCTTATCGTTATCACCGCGCGATCAGGACATCGCCTTAATCGCCCGGGCAGATGTTCCAATTGTGCTGGTGGACGCCAACCACCCAAGCCTGACTGATCTAAATCGGGTAGTTGTCGATGATATCAATGGTGGCTACAGTGCAACCAGGCACCTGATCGAGTCTTGGGCACAGGCGAATCGGCTACATTAGTGATTTCCTGGAGAATCCTTTTAATTTTACATCCAACAGAGACCGCTATATTGGTTACCAACGTGCCTTAATGGATTCTGAAATTCCTATCGATCCTGATCTACACCGGCAGGGTGAGCATGGTCGCATCGAAGCCTATCAAATGGCGCTTGACCTCCTGCAAATAACCGACCCTCCCACAGCGGTGTTCGCTGCCAGCGACACCCAGGCGATGGGAGTGCTGCAAGCCGCGCGTGAGCTGGGGTTGAGCGTCCCAGAAGACCTGTCAATCATCGGCTTCGATGATATCGAGGTTGCCGAGTATCTTGGGTTGACCACTATTCACCAGGAATTGTATTATTCGGGACAACGCGGTGTGGAATTATTATTAAGTATCCTTGACGATTCGCTTGATGGACCTGTCTGCGAAATTCTTCCAACTGAGCTGATCGTGCGCAACACGACAGCACCTGTGAGGTAAATATGACCGAGAAAATTTATGCGGGCATTGAGGCTGGGGGCACCAAATTTGTCTGTGCGGTGGGCACAGGACCAGAGGATATCCGTTCATCGGTATCTTTTCCGACCACGAGCCCCGAAGAAACACTGGGGCGAACTATCGAGTTCCTCCGCCAACAGGGGGGAGCTTCCACGCTGACTGCAATTGGAGTGGCTTCTTTTGGCCCGGTGGACCTGCAACCAGGATCACCAACATACGGCTATATCACAACCACACCGAAGCCGGGTTGGGCAAATTGTGATGTAGTGGGCGCGTTGAAGCAGCATTTCGATCTGCCAGTCGGGTTTGATACTGATGTGAATGGCGCAGCGTTGGGAGAGTGGCGCTGGGGTGCTGCGCAAGGGCTGGATACCTTTGTGTACCTGACCATCGGTACGGGCATCGGCGGGGGCGGAATGGTGAACGGGAAAATGCTACACGGGCTCGTGCATCCTGAAATGGGTCACATGCTGCTGCGCCGCGATCCTGAGCAGGATCCTTTCCCAGGTTCCTGTCCTTACCACGGGGGCTGCCTTGAAGGCTTAGCCAGTGGACCAGCGTTGGAACGCCGCTGGGGTGTTCGTGCTGAAACGCTGCCACCTGACCACCCAGCCTGGGCTTTAGAAGCGCATTACATCGCGCTAGGTCTGGTTAATTTGATCGTGGTGCTCTCACCGCAGCGCATTATCCTGGGAGGTGGTGTGATGCAGCAGCCACAGGTCTTCCCGCTGTTGCGCACTCGTGTCCTCGAGTTACTGAACGGATACGTGCAGGCACCGCAGATCCTGCGGGGCATCGAGGAGTATATCGTCCCGCCCGGATTGGGATCTCGTGCTGGCGTTGCAGGGGCATTAGCCCTGGCGATGCAAGCGTAATCAAATCATGTTATGAAAGGGTTGATCCTTGGCTGAGCCAACACAACGCCAGATTTTTACGTCATTAAAACGTATGCTGCCCAGATTGAGAGAAACATTCCTGCGCGAGGATGAGTGGCAGGTCTTTGAGCAACGGCTGCAGAAGCATTTTCCGGATTTGTTCCGGCTTTATTACCAACTCTACGCGGATCAATACGATTTTTACTATCACCTGGAAGATTTGCTCTCGACGCTGGCAAGGATGTGGCAATCTCGACCGGATGATTTGAAGGCGCTTGATGACAATCGTGAAGCGCAGCCAACCTGGTTCCAATCAAATAACATGCTTGGTGGCGTATGCTACGTCGATTTGTTCGCGGGAGATCTGGAGGGTATTCGTAGTAAGGTGCCTTACTTCAAAGAGCTGGGACTGACGTATTTGCACCTGATGCCGCTGTTCAAGGTACCTCATCCCGAGAATGATGGCGGTTACGCGGTGAGCAGTTATCGCCAGGTTGATGACAAGTTAGGCACAATGGAGCAGCTTTCGCAGCTCGCGCGCGAAATGCGCCAGGCGGGGATCAGCCTGGTGGTAGATCTCGTTTTTAACCATACATCGCATGAGCATGATTGGGCACAGAATGCCATCGCAGGCGACCCGGATTACCAGGAATACTACCGCATCTTTCCCGACCGGAAGATTCCCGACCAATATGAAAAGGATCTGCGCGAAATCTTTCCGGGCGAGCATCCTGGTGCGTTCACCTACTGGCCGGATCTCCAGCAATGGGTGTGGACAACCTTCCACTCGTACCAGTGGGATTTGAACTACGCCAATCCGGTGGTTTTCAACCGCATGGCAGAGGAAATGCTGTTTTTGGCCAACCAGGGCGTCGAAGTGCTGCGATTGGATGCTGTGGCTTTCATTTGGAAACAAATGGGCACATCCTGTGAAAATCTGCCCCAGGCACACTGGTTGATCCAGGCATTCAATGCCGTTGCACGCATTGCTTCACCAACTTTATTATTCAAGTCAGAGGCGATCGTCCATCCGGATGAGGTGATCAAGTATATCGCTTCGGATGAGTGCCAGCTTTCCTATAATCCTCTTCTGATGGCGCTGCTTTGGGAAGCCCTGGCGACCCGCCGGGTAACCTTGTTGGACCAGGCGCTGCGAGAGCGTTTTAAACTCCCCGCCGATTGTGCCTGGGTAAACTATGTGCGCGTCCATGATGATATCGGCTGGACTTTTTCAGACGAGGATGCTGCACGCCTGGGGATCAATGGCTATGAGCATCGCCGATTCTTGAATGCTTTTTACACAGGACGCTTTGAAGGCAGTTTCTCGCGTGGACTGCCATTTCAGGAGAATCCTAAGACAGGTGATGCACGCATTTCCGGTACCTGTGCCTCTTTGGCTGGTCTGGAAAAAGCCTTATTTGAAGAAACAGCCAGAGAAGTTGACCTGGCGCTCCGGCGTATTTTATTGATCCATGGTGTAATCCTGACGATAGGTGGAATACCGCTGATCTACCTGGGCGATGAGATTGGTACGCTCAACCAATACAGCTACAAGAACGACCCAGCAAAAGCGGATGATAGCCGCTGGGTGCACCGCCCGCACGCAAACTGGCAAGCTTATGCCAATCGGATGGTGCCAGACACCCTGGAAGGCAGGATTTATACCAATCTGAAGCGCTTGATCCAGCTACGGATGGAAAACCCCGTATTTGCTGGAGCTGAGATGCAAGTGATTTCCACGGGCAACGCTCAGGTATTAGGCTATGTCCGCAGCTTTGAAGGCCGGCGGGCGCTGGTTTTTACCAACTTTAGCGAGCAAGAACAAACTTTACCGTCCAACCTGCTGCGCTTGTATGGGCTAAGTTATGAATTTGTTAATGCTTTGACCGGAAATCCTCAACCTGAAGGCGACCTACATCTGGAGCCTTACGACTTTCTTGTGTTAATCTCGTAATTTTTACCTGATGAAACGATCCGGTTATGTATTTACCCATCGTTTCATCAGGTAATTTACTATCAATCAGGGTTTGCTTACGAAATAATCAATACATCTTCCCAGCCACCGCTTGCGTTCGAGCGCTCGGCGGCTTCGATAATCGCTTGAACCTGGGCTCCCTGCATTAGACCGGGATTGTAAGGGTGTTCTGCAAGTGTCCGTTGAAGGAAATCTGCTAAAGCTGCCACAATGTAACGGAATTTACCCGCGGTAAAATCTGCCGGCGGCAGGTCTGCCTGTGGGTAGCGTTGAACGGTAGGCATCTGCAACCAGCCGCGGTCTGACGTCGTGCTACTCCCATCAGCAAAGTACAGGTAGTCACCGCTCATCAAATTCCAGCGCAGCGATCCTTTGCTGCCGTAAATGGCAAGGCTGACATCGTTCACCGATCCTGTCACCAATCGTCCCGCCTCTAAGGTGCCGATTGCGCCATCAGGCAGACAGGCTTGCACGATGGTATGATCGTCTGATTCAACCCTACCACGACCCGGGAGGTCGATTCCTAGAGGTCGCTCTTTGATAAAAGTTCGCTTTTGCGCGCACACCTTGGAAAAAGGACCAAGTAGCCAGGTTGCCAGATCGATCAGATGCGCGCCGAGATCACCTAACGCTCCAGCACCCTGAGCTGCCGAAGCCTTCCAGCGCAGCGGGCGCTGCGGGTCGACATAGCTGGGACGGAAATATTCAGCACGGAAAGAATATATTTCACCCAACCGTCCATCGGCGATCATCTGGTGGGCAGTTTGCATGGCAGGAGAGAAGCGAAATTCAAATAACATGCCTGCATCACGGTGGAGTGCCCGTGCATTCTCGTAGATGTCCAGCGCCTGGTCCAGGTTGGCAGCCAGTGGTTTATCAGTCAGGATAAATTTATCCGTTGGTAAAGCCTGGATCAATAATGAGTGATGCAGCGCATTCGGCACCGTCAGGACGACTGTATTGATCTCACCGTGATCAAGGATCTGAGTGTAATCGGTAGTGGCAAACTTAAAACCAAAACGCTGGCGCGCTTTCTCAGCGCTGGTATTCGAACTGGTAGCTACGCCATACAGCTCTACAGGGGGCAGGTCAGGATAGAAAAGGTTGACACTTTTCAGCGCTGCAGCATAGGTTTTACCCATTCCAAAACCCACTAATCCAACCCGGAATGAATCAATATTCATCAGTGCACCTCGGACTTTTATTCATTTCAACAAGATTTTAACATACCCATTATGCTATCAGGTTGATAGTTGATGCAGCACACTTTATTCTGTCATGTAAGGTGCGAAAAATATATGACACTTTACTAGATGAGACAGGATAAGCGTCCATTGTATTCCGGGTAGATTTCTGTCAAAATGATGAATGGTACTTTAAAGCAAAGAAAAGAAAAAGGAGAGGGCACAACATCATGGACAAAAATGCATTTCCTGGTCTCAGGCAATTTAAACCCATTCCATTAAAATTACGCTTCCCTGTTCCATCAGATATTGAGATCGCTCAAGAAGCAGATCTAAAACCAATCAATCTGATTGCTGAGGAAGTCGGGTTGCTTCCCGAGGAGTTGGAGCCGCATGGCACTTATGAAGCCAAAGTGCGCCTGTCGGTCCTTGAGCGGCTTAAAGACGTCCCAGATGGCAAATATATCGATGTAACCGCAATTACACCAACGCCCCTTGGGGAAGGGAAAAGCACCACGATGGTTGGGTTGAGCCAGGCGTTGGGAGCTCACCTGGGCAAACGGGTATTTACCTGCATCCGCCAGCCCAGCCAGGGACCTACCTTTGGCATCAAGGGCGGAGCAGCCGGCGGTGGATACAGCCAGGTTGTCCCAATGGAGGATTTTAACCTTCACCTGACCGGAGATATTCACGCTATCACTGCAGCCAACAATCTATGTGCGGCAGCCATTGACGCCCGGATTTACCACGAATCCAAGCAGCCGGATGACGAGAAACTGTTTAATACCCTATGCCCGATGGACAAGCAGGGCAATCGCCACTTTTCTCCCTCCATGCTGCGCCGGCTGAATAAGCTTGGTATTGACAAGACAAATCCTGTGGACTTGACAGCAGAAGAACGCAGCCGCTTTGCCCGGCTGGATATCGATCCGGCAGGCATCACCTGGCGTCGTGTGGTCGATACCAACGACCGGTTCCTGCGCGAAATTGAGATTGGTCTGGGGCCGGAAGAGCAAATGCCGCGCCGTACTGGGTACGATATTACAGTAGCCAGCGAGATCATGGCTATCTTAGCGCTTACCAACGATCTGGCTGATATGCGTGAGCGTATGGGGCGCATCGTCATTGGCACGGACCGCAAAGGTAATGCTGTTACTGCCGAAGACCTGGGTGTGGCAGGCGCGATGACCGTGTTGATGAAGGACGCAATTAAGCCAACTCTGATGCAGACTTTGGAAGGCACTCCAGTCTTTGTTCATGCTGGACCGTTCGCAAATATTGCCCATGGTCAGAGCTCGATCATTGCTGATCGAATCGCCCTGAAACTGGCGGATTATGTCGTCACCGAGTCAGGATTTGGTGCAGATATCGGCATGGAAAAATTCATGGATATTAAATGCCGCTATTCTGGCTTAGTCCCCAACGTGGTAGTAATGGTTGCCACGGTGCGGGCGCTCAAAATGCATGGCGGCGGTCCGAAGGTGGTAGCCGGTCGACCGTTGAACGCAGCTTATACAGATGAAAACCTGGAGCTGCTCAGCGCTGGTCTGGGCAACCTTCAACATCATATCCGCAACGCCCTGCGCTTTGGTGTGCCGGTAGTGATCGCTGTGAATTCCTTCGCAACCGATACCCCAGCAGAAGTTGAGCTGGTGCGACAGGCAGCCGTGGAAGCTGGGGCAGAAGATGCCATTGTCTGCAAACATTGGATGGAAGGCGGTAAAGGCGCTGAGAAGCTTGCTGAGGCGGTAGTCAAGGCAGCTGAGAAACCCAGCCAATTTGAGTTTCTCTATCCCCTGGACATACCGATTAAGAAGAAAATTGAGATTATCTGCAGAGAAATCTATGGTGCTGATGGTGTCGAATACCTTCCAGAAGCCGAAGCGAAGATCGAGTTGTACACACGGTTAGGTTTCGACAAGCTGCCGATGTGCATGGCGAAGACTCATCTCAGCCTGAGCCACGACCCGGAGCTGAAAGGTGTCCCGAAAGGCTTTGTGGTACCAATTCGCGATATTCGCGCTTCCGTAGGAGCAGGGTTCCTCTACCCGCTGCTGGGAACCATGCGCACCATGCCTGGCTTGCCGACACGCCCGGTATTCTACGATGTTGACCTGGATCTTGAGACAGGACGCGTGTTAGGCTTGTTCTAGGACATTGATTTTCATTAATAAATAAAGGCAGCCTTTATTTGGCTGCCTTTATTATTTGGAATAATATGTAATCAGATGATGCTCAAGCAATTGTTTTGCAGCAATCACGAGTGGGCGAGCCTGATCCACGGTTGGAGCTACCTCCTCCAAGCCAAGCGGGCTGCCGAAGGAAAGCCTTGGCTTTAAACCCAAGTCTCTACCAAAAGCCATCGCCTCGACCACTTCAAGATATTCTGCCACTTTCTGGCGGTCCCGCCGGGTAGGCTGCCGGCGCACCAGTGGATTTTGCAAAGCACCTGGTCCTATCACCCCGCTGACAATTGTGGGTACGATTTGCACCCCAGGCACCATCCGTATAAAGAATTCGACGCTATCGGACCAGCCATCAAATTCGGCTTCAGCCCCGGGCATGAATGAAGGGTCTGGATCGACCACACCGGTGGGGAAGAGCAATAACAAACCACCACTGCGCAGGTGGCGGACGGAGGCGCGGGCTGCCGCCATGCGTTCAGAGGGATTATTCCCGGCTGAGAAAATCAGGTGCGGGCGCGTCCCAACCAGGTGACGGGTGAAGGGTACATCACTGATAATCATCTGGATGTCCAGGCGCGGCAGATTGGAGAGGATTACCAGGCCATCAAAAGCCCCTGGATGGTTGGATGCAATGACCACTGGACCTTCTCTCGGAATGAAATGTTGACCGTCTGCCAGCGGTTTTTCGACAATTTGATCCAGCAGCCAGGTTGCTGCGAGAGGAAAGCCATCGGCTGCCACGCGCGCATCTGCTTCAGCCACAAGCCGGGCAAATCGCTTTGTTGGAAAGTAGATCAGCGGAGAAAGCAAGCGCGCCACCCAGCCATCTGGGTCGAGCTTCATTGCCTTGTAAGCTTCGAACACAATCGACTTACGCAGGTTGGCGATTAATTCTGGAGGCAGGTTCATTTACCACCAGCAGTTGTGTACTTCTCCATCACATCCTGGCGCGATAAGCCTCCCTGCTGCAGGGCGGTTTCAGGCTTTCGAAGTAATCGCCGGTAAAATTCCAGGCATTCTACCTGCATATCGAACCCCTGGTAAGGCAATTGCCGTAATACCATCAGGGTGTCGTCTGCTTTCGAATAGAACCCGGCTGCCTCGTAATAAGTGAATAAGGAGTAGACCAGGTCTTCGGGCAGCGCTTCGATGCCGAGCTTTTGACTTAAGCCATCGATTGGCTCGACCAGGGATTGCTGCTCATCAGCAGTGACGTGGAAAGCCGCCTCCAGGTAGAAATTTAATGCGCGCCTAAAGCTCTGAATGGCAAGGTCTGGTTGACCCTGAGAAGACCATATCTCACCTTGCTGGTGGTACAGCTCTGCCACCAATAGAAGCCGCTCTTCGTCCAGGTGCCCTTGAATGGTCAGTGCATCGAGGATTTTCTCATCCTCAAGACGGTGCAGCAGGTCGGCTCTTAAACCCAACAAGGTTTCTAGTGCTTCGTCTACCGCCAGTTGTGCCTGATCATACTGGGCTGATTTGCGCAATCCCAGGATATGCGCCAGCACCAGCCCCGCATTACGGAACTGGCGCATGAGATAATCTTCACGAAACATGGCTTATCGGATCGTATGATCTTAATCAGCCCAGCGCACGATCACTTCGGGCTGTGATCCCAGGGCGGCGCGCAGTAAACTGAGCAGGTCTGGATCGATGCCCAAGCCATCAAAATACGCCAGCGTCATGCTATCGATGGCATAATCCTGGTCTGTCAGTGATTCCTCCTCAAGCTGGTTGACCAGGGTTTGTACTTGAGCATCGGTTAACGAACCGATAACCTCATCCGTCTTCGCATTGTATAAAGTTGGCATTACGGTCGAATCCTTTCTACCTCTCGAGGTTTTAACTGACCAGGCGTGGACCGCGGTCGACAAAATCGCGGATAAATGAGGAAAGAAACTTAGCAACCTCGATACGCCCGTGCATCACATCCCATAAACCTTTACCAAGCGGCATGGATGTGTGCAGCTTCTCAGCGTAATAGAGTACTGTACGTAAGGTATTATAACCTTCAGGAACAATCCCCATCTTATCTGATATTTCTTGCAGGGTCAGCCCATTCGCCAGCATCTCACCCATGCGGCGGTTGTGGCTGTGCTCGCTCAGGGCTGTGGCAAGCAAGTCACCAATCCCGGATAGGTAAAGGAATGTTTCGAGCTTTCCGCCCATAGCAACACCGAAGCGACTCATCTCTTCCAATGCCAATGTCAGATAGACAGCGCGGAAATTGATGCTTTTGATATCAGCGCCATCAAACATTCCCAGCCCAATCGCATAGATGTTCTTTAAAATGCCACCCAGCTCAACGCCGATCTCGTCATCTGAAAAACGAGTGCGGAAATGGTCATTATCCATCATCTTGGAGACCCTGAGCTGGTCAGTAAAATTCTTCCCGGCAAGCACCACGATGGTGGGCATACCGTGAGCGAATTCATTGGCAATTGCCGGACCTGATAGCATAATCTTCGGATTGGCAGGGAACAGGTTGTTGATCGTTTCAAAAGCGGTCATGCCAGCCTTGCGGTCGATGCCCTTCGCCATGTTCACGAATAAGGTGTCAGCCGGCAGCTTTCCCTGAAAGCGACTCAACGTTGAGTGTATATAGATGGATGGGATAGCGATGAAAACCACCGGGCAAGTCTTGAAGATTTCATCCAGATTCGTCGTGGCGGTCAGGTTGGAGTGCATCGGAATGCCATCCAGATACCGTGAATTGGTGTGCTGTTCGTTGATTTCCTTCACCACGCTTTCATTGTATTCCCAACCAAGCACACTATAGCCATTCTCGGCGATCAGGTTGCCTACCGCGCTGCCGAGATTCCCCAGCCCGATCATTCCTGCATCCATAATCTTATCTCCTGATTTTCCACTTGAAAAAATCAAAATATTTCCAATCAAGTGTACCATAAGGCATTTATTGGATGCTCAAGGTTTTTCGTTTACAATAGAATGCACTGGAAGGTTTTCCAATCGTAATTACGGGAAGGGATTAAAGCCTTCCGCCTCTGATGACATATCGAGTTTCTGTAGAAATTACTCCGGAGCCTGCTAGATGAAGCATTATTTTGTTGTGTTATGGGCGATCATCCTTATCCTGCTGTTGGTGGGCTGTCGGAGAGCGCCAACTGCACAGCCAGCAACTGCAACTCCAGTGCCTCCCACTGCCACCAGTACTCCCGAATGGCTGGCACGCTTGAACAGGCGCCTCACCCGGACCGCTAATGCAGTGGCAACACTCAACGCAAGGGGTGATTCTGCCAGTACTGGCACCCTGGAATCCACTCCCCTACCGCCAGGAACGCTTACCCCCCCATTGCAGTCAATAACGCCATCGGCATCACTCACCACCAATCCTCAGAACCCTGTGGCACCGCCATTCGCACCAACATCAACTCAGCCGCCGGGTGGTATCCAATTTCCCACTGCGACGATCTCACAACCGGCTGCAAGCGCCACCCCGCAACCGACGGGCAGCGTCACTCCGACCCAGGGGTTGCCTGCCCCTGCACAAGGATTGACGGGCACCTGGCAGCAAGACCTGACCAGCAAAACGGCTCAATTCAGGACGGATGGCACGTACCGTCTGGCAGGTTCCTTCCAGGAGCTTAAAACTGATGCGCTAGATGATGGCTCATACCAGGTGCAGGGTGACCAGCTTAACCTGATTAGCTCACCCAGCTCGGCATCCTGCCGGAACACCACTGGGACATACCGTTATCAGATTCCTTCCAGCACACAGCGCCAGTTCAGCATGGTTCAGGATATCTGCTACGATCGCTGGAGCCTCTTGCCGCAAAAAACCTGGTACTGGCTACCGGTGCCAGTAGACGCTACGCCAGCGGTAACAACCGCAATAGAACAGGTGGTTACTTATATCCCACTGCAAGATCCGCTCTCTCGACCGGAAGCACGTATCACCGGCATGGCCTGGTACAACCAATACCTTTTCATGCTTCCTTACGATCCAGGTTTTGCGGGTGAAAGCAGCCAGGCACTTTATGTGCTGGATAGGACTGACGTGGCAGGATTCTTAAATGGGTACTTCAGCGGTCCGCTCGGTCTCCAGCGAATACCGTTCAATGACAGTGGGTTATCAACCAGCCTGGCAGGTTTTCAGGGCTACCAGGCGATCGCCATAAAGGGCGAGAAAGTGTACCTGATCGTGCAAGCCGATCCGGGTGGCGGCCCGCGCAGCTACCTGGTATCTGCCAATATCGCGGCTGGACTGGCAAGTGTGACCGTAGATGCTGCTCGCCTGGTCGAGATTCCAGCTCAAGCCAGCAGCCTCAGCCGTCTATATCGCAGCTTACTGGTGACCTCTGATGCGATTCTCGCCTTTCCTGATCTGACTGGTTCAACTGTAAATACCTCGCCGACTGCCCAGCGTTATGATTTGAACCTTGCGCCACTCAGCAGCCTGCCGCTGGCAGGGATCGATTACATGCTCACCGACGTTGCCGGTCCCGAAGCCAATGGCCAGCTTTGGGCGGTCAATAAGTATGCTCCTGGAGATGCCGGGGCAATTTCTGGTCCTGATGTATTGGCACAGTTATACGGCCAGGGGGTAACGCACCAGGTGTTTGACCGGGTGGAACGGCTGGTGCCCTTCCAGCTTTCTGCTAACAGCATCACCCTCGCAGCCAAGGCACCGGTGCAGCTTGAGCTGGCGGCGCGTGGAGGGCGTAACTGGCAAGGCATCGCTTTATTTAGCGACCAGGGATTCCTGATCATCAGTGATGGAGCACCAGGAGCTTTCCTGGGCTTCGTGGAACGACCTTAATCACCCACTGTGACATTATTGAGCTTAATGCGTTACATGCTTATGAGGGAACGTGCAAATTTAACGCATGTAAAAAATCCGTTAACTGGCTTGTCAAGCTTTACTCGCTGTGTATAATAATGAACATCATCAGGTTTTAATCTTTCGGAGAAAACAGGTGTTTCTTCTGAATACACCTGTTGTTCGAATTTCTGACTGATTTACCTGCCAGGTTATTATTCCTGGTGATGTGAATTAATATAATCAAGTGGGATAATGATCAACCGATGAAGGAGGTGTGCATCAAAAATCAAATGGTATCCAATTTTACTATGTCCCTTGCTAAGGTAATTTCAAAATCACCTATATCACTGGAGGAATAAAAGAATGAAGCGAATTGCTATAGCGGTAAACATCCTGGTTGTTCTGGCTATGGTGTTTGCGGCAGTTACCACAACTGCAGCCCAAACACCAGCCGGTCGCAACCCAGCCCCTGCTTTGAATGCTTACAAGGCAGAGGAAGTGCTCCAGGCGGATGGGGCTGGCCTGAGGCTGAACCCACAGTTAACTGGCATAACCGGAACGGTTGAAGTGACTGTGCGCTTGAGCGCAGCAACTGCTGCTGACCTGATCATCGATGCTCAGGATACTGCAGTACCCCTGCGCACTCAGCGCGCCCAACTGACCACCGTAAAGCTTCAGCAAAACAAGTTCCTCGCTGAAGCCGCCAAGATCGATCCTTCATTGAAGGTGCTTGGCAACACGACCCGGGCGATGAACGCAGTGATGCTCAAGTTCGACGGCGCCAAGCTGGCTGAGCTGGCTCAGGTTAATGGCGTCGTCAAAATCAACCCTGTGGTCAACTACGAGCTGGATATGTGGGAAGTCGTGCCTTACATCGGCGCTAAGGCCGTCCAGGATTCCGGTTTCACCGGTAAGGGCGTGCGCGTGGCGATCATCGACACCGGCATCGACTATTTCCACTACGACCTGTACGGCTCGGGCGACCCGGCTGATTTTGCCAGCAACGACCCGACAATTATCGAACCGGGAACCTTCCCAACCGCCAAGGTGATCGGTGGTATGGACTTCGTGGGTGGTCAGTGGCCGAACGGCGACCTGGCTCCCGATCCCGATCCATTGGACAAAGGCACCGGCTACCCGCACGGCACGCATGTGGCTTCCACAACGGGTGGGCGCGTGGGCGTTGCCCCGGATGTTCTCTTCTATGCCCTGAAGGTCTGCTCGTCCGTTTCTTCGAGCTGCTCGGGCGTGGCGATGATGCAGGCTCTCGATTGGGCGTCTGATCCGAATGGCGATGGCAAGCTGAATGACCGCGTGGATATTGCCAACCTGTCGATTGGCTCACTGTACGGACAGGCTTACGAAGACGATACCTCCTATCTCGCCAATCAGCTTTCCCTGCTCGGTACGCTGGTGGTAGCTTCGGCTGGCAATAATGGCGACCACCCCTACGTCACCGGCACGATTGGTGCTGCCCTGGGTGTGCTCTCAACGGCAGCCACCAATAATCCCGCCGAAGCAGCTCAGAACCTGACCGTTTGAGCCTGCGAGCATCGCCGGCTGACTTCGGCGCGATCTGGCAGCCCTGGTCAGCGGAACTGACCAGTGTGCTCGAGGCGCCAATGGTTTACGGCGGTTCACTGGGCAACTCGCTCGGCTGCACGCCGTTTGCCGCCGGTTCCTTGACCGGCAAGATCGCTCTGGTGGATCGCGGCACCTGCGCTATCTCACTCAAAGTGCAGAACATGGAGGCTGGCGGTGCAATCGCTGGCCGTCATCGGCCTGGTGGCTCCGGGCGATCCGACCACATTCTCCTTTGGCGGCGGCGCCTATCCGCTGATCCCAGCATACAACATCTCGCAGGCAGACGCGAAAGTAATCAAGACTGCCCTGGCTGCTGGCGCAGTAACGGCGAAGCTTGACCCAGAGAACGTTTACAATCTGGCAGGTGTGGTCACCGGGTACTCCTCGCGCGGCCCATCTTACTGGACGAGCTACCTCAAACCCGACATCACCGCTCCTGGCAACAGCTATTCAGCCGTTGCGGGTTCGGGTGACCAATTTGAGTTCGCTACCGGCACTTCCTTTGCATCTCCGACCGTAGCCGGTGTAGCTGCCTTGATGAAGCAGAAGTTCCCCACCATGCGCGGCAATGAGATCAAAGCGCTGCTGGTTGGCTCGGCTGATACCAGCACCACTCTGTTCTCCAAGGCGCTCGCGCCTGTTTCCCGCATTGGCGGTGGTGAAGTACAGGCTGATGCTGCTGCTTCAGCGAAAGCATATGCATACGCCCGCAAGCTGAGATTGGGACAGTGGTAAGTGGTGGGTGGATATTACCTCCTACCAGCCGTCGGTGTCATTCTTCTTCAATGACATCACCGCAGCAACCACTACAATGTCCAAGAACGTCATCGTGCGCAACACCAGCAACACTGAACTGGTCTTTGACGTTGACGCCGACTTTCCGCTATGAGGATGATGAGCTCAATGGGGCTGTCACTGTAACCGCAGATAGTCAAAATCGCCGGACGGAAAGCTGCACGTTCCCGCCACGGGATCAAAGCAAGCGGCTTTCCGTGTTGACCTGACCATCGATGGCGCCAAGCTGCGCGAGTGGGGCTGGAACACCGGCTCCCAGGGTGCTATTGGCGATGTCTTCACCATCTACGAATACGATGGTTACATTGAATTGGTGGACGAAGCGAATGCTGCAACGGTCACTGTGCCGTGGCACATCGTACCCCGCCAGGCGAACGACATCAGCGCTTCGGCGACTGAAGTTGCCCTGGATGAGGGGTTGGCGGCAGTCGACCTGACCAACGCTGGTGTTGGACAGGGCTACATCGACAGCTTCTCACTGCTGGGCGAGAGCCCGGATGACTATGACGCACCTGCAATGGGCGGCAATGAAGTCTTCATTGACCTGCGCTACTTCGGTGTGGCTACCTATGCTGTTCCGGCAGGGTACTGCGGCGCCAGTGAAGGCTTTGTCCTGGCGTTCGCGGTCAACCTGTGGGACCGCGTTACGCATGCTAACGTCCCGGCGGCGATGGAAGTTTACATTGACAAGAATAACGATGGTGTGGATGACTACGTGATCCTGAACTGGGATGCAGCGTATCCAAACCTCACCGATGGTCGCAACCGGGTGTATGTCTTCAACCTGGCGACGGGTTCGGGCAACTCCTTCTTCTACACCAACCACGGCTCGAATAGCGCTAACATGGTGCTGTATGCCTGCAACACCCAGCTTGGCATGACCATGGCGGACGTTGGCAAGCCCATGGGCGTGAGTGTCTGGGCCTGGGACAACTACTTCACGGGCAACTACACTGATGCCATCACCGGCCTGACCCTGGTTCCGGGCGGCGAGCGCTACTACGCTTACGGCAACGCTGTGGCACCTGGAACGACCGAATCGTGGACGGTAATGGACACCGGCGCCACCGGGCTTGACCTGGGCGCGCTGCTCTTCCTGGATGGCGACATGGGCGATGTACGCGCTGGCGCTCCATTCATGAACGAAGCTCTGGCGATCAAGGTTCTTCCGTAACCTGATCCGCTTCCCTATCCGTTAGCTATCGTGGAGTTTTACGAGCAAGATTTGCTCGTAAAACTCCACATCTCATTTCTAGACCTGTCAGGGAGTTTTATGCTAATTCGAAATGCGCGTTATTCTCTAATGGCGATGCTGGTCCTGGCGATCATGACCCTTAGCAGTCTCAACCCTGCCCTGGCGCTGGCAGACGCTCAGGGTGCTGAGCCACTCGCACCGCAGGAGGGAGAAACCCCAAGAATCTACCTGCCCCTGGTGCGCCGCTCCGGGTATTGGCCAATCCCTGCTGAAGGCCAGGAAATTGCGAACGCAGATTTCGAGGCAGGCACGACGGGCTGGGAATTCTTTGTCGATGTCGGCAATCCTATCCTGAGCACTGCTCAGGCACATTCCCCCCAACATTCAGCGGAATTGGGGCAGTCGTTTAATCTTACTGATCCGCAGGCTTACACTTCGCAGAGCCTATGTCCAGCAGTGGATCTGGGTCCCAGCCGGGCGCACATACCTCCATTACTGGGAGCTGGTGACAACCGATGAAGACCCTCTGGACCCACCCCCGAACCCACCAGTTTGTTCCACTTTCCTTGGCGATCATGTTAAAATTCGTGTGTTGAACTTTGGCGTCACGGTGAAGGATACTTCTCTCTGCGCCCATAAGGACGGGGAGAATATTGTCCCGGGCGTATGGACCGAAGGCAGTGTAGACCTGAGCACCTGGGCTGATCATTGGGTACAATTACGCATAGAATATACGAGCGATGCAACCATGCCCTCGGATTACTATCTGGATGACCTGTCACTCACTGCTGCACCATGAAAATATCTCAAGATGCGCTATTATAGATTTATCCTGATCCTCCTATTGATTGGGATTTTTGGCAGTGCATGTTCCGCGGCTGGGAAGCTGCCGGCGGTGCGTAATTACAACCCGCCCGATTATGAAAGTTGAAGGAATCTCTCCGCAAACAGCCGGCTGCGAAGCCAACGAATACTCGCAGATAATCTGCGCGCCAGAGAGCCCGCTCGGACAACTCGGCTGCAGCGAGCTTGCCATCGCGGGCGATTACCTGGGTGGTTTAGAGCCTGATCTGCCGTTGGGATTATGTCTGGTCGTGCAACCCCCCGGAAACACCTTACCATCGGGTGAGTATATCTATCGCGATGGCTGCATGCTGCCGCGTTACATTCGATACGTCATTCAGCAGGATGGTCAGCTGCAGGTGATTCACTCGCTGGATGAGCTGCAAGCGACTTTCGCACCCATCACATCTGAAAATGAGGCGCTCAGCTATGCCCTGGCTGCAACCGGTCTGTCTGCTTATTATGGCCAGATAGCAACGAAAGGCTGGCGTTATTTTGTTAACCAGATCGAAGATACCCATGTGGTTTCGACAGACAAGGGATACCTTGTTTACCTCTACGATTATCAGCTGTGCGGCTGTGGTCCGCATACGACGGAATACGTTGAAGTGCTGGTGACCAGCAACGGAGATCTCGAAGAAACCGGTCGCGTGCCAGCCTTTGAGGATCCGGAACAAGACGGGTTGTGCGTCGATTAATGTCCCATGGGACCGGCACATAGCCAAACCCCACCTCTTACATTCCAGCAGCATCTGTACCAGGGTCTGATGCGCCTCCTGGGCTGGCGGCTGATCAACCAAGTTCCAACCCTTGACAAGTACCTCGTCATCGCAGCCCCGCATACTACCAACTGGGATTTCTTCTATATGCTACTGATGCGTGGCGCCAGCGGGGTTAATTTTCACTGGGTCGGGAAGGATGCGTTGTTTCGCTTTCCGATGGGAGGTGTAATGCGCTGGTTGGGCGGCATACCGGTCAACCGGCGTATCCGTGCGAATTTTGTTGACCAAATCGTGGAGCTTTTCAAACAACACAAGCAGCTCGTTTTAGCTATCGCTCCTGAAGGCACGCGCGGTCGCTCGGTCACCTGGCGCACGGGCTTCTATTACATGGCAATAGGGGCAGGCGTCCCCATCGCCATGGTTGGCATTGATTACCCCAGCAAATCTCTCGAAATTTCGCCGTGCTTCCAACCCTCCGGCGACCTGCAAGCCGATTTTGAAATCATCCGTTCGTTTTTCCGCGACAAAAGAGGTAAATACCCCCACCTGCAAGGGGAAATCGTGATTACGGCTGATTAAATATTGGCTGCCCAACCACCTTTGCAGGGCACCAACAGGCATTTGCTGGTAAATGACCAGGGTGGTCATACTATTAATCAACCACCCTGGTCATTGACGATAGGGAGAGAACGGTTACTGTATCTCCCGGTAATCAATAATGGGAGCGCCTTATAGTTTACTTTCTCCAGCTGAAAACAATTGTTGCAACTGATCTAAACCAGCCCGGTCAGCAACTGCCAGGATCTCGTCGCCCACCTCGAAGCTGCTGGTGCCGCGTGGGATCATCACCTTGCCGTGGCGAATGATCGCAGCGATGCAGCAGCTATCCACAAGCCCCAGGTCTTTCAGCATTTTTCCAACCACCAGCGAACTCGGAGGAATTTTTTCCTCCACTAGGGAATACTCACCACGGCGCAGCTTGAGCAGGGTCATCATGTCGCCCAGGGACATTTCTTCCTCAATCATGCTCGCCATCACCGCGGCATTATTGAGACTAACATCCACATGGAAGTTTTCATTGAACAGCCAGGCATGCCGTGGGTCATTGATCCGGGCGATGGTGCGTGGCACTTGATAGCGCTGGCGCGCGATATAACAGATCACCAGATTGTCTTCGTCTTTGGTAAAACAAGCCGCCACCACATTTGCCTTTTGAATGCCGGCTTTCTCCAGTACGTCTGGCTCCGTAGCAAAGCCTTCGAAGATTACTTCGGTAGGCAGGTCGCGGTGCATGCGCTCCAGCACATCCGGGCGATGCTCGATGACAACCACCTGGTGGTTTTGACCCATCAAGGTCATGGCAAGTTGGGTTCCGGTTCGTCCGCCTCCGGTAATGATAACTAACATCCTAACGCTCCTATCCGACCTTATTGAACCCGGGCTGACCCTGGTCGTTTAATTCTAATGACTTCTTTACATTGCTGGTGAGTCCCAGGCGCTCGCGCAAGCCGAGGCTGCCCTTGAAGGTCGCACTGACTAATAGCACGTCGCCCTCTTTTATTACTAAGTCGTTGGAGGGCAGCATAGCTGCGCCGGCGCGTGTTACTGCCGCTGCCAGGGTGTCTCCGTTTACCAATAATTCAGCAAGTTTTCTACCGTCCCAATTTTTATCGATTGAAAATTCATATAGCTCGACTTCACCATTCCCGGCTGAGAACACCGTATTCCCGGCTTGATGGTAAAGCAGCTCCTCCACTCTCTGCGCCCCCCAGCTCGAAGAACTCACCAGCTGGTGTTCGAATACCTCTTGCATGCTGCGCCAGCGTGAGTCGTAGTTGCGAACCACAACTACTGGGGTATTAAAAATCGACCGGGCAACATGACCAACCACGGCGTTGATCGAATCGCTGCTGGTGACCACTGCCACTCCGTCGGCAGTCTCGATGCCGGCTCGACGAAGAACGTCCTGGTTCAATGCCTCGCCTTCGATCGTGCGTCCACGAAATTCGGTGGGCAGGTTGGTGAAGGCATTGGGTGTGATATCCAGCACTGTCACTTTATGACCGCTTTTTGATAACCGGGTAGCCAGCTCAGCGCCTACCCGGCCACATCCGACAACAATAATATTCATTAATATTAATCCTTTCATTTATTCCACGGTCGTGGCGATGACCGTTGATTTTTCTTCACGCCCAAGCCAGCGGAAGGCTACCATCCCAATCAACAGAGGCACCCAGAATGTAATTGCACGATAGGCAATCGTGATCACGGTGCCGGCATGCAGCGGGACATACATGGTTGCCAGCAACAGCGGCAGGGCTGCTTCGAAGACTCCTATGCCTGCTGGAGTAGGAGATACCAGCATCAACAGACTGCCGATGCTAAATCCGGCGATGATCGTACCGGGTGAATAGGGCACCTGGAAAGCCAGGAAAACCAACCAGAAGATGATAACCAGGCAGACTTTTCCCGTCAAGGCTAAAACGGCTGGAAGCAGTAAGTTCCTGGGCTGGTGGCGAATTCGATAAAGTCCGGCGGATGCTTCTTGAGCAAAGGTGTAGGCACGGTGTTCGGACAGGTATTCCCGGTGAAGGAAAGGTCTCAGGATGCGGTTGATGCCGCGTGCCATGAATGCCAGTGCCTTCCCGAGTGCACGATCTGATTTCATGCCCTGGAATAACAGGTAGCTGAACAGACCGGTAATTAAAACCAGGTATATGGCGGGCGTTATTTCGAGGATAGTCAGCGTCGAACGCCGGATGAGGACGATCAAACCCAATGCCAATACTGCCAGCAAGGCGATATAGTCCAACACAACATAAAGCACCTGCGCCACTGTCACTCTTCCAGAGGAGATCCCCTTTCGACGGGCTTCCGAAATAAAAACCGCGATGCCGCTCATCCCGGCGCTCGGAGCAACGATATTGGCGAAGTTTGCCGCTTGAGCGGTCAACGCCAGGTGAGAAAGTTTTTCGTCGATACCCATCGCGCGATAAATTGCCCAATAATTCAAAGCCATGATGACCAGCCATGCAAAAAGAACCACAACTGCTGCCAGGATATACCGCCAGTCTGCGTCCTGGAGTGTCCTGGCCATATCTTCGATTTCTGAAAAGCGGGTCAGGACATATATGACGCCGACCATCAATACGACGGCGACAAGGAATTTACGCATATCAGGATTATAACGGATAAATCAGAGCAAATAGATGCATGTAGCTTGCCGTAGAGTGTCGGCGGTTAATTGGAGGTTAACCAAACAGCATCTGCAGGTGTAACCCCTCCTGGCTGGTGGATGTCAGGCGCATAAAATCCGCCATGCGATAACCGGGTACCCAGACGATCTGATCGCCCGATACAACTACCGGCCAGTTGGAACGCGCTCGAGCTGGCAGATGGGAGTTGACCATCAAATCGGAGAGCTTCATCGTCTGTCCGCCCATCCCCAGCGGTTTGATAGTATCCCCCGGGCGGCGCGTGCGCACTTGCAGGTGAGATTGTAGATGGCTTACATCCAACCAGGCCTGGAAAGGATCCTGATTGGCTTCAGCCTGAACCAGAGCTTGCTCCAGGTTGGATAGCTTCTCAACCTTAATACTCCAACTGGATGATAAAGCCAACACCCCAGGAACAGGCAAGTCAAGTATCAGATCTGCAGATAAGGTGGGGAAAGGCAGACCGTTACTTGCAGGAAGCTCTGCTCGCCAATCTGCCAGCCAGAGGTGGTCTCCATCCGCCAGCAGATACAACCCACCCATAAGGTCAGACAGGTGCGTGCGCGCCGGTTTGTTAATGAATGCCTGGGCACGCTGCAAGGTACGGTAATCAACATCTCGCAGCCCCGGATGGATGTGGTAAATTGCCTGGCGCAACAACCAGCGCTGGATGACCGGCGGTTGACTGCGGATAGCCTGGAAATCGAAAGCCAGGAACTGGTCGCCTTCCAGGAGCAGACAATTCTGCCAGGCTTTATGGTTGATCTCCTCGATGAGGTTGTGATCTTCGGTAAGCAGCTGTGTCGTCTGCCAGAGACGCTGAGACAAACCGGGATAAATGCTCTCCAGGTAAGGCAGCACCTCGAGGCGGATGCGATTGCGCGTGTAGCGCTGATCCAGGTTACTTAGATCAAGACTGGGCAGCAGTTGATGTTGCTCAATATAATCCAGGATTTGTTCCCGCCAGACGGACAGCAGGGGGCGTATCAGGGGAATTTCAATACTCCAGGCGTTTGGCAGGCTGTGATACTCCATACCGCGCAATCCTGAAAGTCCAGCGCCACGGAACAGGTGCATCAGGAAGGTTTCAACCTGGTCATTCGCTGTGTGACCGGTAGCGACTGCCTGGGCTTGCCAGCTCCTAGCCTGCTCAAACAAGAAGCGATAACGCACATCGCGGGCTGCTTCTTCTACTGACAGATGATGCTCCTGGCTATAAGCCAGCACATCTTGCTCAGTTTCAACAAACGGCAGGTTGAGAGATGCAGCATGCTGGCGCACTCTGATTGCTTCGGCGTCAGCCTCCGGGCGCAGGCGATGATTCACGTGTGCCACTACGATCGTGTAACCAAGCTGGTGCAGGATATCCAGCAAGCAAAGACTATCTGGCCCACCGGAAACCGCAGCGATCACCGGTTTTCCTGGTTGTAATGAACAGAATTGTTCCAGCACGTGTGCAATTTGGTCGATCATCCTGCCAGTGATTATAACGAAAATCAACCATTCTGTTGCCAATGGTTTAGCAGCCAAAGGTTTGGCAGCCAACCGTTCAGCAACCAGAAATACCCCTTGCAGGAGCAATACCTTTATGCTAGACTGGACAAAAGTTTACCCAGGACTCCCATGGAAAAATCCAGCACCTTAGAGCCAGGTTTAAGCTGTGCCGCAGAGATCCTCCGCAGCAGCAAAAAAGCTGTGGTACTGACCGGGGCGGGTATCTCGACGCCATCCGGTATCCCTGATTTTCGTTCTCCAGACAGTGGTTGGTGGGCAAATGCCAGCTCGATGGAGGTCGCTACACTGTTGTCATTTCGATATAATCCAAATCTGTTTTACGATTGGATGCATCCGCTGGCGAATAAAATCTATCAGGCAGCTCCAAATCCAGCTCACACCGGATTAGCAGAGTTAGGCCGTGCTGGTTATGTTCAAGCCGTGATCACACAGAACATCGATGGGCTGCACCAGCGGGCAGGGTCGGAGCATGTGCTCGAAGTCCACGGCAGCCTGTCGACATTGACCTGCACCGGATGCTATCAGCACTACTCTACGGACGCGTTCCTCCAGCCATACCTGGCGGAACATACCATTCCAATTTGCCCGAACTGTAAACGGGTACTCAAGCCGGACCTGGTTTTATTTGGGGAGCAGCTTCCTGCCAGAACGTGGCTTAAAGCCAACCAGGTCAGCAAAAAATGTGACCTGATGATTGTCGCCGGTTCGTCACTGGAAGTGCTGCCCACTGCAGGATTGCCGATGCGCGCTCTGGAAAACGGCGCCCATTTGATCATCATTAACCAATCCCCAACTTATCTCGATGTGCGCGCGGACGTGGTTTTTCACGATGACCTGGCGGTCGTCATCCCATTACTGGTCCAATCGGTTCTCAATAATTCATAATAAATCAGGGTCAGTAAAAACGGGGGTCATGCCACCCGGATTCCGCTGGATATTATTGTTTGTTACCTTGCGCCACGCCTGCCAAACTGCCGTTCGAGCAGGTCAACCGGCAGGTGGATCATGGTCGGCCTGCCATGCGGGCAGGTGCGCGGTGATTGACAGTTTTCCAGGTCATGCAGCAAGGCAGTTTGTTCTTCGCTAGTCAGACTTTTCCCGGCTTTCACCGCGGCTCGCTTACAAATCCTGGCAACGAGTTCTTGCTTCCAGCTCCGCCTTCAGAGGGGTTTCGTCCTCCTCAAAGTCTTCTACAAGTGCGTGGATAGCAGAAACAGGATCGCTGCCGGTTAACAATGCCGGGCAGGCGCGCACCAGGAATGTGTTGGGTCCAAAGTTTTCCACCTGGAAACCTAAGCGGTTCAGCACCGGCAGTTGATCAGCCAGCAGCCGGGCGCTTGCCGCGGATAGTTCAACCGTTGCCGGCTGTAAAAGTGTCTGGGCGGGGATTGTGCCACTAGCCTGAGCCATAAAGCGCTCAAATAGCACGCGTTCATGGGCAGCATGTTGGTCGATCAGATACAGCCCATCGGGGCCCTCAGCGACCAGATAGGCAGACGCAACCTGACCGACCAGGCGCAGCAGGCTGGGATGTTCGGATTGGAGCAGATGCTGACTGGCAGTCACCAGTCCAGACGGTTCTACATCTATCAGGCTGGTTGCAGAAGGCGGCTGATTGGTGGGTAAACCTGTGGGTGCCGGGTAATCTTGAGTTGATTCTGTCCCGACAGGTTGGCCCCAGGCAGCGCCCCAACCGGTCGCGGGGCGTTCCCAGCTCGGATCGAACGGTCGTGACCTGGCAGTTGGCCAGCGCATGTCGAGATCTAATCCCGGCACCGGTGTGTGCGCCAGAAGTGCTCTGCGTACCGCCCTTTGCACTCCGGTGAATACCAGCTCGGAATCGCGAAACCGTACCTCGGCTTTCGTCGGATGAACGTTGACATCCACCATTTCTGGCGGGAGCTCCAGAAACAATATCGCCTGTGGATAGCGTCCAACCATCAGCAGGGTATGGTAGGCTTGGAGCAAGGCTGAGATTAGAGCAGCGTCTTGCACCGGTCGCCCGTTGACGAAGAAGACCATTTCCCGGCGATTGGCACGGGTTATCGAGGTTGGGCTGGCATAGCCACGGATGCTGAAATTGCGCTCCTCAGAGATCACATCCAGCATCTGGCGGGCGATGTCCGGTCCATACAAGGCAGCAAGGATTTCCCGGCGTTCACCATTACCGCTGGTTTGCAGCACCGGCTGACCATCCTGATGCAAACGGAAGCGAACCGCCGGATACGCCAGTGCATAACGGGTGACCAATGTATCAATGTGCCGACGCTCTGTGAGATCTTGTTTAAGAAATTTTCGCCGGGCTGGAACATTATAGAATAGATCTTCCACCTTCACAACAGTACCGGTAGGAGCTCCAACATGCTCAAGATTGCCGATAGATCCAGCCTGGATGTGCAACCGGCTGGCTGCTTCCTGATCGCCTGTGCGAGATGTGATCGTCATACGCGAAACAGAGCCAATTGAGCTCAGCGCTTCACCGCGAAATCCCAGGGTGGTGATGTGGAACAAATCCTCGGCAGTGGAAAGCTTGCTGGTCGCATGCCGTTCAACCGCCAGTGGAAGCTCATCAGCCGGGATACCATTGCCGTTATCGGAAACTTCAATCAACCGCTGTCCGGCTCCTTCGATCCGGATGCTCACCTGGTTGGCGCCAGCATCCAGTGCATTTTCCAAAAGCTCTTTGACAACAGAAGCCGGCCTTTCGACCACTTCACCGGCGGCAATTTGCGAGGCAACAGCAGTTGGGAGGAGATGGATAGGCATGGGGTAATTATATCTTGTATAATTGACCCGAAATGTACAGTCATAGCTGTTAAGCAACCAGGTTTAATTAATGCATTATTCAACCTTGTTTTTTGATCTAGATGATACCTTGTACCCCGCCAGTACCGGCCTTTGGATGGCAATCCGAGAGCGGATGACACGGTATATTGTGGAAAACCTGGGCGTTCCCCATGAGCAAGCCCTTGCCATGCGTAAAACTTATTATGAAACCTACGGCACAACGCTCCGTGGTCTGCAGCACGATTTCAAGATAGATCCCGATCAATACTTGCAGTATGTTCACGATCTCCCATTGAAAGACTATCTCGAGCCAGCGAGTACCGAGCTTCACTCGCTGTTGTTGAGTCTACCGCAGCAGCGCTGGATATTTACCAATGCAGATGAGAGGCATGCCAGGCGTGTACTCGAGGTATTGGGATTGCAGGATTGTTTCGAAGGTATCATAGATATCCACACGACCGGATTTTATTGCAAACCAGACAAGCAAGCATACCTGAATGCCCTCACACACACCGGTGAAACCGATCCGACGCGCTGCATCATGCTGGATGACCGGTTGGTGAATTTAGTTACTGCTCAGTTGTTGGGTTTTACGACGATACTCGTCCGTCCCGAGGCCGAATCTGACCACCTTGTTGATCTGCATCTGAATGATTTATCTGAATTGAAGCAGAAAATGCCCGAGCTTTGGAAGGATGGCAGCGGTTGGACGTAAGCATTGATACCGGACGTGCCTTGCTGGTTGTCGTCCTCACCGTGGCAGCGGTAATTGTCATCAATGTCGCGATCTATTTTGTCGTTGCCAATAAGAATAATGTAGGTCAAATCCACATTCTGCGAAAAGCTACATCACGGGCACGCGACCCGTGGCAGGATGAGGATGCAAGCCTGGTAGAGCTCTCCCGGCTGGTTGCGAAGCTCAAAGAGGATCGCCCACCTGACCAGGAAGCGACAAATCCACCCGACCCGCAGAAGTGATTTTATACAACTCTAATACTACCCAGACCGGCTTAGATTAAAATTGTGCTGATCTGACGGATTAATATTGTTATATGAGAGCAAGTTAGACAAATTCAATTGCTCTCGATCAGGAGAAGTTAATGAAAGCAAAAACGTGGATCGGCATTTTTGCCGTGTTGATGGTTGTAATCTTGATGACAGGCGCATTCTCTGGCGGGTTCATCGCCGGTCGATACATGGCACCAGAGACTGCCAGTTACCAGCCTGTGAATGAATCATCTGAACAAACTAATGAGACGGAGCAGCCTGAAACAAAAGAGCAGGTTACCGAGCAAGCTACTGAGCCAGTCGATATCGACGAGCTCTTCAAACCATTCTGGCAAGCCTGGGACGTGGTGCACGATCGATTTGTCGACCAGCCTGTCGATGATGTTGTCCTGATGCGAGGCGCGATTTCGGGCATGTTAGATGCCCTGGGTGATGAGCATACTTCGTATCTGGATCCTGAGATGGCAAAGCAGTTTTCGCAGGAATTAAATGGCGAAGAGTACGAAGGCATTGGCGCATGGGTGGATATCTCTGGCGACTACCTGGAGATCATCAGCCCAATGCCAGGCTCACCTGCAGAAAAAGCAGGTCTGAAATCTGGGGATAAGGTAATTGCCATTAATGGTGAAGATATGACCGGTGTGGATGGTGAAATGGCACGCCAGCGCATCCTTGGCAAGGCCGGTACAACTGTTACTCTGACCATCCAGCGCAAGGGCCAGGAAGAACCGATGGATGTGGTCGTGGAACGCGCCGCAATTATCGTTCCTACCATCAACGCCAAAATGCTAGAGAATGATATCGCCTACGTCCAGTTATATACTTTCGGTGATACAACGGCAGAAGATCTACATAATGCTCTCAAGGACCTCATGGAGCAAAACCCAAAAGGTTTGATACTTGATCTGCGCAACAACGGCGGTGGCTATTTACAAACCGCAATCCAGGTTGCTTCCGAATTTATTGGTGACGGCGTGATTATGTATGAGGAGTATGGCGATGGCAGCCGGGATACCTACAAAGCCCGTCCTGGCGGGTTGGCGACGGATATACCGATGGTTGTACTCATTAACGAGGGCAGCGCTTCTGCTTCAGAAATTGTCGCTGGAGCCATTCAAGATCGTCAACGCGGCTCCCTGGCCGGCGTGACCTCATTTGGCAAGGGCTCAGTACAAACGGTGGAGCAGCTTGTGAACGATCAAGGTCAGGTGCGGGTGACAATTGCGCGCTGGCTTACCCCCGGCGAGCGTCAAATTCATAAGCTTGGTCTGACCCCTGATTATGTCGTGGAAATTACCGATGCAGATCGGGAAGCAGATTTAGATCCTCAACTTCAGAAAGCCATCGAATTGCTGATGGGAGGATAATGGAATGAACGGATTATACATGTTCAACCAGAGCTACATGTGCTTTATGCTGCCAGCATTTTTGCTGACATTGATTGCACAAATTTATGTCTCTACTGCTTACAACCGCTGGAGTAAAGTTGGTGTGCGCACTGGTATGACCGGTGCTCAAGCTGCCAATCGCCTGATCCAGACCGGCGGGCTATTCGACGTGCGCGTCGAAGGGATTGCCGGTAAGCTCAGCGACCATTATGACCCACGGGATAAGGTGCTACGCCTCTCTAAAGGCGTCTATCAGGGCAGCTCTGTAGCTGCGCTGGCCATTGCAGCTCATGAATTAGGGCATGCACTTCAGGATCATGAAGGGTACACCCCTATGAAATTACGCGCCGCTCTGGTACCTGCGGTTAATATTGGCTCGTGGCTGGGGTGGATTTTCATCATGATCGGGTTGGTATTGAACTACACAAACCTGGCATGGTTAGGCGTGGCAGTCTTTTCTTTAGGCGCGATATTTGCCCTGGCTACCTTGCCCGTTGAACTGAATGCTTCAGGACGTGCCAAGCGTTTACTGGCAGATTCGGGTTTGATCTCCGGCGAAGAAGAAATTCGCGGGGTCAACAATGTGCTCAACGCCGCAGCCTTAACCTACGTGGCAGCCCTTTTCACTGCCATCATGCAGGTATTGTATTTTGTTTCTATGATCGGCGGTCGCAGCAGGGACTGAGTATATAAAGTGTAGGCGTGCAATAGGGCTTCAACTCATGTTCAATGAGATTTATCAGGAGTTTACAGCACTCATCAAGAAATCAGGTATAATTACGACATAAACAAAAGCAATGACCGGGACGAGTAATTGGACCGGCACGCTGACAGGGATTGGCAGCCTTAGACTGAAAGCCGCCATCAGGTGCACCCAAAGAAAACCACCCGCGAGCATAACCCCCAACCGTCGAGATATTCGACTTAGTATGGGAAACGGCAGCCCCGTTATCAGCACAAGAGATGAGCATTACTGAGCAAATCAGCATGCTTAATCTGGGTGGAAGCGCGTGAGAGACCTCTCGCCCCAGGCGGGCGAGAGTTTTATTTAACAGGAATGAGGTAAGAATGGCAGAAAAACAGCAAATCCGATATGAAGAAAGTGATTTATATCGCATACGCCACTCGGCGGCGCATGTAATGGCGCAGGCAGTGCTCGAGATGATCCCTGAAGCCAAGTACACGATTGGTCCCCCAGTGGAGGACGGTTTTTATTACGATTTTGAGCTGCCGCGCAGCCTGACCCCAGATGATTTGCAGGTGCTCGAGAAACGAATGCGCCAGATCATCGCTGGAAAGCACGACTTTCTCAAGAAAGTCATTTCCGCTGACGAGGCGCGCCAGGTGTTCCATGACCAACCCTACAAACTGGAGTTGATCTCTGGGCTGGAGGCAGGTGGCTTCGATGAGTATGGCAATCCATTGGAAATCAAGCCAGAAATTTCAATCTATTCGCATGATAAATTTGTCGATTTGTGTCGCGGTCCCCATGTCGCCAATACCTCACAGATCGATCCACAATCCATAAAGCTGATGAGTGTGGCAGGCGCATACTGGCGCGGCGACGAGAAAAACACTATGCTGCAGCGGATTTATGGCACCGCCTGGCAGTCAAAGAAAGATCTGGATGATTATCTTTGGCGCCTCGAGGAAGCTAAAAAACGAGATCACCGTAAGCTTGGAAAAGAGCTGGGATTGTTCACCTTCTCAGATGAGGTGGGACCTGGTCTGCCCCTCTTCACGCCCAAAGGTGAGATGCTACGATACCTGATGGAAAGCTATGTGCGCCAGGTGCAAACGCGCTATGGCTACGAACATGTCTGGACCGGTCACATGGTGAAGGAAGATCTCTACCGCCGTTCGGGGCACTACGAGAACTATAAAGACGCGATGTTCCCGCCGATGGTAGATGAGAACATTGTCTTTCGCCTGAAGCCGATGAATTGTCCCAGCCACATGACCCTCTTCCGCGAGATGGGGCGCCATTCTTACCGCGAGCTACCGCTGCGCTTCGCTGAGTTCGCCACGCTTTACCGCTACGAGAAGACCGGCGAGCTCACCGGCTTGACGCGCGTGCGCTCACTGACCCAGGATGACTGCCATATCTTCTGTACGGAGGAACAAATCGAGCAGGAGTTCAGCCTGGCGCTCAACCTGATTCGCGAGGTGCTTAATCGCTATCACTTCAGTGATTACAAGGTGCGCTTATCTCTACGCGGGGAAGGCGGGAAATATGTGCAGGATGAAGAACGCTGGGCAAAAGCGGAATCAGCTTTGCGCAGATCACTGGATGCAGACGAAGTTGATTATTTCGAGGCAACGGGCGAAGCAGCTTTTTATGGTCCAAAAGCTGATTTCCTTGCCCGGGACGTATTAGGCCGCGAATGGCAGCTCTCAACGATTCAGGTAGATTTTATCCAACCTTCCCGCCTGGGATTGACGTATATCGCTGAAGACGGTCAAGAGCACACCCCGGTCGTGCTGCACCGCGCCGTCACCGGATCTACCGAGCGCTTTTTAGGTGTGCTCATTGAGCATTATGCTGGAGCTTTCCCGGTCTGGCTGGCTCCGATTCAAGGTGTCATCATTCCGATAGCGGATCGTCACCTGGAGTATGCTACCAGTGTAGCCGAACAGCTCAAAGGAGCCGGCTTACGAGTTCAGGTCGATCAGCGCAGTGAACGTATGAATGCCAAAATCCGTGATGCCCAAAACCAAAAAATACCCTATATGCTGGTAGTTGGCGATAAAGAGATGGATCAAGGTGAGGTAGCATTACGCCTGCGCTCTGGAGAAAACCCGGGTCCAATGGCAATCGCATCTTTCCTGGAACGGGCAAAACAGGAGATTGAAGCAGCAATTTGAATTGTCAATCGCCGATAATTCGCTGTGGTGAATGCCGAAAGGGATTTATCAGCGATCTTATCGATGAGTTAGTTGACGATTCAGGCTTAAATATGGTATCATCGCACGCGCAATTGGCATGGCGACCGATCGCAATTGTTTTAATTGGAGAAGAGGAGTGACTTATCAGCGCAATTAATTACCGTGTGAATGAAACCATCCGTGTCCCACAGGTTCGCCTGATTGGACCGAATGGGGAGAATGTTGGTGTGGTTTCGATTGAAGAAGCCCGCCAGATCGCTCAGGATGCTGAATTAGACCTGGTCGAGGTAGCGCCAAACTCTGAGCCACCCGTATGCAGGGTGATGGATTTTGGTAAATTCATTTACGAACGTGCCAAGAAAGAACGCGAGGCTCGCAAAGCTCAGACAAAGATCGAGGTTAAAGAGATTCGCTTAAGGCCAAAGACAAATGAACACCACCGCGATCTGAAAGTGCGAGATGCACGCCGATGGTTAGCCGAAGGCATGAAAGTCAAGGTTCGCATCCGTTTCCGTGGGCGAGAGTTCGATTACCCGGAAATTGCGCTGCAGGACTTGAAAGAGGTTGCTCAAGAGTTGTCAGATATCGCCATTGTGGAACAGGTGCCCGCGCTCGAAGGGCGCACGATGTTGATGGTTCTGGCTCCGGGTAAAGTGCCCAAGAAAAAGTAACCGAAATCAACTGTCCTTATTTATTTTCGTGTTGACATCCGCGGATGATCACTCGTGCCGCGGAATTTTGTGTGAAAGAGAGGAGTTCGATCGTGCCACGCAAGCAAGCTGTCGGTAAGTATAAAATCAAGACCCATAAGGCAACTTCAAAGCGCTTTAGCATGACTGGTTCCGGGATGGTTGTGCGCACCAAGGGTGGTAAAAGCCACCTGCGCCGCCGAAAATCCAAGCGTTCCAGCGCTTTGTTCACCGAAATGCTCCCCGTCCAAGGACGTGGGTTCGTTAAGCGCGTGAATCGCCTTGCCCCCTACCTGAAGAAAGCCTCTTAGGCTATCAGGACAGGATTGAAGAAGGGCTGCATCAGAGCGTGTTTCTGACCATGCCCCTCCGTTTGTAAAAATTACCCGTTTATTTGTTGCAGCCGTTGGGTGTATGCAACGAGCAGGAACGCTACTGCTGGCGCCCAGTGGTTCGCAGGAGAGTGAATAATGACCCGTGTAAAGACTGGCACTATCCGTCGCCAGCACCACAAGAAAGTCCTCAAGCTCACCAAAGGCCAATTTGGCACGCGGAGCAAATTATATCGACGCGCCAACGAAGCCTTGTTGAAAAGCCTGTGGTATTCCTACCGTGACCGGCGTGTACGCAAACGCGATCTGCGCCGTTTGTGGATCACCCGCATCAATGCGGCAGCCCGCCAGAATGGCACCAGCTACAGCCGTTTGATTCATGGACTTAAGGAAAACAACATCATCATTAACCGCAAGATGCTGGCTGATCTGGCGGTACGTGATCCTGAGGCATTCAACGCCGTGGTGGCTCGAGCGAAATCTGCTTAGCACAGATCCGAACCCCTTCACACAACACAAGAGCCTGAAGAGCTTGCGATCGTTACGATAAACCGATCGCAAGCTTTCCATTAATAAGCAAACCATTAATGTTTTGATAGATTTTCCGGCTGTCTGGGATACAGAAGTCCTCCTAAAACTTACAATGGTATAATGCCGCGCGTAACACGGAGGTACGATATGACTGATAAAACTAAGCAGGTGAATACCCAGGGGGGATTTTGGTCGGAAATCCTCAATCAAATTCGCCTGGTCGTGCGGCTGATGGGGGATCGGCGCGTTCCTTTTTATTTAAAACTGATCCCCTTTGCTTCGCTGGTTTACTGGATCCTTCCAGACTTAATGCCGCTGATCCCATTTGACGATGGATTGGTAATATTCTTGGGTTTATGGCTATTCATCGAGCTCTGCCCCAAAGAGATTGTCGCCGAGCATAGAGCTCATTTACATGGAACCTTTCCCGGTCAACAATCATATTCCAATGAATCCTCACAAGCAGGTGCAGCACAACCACCTGTCGACTCACAGAATATAATTGACACAAAATTCCAGGATTGACCCTGCCTGGCAATCTCAATCGTACAAGGTTTTCAATGCAGAAATCTCTTGCCGCCATCCTACTGGCATTATTAATTATCCTGACGGGATGCAATACTCCTGCAACGGAAACTTTTACTCCGTCTGCAGCTCCGCTCCAGGCGACATTAACCAATTCCCCAGCCGCATCCACACCCATTGAAACACCGCAACTGGAGACTACTGCTGGTACAGCCACAGTCACACCATCTGACATACCTCCGACCTCAACACGCACTGCGGAGAGTGCCCTTCCTGTCCAGGCATTCCCCGATGCAGAACAATTCACCTGGCAGCCGGTTATCGATGGACTGGATAGACCGATTTTCCTGACCCATGCAGGGGATGGCAGCGGGAGATTATTTATCCTTGAACAAGCGGGGCGGATCTTAATTGTTCAGAATGGAGAGCTCTTAGAAACTCCGTTCCTGGATATCCGATTCGAGGTCGGTAGCAACGGGAACGAACAGGGTTTGTTGGGCCTGGCGTTCCATCCACGCTACACGGAAAATGGTTATTTCTATGTAAATTACACTGACCGTAATGGTGATACAGTCATTGCACGTTTCCAAGTTAAAGCAAGCGACCCCAACCAATCTGATCCAGCCAGCGAGCTGCGGTTGCTCCAAATTCCCCAGCCCTACGCCAACCATAATGGTGGCATGGTAGCCTTTGGGCCAGACGGATACCTTTATTTAGGTCTTGGAGATGGCGGCTCTGGCGGCGATCCACGCGGCAACGGCCAATCGTTGGACAGCCTGCTTGGCAAGATCCTGCGCATTGATGTCGATCACGGGAATATTTACGAGACACCCCCCGATAACCAGTTTACCGGCGGACAGCGACCAGAAATTTGGGCTTACGGATTACGTAATCCTTGGCGGTTTTCATTCGATCGATTGACAAGTGATCTTTTTATAGCTGACGTGGGTCAAAACCAGTGGGAAGAAATTAACTTCTTGCCTGCTAACAGCCCTGCGGGTGCTAACTTTGGCTGGAATTACTTTGAAGCCAGTCATCCCTACGGTGACGCTCAACCACCTGCTGGAATGCAATTCATCCAGCCAGTCTTCGAATATAGCCATAATCCTGGATGCTCAGTGACAGGTGGGTACGTTTATCGCGGTCAGGATCTTCCTGAATGGAACGGTATTTATTTATTCGGTGACTATTGCTCAGGAGAGGTAAAAGGTATCTTTCGAGACAGCTCAGGCACCTGGCAGCAGGCAGTTTTATTTGAAACGCAGGGACTTATCTCCTCATTTGGTGAGGACGAGCAAGGAGAAATTTATCTGGTAGATCTCGCTGGTAGTGTATATCGATTAAGCCGCAATCCGTTGAGCCTGGAGAACATCCCGAAGTATTCTATCTTGTTAAATATTGACTATGACCAGCACAGTTATCGCGGCTCCGAAACGGTCGGCTATACGAATACCGAAAGAGAGACGATTGAGAAGCTGATCTTCCGCCTGCTTCCCAACGGTCGCCAGACCTATGGCAGCGGATCGCTGATTGTTTCCCAGGTGCGTGTCGACGGAGAAATCGTTGGCCCAACTCTCTCTGGTCAGGATACCATTCTGGAGGTGCCCCTACCCACCCCACTCAAACCGGGAGAGAAAGTGCAGCTTGATTTGGACTTCTCTGGACAGGTATCTGAAGATTTTGGCGGTGCAGAAAATCCAAATGGTTATGGCATTTTCAACTACAGTGATGGCATACTCGCAATGGCGAGCTGGTATCCGCAACTCGCGGTTTACGATGACCATGGATGGCATCTGGAACCCCCATCCATGATTGGGGATTCGGTTTTCAGCGACATCGCCAGCTATGAGGTAACGATTGCCCTGCCTGAGGGCATCGTTCCAGTGACCACGGGAAGCGTGGTGCAGCATCAAGTCGAAAATGGTCAAGCGCGCTGGACATTCGAGAGTGGTCCGGCGCGTGATTTTTTTCTGGTAATGAGTCCTGATTACCAGTTGGCAAGCAAAGAAACAGAAGGCATCCGAGGTAAATTCTTACTATTTGCCTGAACATAAGCCTGCTGGCGTGCAGGTGTTAAATCTTGCAGAAAAAGCGTTAACCTTCTATAACACGAATTTTGGTGCTTATCCATATTCAGAGCTAGATCTGGTGGAGGCGCCGCTGCGTGGTGCCAGCGGCGTGGAGTATCCTGGGATCGTCCTGCTTGGAAGGACTAATTACGCGCAGGAACCACCTGATCTCTCAGTAGTGACATCTCATGAAATTGCGCACCAGTGGTGGTATAACACCGTCGGCAATAATGTGTTCGCCGATCCGTGGCTGGATGAGGGACTGGCGACCTACTCAACTTATCTTTTCTTCGAAAAAACATTCGGTAAACAGGCAGCGCAAAGCCTGACAGAATACTGGAATAAGTACGCCAGAGAAGGTGATGAAGGTCGCGTCACAGGCTCGCTCAATTATTTCGAAGCGCAAGATGATCAGAATTTGTATGCTGCCTCTGTATATTTGAAATCAGCTTTATTTTTTCACGCTCTCCGTCAGGAAATCGGCGAGGATGTCTTTCTGCAAGCACTTAAATCCTACTACAATCAATACCGGTATCAGATCGCCAGTTCCAGTGATTTGCTGAAGGTGTTCGAAGAAGCAGCCGGAAATGACCTGGATGATTTTTACCAGCGCTGGCTGGGACAGGTCGAATAAAAAGCACAGGAATAATGTGCCCGATGAAAAGAAATGTATTATCTACCCAAAAGCACAAGGCAGGCAGCAGCATGATGTCCTATCGAATGCTGGTGCTAGCTTTCCTTATTTTCAGTCTTGTTATCTTATCTTCTGGATGCACAGGTTATCCAGAAGAAGAACAAACAACAAGCTCTCAGGAGCTAACCTCTCCACAAGGAGAAGTCCCACCTGATCAAGCTATTGGAGAACAATCCACCTCACTGCCACCTGCTGAGCCTGTTCCACCCACAGCGACCAGCACAATCGAGCTCCCCACCCCGATACCATCGCCGACGATCGAGCCGACAATTGCTCCCCCCACGCCTGTCCCGCCCTTGCGTTTTGCTGTCATCGGTGACTACGGCAGCGGTGAGCAACAAGCCGCAGATGTTGCCGCTCTCGTCAAGAGCTGGAACCCCGAATTCATTGTCACTGTTGGCGATAACAATTACCCGGTTGGGGCAGCCGAAACGATTGATCAGAACATTGGCCAGTTCTACCACGAATACATCTTCCCCTATCAAGGCCAATATGGCGAAGGATCAAGCACCTTCCGCTTCTTTCCAACCCTGGGCAACCATGATTGGGATACTCAAGGAGCACAACCCTACTTAGATTACTTTACCCTGCCGGGCAATGAACGCTATTACGATGTCACCTGGGGACCCGTGCATATTTTTGCCTTGAATAGCGATTCACGTGAACCAGATGGCGTGGGACGCAGCTCGATCCAGGCGCAATGGCTGAAAGAACGCCTGGCAGCCTCCACTTTGCCCTGGAAACTTGTGGTCATGCACGTACCCGTGTATTCATCAGGAATGTGGGGTGGAATCGATTGGATGTTATGGCCTTTTCAGGAGTGGGGCGCAACAGCGGTGCTATCAGGTCATGATCATGACTATGAGCGCCTGATTATCGATGGCATTCCTTACTTCGTTAACGGCCTGGGAGGTGGAGAAATTTATTATTTCAAGGATCCGGTGCCAGGCAGCCAGGTTCGTTACGATGCCGATTACGGCGCGATGCTGGTCACTGCTGACTTGCAGCAGATAACTTTTGAGTTTTATACCCGCTGGGGTGAATTAATTGATCGTTACCAGGTGGTTGCACCATAAGAATCCTCTTCCCATGCACCCATTGATAATTATTGGCTGACATTCTTGACAGCAAGCTTATTACCGTGATAAACTCGAGACGTTCTAAGAAACCATTAAGGAAACTCGCAAAAATGATAAACTACAGCGCATTCATTTTGAGGAACCTTTGCAGCGAAGCCGGCAAGGTTGAAATTCCTTGTCGCAGTGCGCCTGTAGACTTTTGATAGCAATGAGTAATTCTTCTCTTGTCCACGGGCGCACTCAAGACCCGTGGTTTTTTTATTTATTAGCCAACCCACTGGATTGCCGTAACACAAGAAAAGTATCATTACAATCAGCAAGCATGATAAGAACGGAGGTTAACGAAAATGACTATCCAAACTCCTCTATTTGATGGGCAATTGGTGCGCCTGGGTCCGATCGACTTTGAGAATGACCCGGTCATTGAGTCGTCCTGGACACACCAACCGGACTATTTACGATCCTTAACCGGGGATTGGGCGTACCCGCGCTCGCCCGAGCAGATCAAAAAACAGTATGAAGCTATCGAGAAAGAATGCGAAGAGAGCAAGTCACAATACTACTTTGCCATCCGGTTAAAAGAAGACGATCGATTGCTGGGTTTCGCCACAGTTTATTGGGTTCAATGGAACCATGGTACAGGGTGGTTCAGGCTCGCTATCGGAGACCAGGCTGACCGCCAGAAAGGTTATGGCGGTGAAGCATTAGCCATGCTGCTGCGCTTTTGTTTTAACGAGCTCAACCTCTATCGCCTGTCAATAATCATCGCTGAATACAACCTGGTAGCCCAGCATATGCTTGAAAAGGCTGGCTTCACACTCGAGGTGAAACGGCGGGAAGCACTCCACCGGGATGGGCGACGATGGGATTACTATCACTACGGATTGCTGGCACATGAGTGGAGGTTGCAATGAACAGCCAGATGTGGACTGGAGAAAAAGTACGCCTGTCAATGGATAATCCTGATGTCATGGCTGATGCATTATGCTCACTGGTCACGCGACTCAGAATATTTCCGCCTGCTCGATTCCAGCCCCGCTCAACTGTGGTCAGTGAAAAAGTTTAAGGAATGGTTGAGCAAAGATCTGGAGAAACCGCCGCAGACAGAAATTTTCTTTTCAATTCGTGCATTGGAAGACAACCGACTCCTTGGTTTTGTTGGGCTTAGGTGGTATACAATGGAGCCAGGGAGATGCCTGGGTTGCCATTGGAATTGGCGACCGGCAGGATTGGGGAAAGGGTTATGGCACTGATGCCATGCGCTTGATCCTGGATTATGCATTTCGTGAGCTGAATTTACACCGCGTCTCTCTGGATGTTTTTTCCTACAACCCGCGCGCCATTCGCTCATATGAAAAAGCTGGATTCAAAATCGAAGGTCGGGTGAAGAATACCTTGCTGCGCGAAGGTCAGCGTTATGACGAGGTTTTCATGGGCATCCTGCGCAGCGAGTGGGAATCGGCTTATAAACAAGTAGGGGAATAAAAACTCAAGGAGCAGCTATGAACTATCGAGCAGTCATTTGGGATCTTGGTGGTGTATTGGTTCGCACCGATGATCCACTCCCTCGCCAGGCACTGGCACAGCGCCTGGGGCATACGCGCGCCAGCCTGGATCAGCTAGTATTCGGCGGTGAATCATCTCGGCGCGCTCAATTGGGTGAGCTCACAGAACAACAGCACTGGGAAAATGTACGCCAGATGCTGGGGTTGCAGATCGAAGCGCTCAGTGAATTCCAGCGTGAATTCTGGGACGGCGACCGGTTGGACCATGAGCTGGTGGATTTCATTCGTTCACTGCGCCGCGATTATCGCACTGGCTTACTCAGTAATAACTTCTCGAGCTTACGCAGCAATCTGTCAACCCACTGGCAAATCGCCGATGCATTCGATGTCATCGTGATATCCAGCGAGGTCCACCTGCTCAAACCCGATGCACGTATTTACCAGTTAGCGCTTGAGCAACTGCAGGTTGAACCTGAGCAGGCTATATTCGTCGATGACTTCATTGAAAACATCAATGGCGCTCAAGCAGCAGGCATGCAGGTGGTGCATTTTCAAAATCCACGACAGGCAAAAGCAGAGTTAATCCGATTGTTGGGGAACAAGGCTTGATGAGTATCAAAGGCATGGTTACACCTAACGCCTGGGGAGATCAACCGGATGCTCCAAGGACCTGGCTCAAAGTCGCTATGTTGAGTGAATTTCTATTATTCGAAGTATCTTTTGGAGGACTGCCATGGATTTGCTCTCTTTGACCTTGATGGAGGCCAGCAATTTAATCCAATCAGGTCAGCTCTCACCGGTTGAATTAACACAGGCATACCTGGAGCGCATCGACCGGTTAAATCCAGGATTGAATGCATTCATCAAAACGACAGCCGAGCTGGCATTAAGTCAGGCAAAGCAAGCTGAGGCAGTTCTGCAAAAGAAGAAAGCGCCTGCCAGCCCTCTCCTGGGGATACCAGTGACGCTAAAAGACCTGTACGAAACACGTCAAATCACCACGACTGCAGGCTCTCGATTCTTCCAGGATAATTGTACCGAAGAAGGATGCTGCAGTTGTCCAAAAGCTTTTCCAGGCTGGAGCGGTATTGTTGGGCAAAACGAACATGCACGAGATTGCGCTGGGTGTTACCAATGTGAACCCACATTTCGGTGCCTGTCACAACCCCTGGGATCTAGCCAGGGTCACCGGAGGATCTTCCGGAGGCTCAGCTGCGGCGCTTGCAGCAAGGTTGTGCCTTGGATCGATGGGAACGGACAGCGGCGGCTCCATCCGTATACCTGCCTCCCTGTGTGGAATTGTCGGGCTCAAGCCAACCTTTGGGAGAGTCAGTCTGCGCGGGGTCATCCCCCTGAGCTGGAATACCGATCATGCCGGACCCATGGCGCGTTGTGTATCTGATGTTGCATTATTGTTCCAATCCATTGCCGGATATGACCCGTTGGACCCCGCATCGGTCCGAAAGCACCGCCCAGAAGTAATGAAAGAACTGGACGCCGGGGTAAAAGGATGGCGCATTGCGCTGGCGCGTGGTGATTACTTCGATCCCACGGAAACTGTGGTATCGCAATCTGTAATAAAGGCAGCCCAGGTGTTAGAACAACTCGGCGCCCATGTAGATGCAGTGGACTTTCCCGGGTTGATGGAAGCAGCTCAAGCCAACGGCTTGATGGTCACCAGCGATGCAGCCGCCTATCACCGCCAGCGGATGCATGATCATCCGGATTGGTTTGGTAAAGATGTGCTGATGCGCTTACAATCTGGGGCTGCATTCACCTCCAGTGAGTATATCCTGGCGCGTCGCAGCCAGGTTGAGCTCAGGCGTCGTTTCGAAGACTTTTTTAAGCGTTATGACCTGTTACTGATGCCAACTACTCCGGTGTGCGCCCCTCCAATTGATGGGCCGGATGCCGTCGAGCAGGCGCGATTGTTAACCCGGTACACCTCCCCGTTCAATTTGACCGGGCTACCAGCGCTTTCTCTGCCATGCGGTTTCAACATCGAAGGTCTACCAATTGGACTGCAGATGATTTCGCGTCCATGGGATGAAGCAGGCCTGCTGCGTGCAGCTTATGCATACGAACAGTCTGCCGGCTGGTGGACAAGGACACCCGATCTAATCAGTTAACACTTATGACCGTACACACACCACTGTTTACACAGTTGCGGAGTTTTCAACGTCCAGCCCGCCTGTTCTTATTGGCGACGGTTATCGACGGTATTACGTACAGCTCCTGGAGCCTTTTCTTCAACTACTATATGCTGGGGCGCGGGTTCGATCGTGAATTCCTTGGGCTGGTTACAACAGTAAATTCCTCAGCGGCTCTACTTTTAGGGATACCGCTGGGGATGCTCTCAGATCGGATTGGTCGCAAGCGCGCAATGCTGCTCGGCGTTTTCATCTATTCAGCCGCTAGCGCACTGCAGATCACCGTTCAACAGCCTGCCTTTATCCTGGTATGCGGTTTCATGGTAGGTGTGGGAAATTCCCTGTATTTTCTCAGCCATGCTCCCTTTATGATGAAAGCATCGGATGAGAATAATCGCACCTTACTCTTTTCGTTGAACTTTGGCCTGATCACCCTGTCTGGAGCTGTCGGAAGTCTTTTCGCCGGGCAGCTTCCCGCGCTGTTTGGTAACTATCTCAACGTAGCACCAACAAGTTACCAGGCGTATCAGGCAGTGCTGCTGGTATCGGTAATCCTCGGGTCGATGTCGCTGATACCACTCAGTATGCTGCCTGGTCGACGCGAGCAGACCTCAAATGCGCCTGCACCGGTGACAGTGCATAAACCCGCTTTCTGGCAGGTGATATCCAAAAAAATAACCATCCAACTTGCATTGCCGAACCTTCTGATTGGCTTAGGTGCTGCAATCCTGATTCCATATATCAATCTCTTCTTTCGCGACACGTTCGAGATACCCGATCAGACTCTAGGGGTTTTGTACGGTCTATCGGCGTTGCTAACCGGGCTTGGTGTACTGATTGGCCCTCGCCTGGCGATAAATTTGGGCAGCAAGATTCGGGCTGTCGTAGTCACCCAGGGGCTTAGCCTGGCCTTCCTCCTTGTCATGGGCTTTATCCCGATATTTTGGGTGGCAGCCGTTGCTTTCCTGCTCAGAGGCGCGCTAATGAACATGGCTGTACCCCTCTACAGTGCATTTGCAATGGAACGCGTAGGAGAAAGCGAGCAAGCTACCGTAAACAGTGTGAAAGAAATGGCGTGGACAGTGGGCTGGGTGGTTGGTCCAATTTTCTCGGGTTACATCCAGCAACGCAGCGGATTCACCCCCTTGTTTGTGATCACAGCGATCTTGTATGCCGGTGCCATCTTTTTAACCCAATTATTTTTCAAACACTCTGAGCAAAGTGTGGTTAATGTAGATTTAGAAGGAGCAACATGATGAACAACAAAAATTCCCCTGCAATTCCAACAGCTTTAGGAATTTACACCTGGCGACCCGCTGAAGCAAAGGACGCGCCTGGATTGCACCAGTTAATGATGGATATCGAAGCTGTCGATCGGCGTGGTTTTGCTTCAACTTTAGAAGAACGGGAGCGTGATTTTCAAGATCCCGAATGCCACACTCCGAGTGATTCAATGCTGGCAGTCACTTCCTCAGGGCAGATCGTTGCCTCCGGTTGGATCTTTTCCCCTCCTCCGTCCGAAAGTGAGCATCTGGTTGTCCTCTGGGGCGAGGTGCACCCTGCACACCGGCAGCGGGGCCTGGGATGTTATTTATTGAACTGGATGGAATGGCGTGGTGGTCAGATTCTGGGATTACGTCCAGAGAACTTACCACATGCCTTCCGCTGCAACTGCATGGATAACCTGTCCGACCGTGTTGAATTATTAGAGTCGAATGGCTATCAGCAGGTGCGCTCTTATTACCGAATGCGCCGGGATTTAGGCACGCCGATACCAGAATGGAGCATCCCCTCGGGGGTTCGATTTACTCCCTGGCAACCAGAACGGAATCTGGAAGTCATGGATGTGTTTAATGCTACTTTTCGTGATCACTGGGGCTTTATTCCAATATATGAAAAGCTCTGGGAGCTTTTCATGACCGGACATCCTGACTTTCGTCCTGACCTCTCCTGGTTGGCGCTGGCAGCAGACGCTCAAGGGGAAGAGCGAGTCATCGGGTTTTCTGTGAACCAGGTGCGAGAAGCAGATAACGCGGCTGAAGGAATTCGCCAGGGTTGGATCCAGGATCTGGGTGTATTGCGAAACTGGCGAAAAAAAGGCATCGCGACTGGATTGCTCTGCGCTTCAATGGAGAGCTTCAAGGCTGCAGGTTTGGATTATGCTGGTCTGGCTGTGGACACCGAGAACCTGACTGGGGCGCTGCACCTGTATGAGCGGGTCGGATTTTTGAAAATAAACCGGTCACTTGCATTTGGGAAAACAATTTTTACCCCCGAAACATCAGTTGAATAAGTGAGGAGAATCATGCCTGAAATGCGGAAACAAGCACCTCTTAATCAAGACCTTGGTGATGGGTTAATCCTGCGCCTGGCTACTGAAGCCGATGCCCAGGCACTGGCTGAGTTCAACAGCCGGATTCACAGCGATTTCGGACCGGATAAACCAGACGAGCGAGTCGCCGCCTGGACCAGTGACCTGCTTGTCCGACCACATCCCACCTTTAAACCGGGCGACTTTACGCTGGTAGAAGACACCCAGGCAAAGAAAATCGTATCGAGCTTGAATCTGATCCCGCAACGATGGACCTATGGAGGCATATCGTTTGGTGTTGGTCGCCCTGAGCTGGTGGGTACAGATCCAGATTACCGCAACCGCGGCCTGGTGCGTCGCCAATTCAATCTGATCCACCAGTGGTGTCTCGAGCGAGAGCTCCCCATACAGGCAATCACCGGCATTCCATATTATTATCGTCTGTTTGGCTATGAGATGGCAATGGACCTTGGAGGTGGCAGAAGAGGATCAATCGACAAAGTCATCAAGCTACGTGATGGTCAGGAGGAGCCGTACCAGATCTTACCAGCCCAGGTTGAAGACCTGCCGTTTATCGCCAGCCTGGACGATCACGCCAGCCACCGCTATCCAGTAAACTGCCAGCGAGACCTCGAGTTATGGCGATATGAACTGGATGGAAAAAGCGATAAAAATGTTAACCGGAGCGAGCTGAAAATCATTACCAGATCAGGCGGCGATCGTGTCGGGTACCTGGCACACTCTCCCTATTTGTGGAAGGCGGGTCTGACAGCCACAACTTATGAGCTTCTACCCGGCGTTTCCTGGGCACAGGTCACACCGAGCGTGGTTCGCTACCTGGTGAGCACCGGGAAACAACTCACCGTACAAGAGGGCAAAGATACTGAATTGCCCGGATTTGCTTTCTGGCTTGGACAGGATCACCCGGTTTACCATGTCCTTCACGATACCCTTCCCTACCAACGGAAGCCCTATGCATGGTATGTGCGCGTGCCAGATCTTCCCGCATTTCTAACGCTAGTCCGACCGGTATTGAATAACAGGCTGAAGGAATCTTATTATGCCGGACATAGCAAAGAGATAAAAATCACCTTCTACCATACCGGGATCAAGCTAGTCATTGAAAATGGTATTGTAAATCTGGTCGAGTCCTGGCAGCCTGCACCTGTTGGACATGCTGGTGACGCAGCCTTCCCTGGCTTGACTTTCCTGCAGCTGTTGTTCGGCTACAGGTCTTTCGAAGAATTAAATTATGCTTTTGCAGATTGCTGGTGGGAGGATGATGAAACCTTCGGCTTGTTAAACGCCTTGTTTCCAAAACAACCGGTAAACATCTGGCCTATTTCATAAGAAAACGACTGTGAGGGCGCTAGCGAAAGCGCCCTCACGGCTAAAATCGAAGTAATTAGGCTCTTGATTACAGTGCCATCACAGGAGCCTTCACATATACTGGCTCCACCCAATGGGCATACTTTCGAAACCGCCCGCGCACCACTTCTTCAAAACTTTCACGCAAGTGTGATGTAATGGGACCCATCACGCCAGTTCCCACTAGACGGTGATCCACCCTGGTGATGGCGGTGATTTCGGCGGCTGTTCCGGTCATGAACAACTCTTCACAAAGATAAATTTCTGTGCGGTCGATCGGTCTTTCGATCACTTTCAAACCCATCTCCTCCTGGGCGAGCTCGATGGCAGTTCGGCGAGTGATCCCTTCGAGGATATTCTCAGTTGCCGGCGGGGTGATCAGTACCCCATTGCGCACCATAAAGATATTCATGGCGCTGCCTTCGGAGATATGCCCGTCCTGGGTGAGCACGATAGCTTCGTCAAAACCAGCCCGCAAAGCATCGGTCTTGACAAATGCCGAGTTGGCATACGCACCGCTGATTTTTCCCCTGGCTGGGATCGCGTTGTCATCCACGCGCCGCCATGAGGAAACTGTCACATGGGCGTTCGTGTCATTCGAGATGTACTTCGCCATCGGCATCGCCACAATTGAGAGATCGTCGGTAAGACCGTGGAGTTTGACACCAATGAGCTCATCAGATTTATACGCTAATGGGCGGATGTAAATATCACGGTGGTAATTTTCTTTGCGCAACAAATCCATGACCACCTCAGTCAGACTGCCCGGAGTATGCCCCAGATCCATATCCAACAAGCGTGAAGAGTCTAAAAATCTGCGAAAGTGATCAAACGGTCGAAAAACATAGAGCTGTTCTTGCTCAGAATTCCAGTAACCTCGCAAGCCTCCAAATACCGCGGTTCCATAATTGAGAGCATGGGTTAATACACCAACCTTAGCTTCTGAATACGGGACAATCTTACCTTTGAAATATGCATAATTTGGAAGGTCCATCCAAAATTCTCCTATGCCGGATCCCTGAATTTTTTCTAGCAACTTTTATTATAACAATTCATTTGGATAGTTTATGTCATTTTTACAAAAACTTTAAGGGTTTTCACATTTAGAAAATTAGGTGTATACTCTCAACGCAGAAGACGATAAAGAGCCATTGGAGTCATTATTCATGAAACGCGCTGTCAGTATCAGCATAGGATCATCAAAACGCAATAAAGCAGTCGAGGTTGAGTTACTCGGCGAAAAAATATCCATCGAGCGAATCGGCACCGATGGCGATATGGAAAAAGCAGCCCTGCTTTACAAAGAGCTTGATGGAAAGGTCGATGCGTTCGGCGTTGGCGGTGCAGACCTGGGATTGATGGTTGACCAGAAGTGGTATCGTCTCTATTCAGCCGAGAAAATAATTCGATACGTCCATCAAACCCCCATGGTGGATGGCTCAGGCTTAAAAAATACACTTGAAAATCGCCTGGGATCATTCATCGACACCCGTATTGGAGATTATGTCACCAAGCTCGGTAAAAAAGCGTTTTTAACCGGTGGTGCTGATCGCTGGGGAATGTCGATGTCTTTCGTAAAAGCAGGTTACGAAGTGGTTTTTGGAGATCTGATGTTTGGATTGGGAATTGGCATACCTATCCACAAGCCTGCTAATGTCAAGCGCTTGGCTGCGATCATTATGCCTATCGTTGGTCGCTTACCCTTCGAGTGGCTCTACCCGACCGGTGAAAAACAAGAAAAACGCATTCCTAAATGGGAAAAATATTATCTCTGGAGCAGTGTTGTCGCGGGTGACTGCCACTACATCAAGCGCCATATGCCCGACCGACTGCCCGGGCGGGTAATCGCAACCAATACGACGACAAAAGAAGACATGCAGGCTTTCACCCAGGCTGGCATAAAATACCTTGTCACGAGCACGCCGGTACTGGATGGGCGCTCTTTCGGTACAAATATGATGGAAGCTGCATTAATCGCTGCATCAGGAAAAGGCCGTAAACTCACCCTGGATGAGCTGAACCAACTCCTTGACCAGCTTGGTTTTGAACCCCAGATACAGGAGTTAAATTAATATGGACGCCATCGTAACCGCCGGGGGTATCCCACAGCCTGGTGAACCCTTATATGAGTATACCCAAGGGAACAGCAAAGCGCTCCTGGACGTCAACGGCAAACCTATGATCCAATGGGTGCTGGATGCGTTAAATGGTGCTGAGACCATCGACAGAATCATCATCATTGGCCTCCCCGCTGAGAGCAACCTGCTTTCCCCAAAAATCGCTGCATATATACCCAATCAGGGTGGGATGCTGGATAACATTCAAATCAGTGTTGCCAAGTTGATGGAAATAAACCCTGATGCGCACCACGTCCTGCTCGTCTCATCCGATATTCCCGCTATCAAGCCGGAGATGGTTAACTGGGTTGTGCGCAGCACGATGGAAACCGATGAAGATGTCTATTACAACGTAATCACTCGCCAGGTTATGGAAGCTCGTTATCCGGGATCAAACCGAACATTTACCCATTTGAAAGATGTAGAAGTGTGCGGCGGTGATATGAATGTTGCGCGCACAAAGGCAGTCACTGGTAATCAAGCGATTTGGAATAAAATCATTGACTCGCGTAAAAGCCCAATGAAACAGGCTGCTCTCATCGGATTTGACACGTTGATTTTGCTCCTACTCCGGCAGGTTACTTTGGAGAACGCAGTCAAGCGGGTGACTTCCCGGGTTGGACTGACAGGTCGGGCAATCTTCTGTCCATATGCTGAGGTTGGGATGGACGTAGATAAGCCGCACCAGCTCGAAATGATGCGCGCGGACCTGGCAAAACATTCCTAGTTAATGAATAATGGCTGGCTAGGGAAATTTTCCCAATGGGATGCTGAGTGGAGTGCCCGGTTGGTAATTGCTGACCAACCGGGTTTTGTGCGTAGCTTTGCAATATTCTTCGCACATTCGGGCGACTCCTGGCTCTGGCTGATCGGGTTGCTCCTGGTTTGGATCTTTGGTAATGATGAATGGAAATTGCGTGCGGTCGTTCTGATCACAGGTATCTTGTTTACCGCTCTTACGGTTTTTGCTATAAAATTTACTGTTCGCCGGCAGCGGCCCGAAGGTGAGTGGGGGGCAATCTACCGCAAAACCGATCCACACTCATTTCCTTCCGGGCATGCAGCACGCGCAACTTTGCTGGCGGTACTTGCAATTGGTCTAGGACCTGCCTGGTTTGGAGTACTGCTGCTCATCTGGACGCCTTTAGTGATCCTGGCGCGCGTGGCGATGGGCGTCCATTATCTTTCTGATGTAGTTGCAGGTGCTGTCTTGGGAATAGCGATGGGGTTATTAATGCTCTCACTGAGCTCGTGGTTGGTGAGTCTCGCGGCTCCGCTGCTGTAAGGCTTCTCTGAAGTCCGCGATGATGTCAGCCGATGCAGGGTCAACTTCATAAGCCATCGCCAGGTAATACGCCACTAAATCCCCAAATAACATTAAACCCCAGATTTGAGCCAGCCTGGTTTCCCCGCGAGCATTCACAAAATCTGTGCTGATGCCCTGGAGCATGTAAAACTGACGCACCAAATCGCTCAGCAGATTTTCCTCTGGTTCATCATTTATCTGGCGCAGGAATAGCACCATTGTGCGATGCAGATTATCTTTCGGATTGAAGGATCCAACCAAGGAATTATTTGCCATTTCCGGTAGAGGCTCAAACTGCGCCATAGATTTCGCCAGGGTATTTATTTGCACCTTCCAGCACCGCGCCACCGGTACAAGATAACTGCTCCCAACAATCACTATTGAACACCCCACCAATTGCCCGGCAAGACGTTTGGCGGGATTTAGTACGGCAGCAACTTCCCTGTGATTTCTCTCTAATGTAGAATCTAAAACATTTATTACTGACGAAAGCTCGTCAGCAGCCTGTGGCAGCCACCCGCAGCGGTGAAACAAGGCAAGCAGAGCACCAAACAGAAATGGCACTGAGGTATGGAGTGGATTTGGTCTGGAATATTGCCAGGTTAGGAGACCTAATTCACCAGCCATCTTTGCCAGTTCTCCCCGCTGGGTAATCACCAGTCCCGTACAACCATGTCGGTGGGTTTGCTTACAAGCCTCAATCGTATCGTGCGTATCTCCAGAATATGAAAGGGCAATTGTAAGTGTATCTCTACCTCTCATCCATGCCGGGACTGGCAATTGTTGGTAAAGATGCACACCGACTGGAGATGTTTGAGCAGCATAAGCTGCCAGCAAGTCGCCGGCCAGAGCAGAACCACCCATTTCGATGATTACCACCTGACGGATGTGTTCATGCGCGGGTAAAGCCTGCTGAATACCAAATTCCCAACCTGCGAGCAGCTCTGTTTTAGTGAGGCAAATGGAATCATAGATGCCGCTGGGATCCAACCGGACAAAAGCAGCCTGATCGTCAAGATTCATTTTCAGCCTTATCTGGAGAACTGGCGGAAGTCAGACCGGTGACTCGACGGTATGTCTCCCGGCGCGACCAGCCTGATACGCCAGCCAGACGATATGCAATCTCGGTTGGCGGGCACCCTTGATGGAGCAAATTGTTTGCCTCTCGCATCAAATCAGCTTCATCCCATTTTTCGGGTTTTGCATTTTTGCCTTGCACGACCAAAGTAAACTCGCCACGCGGCACCGAGATTGTGAAATAATTGTGTGCTTCAGCAATCGTTCCACGGAAGATTTCCTCATAAAGCTTGGTTAACTCGCGCGCGACTGCAATCTGCCGATCGCCGAATATGGTTAGCATTTGCGATATGGAATCCAGGAATCGGTGCGGCGACTCTAAAAAGATCAACGTGTAGGGCAATTCTGCCACTTCGAGGAGCAGTCGTTTCCGTTCCTGTGCTTTACGTGGCAGATATCCAAGGTAGAGGAAATGGTCGGTGGGCAGCCCTGAAGCAACCAGCGCCGCAATTGGGGCACTGGGCCCAGGAATCGGACTCACCGCGTAACCGGCAGCCAGAACCGAACAGACCAGCTCATAACCGGGATCGTTTAATGCTGGGGTACCCGCATCGGAAACCAGCGCCACGTCCCCTTTGCTCAAAGCCTTCAGGATCTCGTCAAGCCTGCCGAGCTTGTTGTACTCGTAATAGCTCGTCATTGGAGTAGAAATTTCGAAATGCTTGAGCAATACGCCGGTATGGCGGGTATCCTCCGCAGCGATCAAGCCCACCTGGCTCAAAATTCGCAGCGCCCTGGCAGAGATATCTTCCAGGTTACCAATTGGGGTAGCGACCAGGTACAGTGTGCCCACTTTTCCCCTATTCACTCTTCTGGTTCACAGAAGGAGGAATGACCAATTTTAACCGGCGGGAAAGTGTACGGCGATCCAGCAAGATGCGCCGTCCGCAACGCAGACATTCTAAGCCGATATCTGCGCCCATGCGAACCACCTTCCAGTCTGTGCTTCCACAGGGATGAGGTTTTCTCAATCTCAGAGTGTCGTTAAGGTCAAATGGCGGCAACACAGCCGCGATTATAACATGTTGAATTAATGCATCTAAATCGGACATTTATTCCCTATCTACACCGAAAATTGAAATGGTATAATTATTGGTTGGAGGAAATTGAATGCTATTTAACTTAACCCCATCGATGTTCATCTCGTATGCATTTGTGTTACTGACTGCATTTGCCGTGCATGAATTTGCACATGCATTTGCAGCAAACTTTTTTGGCGATATGACGCCAAAACTTAATGGAAGGTTGACGCTAAATCCTTTCGCCCACCTGGATATCATGGGATCACTGATGCTTTTAGTGGCTGGATTTGGCTGGGCTAAGCCTGTGCCGGTGAATATTTACGCCCTCGAGAAGCGATCTCGTATGGCACCCTTATGGGTTGCGTTGGCAGGACCGCTTTCTAACCTCTTAATGGCTCTTATATTTTCAATCCCATTCCAGGTTGGCTTAGTCAATTCATCGCAAGCCTACCTGGATATGTTCACCGCCAGTAATCATATCCTGCCGACGATGCCTCAATTGCTGCTTGTGTTTATTTCCACCAATATTTTATTGATGCTGTTTAACCTCATCCCGCTCTCACCTCTGGATGGTGAGAAAGTATTGTATTATTTGCTGCCTGCCAATGGGCAACGCGTGATGGATAACATCCGGCCTTATGGACCTATGGTGTTGATGATGCTGGTGTTCGCCGGATTTTTCTTACCAGGTGTAAATTTATTCAGCCGGATCATCGGCCCCGCTCAAGATTTCCTGACTAACCTGCTGTTGGGATAGAACCTCGTGCGTATCGTTTACCGGGCCAGCCAGTTCTGGGATGCGCTTCTAGCCGTTCCTGGTGAAGAACAGCTGGCTCAGGCTGAGAAGATTCTGTCATCCTCCTTGATGGATCTCTTCCAGAAAATGCTTCCCAGCGAACAGGCACACAGCTTGAGCGTTTTCCAGCGCCTGACAGAACAAGGGGAAACCTCTTCTGATCTGCTCAAGGCAGCACTGCTGCACGATGTCGGAAAAGTACGCTGCCCATTGTACCCGTGGGAGCGAGCGATGGTGGTGCTGGGTCAAGCGTTATTTCCAGAATCTGCAAAACGATGGGGACAAGGCGAGCCTTCCGGCTGGAAGCGAGCCTTCGTCGTGGCTGAGAAGCACCCGCACTGGGGCGCTGAAATGGCTGCTCAGGCTGGTGCATCCCTACTTACCGTGGACTTGATAAAATATCATCAGCTGGATCCAAACGATGCCAATCAGCATAACTATGTCCTCGACCTCTATCGGGTAGATAACCTTGATACCTTCAAGCTCCTCCTCACACGCCTGCAAACAGTAGACGATAATTCTTAAAAAGGGAAAAATGACTGTACAAATCAGCATTATCGGCTTAGGACAGATCGGCGCTTCGGTTGGCCTGGCGCTGGCAGGTCAAAAGGATCGGATTATCAGAATTGGCAATGATAAAGACCTCTCGATTGTTCAGAAGGCTCATAAAATCGGCGCAATCGATGAAGGTGTGACGAATTTGCACAAGGCGGTAGAAAATTCCGATTTAATTTTACTCACCTTGCCGGTTGACCAGCTCCAAGAGACAATCACGATGATTGCTCAAACCCTCAAGCAAGGTGCGGTTGTTATGGAGACCAGTCCAGTCAAAGGGATTGTAGCTGAATGGATGGCAGAGCTGCTCCCAGAAAGTTGTCATTATGTTGGACTGACTCCGGTTTTAAATCCCGCATATCTGCATTCTTTTGACACAGGTATCGATGGTGCCCATGCCGACCTTTTCCGGGGTGGATTAATGGCGATCGCATCTCCTCCGACTACAGATTCTGCGGCGATCAAACTGGCTGCGGACCTGACGCGCCTGCTCGGAGCTGAAACACTGTTCACTGACACTGCCGAGCTGGATGGTCTCATCGCCTCCACACATTTACTGCCACAAATTCTGGCAGCAACCCTGTTGAACACTACCGTCGACCAGCCCGGCTGGCGGGATTCGCGAAAAATTGCCGGGCGCGCTTACGCAGAGGCTACTGCACCCTTGAGCAAAACCACCAGCGCTGAAGCGCTTGAATCAGCAGCGATTTTGAATCGAGATAATATGTTGCGCGCCATCGACAGTGCAGTGGCATCGTTAATGGTCATCAGGAATCAGATTAGCAAGGAAGATCACCAGGCGCTTCTCGCCAGCCTCCATAGGGCTTCACAGGGTCGGGAGAATTGGTGGTTGAGCAAGCAAACCGGAAATATGGGTGGTCAAGAGGCAGCCGGGATGCCTGAGCTGCCGAAATCGAAGGATATTTTTGCAAATATGTTTGGCATCCGCCGAAATCCAAAATCTAAACCATAATCGAGGGACGATATGACACAAAAACTACAGTGGATCCAAGATGAAATTCAAAACCTGAAAGAAGCTGGTCTGTACAATCGCATCCGTACGTTAGGATCACCACAAGGAGCCTGGCTGGTGGTGGACGGTAAAAGAGCGCTAAATTTCTGCTCCAATAATTACCTGGGTCTCGCGAACCACCCGCGGGTGGTAAAGGCTGCTCAGGATGCAATGAATAGCTATGGTGTCGGACCGGCAGCGGTGCGCACGATTGCTGGAACGATGGATTTGCACCTAAAGTTGGAAGAGCGGCTGGCAGCGTTCAAAGGTGTGGAATCCTCAATCACGCTACAATCTGGATTTACTGCCAACCTGGCAACCATAGCCGCTTTGGTTGGCAAGGATGACGCGATATTCTCCGATGAGCTGAACCACGCCAGCATCATCGATGGCAGCCGATTGTCAGGTGCAAAGATCATCCGCTATGCTCACTGTGATCCGGAAGATCTGGAAAAACAGCTTAAAGAGCAGCGGGACAATTTCCCGCGCGCCATGGTGATCACAGATGGCGTCTTCAGCATGGATGGCGATGTGGCTCCCCTGGATAATATCTACGAAGTCAGCCAGAACTATGACACGATATTGATGGTAGATGATGCGCATGGAGAAGGCGTAATGGGGCATGGCGGGCGCGGCATCGTTGATCACTTCCAACTGCACGGAAAGGTAGATATCGAAGTAGGCACCCTTTCTAAAGCCTTCGGAGTGGTGGGAGGTGTGGTTGCAGGTAATCCCCTGGTTGTAGAATGGCTGCGCCAGCGCGGCCGTCCATTCATGTTTTCATCTGCGATGACTGTCCCCGACGTCGCGGCTTGCCTGGCAGGATTAGATGTCCTGGAAGAATCGACCGAGCTGGTTGACCGGCTGTGGGAGAATACGCGTTATTTCAAAGCAGAAATGCAGCGGCTAGGATTTGACACCGGCAAGAGCGCCACTCCGATCACACCGGTGATGCTCGGCGAGGCGCCTCTGGCACAGCAGTTCAGCCGGGAGCTTTACGAAAATGGCGTGTTTGCCATGGCAATTGGATTCCCGACAGTGGCACGGGGAAAAGCACGCCTCCGTGTGATGATCTCCGCCACCCATTCAAAATCGGATCTTGATTACGGTTTAGAAACCTTTTCGAGGGTAGGTAAAAATCTGGGAGTACTTACAGGTTAGGATGTGCATCAAGTAAACAAAAACACACAGGTCGGGTGCTTTGCACTCCAACCTGTGTGTTTATTTAACCCACTGATGCTTATGTGTTAAATTTTATTGAGCTTCAGCAAAAGGATCAATTGCAGGATTTGTACCCGACCAGGTGCAGCTCGACCTGCCATCCAGGTTACAAGAAAAAGCATGCGTACAGCGGTGGGCTAGCACACGTGGCCCCTGATCCGGGAGAAAGTCAATTGGATAGACGAGCTCCGCTTCGAGCCCGACATCTTGATCTACATGATGACAATAGCGCACTTTAATTACTTCCCACGTTTTTTCCGACACGATACACCTCCTTCAGCACTTTACCGAATTATATCGCCAGATAGGAATTGTGGGGTAGTGTCACATGTCACATTACAAACCCGACAAATTTCATCCCTTAAGGATGACAAGCCTGACCATGATAGAGCTATTGATATTCTATTCCCACCGCAAGGCTTCAACCGGCTGCAAGCGTGCTGCACGTGTCGCAGGATAGATGCCGAAAAATAACCCGACTGCCATGGAGAAAACCGTAGCCAAGATGATACTATCCAATCCAACCACTGGAGTAATGGTACTGTTTTGGAATTGAATTTGACCCATAAGACGGGCAATGCCCCATCCGATTGCCACACCAATTAAGCCCCCCAAAAAGCTTAATACCATAGATTCCACCAGGAATTGCAGCATGATATCTTTTCGCCTGGCACCGATCGCCTTACGTAAGCCGATCTCGTGTGTACGCTCGGTCACTGTGGTGAGCATGATATTCATGATCCCAATTCCACCCACTGCCAGTGAGATGCCAGCAATACCGCCCAGGAAGAGCGACAGCGTGTCAGCAACTGCAGTAGCAGCATCCAGGCTGGCTTCCTGACTGGTTACTGTGAAATCATCTGCTCCTTCATAGGTTTCGTGCAGCTCGCGCATCTTGAGTGTTACTTCTTCGACCACGTGATCGACAAGGTCCGCATCGGCAGCTTTAACCGTGATTTGGCTGATTACACTCGAACCCCGAAAGCGTCCCCCACCCACCAGCCGGTACAGCGCAGTTGAGAGCGGAACAAACACCTGGTCATCCTGGTTCATAAAGCCTGTTCCGCCTTTGCTTGCCAATACACCGATGACCTTGTACGGTTGCCCATTCAATCGCACCTTTTGCCCAACAACACCGCTGGTGCTGCCAAACAATGTCTCGGCAACTGAATTTCCAAGCACGACCACCAGGGATCTTCCATTCTGCTGATCGTCAGAGATGAATTCGCCATCTTCCAGGGTTAATGAGCTCACCATCTCATAGCCGGGAGTAACACCCATCAAACGAGTGTTTGTATTTTGACCCGAATATACCACCTGGACAAAGTTCGATGTTTGTGAAGCCACAGCCGCTACACCGTCAAGTTCAACGAGGGCGTCCGCATCATCAAGGGTCAGTGTTGCCGCTGATCCTGCCGCGGACCGTACACCACTCTCACTGGTACTGCCAGGACTGATATAGATCAGATTGGTGCCCATGCTCTCGATTTGAGATGTGATAGTGGCTTCAGCGCCTCGCCCAATCGAAAGCATAGCGATCACTGCTGCCACACCGATGACGATTCCGAGCACTGTCAGCATGGAACGCATCTTGTTGGCATTCAAGCTTTCAAGTGCTTCAATGAGGAGTTGGTAAAGATTCATTTCTGACTTCACTTTCGATCAAACCATCACGCAACCGGATTACTCGCTGGGTTCGTGAAGCAATCATAGGATCATGGGTAACAATCACCAGAGTCAGCCCGCGTTCTTTATTCAGGCTAAGCAGCAAATTTATAATCTCTTCGCCAGTATGGCTGTCCAGGTTACCTGTCGGCTCATCAGCAAGGACAAGATCCGGCTCATTGATTAACGCGCGAGCAATGGCTACTCGCTGCTGTTGGCCGCCAGAGAGCTCGGTTGGGCGGTGATTCTTGCGATCAGACAACCCTACTGCGTCCAGAATAGCATCGGAGTGCTGGTGGGTGTGGTTTTTCTGGTCAGAGCCATTGGCCCCGGCATACATCAGCGGCAATTCCACATTCCTCCGTACGGTCATACGCGGAAGAAGGTTAAACTGCTGGAAAACAAACCCGATTTTATGATTTCGAAGAGCAGCAAGCTCGTCTTCTTTCATCTCACCAATGTTTGTATCTTCCCACCGGTATGTCCCACTCGTGGGCAGGTCCAGACAGCCGAGTACATTCATCAAGGTGCTTTTACCCGAGCCCGACTGTCCCATGATGGCGACCACTTCTCCACGACCGATCCGAAATGACACCCCTTGCAATGCATTAACTTCTACGCTGCCCATGTGATAGGTTTTCGTAATTTCAATTACTTCGATCATCTCCAGACTCCTTTTTCAGGGTTTTTGAGCGTCTGGTTCTGTTTGATCATTGTTAACGATCGTGATTTGTACAGCAGTTATATTCCCATCCTCGTCTGGCTGACCGGCAACCATAATCCGCATTCCAGGCTGCAGCTCGGAAATCTCCGTCATTACGGATTTAATGATCTGCGTCGCATCCGTTAAATTTACAGTCGTAACATCCTGTGCCGTGCTAATGGTCAGGGTATCACCATCAATCTCTTTAATCTGCCCAATGATCCCCGCACCCCTGAAAGCCTGGCCTGCCTGCGTTCCATCTCCCAGATTTCCTCCGCCTTGTGTACCCTGTGCGAAAGATGGAGGTTGACCACCAGCAAAAGGACCACGCATTGTTTCGAAATTGGCACGCGCCTGGTCTGCTTTGTTTGATTGGTAGGTCATTCCGCCCCAGAAGCTTCCGGCTGCTACTGCAGCCATTAACACGACTGCTCCAATAATCCATACCCACTTTTTCATAGTTCCTCCAATTCTTCTCTCGTAAACACCTTGATTATGCATATAGAATTGAACATTTCTGCATAAGGGAATCTCATGGTGGTCCGCCTGCCCCAGCTTCTACTTCGATGATCATGCCCCCACCAGGCATAAATTCGCTGCGCGCATTATTCTGAGTTGTAGCGGATGAATTAGAGCTGGAAGTTTTGATGACCACGACATCGCCTTCCTGCAACTGACTGCTGGTGATCTCGCTCATCGTATCCCCAACCAGCCCAACGGTTACTGGCACAGTGATCTGTTCCCCTTCAAACAAAACCACTACTGATTGCTGCCCGTTGCTCGTGCGAATTGCTTTATTGGGTACCTGCATAATGTCATCACGCTGTTCGAGGACAATCGTCACCGAAGCTGTCATCCCAGGTAGCACATCTTCATCTGCATCTGTAACCCGCACAGTCGCCGGATAATTTACCACTCCCTGGGAGTTGGTGCCGATCATTCCAATTTCAGATAACTCACCGGTATATTGTTTATCCGCGATAGCATCAAATTCCAATGTAGCCTTTTGGCCGACGCTCAAACTGGCAAGATCGACTTCGGAAATCTGAATATCAATATAAATGGAAGAGAGGTCGTCGATGCGAAAAGCAGCATCTCCAGCGGAGACCAGGTCTCCTGTGCTGACATCAACCTTTGTGATCGTCCCGGCAAAAGGTGCAAGCAGGTAAGCATCATTCAATTCTGCCTGTGCAGCGTCAATATCTGCCTGAGCTGCAGCCAGATCCGCTTCACTCGGCCCATCTTTCACGCGCTCCCATTCTCTTTGTGCATCAGCCAGGCTTGCTTCTGCCATAGCGATTACCGCTGAACTGGAGCCATCTTTCAAATTCTCCCAGTCTGCCTGGGCTTTCTCCAGATTCGCCTGTGCAACGGCAAGCTCACCATCGGCATGGGCAATATCACTCGGAGTATAGTCAAGGATATACCAGTTATAGGTTGCCAGCGCCTGGTCCATCCGCTGCTTTGCCGCCAACAGGTTCGTTAATGCACGCGCCCGCTCCGGGTCAGTGAGATTACGCTTTTTAAGTTTGTTGTAGACAGACAGAGCTTCCTTGTATACTTTTTTTGCCAGCAAATAGTCGGTCTGGGCTTTTTCGATCACTAACGGATCGGTCGAGTGCGGGTAGCTCATGTAATTCCGAGTCCGCTGAGCATCTGTCAGGGCTATTTGTGCATTTGCGAGAGCCAACTGTGCCTGGCTGCTCTCCTCTGACGCGGTCACCTTCAAGCTGGCTAATGTAGCCTGGGCTTCTTCCAGCGCCTGTAATGCTTGGGCTTGCTGGAGGGTGGAATTCTGCAAATCATCGAAGGCTTGCTCGGCAGTGGCGAGTTTCTGGCGGGCGTTGATCATATCTGCAGATATGGTTTGCGGATCCAATGCAGCTAACTGCTGGTCCGCTTTTACCAGATCCCCTTGTTTCAGGGCAACCTCGCCCACTTTACCCTCAGCGTCCCATGTGATTGTGGCACTTTGTCCAGAACGGGCAGTACCCGATGAGCTAAGCGTTGTCGCGAGCGCTCCGCGCTGTACAGATGCTGTTTGCAACTCACTTGTAGCACTTGCTTGCTTTCCAGCAATCACCCGGTAAGCAAAGTAGCCAGCTGCCATGAAAACGATTACCGCTCCAATGATTAAAAGAGTTTTCTTATTCACTTCTTACCTCCGTTTCTGAATTCTGTTATATTCTACAAACTAATACTGTGAGAATACAAAGAGAAGGCTGTTAAATTGCTGAGAGATAGATTATGGGTTTATTTTCACAGGATTTTCTCAGCGATGCAGGGTATTATTTTTATTGAACAGGCGAGTGCTAGCCGAACATCATAAATAGATGTTATTATCTGATTGGGAAAATTCATTAAATGCCAACCGTATTGATTGTCGATGATGATCAAAAATTATTAAAGATGCTGCAGCGCACCCTGGTTTATGAGGGATTAAATGTAGTAACCGCCAGTAATGGCCAGGAAGCCCTCTCCCATGTGGCTGTATCGCAGCCGGATATCATCATCCTGGATTGGCTGATGCCCAAGATGGACGGGTTGGCGGTTGCGCAGCGTTTGCGCGAAGAAAATAACCAGGCTTATATCCTTATGCTCACTGCCCGTGATGCACTGGAAAATCGCGTCGAAGGTCTTGAGGGTGGGGTCGATGACTACCTGGTAAAACCTTTTGCACCTGCAGAGCTGGTAGCGCGCATCCACGCGATGCTGCGGCGTTTAAGGAACAAGCCAGGACAGCAGCCGTTGGAATTTGCCGGTTTAAATCTCGATCCGATAGCCCATGAAGCCAGGTTGGATGCTACCACTCTGGACCTTACACCCACAGAGTTCGAGTTGTTGTATTACTTCATGCGACATCCGCGCCAGGTGCTGGAACGCTCCCAAATATTAAACACAGTTTGGGGCTATGATTTTGGTGGTGATGATAATGTACTGGAAGTATACGTTGGATACCTGCGCAAGAAATTAGAAGCCGATAGTCATTCACGTCTGATACATACTGTTCGCGGTATTGGATACGTATTACGAGCTGAATGATGTCAATACGCCTACGCTTGTCATTAATATATACCGCCATCCTGGCTGTGACCCTGGTTATCTTTGGCATAGCGCTATACACCGTTCAAGCGCGATATACCCTTGACGCACTCAAGCAAGATTTGAGTCGCAGTGGTAATAACCTGGCGCAGTCTATATTATGGATGCAAACCCATTCTCCTCAAATTGAAACGGGAGCACAACTGCAGCCACCGCCCCCAAGACCACTCGAACAGCTATCTGGTAATCAAGCCTTTCAAGAATTGCGTGAGCGGGAGATTGTGCGTGTGATCGACACATCAGGTGCTTTGATTGCCAGCCCTTTCAGTGGCGCGCGGAGCGCTCTCCCAATCAGCACTGAGGGGTTTACCTTCTTAATGGGCGATCGAATCTGGTGGGAAATAGCCTACTCAAATGATGAACGCCTGTTGATCTATAACCGACCAGTCACCGCAGATGGGGAAGTAATATTTATCGTCCAGGTCGCCCGGTCACTCACTGAGCGAGATCGTTCCTTGGATGCTCTCGCCCGAACACTGATGATTGCTGGTTTTATTTCAATTGCTGCTGCTTTCGGAATAGGGTTTATGATCGCAGGAACGTCGTTGCGTCCAATCCACCGCATCACGCAGACCGCCCAGGAGATTGGTAAAGAGAGTGACTTCACTCATCGGGTAGATTACCATGGCGCAAATGATGAAGTCGGCGAGCTGGCAACAACGTTTAACCAGATGCTCGCCCGTTTACAGGACGCTTACGATAAGGTCAGCCGATCATTAAAAATGCAGCAAGATTTCGTTGCTGACGTTTCGCATGAGCTACGCACACCATTGACCACAGTACGCGGAAATCTGGACCTGCTTCGCCGTGATCCACCGATTCCGCCCGAAGAACAATCGGACGTGCTCACCGATATGGTTGATGAAAGCGATCGACTGATCCGTCTGGTGAACGATTTACTTATCCTGGCGCGGGCAGATGCTGGAAGAAATCTTTTACAAGAACCGGTAGAATTGCAACCCTTGATTAATGAAACATGCCGGCTTGGTCGTCAGCTCGACCCTGAGCGAGAGATTCTGGAAATGTCACAAGAGTTAACTGTGCTAGCAGATCGGGATGCACTCAAGCAAGTACTGCTAATCTTGTTAGATAATGCGCTGAAACATACCCAAGGGACAATCACAATCGCAACGGAGCAGGTCAATGGGGAAATATGCATCAGCGTCAGCGATAATGGTCCTGGTATTCCCGAAGATGTGCTTCCCTATGTTTTTGACCGATTCATCCGCGGGGACACTGAGAAAGCAGTGCCCGGATTTGGGCTCGGACTGCCGATTGCCAAGGCGCTCACGGAGGGACAGGGTGGGAGAATTAGCATCGAAAGCGAAATCAGTAGGGGAAGTTCCGTAAAGGTTTCCTTCCCGCAACCGTAAATACCTGTTATTAGAAATTTCTTATACGATCACTTACGGACAAATCGACAGCTTATCTCATGAAACAGGCAGTCGCCTGCCTGGATTCGTATTAAATCACAGTTAAAATCAATTATAATTACCCGTCAATAACCTCTGATCAAGGATAAGGTCCTGGTTATTGGCAAGAATTTTGTCGTGCGGAAAATCCATCTAGAAAACAAATTAAAGAAAGGAGATGTGACCATCAAGAATAATTCAACATTGACCATACCATCAGAACAGAACCATAACAAAATTTTCTCAGGAGGAAGAAGGATGAAAAACAAAACCTTGTATACGCTATTAGCGTTGGTCATGGTATTTAGCATGATCCTCGCTGCCTGCGCTCAGACGGCTACAGAAGCTCCAGCCGAGCAGCCAGCAGAAACCGAAGCCGCGGCACCCGCAGAAACCGAAGCTGTAGCACCCGCAGAAACCGAAGCGCCAGCTGAAGAAGCTCCGGCTGAAGAAGCTCCGGCCACAAAGACATTTATCTATGGCCGCGGCGTTGACTCAGTCGGTCTGGACCTGGCCATCGTCACCGATGGTGATTCCACCCGCGTTGCAGGCCAGATCCTGGAGTCGCTGTACACCTTCGCGCCGGGCACCACCGAACCAGTGCCTGCCTTGGCTGAAGAGTGCACCGCAAACGAAACCGCCACCGAATGGACCTGCAAACTACGCCAGGGCGTCAAGTTCCATGATGGCACCGATTTCAATGCGGATGCTGTATTGTTCAACTTCAATCGCTGGAAGAACACCACCGATCCGTTCCACTTCGCCGAACAGGTCTTTGAGTACTACGAGGCTATGTGGGGTGGTTTCGATGATGCCAGTACGATTACCGCTATCGATAAGCTCGACGATTACACTGTCAAATTCACGCTGAGCACACCGCTGGCGCCCTTCCTGGCTAACCTGGCGATGGATTTCTTTGCCATCTCCAGCCCGACTGCGATCCAGGCTAGCGGACAGGATTATGGTACTCCCAGTGTAGGTGCAGTGGGCACCGGACCATTCGTCTTCAAGGAATGGGTTGAAGGCGACCACATTACCGTTACAGCCAATGAGAATTGGTGGGGCGGTCGCGCCAAAGTCGACGAGGTTATCTGGCGTGTCATCCCAGATGCATCGGCTCGCTACCTGGCTCTCAAAGCCGGCGATATCCACGCAATGGAGCAGGCTACATCTGAAGACTTAGCATCAGCACAAGCCGATAGTAGCATGCAGGTCATGTTCAAACCGCCGTTGAATACCGTTTATCTGGCTTTCAACTACAAAATCGTGGAGCTTCAGGATCCTAAGGTTCGTGAAGCAATCGCCCACGCTATCAACAAGCCAGCACTCGCCGAGGCATTCTGGGGCGCATCCGGACAGGTTGCCAAGACACTGGTGCCTGCATCCATGTGGGGCTTTAACGATGCTATTGAAGATTTCGCTTACGATCCAGAGCTCTCCAAGCAGCTCCTGGCTGATGCCGGTTTCCCGGATGGGCTGAGCGAGATGACCATTGCCGAGGATATCCTGGACGCTGAAGGCAACGTAGTCTTCAAAGCTGGAGACAAGATGCCTCTGCGCTTCAACTATATCCCCGCGGACCGCTTCTATATCTCTGGCCCCAAGCAGGTTGCCGAAGCGATGGCTGCTGATCTGGCGAAAGCTGGCATCACGGTTGAGCTGTTCACCCCTGGCGACTGGCCGACCTACCTTGGAGAACGCCGTGAAGGCAAGCTGGTGGGTCTGTACATGTTGGGTTGGGGCGGCGATAATGGCGACCCCGACAACTTCACCGGCTACTTCTTCAGCGGTGGTGCCGAGCCGATCAATCGCGAAGGCTGGTATCAGAACGCGGCTCTTGCTGAACTGCTTCAGAAGGCTGTGACCATCCCGAGCCAGGCTGAGCGCGAGCCCATGTACCAGGAAGCTGACCAGATGCTGCACGATGATGTTGCTCGCATTTGGCTGGTTCACCAGGCAACTCCGATCCTACTGCTGAGCACGGTCAGTGGCTACCAGCCACAGGCTGTGGACGCTGATAACTACTACATGGTAGAGATCGCCGAGTAGCAGATAATTTCTCACCCCTCCTGATCCACAGGAGGCCAGACTGGTAGCGCAGGGGGGTGGATTATATCCATCTCCCTGCGTTCATTTCCAGGAGAAGCCGCCTTGACACGTTACATCCTTCGCCGACTGCTCACCCTCATCCCCACTTTGCTGGGGGTGACTTTCGTCATCTTCATGTTTCAACGCCTGATTCCAGGGGATCCAGCTATAGCAATGCTGGGCGAGCACGCCACTGAAGAAAATGTTATCCGCATACGCGAACAATTCGGGCTGAACCGCCCATTGTTCTTGGACCGGGAGGCTCTGGCAGAAGGCGATTTTAGGGGCTTTGTCGACACGCAATATTTACGTTACCTGGGACGACTAGCCAAGCTTGACCTGGGTAGCTCAATCCATCGCCGAATTCCGGTATTGGAGACCTTAAAAGAACGTTTCCCAGCTACGATTGAACTGGCGATGCTGGCGATGCTTATTGCTACACTGGTCGGTATTCCAGCAGGAATCATTTCCGCATCCCGGCGCGGCTCGATGATGGACAGCTCGACGATGGTGGGCTCGCTGATTGGCGTATCGATCCCCATTTTCTGGCTGGGGTTGATGGAAATCATGCTTTTTGCAGTGATCTTGAACTGGCTGCCAACCGGCGGCCGGTTATCCACGAATATTGAAGTGGAGTCCATCACCAACCTGGTACTGGTGGACAGCCTGATCACTGGTAATTTTGTTGCTTTTTCGGATGCTTTACAACACATTATCTTACCCGCCCTGGCATTATGTACCATCCCTATGGCAATTATCGCCCGTATGACTCGCTCCAGCATGCTCGATGTGCTACAGGAAGATTATATTCGCACAGCCCATGCGAAAGGACTATCAGAGCAAGTTGTCCTGTACCGTCATGCCCTGAAAAATGCGTTTCTTCCTGTGATCACGATTATTGGTATCCAGGCAGGTACTCTTTTGGCTGGTGCGCTGCTCACGGAGACTATTTTCTCCTGGCCTGGCATTGGAAAATGGGTTTATGATGGCATCTTGGGACGTGATTACCCCATCGTCCAGGGGGGTACCTTGTTAATCGCAGTCATTTTTGTGGTATTCAGCCTGCTGGTTGACATTTCTTATGCTTTCCTGGATCCGCGTATCAAATATGATTAACAAGAATGATTATGACAGATAATCCCAACGATGAAGTAAAGTCCGTCGATTTTGCAGTGCGAGAACACCGCTCCTTATGGATTGATGCCTGGCGCAGGCTGATCTCCAACCGCACTGCTCGCCTGGGCATGACCATCATCGTAGTATTTGTGTTGACGACAATACTCGCCCATTTCTTCTGGGAGTACGATGCGAAAACTGACCTGGACTACGCCCTGAAACTGAAACCCCCCAACCTGGTGGCTACCGAAGAAATCCCTTCCATCCATATTTTAGGCACGGACAAACTGGGGCGAGACATTTTTCGCCGGATAGTCCATGGGGGATGGAATTCGCTGCGGGTTGGCCTGGTTGCGGTAAGCATTTCCCTGGTCGGCGGTGGATTGTTCGGACTACTTGCCGGTTTTTACGAAAGTATGAACCTGACCACGTGGGAAAAAATCTTATTACAGAGCATAGCAGGATTTTCTCTGGGGGTTTTACCGGCTTGGATTGCCATGCAGCCGTTTATGGCAGTACTGTTTGCTGGTCTGGGTGTGCTTTCAGTTGTTCTTTCTCGGCTGCATTTGAGTAACCTGGGACGTAAGCTGACCTTTGGTTTTGCTGGTCTGATTATTGGTGCCGTCCCAGCACTGTTGGTCAGCCCGTACACCGCCCTGGTAACAGGCATCCTGGGGATGGGGATTGGTTTTCTGCTCGCAGTACCCCTGGGCGGTCGTGCCATGTCCAGCACGATCATGCGTGGGATGGATATCACCCTTGCTTTTCCAAGCTACCTGCTTGCAATAGCAATCGTCGCTTTCTTGGGACCCGGGCTGGAAAAAGGCATGATTGCCATCGGTATTGTGGGTATACCCGTCTTCGCACGACTGGTGCGCTCATCTGTGCTTTCGGTTTCGCAAAAAGAATATATACTGGCAGCCCAATCTGTAGGCGAAAGCCACGGGCGGATTATGTTCAGGCACATCGTACCTAACATTCTTTCACCTGTTATCGTGCAAACCACGATGGGCCTTGCTGGCGCCATTCTCTCTGCGGCTGCGCTGGGATTCCTTGGCCTGGGTGCAATTCCACCTGAACCAGAATGGGGCGCGATGCTTGGAGACAGTTACCGTTTTCTTTCCAGCGGCGCCTGGTGGGCAGTATTATTTCCAGGATTGGCGATTATGTTAGCTGTTCTGGGTTTTAATTTACTCGGCGATGGGCTGCGAGATGCCCTGGATCCAAAATTGCGCATTTAATAGTTAGCTGATTTTATTCCAGGAAGGAAAAACTGGTTTCCAGTCAATGATGAGTTCCAATTATTTATTAGATATCCAGGATTTACAGGTCAGATTCCATACTGAGGACGGAATCGTTCATGCGGTAAATGGAATTTCTTATGTCATGGAGCCAGGTGAGATCCTGGGTGTAGTGGGTGAAAGCGGTTGTGGAAAAAGTGTCCATGCGCTCTCGATTATGCGCTTGATCCAAATTCCCCCTGGAGAAATCAAAAGCGGAAAAATTCTATTTGAGAATCGCGATCTCCTGAAACTTACTCCCGCGGAAATACGCAACGTACGTGGCGCTAGTATTGCTATGGTTTTCCAGGATCCAATGACATCACTTAATCCTGCATATACGGTGGGTTTCCAGATAATGGAGGCATTAGAACTGCATTTGGGGATGGATAAAGCACAGGCAAAAAAGCGAGCAGGTGAGCTGCTCGACATGGTTGGAATTCCCGGTGCACATCAACGAGTCGATGATTATCCGCACCAATTCTCCGGTGGAATGCGCCAACGGGCGATGATTGCTCTTGCGCTGTCTTGTCAACCCACATTGTTGATCGCCGATGAGCCGACAACCGCGCTGGATGTGACCATCCAGGCTCAAATTGTCGACCTGGTAAAAAGATTACAACGCGAGCTTGGTATGGCTGTGATGTGGATTACTCACGACTTAGGCGTGATTGCTGAGCTTGCAAAAATCGTGAACGTTATGTATGCCGGATATATTGTCGAGCGCAGCCGCGTGAAAGATCTCTTCAAGCACCCGAGCCATCCATACACACAGGGCTTACTCGGCTCATTACCTCGTCTGGATGAAGCTCCCGGGACAAAACTTATTTCGATCCCCGGGCTTCCACCTGATCTGGTATCGCTTCCGAAAGGCTGTCCATTCTTCGCCCGCTGTAAATATGCCGGCGAGGAGTGCCAGGCATCCATGCCACAACTTGAGCCGGTTGGAAATCTCGAACACCTGGTAGCCTGCTGGAAATGGAAATCCCTTTCATGAAAGGACCTATCATGGATACCGAGAAAAAGGTCCTGGTTCAGGTGCGCCACCTGAAAAAATATTTCCCTATCTACCGCGGACTGCTGATCCAAAAACATATCGGAGATGTTAAAGCAGTCGATGATGTGAGTTTTGACATTTACCAGGGTGAAACTTTAGGACTGGTGGGCGAAACCGGTTGCGGCAAAACAACAGTCGGTCGTACGATGCTGCAGCTCTATCCAGCAACCAGCGGACAGGTTCTCTTTGACGGCATTGATCTGGTCAGTTTGAGCGAAAATAGCATGCGTGCCATGCGTAGCCGTATGCAAATGATCTTCCAAGATCCATATGCATCTTTGAACCCGCGAATGACTGTTGGGTCAATCATCGCTGCACCATTAGACGTGCACGGTGTGCCTGCAAACAAAGGGAAGAAGGAGCGTGTTCAAGAGCTGCTTGAGCTGGTGGGGTTAAATCCAGACTTCGTAAATCGTTATCCCCACGAATTCTCAGGTGGGCAGAGACAACGCGTGGGTATTGCGCGCGCCCTGGCAGTTAATCCGGAATTAATCGTGTGTGATGAACCGATCTCATCTCTCGATGTTTCAATTCAAGCTCAGGTTGTCAACCTGCTGGAAGAACTTCAAGAGCGACTTGGATTAACGTATTTATTTATCGCCCATGATCTGAGCATGGTGCGGCACATCAGCAATCGTATAGCAGTAATGTATCTGGGGAAAGTAATGGAACTCGCAGATCGGGATGAGATTTATCTACGCTCACTCCACCCATACACCCAGGCGCTGATTTCAGCCGTGCCTGTTCCTGATCCCGAGATTGCCGAAAAACGCAACCGGCTCATTCTACAAGGCGACATTCCCAGCCCGGCAAATCCACCCGTGGGTTGTAACTTCAACACCCGCTGCCCATATGTCAAACCGATATGCCTGGAATCAGAACCAGAGTATCAAGAAATCCTACCGGACCACTGGGTGGCTTGTCACTTTGCAGATGGGTTCAAAAGTTAACGCTATTTTCGCATCCCTTTGACATTCTGCTCTCCCCCGGGCTACAATGGGGAGTGACCGAACAGTGGTCTCTGAGGATAGAGGGATGATGAATTCCTGGCAAGGTAAGATTATCATTGGACTTACCGGAAATATCGCCACCGGAAAATCAGAAGTGCGCCGGATGCTGGAACGCCTGGGCGCATTTGGGATAGATGCAGACGCGCTAGCACACAAGACTATGTTAAAAGGTACACCAGGTTACCAGGCGGTTCTGGGTGAATTTGGCACGGATATCCTCCTTCCTAATGGTGAAATCGACCGTGCAAGTCTTGCTAGCATCGTTTTTCAAGATGCACACGCCCTAGCGACTCTTGAAGCATTGATCCACCCACTGGTTGGTATAGCGATCCAGGAAATGGTAGAAAAAACCGATCACAAAGTTATTGTGATCGAGGCAATCAAGCTAATCGAAGCTGGTTTAAACCAATATTGTGATTCGCTTTGGGTTACCTACTCTCCCGAGGCTATCCAGATAAACCGGTTGATGGCTACACGTGGAATGGATGAAGCTCAGGCTTGCATGCGTGTGCGCGCCCAATCGCCACAGGAGGAAAAGCTCAAAGCTGCTGATGTCGTCATACGAAATGAAGACTCACTGGTTGACACCTGGCAGCAAGTAATTAAACATTGGCAAACCACGGTTCCATTCGAATTCAGGCAGTCATCTGGCGGATTAGATGCAGATTTCTGAGCTGATAAACGACCTCATCGCCAACCTGGTATTCATCTTCCAGCGCGTAAACTGGCTCAGTGTCCTTGACATCACACTGGTGACGTTGATGTTCTTTGGCATCCTCTTGCTGGTACGCGACACCCAGGCGATGACGTTGTTGCGGGGCGTTCTCCTTCTTTTTGTCCTGGTTACACTGCTCTCAACCATCGATAGCCTGCCAGCGTTTTCGACCTTGATGGAATCTACCCTGCCGGCATTGATTGTAGCGATCCCGGTGATTTTTGCTCCAGAAATCCGCCGTGCTCTCGAACGGTTGGGGCGTGCCAGTGTACCCCGATTAACAGATAAAGAACGCGGTAAGTCACAAGACACGATCACTGCAGTAGTCACCGCTGCAACCCGTCTCTCCAGCCGCCAGCACGGGGCGCTGATCATCATGAAACGATTTGATAGCCTGGATGACTACGTGCGTACCGGTGTGATGATGGATGCCAGGGTTACCCCGGAATTACTGCTCCAGGTGTTTTATCCCAACACACCCCTACATGACGGGGCGGCAATTGTCTCGGGGGTACGGCTGGTCGCAGCTGCATGTGTAATGCCGCTTTCTGCCAGCGGTGTTCTCACCCGCTCGCCAGAACGACAGATGGGTCTTCGCCATCGTGCTGCACTTGGCATTTCAGAAGTAAGTGATGCAGTGGCTATCGTGGTATCCGAAGAGACTGGTAGTATTTCAGTGGTGCATGGGGGGCGAATGATCCGTAGATTAGATGCGGACCGCCTGGAGAATATATTGCGAGCATTCTACCAACCCGCCGAGTCAACCAATAAACTGACAAAATTCTTCAAGAGAATTTTCCCTGATAGCAAAAAAATAGCCGGGGAGGATCGCTGATGAATTTCCTGAAATGGTTGACGCGCAACCTGGGGACATTATTGATTTCAGTCCTACTGGCTGTCATCGTTTGGATATCTGCTACGGTTACAGATGATCCCAACCAGCAAGGGGTATTTTCTGGGATACCACTGGAGATTATCGGGAAATCATCCGATCTGGTTCTGACCAATGATGTCCCTGATGAGGTAGCTGCGACGCTGAACGCACCCAGATCTATCTGGGACCAATTAAACAAAAACCGAGGCTTGATTCGCGCCTGGATTGATTTGGAGGATCTGGCAGCGGGTGACCACACTCTTCCGGTAAATATAGATATAGATCTAAGCCCGGTTCGCATCATCTCTTCAGAGCCGGACGAAATCATAGTAGTACTGGAACCATTTATTGAGAAGCAATTCGAGGTTCAACTAACGGCTCGTGGTGAGCCCCCGCTCGGTTACCGAAAGGGAGAAGTTGAAGTATCTCCAGAAGAGGTGACAATCTCTGGGCCAGCGTCGGCAGTAAACAGGGTAAGTCAGGTAATTGCTTTACTAGATGTGGATGGTGCCAGTCAGACTGTACAGACCACTGTACCTGTCAGGGCTGTGGACGGGAATGGTGCAGATGTAGGTGGTGTCCAAATCAGCCCAAAAGGTGTCAATGCCACGGTACCAATCAGTATTCTCGGCGGCTATAAAAACGTGGCAGTAAAATTACTGGCTACCGGGCAGGTAGCCAGCGGTTATCGCCTCACCAGCATTACCGTCAATCCACCAACAGTCACCGTTTTTTCATCGGACCCGAAACTGGTCAATGAACTACCGGGTTTTGTTGAGACAAAACCGGTTGACTTGAATGGTCTCACAGACGACAGCGAATTCAATGTTGAGCTAGATTTGCCAGAAGGTATCAGCCTGGTCAGCGAACCCGGCGTGCTTGTTCAAATCGATATTGCACCAATCGAAGGCAACTTGAAATTAACTATTCCTGTTGAAGTGCTTGGTTTATCACCTGAATTCGCCGCCCAGATCTCTCCCCCTGTCATTGATATCATCGTATTCGGCCCATTGCCGGTCCTGGATGGTTTGACAAGTGCGAGCTTCAGGGCAGTGGTGGATTTGACGAACTTAACCACCGGTACCTACCTGCTTACACCCGAGCTGGATCTAGTGCCAACCGAGGTTCAAGTTGAGGGAATGGTCCCCGAATCGGTGGCAGTCACAATCATTATTGCCCCAACGCCTACCGCCACCCCGCTCGTCACCAGCACCCCACGCCCTCCGGCAACAGTATCACCCACCCCAACCCGCCAGCCGTAAAGGATTTTAGATGTCCAAACCTGTTGTAGCCTTAGTAGGCCGTCCCAATGTCGGAAAAAGCACCATATTTAACCGCCTCGCCGAGGAAAGATTGGCTGTTGTTGATGAGACACCTGGCACCACGCGCGATAGACTGGTAGCTGATGCAGAGTGGAGCGGAGTAACATTTCATATCATCGATACCGGTGGAATCGATCCGTCTCAAGCCGGACAAGGGAAAACCCAGCAACCTCTGTCAATCGGCTCGGCTGACTTTATTCAGCAGATCCGAGAACAAGCCGAGCTGGCAATTGGAGAATCTGATGCGGTCCTTTTTGTGGTAGACGCAGAAGCAGGCGTTACACCCGCGGACGTAGAAGTGGCTAACATTCTCCGCCGCCACCAACGTGATGTGGAAGGAAAGCGGATACCGCCAATTTTACTGGTGGTTAATAAAGCCGACAGCGCTGCTACACGCAGCCAGGCAATCCAATTTTACGAGTTGGGCATGGGTGAGCCTTATCCAATATCTGCTATCCACGGTACCGGCACTGGCGACATGCTGGATGGTTTATTGAAGATGTTGCCCACCTTCAACAGTGACGAAGATGATGAATCCGTAAAAATTGCCATCGTCGGCAAACCGAATGTTGGAAAATCGAGCCTGTTAAACCGGATGATTGGAGAAGAGCGAGTCATCGTTTCCCCCATTCCCGGCACCACTCGAGATGCAATTGACACTCACCTCGAGTTCAACGACCTTCCGGTCACTCTCATTGATACCGCGGGGATTCGCCGCCGAGGAAAAATCGAGCCAGGTGTGGAAAAGTATAGCGTAATGCGGTCAATGTTGGCAATTGAACGCTCCGATGTCGCACTGCTGGTCATCGACGCATTGTCTGGTGTCACCGCTCAAGATGCGCATATTGCCGGATACATTCTTGATTCCTGGAAAAGCGCCGTAGTGGTGGTCAACAAATGGGATGCTATTCAAAAAGACTCCCAAACTATGGAAGAGTACACTCGCCATATCCGGCAGGAGCTCAATTTCATGGATTATGTGCCGGTGCTGTTTATCTCGGCTCTTACCGGCCAACGAGTTGACCAGGTGCTGCCGATGGCGCTGCGTGTCCAGGAGGAACGTCTGGTCAGAGTATCAACATCGCAACTTAACCAGGTGATTCAAAAAGCACAGGACGCTCACCCGGCTCCTGCCCACGCTGGACGACAGCTAAGGATTTATTACGGCACCCAGGTACGCAGTGAACCACCCACATTTTTATTCTATGCGAACGATCCCAAATTAGCACACTTTAGTTATGTCCGGTTTCTGGAAAACCAGTTGAGAAGGGCTTTTCCTTTCGTCGGAACACCAATACGAATCGTCTTTAAATCGCGCCGATCATAAGCATACTCTAATATTCTCACCCCTTGCTCCGCGTCTTTCAGAGATTTATAATGATTTTAATTAGAGGAGTATGACTTGGAAAGTTATCCATCTGAAACATTGCCAGAAACTGACGCTCCCCAGACCTCTAAAAAATCTGGGGGAGTACGTCTGATTCTGGATGTACTCGAAACCATTCTGTTATCGGCAATTCTTTTCCTGGCGATCAATGCTATCTCGGCGCGCATCCGTGTGGATGGGTATAGCATGGAGCCAACTTTACAAACTGGAGAATTTGTAATCGTCAACAAGCTGGCTTATCGCCTGGGTGACCCTGCACTGGGTGATGTAATCGTTTTTCATTACCCCCGAGATCCGGAACAGGAATACATTAAACGCCTGATTGGATTACCAGGTGACCACATCTTGGTTACCGACGGCAAAGTATTTGTTAACGGACAACAAATAGAGGAACCATACATCGCCGCTCCACCAGCTTATACGAGTGAGTGGACGGTTCCAGAAGATTCCTTTTTTGTGCTCGGTGACAATCGTAACAACTCATCTGACTCCCACAATTGGGGACCCGTACCAATAAGTCAAGTTGTTGGTAAAGCGATTTTTGTTTACTGGCCGCCTCAAAACTGGGGGTCGATTGCGCACATCTCTCCTGCCAGTGCTGCTCCGTAAATGATTGGAAATTAATATGACGACGATTGCAGAACTTGTCGAGCTCTCTTACGAATATGATCATAAATTACCCGATGCATCCCCGATTCAACCGGCACCGCTTGGGGCAGCCATAACTGGATATATTGACCATACATTGCTGAAACCCGAAGCCACCGCTGAACAAGTGAAAATGATTTGCCTGGAAGCTCGCCAGTATCAATTCGCGGCAGTGTGCGTCAATCCATCATTTGTTCCCCTGGTACACGGTTTACTGGCAAACACGAAAATCCTGGTTTGTGCAGTCGTTGGTTTTCCACTGGGCGCAAATTTACCCAGCATTAAAGCCTTCGAGACCCTGACCTTGTTAGAGCATGGTGCCAACGAAATCGACATGGTGATAAATATTGGCGCCTTGAAAGATGGCGGCTATGGACTGGTACTCAATGACATCGCGGGAGTTGTCCAAACCGCTCACAACGAGCAGGCGCATGTGAAAGTCATCATCGAAACCGGATTGTTAACGCGTCAGGAAAAAATTCTTGCCTGTCTGCTTAGCCAAGCTGCTGGAGCAGACTTTGTCAAAACATCCACAGGCTTCAGCTCTGGCGGTGCGACGGTTGAGGATATCGATTTGATGCATCGCGTGGTTGGACCTCAGCTCAAAGTTAAAGCCTCTGGTGGAATTCGCAGCCTGTCGGATGCGTTGGCAATGATCCAGGCTGGTGCCTCCCGAATCGGTACAAGCAGTGGTATTAAAATTTATCAAGAAGCAACAATCTAAAAAAGGTCATTGTGATGACGGAAGACCACCCCTCAGAACAAGCGGATAATGCCGGTCTATGCACTGAATGCCAGACCGGTGTCATGCGCTTGAAATATATCACTTACTTCACGTGGCTGAATGAAGAACTCGTCACGGTACCCAACTTCCCTGCCTGGGTTTGTGATGTTTGCGGTCGCCGGGAATATGATTCACGCGCAATCGTATGGCTGAATACACTGCTCAGCCCCGATGCTGGTCGAAGAAAATTTTCAAAACGAGGCAAGCCCGACCTGCCCCGACCAGATCGCCCTCAACCTAGAGAATAAGATATTCAGCTTTAGAATTTAATGTAAAAAGGTGGAATTGTGAAGATATCACAATTCCACCTTTTTCTTGGCGTTACGCCTGGCTGGTGCTCACCAAATTATCTATTCTTATTCGTAATTTATCTGTTCATCCACAAGCACAATGCCGCCAGGGTCTTTGCATCCCGGATTTTGCGAGAGCCAATTAGCGCTCCAACATCCGCAACCGGTACCTTCACGATTTCGATGAATTCATCAGCATCAGGTTGAAGCGGTGCGGGAGATAAGTCCTGAGCCAGGTAAACATACATATATTCGTTCGAGTACCCTGGCGCCAGGAAAAATGATCCGAGTTCTTCTAGCCGCTTAGCAGACATACCGATTTCTTCGCGCAACTCTCGCTGAGCAGATACCTCGGGGATCTCCCCTTCGTCCATTACGCCGGCAGGCAGCTCTAATAATTCTATCGCTGCAGGGTGACGGTACTGGCGGATAAACCATATGTTCCCCTGATCATCGAGCGGGAGCATAGCTACTGCACTGCGATGCTCAACAATATCCAGGCGGGCTACCTGCCCGCCTGGCATCCGTACATCATCCAGGCGGACCTGAAAGACCCTGCCCTGGAAGATGATTTCTGAGTGTACAGTCTCGTAAGCCACGAATTATGGTATGTAGAGCTGCTGACCAGCCGTGAGCTGGTAATTGCCGGTCAATCCGTTGGCAAAAACAATCGCGTCGGGTGAGACCTCGCCGAAAGCGCAAGCGACGGTGTAGATGGTGTCACCGGTTTTGACGATATAGGTCGTCGGGTGTGGCTGCAGCGAACGATTTGACGGGAAGTGATTACCTGTCTGAGGAATACGCAGCTCCGTGCCTGGACGCACGATCGAGCCGCTGCCCAATCCATTTAAGGATAACAACTCGATCGGGTTTAGATCAAACCGGCGAGCAATACAGAAGGGGAATTCTCCACCTTGAACCACATAGGTTTTTGGGATGCCCGGCGTGGAGGTCGGCATAACGATCTGGCTGGGTGGTGGATTGACTGCTTGTGATGCCGGTTCTGTAGCTGCGGGTTCAACCAGCGGCGGAGTAGTCGGTGCGGGCAGACCAGCCTCGGCGCCTGGGGTTTCCTGGGTCACTGGCGCTTCTTGCGCGCCAGGCGTATCCTGGGTAACCGGTACCTCCTGCCCCGCAGGCGTTTCAGTGGGAATGCCGATACCAGCCTCTGGGGTCGGAATTGGGCCACCCAGCCCTTGCGCCGCAGCCGCTGTTTGAGTGACAAACTGCTCGAGCTGTTGGATCACCTCATTCGTCGGTACTGCTACTTCTGCACCTTTCTCACCTTCCACCTCACTTGTCGGCGCTGGTAAGGTGGCTGGCGGTGTCGATGCAGAACGCACACATGCGCCTAATACTACAACGACGAGAATTATTCCTATGAATACTACTAATCTCTTCGCGATCATTTCTTCCTCCCGATCTATCCTTAAGTCGTTTACCAGGAACTGGAATATCCCGGCGAGATATTGATTGTCAATTTGCCTGGTTTCTGCAAGGATCGTAGCATAATCCAGAAAAAACGTCAAGCAATATGTAACAATCTGTCATAGCTATGCAGGGCATTCCCAATTCCATCCAAGAACCTGATCAGCCCCGCCTTGTATTACCAGTGCAGCTTTATACCCTTCTCCAGGGGAAAGTGCATATAGTTTCCATTGCAAGGCTTGTGCCGGATCGGGTCTGGTTGCAAGCAATTCCGCTGGCTCACCAGGGATCAGGCTGACATCAAACCTGTCAAGCGGCATGGATAGCCCTTCACCAATTGCTTTGATATAAGCTTCTTTGCGCGTCCAGCAATTAAAGAAAGCCTCGGTATGGAGCGTTTCTGTCAGCGACAGGAAAGATTCCACTTCGCTGGTCGAAAAAAAACGGCGAGCGATCTGTTCATCTGCCAGATCCTGTCGCATAAATTCTATATCTACACCAACAGGGCGATGCTGCGCCACCGCCAAAAGCGCCAGATCTTGGGAATGGGATATATTGAAAGCCAATTCTTCCGGTCCAGGTGGTTGCTCCAAATCAGGTTTACCAAATGGAGAATATCGAAACGTCAATTTCTCGGGCTCTCTGTGTAAATAGCCTGCCAAAATATGTCGCATGGCTCCCCGAGCAGCAATGAAACGATGGCGGTGAACATCGAAACGAAAACGATCCGCCCTTTTTATCTCATCTACCGAGAGAGACTCTCTCAGCCAATTGATTCTCTCTACTGATAAATCCAGTGGAATACGCCAGACATGTACTGCCTGACCGGAAATATACGGTTGGTAAGCAGCAGTTTTCCAAAAATGCAGCCTCGGACTCTGCTCTCATTGAGATTAGGATGAAACTTCTTTCATCCTCCCACGCGCCACCGGTCCAGAACTTCCAGACTGCCGTCCAGATATGCCTTTTTACAAGCATGTCGTTGAATTTTCCCACTTGATGTCTTTGGAGCGGTTAATGGGCGGATCAGGAGGATTTCATACACCTGTAGATCGTGGTTTTCAGAAATCGCCATACGTATCGACTGGATCGCCTCGCTCAAATCACCATGCCGTGATTGGCAATTCACCTCCTGCAGAACCACCAACTGTTCGTGACCTTCGACCTCAACTGAGAAGGCTGCTCCGCCGGACGACTGCAGGGCAGGATGACTTTTTTCAACAGTCAGCTCGATATCCTGAGGGTAATGATTTGCACCACGGATGATGATCAGATCCTTCAACCTGCCTGAGACATACAATTCGCCTTCCCATAGAAAGCCTAAGTCACCAGTTCGTAAAAATGCTCCTTCCTGATCGACGTCTGGGTGAGCGTTGAACACCCGTTGTGTTTCCTCGGGTCTATTCCAATACCCCTGAGCAACACTTCCACCCTTCAGCCATATTTCACCAATCCTGCCATCCGGGCACGGCAGGTTTGTCTCCGGATCGACAATTAAGATTTGTTGGTCCAGTCGAGGTTTGCCACAGCTCACCATCGGTACAATCCCGGGCTCAGCATCATCTGCCAGGATAGCCTGCCCATTCTCCAATCCTGACCGGCGCACAGGAAGTAGCTTTACACCCTGAGGTCCATCACCGCCGGTCACAAACAAAGTCGCTTCAGCCAGACCATAACAAGGGAAGAACGCTTCCTTATGAAAACCGCTCGGCGCAAAGACGTCAGCAAAGCGCTCCAGCGTAGTCTGGCGCACCGGCTCAGCGCCGGTGAAGGCTAATTTCCATCTGCTCAAATCCAGGGTTTCAATGATTTCCGGCTTTACTTTCTCAATGCAGGCATCATAAGCAAAATTCGGACCACCACTGATACCAGCACCGTAGCGGCTGATAGCCTGCAGCCAGCGTAATGGGCGCTGCAAGAATGCCAGTGGTGAAAGAACTACCAGTTTGTTTCCTATGTATAAGGATCCAAGGATACTGCCAATTAAACCCATATCATGGTAGGTTGGCAGCCAGCTCACTACTCCCGATTGAATAATCGATGGATCGAAGAGGTGAAAACTTTCATAAATCTGCCGTAAGTTGTGAAGCAGGTTTGCATGCGTTACCATGACGCCTTTTGGCTGGCTGGTAGAACCGCTGGTGTACTGCAAAAACGCCAGGTCCGCAGGAGCAATTTGCGGCTCAACCCAGGCTGTTTCCATCCCCGCCGGAATAATCCGAGTATCCAGCCAGTTTAATTCCTGCAAGTCGGGGGTTTGTTCAAATCGACGTTCCAGATCTGCCAGAATGTCACCCGTGGTTAAGGCGAAGCGCGCCCCGGCATCCGCTACGATTCCCTGGATGCGAGGCGTCGGGCGGTTCAGCCGAGGCGGGTAAGCCGGTACTGCTACTGCGCCTGCAAACAGGCAGCCAAAATAGGCAGCAAGGTAGTCAAGTCCGGGTGGGTAGAGCAACAGAACCCGTTCATGATAGGCGCCATGATCCAGCAGCCAGGCAGCAATTGCCTTTGCCTGGCGCTCCAGCTCATTGTAGGTGATCGATATTTCGTCAAGCTCACCGTCATTAAGATATACAAACGACGGCCGATCTGGCTCAGACTCAGCACGCAGACGCAACAGCTCGACCAGTGTGGCAGGATTCCAGGATTGAAATGGAGTCTTCTCTACAGGTGCCATGGTAAATACCCTTTATTGGATGAAATTACATGCATTTATAACACAAATCGGATAACATTAGCCGATATTCTGGAGCGCAGACCGGATGCGGTTCAACCCATCGACCAGTGTCGAACGGGGGCAGCCAAAGTTGAGCCGGACAAATCCTTCACCGCCTTTTCCGAATGTGGCGCCTCGGTTGAGTGCTACACCTGCCTGGTGCATAAAAAACTCGTACGGGTCGCCCGGAATCTCCGCCTTGCTGCAATCCAGCCAGGCAAGATAAGTACCTTCTGGAACTGGCATTCTGATTTGAGGAATTTGCTCCTGTATAAATCGGACCATGATATCCCGGTTCTGCTTGAGGTAAATTAATAATTGGTCGAGCCACTCCTGACCATGTTGATATGCCTCCTGGGCGGCGATCAACCCCATCAGGTTCACCCAGGGCACCAGACCTTTCCGCGCGGCGAGATAGCGGCGCTTCAACTCGGCATTTTGGATAATCGCAACGGAGAACTGCAGCCCGGCAAGGTTGAAGGTTTTACTCGGAGCGATAAGTGTGATTGTAGATTGGCCAATCTCTGGATCGATACAGGCAATGGGAATATGTTGGTGACCGCTGAATACCAGGTCGCTGTGAATTTCGTCTGCACAGATGAGCAGACCATTACGCAAAGATATTTCTGCCAACCGGGTCAGCTCGTCTCGAGTGAACACTCGACCAACCGGATTGTGCGGATTGGAGAGTAAAAACATGCGTGTCTGCGGTGTGATGGAGCCCTCGAAGTCAGCAAAATCAATCTCGTAGCTATGCTCTCCATCCCAAACCAGCTCATTCTCTTGAGAGATGGCTCCTGTGGTATGCGCGGCATGCAGAATGGGTGTATAAACCGGTGTTTGAACCAGTACACCTCCGTCTGGCACAGCGAATGCGTGGCTGGCAAGGTTGAAGGCGGTCACCACACCCGGAATGAAAAACAGATCTTCATGCTCAACTTTCCAGGTGTATCGCTGCCACATCCGCTCGCAAATGACCTGGCGCAGCACTGGCAGCTCACCAGGGTCATCGGTGAGACCGCGCGGGTACCCGTAGATGCCATGTCGGGAGCGATCGACAAGAGCGTCTACAACCTGTGGCGGGGAAAGAAAATCCATATCTGCCACCCACATTGGCAGCACATCCTCAGCATAAGTCTGCCATTTAAAGCTCTCACTTTTTTGTCGATCTATTATTTCATCAAAATTTATCGTCATTATTTTTTATGCCTTACCATTCGAGTAATAACGTAAGATTGATATGCTCTAACGATGGGTTAGTAGATTTGCGTTCTTCATCTCCAAATATCATCCACAAATGAGATGACATCCCTGGCCTGGCAACATTCTATCATAACGTCTTTTTCTACTGCCACCTGCCTGTCTGATTTTACAAAGAAGTAACGCTCGTTGCGCTACTAAGCCTGACCGCCAGGTGTGCCTACAGATTTTGGCACACACATTGCACGGTACTATTGAAATGAGGCTCGTATGAAACCATTTCGAAAAAATGTTGCCATCGCGGTTGACGGAGGCGGTATACGCGGCATTATTGTGACCCGCGCGCTTGCTATGCTGGAAGAACATCTGGGACAGCCTGTGCACGACATTTTCCGCCTGGCAGCCGGTACATCTACCGGCTCAATCATATCTGCGGGCATCGCTGCAGGTCTTTCCGGCAAGCGGATGAACGATCTATACGAAGAATTGGGAGAGCTCGTTTTTCGGAAATCCTGGCGCTCCCGCCTTTGGCCACTCACGCGCTACCGCTACCCGCTTGCACCATTGGAAGCATCTCTGCGCCAGGCAATTGGAGATATCAGGATGGGCAAGTTTTGGCAAGCAGACCTGCCTACCGATCTTGTGATCACCACCTTCGATTTGCTGCACAACCGCACTCTTTTTGTCAAACCCTGGAAGGATGAATACCGGGATTGGCCAGTGACAAAAGCTGTTTTGTCTTCCTGCAGCGTACCCACGTATTTCCCTGCAATCGAAGGCCGTTATGTCGATGGAGGAATCGGTTCCTACGCAAATCCATGCTACCTGGCAGCCTATGAGATTTTGTTTTGCTTGAACTGGGATCCGGCTGAGACGACTTTAATCAGCCTGGGCACGGGGCGAAGCCCGCACCGGTTCAATCCCAGACAGGCGGAGAAAATGTGGGCATGGCAGTGGATCGAGCCGCTGCTCGGAGCTTTTCAGCAATCAGCCAACGACCAGCAGGTACACCTGGTGAACACGTTTTTTCAAAATCTGGATTTCCGCCGCTTCCAGGTCGAGCTGAATAAACCAATTGCCATGGATGATCCTGGGCAGATTTCCCGGCTGTCTGTATATGGAGATGAGCTGGGACGCATGATGCTGAAGGATATGATCGATCCGGTCCAGCACACAATCCCCAGGCTGGCTCCCTCTCCAAAATAATTTTGACAAGCGAACAGCAGAGTATAATCATCCCAATTATGGTGGATGAAGATCGATTATCTGCGAAACCTGAGCAGCAACGCCTCCTGGCAGACCTGGCGCTGCTGCTCACAGCCATTATCTGGGGTAGCGCATTCATCTTCCAACGCATCGCCGCACCAGGCAGCAGCGTTTTTTTATTCAACGGCTTGCGATTTTTGATCGCCGCCCTTATTCTTCTACCGCTGATATGGATTACCAGACGCAGGCAGCCGGTTCAATATTCCTGGAACAAGGCTGACCTAATCGGAATAGGCATTGCCGGAGGGTTGTTGGCGGCTGGAGCGGCATTCCAACAAGCCGGACTGCGCACCACGACCGCTGCAAATGCGGGGTTCATTACCGGGCTATATGTTGTTTTCATCCCCATCATTCAAGCCGTCCTGCTGCGCGCATCTCCCAGACTGGTAATCTGGGTGGCAGCAGTCTGCGCCTGCATCGGTTTATACCTGCTCAGCACGGGAGGCAGCATAGAATTTAAAGTCGGTGACGCCCTCGAGCTGGTCGGAGCCGTGTTCTGGGCGATGCATGTACTGTGGATCGGGCATCTGGTACAGCGTATACCCGTGCTGCACCTGGCGTTTGGGCAGTATCTTGTTTGCGGGATCATCAGCACCACAATGGCTTTGATGTTCGAGCCTGCGCTTATCGCCGGGATTGGGCAGGCTGGCTGGGCAATCCTCTACACAGGAATTATTTCGGTAGGCATAGGCTACACGCTGCAAGCCGCCGGGCAGAGATTCGCCCCACCTGCTGACGCGGCGATCTTGCTGAGCAGTGAGGCAGTGTTTGCCGCCCTGCTCGGCTGGTTGATTTTGGATGAGGCTTTATTGCCCATTCAGATACTGGGATGTATGGTGATGCTGGCTGGTATGCTGCTCGCCCAGGCTGATCGTTTTTCTCATCGTACCGAGGCTCACAATGCTGCCTGAAAAACAGTCCGACATCAGCATTCTCAATGCTTTATTTTACCGTTGGCAATTTCTCTTCCTTGCGCTGGCAGTCGTTTTGATGGTATCCCTGACAGCAGGCTGCAATTCAAGCCCCACAACACCAGAAGCTTCCCAGGAATTTCCCAACCCCCTACCCTCACCCACCATTTTTCCAACGCCTTTACCAACCATCCAAGTTACACCAAGCCCAACTCAGATTGTTCCAACGCCGACCCCAGGATTCCAAATTTGCACCCCGCTTTCTGGCTACGAATTGAGCGAGCTGAGTGATATGATCGTTAATCCTTACACCGCCCCTCCGCCCGGCTCGGATATGCCGCATGAAGGCATCGACCTGGCTGTCGTGCTTGCGCAGACCGGGATTGCCATGGAAGGCAACCCGGTGCATGCGCTTCTTCCCGGTACTGTCGCAGTGAGCCTTCAAAACCGGTTCCCTTACGGCAATGCGCTTATTATCGAAACACCGCTCGAGCAGCTTCCGCCACAAAGCATCGAGCAGCTTGTATTACCAGCGCCAATTCCCACCCTGCCTGCGCATCCTTCTTTAACCTGTCCGACGACAGATAGCAATATCGACGAAGCCTGGCAGGTCGATCAGCGCTCGCTCTACCTGGTGTATGCTCACCTGAAGGACCCGCCCAGCCTGCAGCCAGGCGAGGCTGTTGCATGTGGCGATATTCTGGGCACGATCGGAGCTACTGGCAACGCCCTCAATCCACACCTCCATCTGGAGGCACGCGTGGGGCCTTCGGGCATGCAGCTCGCGAGTATGGCGCATTACACTGGCAGCGCCACCCCAGAGGAGATGGAAGCATACTGCTTATGGCGTGTGAGTGGTTGGTTCTTGTTGATTAATCCACTGGATATAATTACTCTGCAAAGATGATCCGATCGATGCAGTCATTATCCCAATCCTGAAAATTCTGAGGGGTACCAATTGATGAAGCGTAAGATTGCACTCTCTATCCTGACACTCTGGATGCTGATCTCCGTTGCATGCAATTACCCCGGGCGAAATGGGGCAAGCACCATCCCGCCAGAAGCCTTGCGCCAGACCTTAAGCGCGGAAAGTGAGACCGGTGAGAGCACTGTCAGCGCACCGAGCCAAACAACCGAGCCCGGGAGCCTGCCAACCGAGTGGATTATCACCACACCTACTAATCCGCTATCTGCCGCTAAGCCTGCCGCAGCTACCCCTCTCCCACCGCAGGGACCAGATGGCACCACCGCGTATTCCTCACAAGCCGGTGACACTCTCCAGTCAGTCGCCAAACGCTTTCGCGTGCCAGGCGAACAGATCACTTCTCCCACTGCAATCGATCCAGATGATTACTTGCCGGTCGGTCAGGTGCTGTGGATACCCATTGCCTTCAACTTCCCAGATCACGCGCCGCTCTTACCGGATGATGAAATCACTTACGGTCCAGGCACGATCGACTTCGATATCACAGCCTTCATTCAACAAGCAGGCGGATTTCTCAGCCGGTATTCAGAGGAAATATATGAAGAGACCCTGAGCGGCGCAGAAATAATCCAGCGCATCGCGGCTGAATCTTCGGTGAACCCGCGCTTGTTGCTGAGCTTTCTGGAATACCGGTCTGGCTGGGTATTCGGAGAACCGCGCCAACCGGACAACCTGGATTTCCCGCTGGGCTTTCACGTAGCCGGGAAATCCGGGCTGTACAACGAATTGGTTATGGCAGCTACGCACATGAATATCGGTTATTATGGCTGGCGGTCAGGAAATATGATTACCCTCAAATATGCAGATGGCAGCACAGCAGCCATTGACCCGCGCCTGAACCCCGGCAGTGTCGGTTTACAAAACTTATTCGCCAAGTTTTATAACCCAATCCAGTGGAAGCAGGCGCTTTATGGCGATGATCCATTTACCAACCAATATTCCAACCAATTCGGTGATCCATGGCAGCGCGCCGAATCCCTGGACCAGGTATTTCCGCCGCAGGCGATGCAGCCGGCGATAGAGCTGCCATTTCTACCGGGTGAACGATGGAGCCTGAGCGGCGGGCAGCATTATTCCTGGAATACCGGCAGTGCAATTGGTGCACTTGATTTTTCACCGGTTACAGGAGAAGCTGCCTGCTCGACCTCCCGCGCCTGGATCACCGCTTCGGCAGATGGACAGATCACTCGTTCAGCAAATGATGTCGTCGCGCTTGATTTGGACGGAGATGGATACGAGCAAACGGGTTGGGTGCTGATTTACCTGCACTTGCCGGATACAGACCGGGCAGCGGCTGGGACGCGAGTACAGACCGACGATCATCTCGGCCACCCTTCCTGCGAGCGCGGCGCCTCAACTGGCACGCACGTGCACCTGGCTCGAAAGTACAATGGTGAATGGCTGGCAATCGACAGCCCGGTTCCATTCGTTCTGAGCGGCTGGACAGCCGTGGCAGGTGTGCGTAATTATCAAGGATATTTAGTGAAAGGCACTCAGCAGGTCACTGCCAATCCCAGTGGTGCCAGCTCATCAATCATCATCCGCTGATGTGGGTAAGCGAGAATATGAAATCAAAACAGTCAAAACCAGGCAGGATGTGGTTATGGATGAAGCGCTTCAACCCAGGCATGGTGCAGCGCTACCAGAAGGGCATCGGACCCACCCGCATGGTGCTGCTGCTCACCACCACCGGGCGCAAGAGCGGGCAGCCGCGCACCACCCCCTTGCAGTACGAAGAAATCGGCGGCGCATACACCGTCGGCTCGGCGCGCGGCGCCCAGGCAGACTGGTTCCGCAACCTGCAGGCTGACCCGCACGTGCAGGTGCAGATCGGGGAGCGCTGCTTCAGCGCGCTCGCCGAGGCAGTCACCGATCCCGTTCGCATCGCTGACTTCTTCGAAGCGCGGCTTAAAAAGCACCCACGCATGATCGGGCTGCTGATGCGCCTGGAAGGCCTGCCGCTGCGCCACACCCGCCAGGAGCTGGAGGAATTCTCCTCAAACAAGGCAATCGCAATCCTAAGACGTTTCAATCCATAAATTCCCCTCCCGGACGTTCGCCAGCAGCTACCAGAACGAGGGGGATTTTCGATATTTGGCCGGGTGAGGTGCTCACCCCAGCCGGGATGCAGGTCCGCTATTTCTGCCGCGTTGCCAGTCCTTGAACTGCACAATCTTCTGGCAGGCTGAAATATGCACGCACACCACCCGAAAACCAACATTGTTATTCCAGTTGTTATCGGGATTGTTCCTGTTGCGCTCCGCCACGCGGGCGTTCTCTGCATTGTTGTTCCACGAGCCGCCGCGCAGCGCCAGCCGGTCTGATGACCCGCTCCCAATCAAGCCGCAGCCTGCTTGATCCAACCACCCAGCAGCCGTCCAATTTCAACCAGCATGCGCGGCGGCGTGCTCGTACTGGCTGATTGAAAATAATTCCATGTCACGTGCATAACGCAGCCAGATACGCAGCTGTTCTAATATCAAGTCTGCCTGGCGCAGCGCCACCCGGCGCTCTGTACCCCTGGATTTCCCGGCGGCTACGAGGGCATCCTGGAAATCCATCGCCAGGCGCTGCACGCGCTCCGACAGCCCGAAGCGGTGGGCGCGCGTGGAATTTCTGCACCTGCGGGATGAGCCAAAAAATGAAATCATAAGTGCGAACAAAAATGGGTGATTCCTGCATGGTTACATCCTCGGGATGGTGAAATCCAGCATGCTGCGCCGCAGACCCCAGCTATTGGCGTAGCGCACGTGATTGACCCAGCCCTGCACGCTGGCATCCAGGCGCTCTAAGCCCTGAGCGTCCTTGCCAGCCTGCTCGAGTAGCCCGCGGCAGCTTGCGCCGGTATTCCACCACCTTGCGACGCTTCACCCGCCGGTGATCCGGGTAGCTGCGAAAGCCCAGGAAAGGAACCCCGGTCGAACAGGGGTAAATCTGTGCCTGCTGCTCGTGCAAGCTCAGGCGCAGGCGCCCCAGGCGCTCGATCACTGCGCTGCGCCAATCCCAGAGCTGCTGCTTTGATTCCGAGAACAGCAGGAAATCATCCACATAGCGCAGGTATGCCGGGCATTTCAGCTCGCGCTTGATAAACTGGTCCAGGTCGTTCAGGTATACGTTCGCCCAAAACTGGCTGGTCAGGTTGCCGATCGGCAAGCCGCGCGGCCGCAGCGCTGCCAGTAAATCGTCGCCGGGGTACCAGGTCATATCGTACTCATCCGCCAGCACGCCCCGCCCGCTGTCCAGGATGGCGTCGCACAGCCACAGCACCTGCGGGTCGCCGATCAGGCGTCCCAGCTCGCGGCGCAGGATGGCATGGTCGATGGAGGGAAAGAACTGACGCACATCGCACTGCAGCACATAGGGGTAGCGGCGGGAGAGTTCCTGGGCGCGGTCGATGGCGCGGTGCGTGCCTTTTCCGATCCGGTTGGCATAGCAATCTGAGATGAAGCGCCGCTCCCAGATCGGCTCGATCACCTGGCACAGGGCGTGATGCACCACGCGGTCGCGGAAGGGCGCTGCCGAGATCAGGCGGCGCTTGGGCTCATGAATGTAGAAGCTGTGATAGCCACCCGGTGTATAGGTCTGCTCCTGCAGCGCATCTTGCAAGGCAAACAGCTCTTCTTCCTGACGGCGCTCAAACTGCGCTACAGATAGGTTGCCGCGCTTGCCTTTACGAGCAGCCCGGTAAGCCCAATACAGGTTTTCGAAACTGGTAATTTGAGGGTAAAGATTTCGGTACGTCTTCATAAGCCTCCTTTTTTATAAAAAACGCTTTGGGCAGGGGCATTGCCCCTGCCCAAAGGTGACAGAACGCAGAAAACAGAGCACAGAAAACAAAAGCTTAGATAGGCACGCACACCACCCGAAAACCAACATAGAGTTAGCCAGTTGTCATCGGGAGCGCGCCCGTCGCGCACCGCCACGCGGGCGGCCTCTGCATCGTCGTGCCACGAGCCGCCGCGCAGCGCCAGCGAATTGCTGCCCGGTTCGTCCAGATTAGCCTGCCACTCCCAGACGTTGCCGCCCATATCCATCACTTTCCAGGGCTGGCTGGCGCCCTGCGGGAAAACACCCACCGGGGTGGTGCGGTTGATCCCACTCTCGAATACGTTAGCGCGCTGGAGCACCTCCTCCTGGGCAGCGTAGCGGTGAGTTGTGGTGCTCCAGGGATAGCGGCTGTCTTTCTTTTCACCTTCTCCCCCTGCAGCCGCGATCCACTCTGCTTCCGTTGGCAGGCGCACAGTCACTGCGGTGGGGTTGTCCGGATAGCTGCCTTCTTGCTGCTCACGCCACTGTTCTTGCAGCCAGCGGCAGTAAGCCATCGCCTCCCACCAGGTGACTCTTACCACCGGCGCGCCGCGGCGGGCGATGCCAAAGCGTGGATCGCGCCAGTAGCGCGGCAGCAGCACCTTACCTTCTGGTGTATCATCGAGTTCTCGCCCCTGCAGCCATTTCCATCCCTGGTTGCCCCAGGTTTCTCCTTTATCCGTACCATCCGGCTCAATTTTTGGAAAATCCAGCCACAGCTTCGGGTTGGAGAAGTTTTCAGGCTGCAGGAAGCGTTGGTACTGGCTGTTAGTGACCGGGTATTTGCCGATCCAGAAATCGAGTTTATCTTGCTGGACGTGGATGAGCTGCGGGAGGTCAGGCGGTAGGTAGCGCAGGGCATCGAGGGTGTCAGCGGCTGCAGCGTGCTGGCGCGGCTGCAGGATGGTCTGGCTGACCACACTGCGCAGACCGCGCATGGTGCGGCTGTCTGCCCTGGCGGGCTGAGATGGAAACGCACGCCGGTAAAGCACCAGCAGGTCGCCTGCCAGCCACAGGTCACCGCCGCGGGAGGCAGAAATGGGTTCCTGCAGGTAATCGGGCGAAAAAGTGTCGAGCAGTTTTTCCATCTTGTAATCTTGACATTCAACGAAACAGATATGCTCACCTAAAAACATGATGACAACCCGCCAGCGGTCATCTTTCTCGAACAATTTGTGCGTTTCGTCGGCAAAATCGGGTTGAATATTCAGGTAGCGCGCCGCCAGATACTCCTGGAATGTTTGGTGTGGAAAAGCATATACCTTTTGCTTTGGCGTATCCGGCGGCGAACCAGGAGGAGACATCATCCCCTGGTACATCAGCAAGCCGTTCGATCGCTCGCAGTAATCTAAGAAAATCTTGACTTTGTTAAGGTCTTGAAAATAGTGCTGCAGGACTCCACACAGCAGTTCTTCGGTCACAATTGCCTGGCTGCGATCATCACCAGCATCTTCTTTCGGTTTAAAAGCCAGGTGGGTTTTGTAGGCGATTTCCCATAACGCTCGGTAGAGCGGAATTTCCGCCCCTCCCAATGCGTGCAGAATCGAAAATTTTTCTACCTCTTTAGACTTCCCTTTCACCGGGCGTTCAGCTTGCCACCGTTCAAGCAGTAAGCTCACGCATTCTTCATACACCTTGGCACGCGAGTCGGGCAGCTTACTCCTATGTGTGTGTACAATCGCCATCATGGTCAGGATGATCGGGTAAGGCGCAATTTCATGCAGCCGGCGCCGGTCATCCGGCTGCAAGGCTGCTTTTAATTCTCTCCGCTTTTCATCGTAATCACTTTCCCGCGTGGGTGTTATTAAGCTCAATTCGTCATACCAGGCATCCACAAACTCATCAATTTTTCCTGGAGTGAATAATGCCAGCTCATGTTCCATCCAGCCCACCAATTGCCATTTCTCATCTTGACGGTAAGAAAGCGTCCGGCAGGTCACCAGGAATCGGCTGGCTGAATTTCGATTATATATGCGCACGAAATCATCCACCGCTTCAATGATGCGCGGGCGCAGCTCCAGGTTCGCCACCTCATCCAGTCCATCGAAGAGCACAAGTGCACCTTCGGTTTTGAGCACTTCCAGGAGGAAGGGGGCAAATGCAGCCATGCGCGGATCTTCATTTGTGACCTGCAGCAGGTAATTTTCGATAATCCCGGCGTTCCCTTTGGTTAGATTGGCAGGCAGCGACTCAGCCAGGCGACCCAGCGAGAGGATTACCGGCAGCAGGATGCCGGCTTTCCAGGTTTCCAGGCGCTCTTGAACGACCTGGCTGCGGTCCTGCTCCAGCTCAGCCATCGCCAGCGCCAGGAAGCGCGCAAAAGTGGACTTGCCCGTCCCGGGGTAACCCAGCAGCACAATGCAGCGATCCTTGTTGGTGGATAACGCTTCCAGAGCGCTGAGCGGTCGCGCTTCCGTTCCAGGTACTGCAGGGAAATCCGACTTTCCCCGTTTCTTGCGTTCCTCTGCCTCAATCTGCGTGGTGGTGTCCAGGGAGCGGTACACTTTTTCAAGTCTCATCGGGCGTTGGTTAGGATCGGCAGCATCTGTGCTCAAGCCGCCCAGCCGCAATGAGCGGCAGTCATCCGCGACTGCCCGCAGGTATTTTTCGCGCGCCTGAAGGGCATCAATGGGTGTAACCGGGGTAGCCGGCTCAAGTTCACTCTGTGGGATGGGGGCAGGCTCGGGTTTCAATTCGGGTTCATTCACTGGTGTAGAACCAGGTTCAGCACCCATTTTTTCCCGCCCTCTTAATTGGAACAATGTTATGGCGGCATAAATGACCATCGCTCCGATTACGACAACATAAATCAATGTCTGGTATGCGTCCGGAATGCTGCCGCCCAGTAAAGCCACCACAATAATGATCAGGACGCCAAAAGCCAGGATGGGGGTTAATTTCTTTGCTAATTCTTTGCTCACGTCTTGCCATTCCATCGTACAACCCTCCTGATAAGCCCATGTTATCAAATTGAATCCCCCACAATTTGATTATTTCCAAATGTACTATAGCAGTTGGGCAGATGCCTGTCAACGGTTAAGCCGTCAGTATTGAATCTCATCAATTAATAACCAACGCAATTTTCATTCTCCATCCGCTCACGCGGGGTAAAATAGGTCATTATCCAGTGGGAAACCATCACCATACAACAGGAGACATCCTTAATGACCGAACTCACCACCCTGCCGCAGCGCAGCGCTGTGCCGCAGGAACAAACCTGGAACCTGGCGAGCATCTTCGCCACCCCGGCGGACTGGGAAGCCGCCTGCAAAGAGCTGGACGGCATGCTGCCCGCCCTATCCGCTTACCAGGGCCGCCTGGCAGAGGGAGCGCAGACACTGCTGGAATTTCTGCGCCTGCGCGACCAGGCCGGCATCCTGGCGGGTAAGATCATGACCTACGCCATGAACGCCGCTTCGGTGGACACCGGCGACCAGGTCGCGGCAGCACGCTCCGGGCAGTCGCGCAGCCTGCTGGCGCGCTTCGGCGCCGCCATCGCCTTCCTCGATCCCGAGCTGGTAGCGATCGGCTTCGATCGATTGACGCAGTGGCTGGAGCAGACGCCTGAGCTGGCTTATCTTGCCCACTACCTCGACCAGCTGAAAAAACTACAGGCGCACGTGCGCTCCGGCGAGGTCGAGCAGGTGCTGGCGCTGGTCTCCGACCCGTTTTCCGGGCCGATGTCGATCTACTCGATGCTGAACAACGCCGACCTGACCTTCAAGCCGGCTGTGGCAGCCGATGGCAGTCCGCTCGAAGTCGGGCAGTCCAGCATCGTCGGGCTGGTCACCCACACCGACCGGGAAGTGCGCCGCACCGCCTGGCAGAACTACGCCGATGGCTACCTGGCTTTGAAGAACACCTTCGCCGCCACGCTGACCGCAGGGGTGAAGCAAAACGTGTTCAACATGCGGCACGCGCGGCTACGCCTCCTCGCTGCACGCCTCGCTGGAGCCCAACCACATCCCGGTGGAAGTGTTCCACAACCTGATCGATACCTTCCGAAAGCACATCCCCACCTGGCAGCGCTACTGGCGCCTGCGCCGCAAAGCGCTGGGCTACGCGGAGCTGAACGTTTACGATATCAAGGCGCCGCTGACGCAAGCCCGCCCGCTGATCCCCTTTGCCCAGGCGGTGGACTGGATCTGCGAGGGCATGCAGCCGCTGGGCGAGGAATATGTGCGCATCCTGCGGCGTGGCTGCCTGGAAGAGCGCTGGGTGGACTGGGCGCGCAACAAGGGCAAGCGTGAAGGCGCTTACTCCAGCGGCTCGTATGGCACCAACCCCTTCATCATGATGTCGTATGGCGAGGATGTCTTCAGCCTGAGCACCCTGGCGCACGAGCTGGGGCATTCGCTGCACTCCTACCATTCCCGTGCCAACCAGCCGTTCATCTACAGCCGCTACGGCTTGTTTGCCGCCGAGGTGGCTTCCAACTTCAACCAGGCGATGGTGCGCGATTACCTGCTGCGCACACAGACTGAACGCGATTTGCAGATCGCCCTGATCGAAGAAGCCATGTCCAACTACCACCGCTACTTCTTCATCATGCCCACCCTGGCGCGCTTCGAGCTGGAAGTGCATACCGCGCGCAGAAAAAGGCGCACCCTTGAGCGCGGATATCCTGATCGGGCTGACGGCGGACTTGTTCAAAGAAGGCTACGGCGACGAGGTGGTCTTCGACCAGCCGCGCATCGGCATCACCTGGGCGCAGTTTGCCCACATGTACATGAACTTCTATGTCTACCAGTATGCCACCGGCATCTCCGGCGCGCATGCCCTGTCGCATGCGGTGCTGGAGGGCGAGCCCGGCGCGGCAGAGCGCTACCTGGGCTTCCTCAAAGCTGGCGGCTCCGAGTACCCGCTGCCCGCCCTGCAGAAAGCCGGCGTCGACCTGACCAGCCCCGAGCCGGTTGAGCGCGCCTTCGCGGTGCTGGCGGGTCTGGTGGATCGGCTGGAGGGTCTGCTGTAGATCAGCGCATTATTAGAACAATAAAACTGTTCAACGGCACTTGATTAATCACTATCCATGAAAGTTTAGTGATAAAATAACTCATCTGATTCTCACATTTGTGAGCCAAAGCTGCCTGCTCCTGATAAGATCCGGCAGTCGATTCACCAGCCGGTTCAGGTTGGCGCTAGGGAAAAAGGAACATGGAAACGAAATTGTACGTAGGCAACCTGTCTTATAACTCGACCGAGGAAGACCTCAAAACATTGTTCTCTCAGGCAGGTACGGTGGTGTCGGCAGACATCATCAAAGATCGTGAAACCGGTCGCTCGAAGGGTTTCGCTTTCGTCGAGTTGAGCAGCCCCAGCGAGGCAGAGCAGGCGATCAAGCTCTTCAACGGCTACGAGCTGGATCACCGCGCCTTGAAAGTGAATGCTGCCCGCCCGAAAGAAGATCGTGGCTACAGCGGAAGCGGCGGTTCACGCGGCGGCAGCGGTGGATACGATCGCCGGCGATCGCCGGATGACCGTGACCGGCGCAGCTCTGGCCCCAAGAAGTATTAATCCCCAACCTAACCTTCTATCATTCAACGGGAGTGCAGCATGAGCGCACTCCCTTGAGTTATTTCAGCGCATATACCCCATGCCGAGGCAGGCGGTCAACAGCCACGCGCTGCAGGCGCTCGCTGCCCGGGCTGAGCAGGCAGGCGCTGCCATCGCGGTGCAGCAGCGGAATCGCCGCCGCCGCTGGCGGGCAAAATGCTCGCGCATCTGCTCCGATAGGGCAGCGTAGCTCTCGAATTCTGCCTCCCAAAGCTCGAACAATCGCTCGTACGTGCGAACGAAAGCCTCCCGGTAAGCCTGGGTGACCTGTGCCAGGTTGCTGATCACCCAGCACACGCTCTCCGACTCCCAATCGTACGCCAGCCCGATCAATCGTCGTCTGGAGGTGATGTACGGGAAAAATGGAAACTGGCGGCAGCTCATGGCGCGGTACGGTCGCTGGCAGTGCGCTGGCCCTTTGCAAGCCAGGAGCAGCATATTCTCGGGGGTTTCTGCCTGCAGCTCCGCCGGATCCGCAGGATCAGAGGTGCACTCATCGCCGCGCCAGACATGCCAGAGATCGGTGCGAGGCGCCAGGTAAGTCCACTCCTGGCGATAGACTGCCGGCACGGCGTGGCAGATATCGCAGCAGAAAGGCTTGCCGCTGGGGTTGTGCGGGGCGCATTGTGTCCCGCAATCGAGGCTGGTTACCGGTAAATCGAAGCGGTCGTAGATCTGTCGGATATCAAGCTCGGGCTCGGGGGACATAGCAGTTATTATACCGATACTGGAATAGAATTGGCATCGTCTAAGTTAAGGCAGTATCAGTATAATTAGATTAAATTCATTGATTTCTACTTGTGGGTAAGAATTTCTGCAGCGCAGGAGGAACCCAGATGCCAGAAAGTCATTATAAAGTCTATCCCTACCGCTGGGTGGTGCTGGCGGTTTTCATGCTCATCAACCTGGTGATCCAGATCCTGTGGATCAGCTATGCCCCCATTACCGGCATGGCAGCAAGCTATTATGGCGTCAGTGACCTGCAGATCGGTCTTCTGGCGATGTCCTTCATGATCGCATTCATCCCGCTCTCGATCCCGGTCTCATGGGCGATCGACACCTACGGCTTTCGACCGCCAGTGAGCCTCGGGGCGGTGCTGATGGCCATCTTTGGGGTGCTGCGCGGCCTGGCAGGAGCGAACTACACCCTGGTGCTGCTCAGCACCATCGGCATTGCCATCGCCCAGCCGTTCCTGCTCAACGCCTGGACCAAGGTGCCCGCCAGGTGGTTTGGCTTGCAGGAGCGCGCCACCGCGGTGGGGCTTGTGACGCTCGCCAACCTGGTCGGCACAGGCATCGGCATGGCGCTGACGCCCGAGCTGGTGAAGACAATGCCTATCCCGACCGTCCAGCTCTTTTACGGAGGACTGGCGGCGATTTCAGCGCTGCTGTTCCTGGTTTTCGCCCGCGAGGCGCCCCCCACGGCACCCTGCCCGCCGGAGATGGAAACGCGCGCCCTGATGTTCGATGGCTTGAAGCATGCCCTGAAAGTGAAATCGTTCCTGCTGCTGCTGTTTGTGTTCTTCGTCGGGCTGGGGGTTTTCAACGGTGTGACCACCTGGATCGAGACGATCATCCGGCCGCGCGGCTTCAGCGCCACCGAAGCCGGTACGTTGGGAGCAGTCATGCTGGTGGGCGGGCTGCTGGGAGCGGTAGCGCTGCCGTCGTTATCCGACCGGCAGCACCGGCGCAAGCCTTACATGCTGATGGGTATGCTGCTGGCTATTCCCGGTTTGATCGGGATCACCTACGCTTCGGCTTATTGGGGGCTGCTGGTATCGGCTTTTATATTCGGCTTCTTCCTGGTCAGCCTCAGCCCGATCGGCATGCAGTATGCCGCCGAGATCACCCAGCCCACACCTGAGGGCACTTCCAACGGCTTGATCCAGCTATTTGGCCAGGCATCGGTGGTGTTCGTCTACATCATGGAAGCGCTGAAGAGCAAAGACGGCGCCTTCACACCGGCACTGCTGCTGGCGATTGGATTGATGGCGGTCAGTGTGCTGGTGATCACCCAATTGAAGGAACCAGAACAGGCTCCTCGCACTTAGTCCAGCCCAACCGCCAGGGTTTTGACCGCTTCAAGCATGCCCTGGATGTGCTCCAGCGAAGTAGCCGGATTTATCAATGCCATGCGCAGGTAGCGCACGCCCTTGAACACCGTTGAGGACAGGTAGTAATCCCCTCGCGCAATTAACGCATCGCGAATCTGCAGCTGCTTCTGGTCGCTGCCCTGGACGCGGAAGCACAGGATGTTGCTCTCTGGGCGTAAGGCGCAGGTGAAGCCAGGCTGCGATTGAATGTATTCGTAGGCTTGTTGCGCCAGCTCATACTGCCGCTCGACGAACTCAGCCAAACCGCGCTCACCCAAAGCGCCCAGCACCATGAACAATTTCAAACCCAGACCAGCCTTGGTGCACTCGATGGTGCGGTGGGCAAAATCAAAGCCTGGCTGTTCTTTTTCGTGGAACAGATAGCTGGCTTCTTGTTGGAAGGCTGTATCCAGCGGGCGGTGATCACGCACCAGCAGCGCAGCGCATAAGATGGGTGTTTGCAGCATCTTGTGCGCGTCCCAGGTTAACGAGTCAGCCAGCTCAACACCTTTCAACAGATGGCGATGCTTCTCGGAGACCAGCGCGCTGGCGCCGTGCGCCCCATCCACGTGCAGCCAGATGCCTTCAGATCGGCAGAACTCGCCGATCTCCTGCAGTGGATCATAGATACCCACAGCCGTGCTGCAGGCGTTTGCTACCACAGCCATCGGGCGCTTGCCCTGCTGGTGGAGGTATTCAAGAGCGGCTGGCAGCCGGTCGGGGATAATGGATCCGCGCTCGTCCACCTCGAGCTGGTAGATTCCAGCCTGACCCAGCCCCAGGATTGCCGCGGCGCGCTCGACGGAGTAATGCGCTAATGCCGGAGCCAGCAGCACCAGGTCTTGTGGGATGCCTTCGCGCCAGGAAGCGGGTGCAGCATAGTTGCGCGCCATCAGCAATGCCGTCAGGTTCGCCAGGGTTCCGCCATGCGTCAGCATCCCACCGCCAAATGGGGCATCCTGGTTGCGCTGCTGCATATCCAGCGGAGCAGGCTGCCAACCGACTTTTTCCAGCAGCCAGTTGACAACGAAGTATTCGATGCTGGCCGCGCCGGGACCCATTTCATAAATCGCCATGCCGTTGTTGGTGAAGCCATCGATCAGGCTGGCGAATGAGCCTGAGTAGTAAGGCGTGGCAACCTGGTGGGCCATGAACGCCGGGTGGTGCAGCCGCGTGGTCGTGGACAGGTAAAGCTCCATGAATTCTGCCAGGCGTGAACCAGTCAGTCCACCATTACGGGCAAAATCCGCCAGGTTGAGTTTTTCGATGATGGAACCCAATGGTCGCTGGTTGATTACAGGGACTTCGCCTTCAAGCGATTCCTGATAATAACCATCCAGCGCTCTGGCAACGATATCAACGTCGGTATAGAAAGGCATACGGGCTCTCCGGCACAAAGGATTGGATGCTGTGTAAGAACTGCCATTCTAACACAAAAGAAAATACGCCCTTCGCGGTGAAAATATAGCTCGATTTCCAAGGCTTAATAATGGCTGCATCATCACAAAATTATTACTGATATATGATACAGAACCTATTGACCAAACAACCAAGATGTGCATATAATAACTATGTAGCAAAACAATTGAATACCTCCAATTCGTTGATTCCCTCTGGGATAAACGAACGTTAGGGTATGGGAAGCAATTTCCATCACCTGCCATTGCGCAAAGGAGATCCATTTTTGACGACTCGGCTCGTCAAATGGTCTATTGCGCAATTTTTTCGCTTAAAACCTGAATTCCAGATACTCAAGGAGGCGTGCAGATCATCTTTGATCACTCTCTCTTTCACCACCATCCAAAATTACTCAAAATAATCACAAAAAAGGAGCCTCACTATGTATTTCGTACGCGTAAATATGACTGATCGCAGCTTCAAGGTGGAAGAAACACCGGAAGCCTACAAGTATCTTGGCGGCCGCGGCCTTACCTCAAACGTCGTTGCTGACGAAGTACCACCGCTCTGCCATGCACTTGGACCCAATAACAAACTGGTCTTTGCACCTGGGATGACCACAGGCACCAGCGCTCCGACTTCTGCGCGTGTTTCGGTAGGTGGTAAATCGCCCCTGACCGGTGGAATTAAAGAAGCCAACGCAGGCACTACCTGGGCGGCAGATCTAGCCGTCATGGGCATCAAAGCATTGGTAGTCGAGGGGCAGCCGGCTGAGAAAGGCAAATATTGGGGGATTAATATCACCGTCGATAAGAAGAAACCAAAGGTGGAATTCTTTGACGCTGGCGAATATACCGGCAAAGTGCTGAGCGAAGTATTTCCTCCAATGTACAAGAAATTCGGCTCTAAAGTTTCAGTGTGCGGTATAGGTATGGCTGCCGAGCACGGTTACAGCAACTCTGGCATCGTGTTCAGTGACATGAAGGATCGACCGACACGCTATGCTGGCCGCGGCGGCTTGGGCGCAGTGATGGCTTCCAAAGGCTTGAAGTTCATCATCCTGGATCGCGCTGGCGGACCGGGCGTGGAGATCGTCGATAAGGCGCTGTATGAGCAGGGCCGCAAGAAGATGATCGACGCGCTGCGCACGCACGCCATTACCAAACCGAAAGGCGCACTGAACTCCTATGGGACAGCGGTGCTGATCAATATTTTGAACGAGGCTGGCGGTTTACCGACGCGCAACTTCTCCAGCGGTCGTTTTGAAGGCGCACCCAATATTGCCGGCGAGGCGATCTTCGAAGGCAACAAGGCGCGCAAGGGCAAGGAAATTTACAACCATGCCTGCTCCGCGGGCTGCATCATCCAGTGCTCCAACACTGTTTATGATGAAAAAGGCGAAGAAATTACTTCCTGCCTGGAGTACGAATCCTCCTGGTCACTCGGAGCGGACTGCGGCATTGACAACCTGGACGATGTCGCCTTGCTGAATGCCCTGTGCAACGATTACGGACTGGATACCATTGAGACCGGCACAGCTATTGCCGTGGCAATGGAAGCAGGTGTGATCCCGTTCGGCGACAGCAAGGGTGCCATCAACCTGGTCCACGAGATGGGCAAAGGCACGCCGCAGGGGCGCATCCTGGGTTCGGGCACAGCCTCTACCGGTCGCGCCTATGGCGTCAGCCGTGTACCTGTGGTCAAAGGCCAGTCCATGCCAGCATACGAGCCGCGCGCAGTCAAGGGCATCGGCATCACCTACGCCACCACGACCATGGGCGCTGACCATACCGCCGGCTACACCATCGCCCCCGAAATCCTGGGTGTGATGGGCAAACAGGACCCGCTCAGCAACGAAGGCAAAGCCGGCCTCAGCCGCGCTTTCCAGGCAACCACCGCCTTTATTGACTCCTGCGGGCACTGCCTGTTCATCGCCTTCGCCATTCTGGATATCGCCAGCGGCTATGAAGGCATGGTCGAAGAAGTCAACGGTGTATTTGGCACCAACTGGACTGCTGACGACATCCTCAAGCAAGGCGGCGACATCCTGAAGGTAGAGCGCAAGTTCAATGAGGCTGCTGGTATCGGCAAGGAAGCAGATCGCGTACCTGAGTTCATGAAGATCGAACCGCTTCCACCGCACAACAATGTCTTTGATGTGCCGGATGAGGCGCTAGATTCAGTCTTTGCTGAGCTGTAGAGGCTGCCTGTCTGGGGTAAGAGAAAAGGTTAAATCCTAGTTAAAGGCACGGTGGCATTTGCACTCTGTGATCCATTGCAAATGCACACCGTGCCTTGTTATCCGTTCATGTATAATAGAAGCTCATTACATTTTCGAGAATCGCAGTATCAATCGATTCTGCACACCACTTTGATTATGAGGTAACCAAACCGCATGCCGAATGTACCCACCGATAACAATGGAAAAATAGATATTCCTGCCGATTTTTTGAATCGTCGCCACATGCCCGCAAATGTGAATTACTGGTTGACCGAGCGGGAAGGCGAGCTGATACTTGCATCCACGCCTGCCTGACGCGCGAAAGCTTTACTTAGAGCCAACCACAGCCTGTAATTTGAGCTGCATTACCTGCATGCGCAATATTTGGAGCGACCCGATTGCATCCATGAAACGCGATACCTTCGAGCGTATCCTGGATGGCTTGCCCGGGCTGCCGGAATTGAAGCGCGTTGTCTTCACCAGCTTTGGTGAGCCGCTCTCGCACCCGCGCATCCTGGATATGATCGAAGCGATCCGCGCCCGTGATCTGGCAGTCACTCTCGGCACCAACGGAACGCTGCTCACCCCCAAAGTTTCGGCTGAATTGGTACGTCTGGGCGTTGACCGGGTGGTGGTTTCGGTGGACGGCGTCAGCCCGGAAATGTATGAAAACGTGCGTGGTACTCAGTTGCAAGAGGTGCTGAATAACCTGCACGGGTTGACCGAGGCGAAAAAGCAGTCTCAGATCACTCACCCCTGCTCTGGGAATTGAGTTCGTTGCGTTAAAATCAAACGTGCATGAGCTGCCCTTACTCGCCAAGCTGGCATCGAGCGTAAGCGCCGCCCGTGTGCTGGTGAGCAATGTGCTGCCATATACGGAGGATATGCTCTCAGAGATTTTATATAGCCATCAACCACAGGACCCCTTTACCGCGGGTGGTTTTCCGGTGCGCATCGATGCCTGGGTGACCTGGGGTACGCTTGACCTACCGCGCATGCACTGGGGCGCCGAGCGGCGCTGCCGGTTCGTGAACGATAAATCGATGGTGGTAGGCTGGGACGGCGCGGTTTCACCGTGCTATGCCCACTCGCATAATTATTCCTATTACACCATAGACGGTCGGAAAAGAGACGTCTCCCGCTATATCGTCGGGAATGTGCATAATGATTCTCTGGTGGACATCTGGACATCAGAGGAGTTCACCCTGTACCGCAGCGAAGTGCTCACTTTTCACTTTCCGTCCTGCCCCGACTGCGACCTGCGCGATACCTGCGACCAACGCGGTATCAACGAGGGCTGCTGGGGCTGGAATCCTTCCTGTTCAGACTGCCTGTGGGCGCAGGATATCATCCGCTGCCCGTAGATCCCATAGAATAACACTCCAAATTACAGGCTTGGTACCGGGTAATTAGATGTAGGTAAATTGATGAAAATAAAAGTAAAGCTGTTTGCAACTTTACGACCTTATCTGGGGGATGTTCCTTCGGGCAAGGCAGTGGAGATGGATATTTCCGAGGGATCGACCATGGGAACACTGGTTGAGCTGCTTAAGCTGCCGCCAGATGAGGTAAAAATATGTTTTGTGAACGGCTGCATTGTTGAGCTCGAAGAAAGTCTCAAAGATGGCGACGAAATAGGCATCTTTCCCCCGATTGGAGGCGGTTAACATGAATGAAATTCACATCGATACCTGGTTGTATGGAATTTTGGCTCGTCACGCTGGCGATCCGAAAAACAGAACCTTTGCCAATATTTTAGTAGCACTTCCTGAGGGCAGCTTATTACGTGATTTATTGGCATTCCTACAAATGGATACTGCCGAACGTGGCATTACATTCATCAACGGTGACCTGAGCGCCATGCCCGGAATGCAGCCAGACCTGGAGCACACGCTGAAGGACGGCGATCGGGTGGCTTTATTCCATCTTCAATCGATGTGGCCATTCCAATACCGTCACGGAGTTGGAATGATTAATGAGATGCAAACCGCAATAAACGAGAGCGAAGATATGGGACTGCATCACGCTTATCAGGAATAATGTGGACGAAAAATCGCTTCCCGATTTACTCGCGAATATTCTTCCGGACGAAGTGGAGAAAACCTTAAACCTGGACGGAGAAAATACAGGTACCCAGGATGACATGGTGGCAGCCCTGCTCAAAGCCTCTGCCGGGGAGTTTGGTGAGCCGTTTGGGCAGGCAGTCGATGAATTCCTGGCGGGAAAAGGTGAGCTCCATGAGACCACCCGGGCAGCCCTGGTTCGGGGTAAGGGCACGGCGAAAAGCGACATCACCGAATTTTTGACCAGCAAATTAAATATTCCCGCCCCGGCTGCCAATATTATCGCCGGAATGCTGCTGAGCCTGGTAGGACTCAACCAGCAAAGACACTGGTGAAGAAACAACCGGCGAAAAAGAAGCCACGGAAAAAGAAAAAGCCAGCCAGCGGGTCTTCAGCGAAACCAGCAGCGACAAGTAAGAAAAAGGCAAAGAAGAAAACTACGACCACTAAGAAAGAATCTACATCGAAGAAGCAGCCAGATAAAGCTGCTACGAAGAGCACCTCAGTGGAGGGATAAGGTCAAGATACAGTTTTACCTGAACCTGGCAGTATGAAATGGATGCGCCCGAGACAGAAATCATCAAGGGAATCTAATACCCGCACAAATAATATAAAACGACTCCCTTGCATTGAGGAAGTCGTTTGTCCTTCTTCGGGAGGTATTATCATACCTCTTACGCCTGGAACGGCGGTTAATCGGCAGCATAAGACAATTTATCACCTGACTTGTTTAATCTGGAATATCGTACGAGACCAGCTCGGCATCGGCAGCACCATCAATTGCAGATTTTACAGTGCCAACGCCTTCTGCAAACCACTGGTATCCATGCATGTTAACTTTTTGACCGAAGATCTCCACATAACCGGATTGTTCCACCTTGAGTGCATAGAAATTGCCCGCCGGGACGGTGATATTTTCAAAACCAAGGGCAGTGTAATCAGAATGGACCAATGAATAAGTGTCACCCGTTGTAACCTTGATCGTTTGCGACCATTCATCGTTAATTTTGATGTCTTTTGGCACGGTCACCCCTTCAACCTCAATAGTCGAGATTACCGAGCTGCCTTCTTCACCGGTGTATGTCAAAGTAGAACCGGGGGAATCCAGGAGGACGATGCCTTCATCGGTGCATTTGCCGTCAATGGTGAAGGTGCTGTTATCACCTTGAATATCTATGGTGAATGCACCATTGTCATCAACAGACATGGTATGTGTCGCACCGCCATCTGGAGAAATATTATAAGTCCAGGTCGCCTCGTCGCTGACCGGATAAAAAGCGTTATCGCATTCGTTGTCATCGTTCTCTGGCACGCTGGTCGGCACCGGGGTGTAGGTTGCCTCAGTGACTGTGACTACCAGCATTGGCAGCCCTGCTGTCGGTGTAGCAGTCGACGAGACCACTGCAGTCGATGCATTTGTCGAGCATCCGCTGATCAATACCAGGGTGATAAGCAAGATGATGATTTTCTGGTTCATGATTCGTACTCCTTTAACATATATCTATTGGTGTGGCTGGATCAGATTCAGACTTGTAAACCAGATAAAAAGTCTACCTGAAATTTATCTTGATCATCATAAGAACGACGATGCCGAAATCGGAGTCAGCCGCGCCAGTATCCTAGATTGCCTTATAATTTATCTACTTGTTATTTTTATGATAATCCATCTCATCCTTACGTTGGTCACGCCTGGCGTGACAAAAACCGGGACAATTTGCACCACGATAACACTCTCACCACATTCGGTTCCTGGGTGCGCACCCGTCGCAAACAGCTAGACTTGACCCAGGCAGAGCTGGGAAGACGCGCAGCGTGCTCAGAAGCTACGATCCGCAAGATCGAGGCGGATGAACGCAAGCCATCACGCCAACTAGCTGAACTACTGGCGCGCGCACTGCTAATCCCACCAATCAACACCCAACGATTCTTACTGTTAGCGCGCGGAACCTATCTCGAAGAGCCGAACTACCAGACTACCGAAGTCATGCCAACCAACAATAACCTGCCCGCGCTGCTCACCTCAACCATCAACCGCGTTCGCGATCAAACGGCTCTGATTGGTCTGTTAAAAGACCAATTGGTTCATCTGGTAACAATTATTGGTCCTCCTGGGATCGGCAAGACCCGCTTGAGCATCCATTGCGGTAATGAGGTGCTGGCAGATTTTCCCGATGGCGTTTGGTTCGTTGACCTTTCTGAAATCAGCGATCCTCGATTCCTTATTTCCTCAATCGCCCATTCGTTGACAAGCTTTGATCTACCCCCGTCACCAGACCTTAACCAGCTTGTTCGTGGATTGCGAAACAGGCAGCTCTTACTCATTCTGGATAATTTCGAACAGATCGCCGAAGAAGGTGCAATCGATGTTGCCAGGATGCTCAAGAACTGCCCGCACATTAAAATTCTGGTGACCAGCCGATTGCCGCTGCACATCTACGGTGAGAATGAATATCCACTGGCGCCGTTGACGATTCCCCCGCCTGATGCACCACGGACGCAGGCCGGACTCAAGACTCATTGGCGCATGCTGAGATTATCCATGAGCAGCAAAGAGAGTTATTTTTTCAGAAAGCCCAAAATCCGCTCTATCTTCAAGAATTTAAGAAATGTGGAAGGAATCCACTGCTGAATCTTTGCTCGAAAGACGAGCGATAAATAAGGGCCACAGGAGAATCATAAAATCGGTTCGGCGATCGTGACAATGTATGGGAATATTAACAGCATGCCATAAGTAATAAAAAGCGTCCTCTTGCACCTGAGGACGCTTTGTTTTTAAAATTGCCTTTACGATCAATGGATTAAAATCGGTCGGAACTTATACCCATAAACAATCAAGCCGCGTTCATCACCATCCTGGCGCAGGCGGCGAGTGACCATCTCGACTGGCATGCCGATCTCAACCGGTTGGTCACCCAGGTCGGTCAGTTGCGCTGTTACCAGTGGACCTTCTTCGAGTTTTACCAGCGCCACAGTGTATGGAGCTGAATCTTCAAAATCTGCCGGCGGCTCGAAGATAGTTGTGAATGAGTAAACTTCTCCACGCCCACTAAATTGGAAGACATTTTTTGCTTCCTTGCCGCATTCCGGGCAGACATCTCTCGGCGGGAATAAGCGCGCCTGACAATGAGGGCATACTTCACCCACCATTTCGTATCGTTGATGGCGCAGGCGCCAATGGCGTGCTATTTCCATAAATTTCTAAGTCTAGATGCTTACGGTTTGGCTCGGGACAGCCACAGGCTGGACAAAGAGCGAATCACTCTCATCGACACGGATAGAGAGGTCGGCTCCATGCCCACAATTTGGGCAAACCATGCGAACTGGAAACATCTTGGTCTGGCAGTTGGGGCACTCCCCACCGATCATGCTGTAGCGCTGCTTACGAAGTCTCCAATGACGTGAAATTTCCATTTGTGAAATTACTCCTCAAATAAAACGGTTAAACCAACTCAAGATCATTCTAGGTTGTAAGGACTATCAAGAGCTATCAAATTCGCAGATTCGCTCTCATTTTCACTATCAATAGCATCAACATGTCAAGAGTTAGTTACCGTTCCAAGATTTCTAAGATATGGGTGACTGCAGTGGATGCCGAACCGGAGAGGGATTGAACCATGCCTCGCCGGGCGTGTGGCAGCTGGTTTTTACCAGCCTCACCACGCAATTGTTGAGCCACTTCGACCGCCTGATATACGCCTGTTGCGCCGACAGGATTGCCGCGTGCTTTCAACCCGCCCATTGTGCTGATGGGTAGCGAACCATCCAGGCTGATGCACTCCTCTTTTGCGAGTTTCCAGCCCTCACCCCGCCTGGCGAATCCAGCAGCTTCGAGTGTCAGGACGACAAAAATAGAGCAGGCATCGTGCAGCTCAAATAAGTCAATCTGCAGCGGGGTAATTTTTGCCTTCCGACAGGCTTCCTCAACCGATATCCGCACCGCCTGGAACTCCAGCGGATCGGTGCGGTCGTGCAGCGCCAGGGTGTCCGTGGCGATGGCTGAAGCGGCTATCTTCACCACCGGATGAGGATACTCTGAAGGGAGCAAATCTGCACGGGTCAGCAGCATTGCTGCCGCACCATCTGCAAGGGGAGCAACATCGAATAAATTCAGCGGATCACTAACCAATGCAGCTTTATGGTAAGCATCTTCACTGATCATTTTTTGATACATTGCATGTGGATTCCTGGCTGCATTCGCATGCGCATTGATCGGGAAGCCAGCAAATGCATCGCGAAGTACCCCATACTCGTGCATATAGCGGCGCATCAATATCGCAGCCTGTGCAGTTTGTGTCAGACCGTGCACGGCTTCGTAGTCGCTATCGCTGCCACTCGAGAGGGCAGTCTGTAGCTCGCCACTGGAAACGTCGGTCACTTTCTCTACCCCCAATACGACAGCGCTATCCACCCACCCCGAAGCAACCGCCATGTACCCGGCGCGTATTGCCGCTCCACCAGATGCCTCGCCAGCTTCGATTGTCATCGCTTCGATGCCAGTCAAACCAACCTGTTCGGCAACCAACGCGCCCAGATGCGCCTGGTCGATCAACTGTGGCGCCAACATATTACCAATATACAGTGCTTGCGGATGCATACCACCAGCATCTGCCATTGCCTGTTTCACAGCCTGGTAAGCCAGCTGGCGCAGGCTTAGGTCCCAGTGTTCACCAACATCCGTCTGACCGATTCCAGCAATTACGACATCACCCATTGTCACTTCTCCACAACTTTGCGCTCAGGATTCGTTATTTGAGTGTCAGCTTGCCGCGCAACCTTGTATAGGTAGCATAGTCAATCTCGGTCCGGCGGTTGATATAATCCCAGGTCTTTGCAGCCAGATCACGGCGCTCAAGGATTTTATCGGTAACCCTGAGGATGAAAGCATCGGAGCCTGCTCCTGAGCCGAAGGAAACCATAAAAATTCGGTCGCCAGGTTCGGCAATATCCAAAATGGCTGTCAACCCAATGATTGCAGCGCCAGCGTAGGTATTGCCAATCACCGGGACCAGCAAGCCGGTAGTGATCTGGTCGCGGTGGAATCCCAACATACTGGCGGCTCGCTGAGGAAATTTGGTATTTGGCTGGTGGAAAACAGCATACTTAAAGTCTGATGGACGAGTGTGCGAGGCTTCCATGATCGCATGTCCTGCCTCAGTAATGTGTTTGAAATAGGCAGGTTCACCAGTGAAGCGCTGCCCGTGCTCAGGATATTTGGCATAAGCACGACGCCAGAAATCCGGGGTGTCGGTCACGTACGAATATGTGCACTCGATCTCAGCAAGCGAATCCTCAGCCGGCCCAAAAATGTAAGCCGCACCTCCTGCTCCGGCAGTATATTCCAATGCGTCGCCAGGACGTCCCTGGGCGGTATCCATACCGATCGCCAGGGCATAATTCGCCATCCCTGAGCCAACAAAAGCGATTGCGGCAACCATTGCCTCGGTGCCGGCTTTACAGGCAAACTCCCAATCCCCTGCCTGTACATTTGGCGTCGCGCCGATCGATTCGGCAACCAGGGTAGAGGTCGGCTTAACCGCGTAGGGATGCGATTCGGAGCCCACCCACACAGCACGGATGTGTTGGGGATCGACGCCAGAACGGCTCAAGGCATTTCGGGCAGCTTCGATAGACATCGTCGCCACATCCTCATCCAGTCCTGGCACTGACTTCTCTTTGATCGGCAGCTCCCCTGCGCCGCCCGTCCATACGCGGGAAACTTCACGCGCAGGAAGGCGATAGCGGGGTACATAGGCGCCATATCCCGAGATCCCTACGCGCCGGTTTGGTTTGAGTAATAAGTTTTCGGTTTCTATTGTGCTCATTTTTCCGTCCGTCATTTTTGCCAGCTTTTAAGTATAGCCTCAGCCCGATCAATCCGGATTATCTGTTCTGCTACCAATTGCTGCGCCAGTCGCTCGATTTGCTCACCTTGAGCCCCGGCTGCAATTGCCACCTGCCGGGCGTGCAGGCTCATGTGCCCTTGCTGTATTCCTTCGGTTGCCAGTGCACGCAGCGCAGCAAGGTTCTGCGCCAACCCGACCGAAACAATGATTTCCGCCAGCTCACTGGCTGAGTGAATATCCATCAGTTTCAATGCAGCACGAGCTGCAGGGTGAACGCGTGTCGCTCCCCCGACGATGCCCACTGCCATTGGCATTTCCAGGCTTCCCACCAGGTTACCCTGGTCATCTTTTCCCCAGGTGCTCAATGATGTATACCGCCCATTCCGAGCAGCATAGGCGTGCGCTCCTGCCTCTACAGCTCTCCAATCGTTGCCAGTGGCAATCACCACCGCATCGACCCCATTCATGATACCCTTGTTATGCGTTGCAGCCCGGTAAGGATCGGCTACTGCAAACGCCCAGGCAGCGATAATACCATCGCGCACCTGCTCTGCTGAAAAATTACCAAACGCCAGCTCTCCGAGAGGGATCGTACAGTCAGCCCGGGCAAGCCGCCGATCCGCCAGGTTAGAAAGAATCCGCAGGTGCACCCGCCCAGCGGTAATCGCTTCCACTGTTGGAGCGAGTCGCTCGACCGCAGTGTTGACCGCGTTCGCACCCATCGCATCTCGCACATCATATATAAGGTGTAAAACCAGGAATGGTCCGATCGGTGATTCATCGATCACCCGAACTTCGAGATCACGCGGGCCACCCCCCAGCTTTTGGAGCAAAGGATCAATACCGGCAGTTTCCGAGAGCAAGCGCTCCTTGTTCTCAAGAAGCAGATGGCGCGCCACGTATACATCGGGCAAATCCAAAATTTGCATTTGACCGATCATTTCAGGCGCGCTTGTTCGTGCAACAAACCCTCCCCCTGCGCGGGCCAGACGAGCCATGAAAGATGCCCCCGCGATCACAGAGGGTTCCTCAATTGCCATCGGTACTAAAACTTCTCGACTATTAACCACAAAGTTCAAACCAATCCCGATGGGCAGGGCAAAAATACCCACCGCATTTTCAACCATGTGGTCGGCCTGTTCCGGGTTTAAGCCACCAGCCGCGCTGAATGCTGCCAGATCCTGGGCATCTAGCTCACCCTGGCGCGCCAGTTCTTGCAGGCGATCTTCTAGCGATAGTTTATAGAAACCGGCAATTCGAGAAGAATGCATCAGTGCGGACATCTCCACTTAACTTTAGACCAGAAATTTAGTATATTCGGGTGGTCTCGCAAAAACTATCAAATAAAGACAAAATCGGGTAAAATTAGCCCACGGTGAGGAAACGTCAATGGTTTTGCTGACTCGAGAACAGCTCGAAGATCGCCTGGCGGCGCTTCATCGCGCCAGCCTGGAGCTTGTACGCGATCTATCCCAAGAAACACTCCTGGAGCGAATCGTTGCATTGGCATGCGAACAAGCCGATGCTCACTATGGCGCTCTGGCAGTGCTGGATGATGATGGTGAGCTTGTACGCTTCATTACCATCGGAATGACTCCAGAGGAAATTGCTAATATTGATCACCCTCCAGTCGGGTTGGGTCTGTTAGGGTTATTCCGCACCCAACGCCGCACGATTCGCATCCCTGATATCCCAACTGACCCTCGCAGTATTGGCTTTCCAGCAGGGCATCCCCCCATGCATTCCTTCCTGGGTGTGCCAATTTTATCGGGCGATAAAATGCTCGGTCAGCTCTATCTTACCAACAAAAAGAATTACCCCGAGTTCACCCATCAAGACGAAATAGTGATCGAGACCCTCGCCGCATATGCTGGAGTGGCCATTACGAACTCGCGCCTTGTGGCAAGCATTCTTGAGCGCGATGAAACCTTAACCCAACGCAGCATTGACCTCTCGTTGATCAATGATGTGGCTGCTACCCTGGCTGGCTCCCTGGATGTGGAGGTAATCCTCGATAAGACTTTAAGCCGGGTTATGGCTTATCTCAGGGTCGAAGCTGGGGAAATTTTCCTGCGTGAAGAGAATGAAAATGAGCTGCGTTTAGCTTTGCATCGCGGCATATTCAACGATCCATTTTCTTACAAGGATACCTTCCGCCTCGGTGAAGGATATATCGGTACAGCAGCTCAAACCGGCAAACCGATGGTCTCCAATGACCCTCGCCAGGAAATGCATTACCTGAGACCTGCCGTTGTAGAAGCGGGCTTTCACTGCATTGCCTGCATTCCTCTTGTGGCAAGTGGATCCGCCGTAGGGGTAATGAGTGTGGCTACGAAACGAGAACGATGTATATCCGATCGGGAGCTCAACTTGCTCACCTCCATCGGGAGCTGGGCAGCGATCGCTATCGAAAACGCACGGCTGCATCGTCAAGCCCGCCGCCTGGCGATCCTGGAAGAGCGTGAGCGTATCGGGATGGATCTGCACGATGGCATCATCCAGTCGATCTATGGAGTGGGTCTGGCTTTGGATTATGCACGCATGGAGATAGAAGAAAACCCCCAGCATGCATGTCTGAAGATTGAGCAGTCGATCGAGTCTCTGAATGAGTCCATTCGTGACATCCGCACTTACATCCTCGACCTTCGACCAAGACAATTCCATGGCGACGATCTAAAGCAAGGACTGCAGCGCCTGGTGGAAGAATTCCAGACAAACTCGGGGATACGCGCCACGCTTGTAGCCCCTGAGGATGGCTTGCTAGATTTTCCCGCCCAAAATGCGACCGCTCTATTCCACATTTGCCAGGAAGCGCTGGCTAACATTGCCAAGCATTCTCGCGCACGCCAGGTAGAAATCAACTTGTGGACTACCCGCGAGCGGGTGTTACTTGAGATTGCTGACAACGGTCAAGGTTTTGACCTGAGTAAAATGAGCGTTACCCTGGGTCATGGACTTTCGAACATGCATGTGCGCGCTCGAAAAGTCGGTGGCGATGTCGAAATAAACTCCTTCCCAAATGAAGGCACCACTATCCTCGCCTGGGTGCCCCGCTGGGATAATTAATACGGGCACCGTGTCCATCACAAGCACACACAACCCAAAGGTAAAAGAAGCTCGCTCCTTGCGCAACCGCAAAGCCCGCCAGGAAAGCGGATTATTTATAATCGAGGGCATCCGCCATGTGGGTGAGGCGATCCAGGCTAATCTAGAAATCGAATACATTTTATATGCGCCCGACCTGCTGAACAGTGAGTTCGCTACTCAATTACTCCAAAATCAGCAAGCGAATGGCATACCCTGTTATGGATTGACATCTGAGATATTCTCAACCATAGCAGACAAGGAGAATCCCCAAGGCTTGCTGGCAGTGGCGCGGCAGCAAACTACTCCTTTAAGTAAATTGAATCCGATAAATTTTCCATGGGGTGTGGCTGTTGTCGACCCGCAGGACCCGGGCAATATTGGCTCGATCTTACGCAGCATCGATGCGGTCGGAGCAAGTGGACTGCTGCTACTCTCCAGCCAGGCAAATACCAGCGGTATGGTCGACCCCTACCATCCGAGCTGCGTTCGAGCCAGCATGGGAACGCTATTTTGGTTGCCGCTTGCCAGCAGTACATTTGAAGAATTCGCCCGCTGGAGCACCGAGCATGGCTATAGTGTCATCGGCACATCTGCGCATGGACCGGTAGACTATCGCGATATTGGCCTAGAAAATCGACCTTGTATTTTGCTCCTTGGCAGCGAAAGAGAAGGGCTTACAGATTCTCAAGCTTCAGTCTGTTCTGCTCTGGTGCGCCTGCCCATGCGGGGTAAAGCCTCTTCACTTAATATTTCAGTCGCAGCGGGGATACTGCTATACATGATGATGGAAAAATAATTCTCTCTAACTGGTTTAGTGTAGTATTCGATTAGTTAGCGTTAACTATCTTCATCAGGTATCCCATAACCACCCCCGCCAGGAGTGCGGATGCTCAGGATGTCACCTGCAAGCATCTCAAAAGCGCACTTGCCCGGTAAGCGCGACTCTTTGCCATCCCGGATGAGCACATTTTCACCTGTTGCCCCTGGCTCACCACCTGCGAGTCCATATGGTTTCGTTTCCCGGCGATCACTCAACAGGTTAACCTGAGCGTCGACCAGCACCTGGATATCCCGGCGAATTCCATCTCCACCACGATGTTTTCCACCTCCCCCTGTGCTTCGCCGCACCTGGTAGCGCAACACCCGCAACGGGTATGCAAACTCGAGCGCTTCAACAGGGGTATTCAACGTATTTGTCATGTGCGAATGCATGGCTGAGATTCCAGGGGCATCAGGTCGGGCTCCCATACCGCCAGCGATTGTTTCATAGTAGGTGAATGCTCGGCTATGTACAGAGTCATAGCCTCCAATGGTCAGATTGTTCATCGTCCCCTGGCTGGCAGCCGGAATTTTCTGCGGACATGCCTGCGCCAGAGCGCCTAACAAAACGTCCACAATGCGCTGCGAAGTCTCGACATTGCCACCTGCCACCGGAGCAGGGGATAGGGCGTTCACAAGTGTTCCCGGAGGCGCAATCACCCGGATTGGCACCAGGCAGCCGGCATTATTCGGCGCATCCAAAGCCAACAGGCAGCGAAATACGTAATAAACCGCAGACAGCGTAATTGCTAAAACGGCATTGATGCTGCCTTTTTGTTGAGGAGCGGTTCCGGTGAAATCCACAACCGCCTGATCATCTTGAATTGTCACTGCAACTCGAATAGGAATCCGTTTACCAACGATGCCATCATCATCCATGACATCCTCAAAACAATAACAGCCATTTGGCAGCTCCTGCAACAGCCGGCGCGTCAGGCGCTCGGTATACGCTAACAACGCCTGCATATAATTTTGGACTTCAACCAATCCGTATCGAGACACCAATTCCAGCAAGCGATCTACCCCACGCCGGTTGGCAGACGACTGTGCCCAAAGATCACCGGAGCGCTCCTGCGGCGTGCGTACGTTGGCAAGGATTAAATCCAGAATATCCTGGTTCACAACACCTTGCCGGAATAAACGTACTGGCGGGATGATCAACCCTTCTTGAATAATTTCGCGTGCTACAGGCATCGAGCCGGGCGCCATTCCACCCACATCAGCATGGTGAGCCCGGCTGGCGACGTAGCCAACAATGCTATCCGCTGCAGCCTCCTGGCTTGGCGGCAAGAATACAGGCGTGACCAGTGTCAAATCAGGCAGATGAGTGCCGCCCCGGAAGGGATCGTTCAGTAATACCATATCTCCAGGAGCAAGGTCAGGAAATGCTTTAACGGCAGCCTCTACGGATAATGGCATGGACCCCAAATGAACCGGAATATGCGCAGCCTGGGCAATCATTCGACCCTGTGCATCAAAAATCGCACAAGAGAAATCACGCCTTTCCTTAATATTGGGTGAATAGCTGGCTTTTCTCAACACCACACCCATCTCTTCGGCAACAGCCGCAAACAGGTGTTTATATATTTCCAGGCGGATTGGATCGAAATCAACCATACTCTTTTATTTAAACTCCTGGATTTACCTGGATCAGCAGGTTCAAATAAGGATCAACGAAAACCTGATCTTGCTCACCAACCAATATGGTGGTATCGCTGCGAACAATTACCGCCGGTCCTGAGATTCGGTTGCCGTAACTCAATCGCTCCCCGCGGAAAAATAGCACCGGCTGCATTCCTGAAGCCAGATACACCTGGCGAGAGCCAAGCGAGGCTGGTGATGAGTCCACGTCAGGAGCTCGCTGCCGGTTGAGCTTTGGCGGAAGGACTTTCTGCTTACAGCGAGCTCGAATATTAACAATCTCGATTTCTGCCTGAGGATTTGCATAGCCATACATGCGCTGGTGAAACAAGTGGAAGTCATCGCGGTAATTTATGGTCAAGGGAACAGTTAGTTCATAAGATTGGCCACGATAACGCAAATCGAGTGAACAGTCGACTTGAATGTTCTGGAGAAAGCCCTTATCTTGTGGACGCGAGCTATCTGCCAGCTCCTGGAGTAAGGGCTGCACCAGTCGTTCTGCGCGCTCATGCAGGCCAGCGAAAGGTGTATCTCCGGGAAGCATAACCGTTAACTGAGCATCTTTGATCTTGTCCGCAGCCAGCATGCCAAAAGCAGATAAAGTAGAGGCGAGCGGCGGGACCAATACCCGATTTATTCCCAACACCCGTGCAAGATCTACTGCATGTAAGCCACCTGCTCCCCCGAACGATAGCAAGGCAAAGATGCGCGGATCATAGCCGCGCTCCACCGAAATCACGCGCAGCGCCCTCTCCATATGTGCATTGACCACCTCAACAACCCCCAAGGCTGCGCGGTAAGCATTGATGCCAAGTTCCCGCCCAAGATTCTCCAACGCATGGTAAGCTGCACCAGCGTCAAGAAGCATTTCACCACCCAGGAAAAATTCTGAAGCAAGCCGACCCAACACCAGGTTTGCATCCGTGACCGTCGGTTGAACCCCTCGCCCATAACAAGCTGGACCCGGATCAGCGCCGGCACTCTCCGGTCCAACACGCAGCGCTCCGCCTGGATCGACTCGAGCGATTGAACCTCCACCAGCACCAATGGTGTGAATATCCAGCAATGGGATGCGGATCGGGCAGCCCCCCACAACTGCTTCGGTTGTCAAGCCTGGCTCGCCATCGATCAGCGAAACATCTGTGGATGTGCCTCCCATATCCAGTGTAATTACTTTTACAGGCGATGCGTCCTGCTCTAATAGCGCACCAAGTTTGGCAACAAACCCTGCCCCTACAACTCCACCCGCAGGTCCGGACAGAATACAGTGCACACTCGAGCGGCGCGCCTCTTTCACACTCATGCTACCGCCATTCGATTGCATAACCTGAAGCTGAACCGATTGCTCTCCACGAGAAAGCCCGTCTTCCAAGCTTTCCAAATACCGATCAAGAACCGGCGAGACATAGGCGTTGACTGTTGTGGTGCTCGCCCTTTCATACTCTCGAAATTCGGGCAGCACTTCGTAGGACGTAGAAACCTGATACCCTGCGGAACGCAGTCGATCAGCGACCCTGCGTTCGTGTTCAGGGTTAACAAACGAAAACAGCAGGCAGACTGCGACCGACTGTACTTGCTGTTCTGATAGTACAGGTAAGAGCGCATCCAATTGTTCTGGCGCCAATGGCTGTAGAACCACTCCTTTCGGATCTACGCGTTCATCCAGCTCCAGGCGTAAGTTCTCTGGCACTAATGCAGGCAGTGGATCTGCAAAGAAATCATAAAGGGAAGGCCGGTTCTGACGGCCAATTTGTAAGACATCACCAAATCCTGCAGTAGCAACCAAAGCTGTTCGTGCCCCTTTTCTCTCCAGCAGCGCATTGGTCGCTACGGTAGATCCATGAATTACGATCAGGTGGGCATTGCCCGCTCCAATCTCATGGCGTAAACGCTCCAGTCCCATAAAAACCGCATCAGCAGGATTGGAGGGAGTCGAAAGTAGCTTAAAAGTCAGCAATTCATCCCGACCGGGAATGTCAGCTACGAAATCGGTAAACGTGCCGCCGATGTCAATACCAACGCGGATCGTATTCACGCTCGCCTCAACCATATATCTTTATGTAGTCGTTTTTTAGCATCAAGTGCCCTTTATCGCCTGCCGAGCTGGTCTGCAAGGGTTTCTATATTTTATCCGGAAACGTATCTCTATAGAAATTTTCACCTTAATTTTTATTATTTTCTTGTAAAATATTACCTCTGATTGTTGGTAATCATTATGATTCTCGATTTACTGTTGCAAAGGAGTAGCAGATGAAAAACACCCCTACCAAGTCTGTACCCATAAAGCCGTCCGAGATTACACCGGAAGCGGTCTATCTAAACCGCCGCCAATTCATTAAAACCATCGGGTTAGTTGGCGCTGGGACTTTCCTGGCAGCCTGTACACAAATCACACCATCAGCCACCACAGAAGGCATGTCACCTCAGGCGAGCGAGACCACGGACGAATTGGGCAACTCGTTGAACAGCTACTCCGATATCACCAATTACAACAACTATTACGAGTTCACGACTGATAAAAGAGACGTTGCACGGCTTTCCCAGGGTTTCGTACCGAACCAGGGAGAAGGCAAGCTGCCTTATCAGGTTGAGGTTTACGGCTTGGTAAATAAACCCAAAACATTCGCATTGGAAGACTTATTGAAATTCCCCCAGGAAGAACGAATCTATCGCCTGCGCTGCGTCGAAGGATGGTCTATGGTCATTCCCTGGAATGGATTTCCACTTGCAAACCTGTTAAAAGAGGTGGAACCTCTTTCTAACGCCAGTTACGTTCGTTTTGAGACGATTTATGACCCCGAGCAGATGCCCGGGCAGCTCCAGTCCGGTTATTCGTGGCCGTATCAAGAAGGGCTGCGGCTGGATGAGGCAATGAACAACCTGACACTTCTGGCAACCGGGCTTTACGGAAAATCCCTGCCACCACAGACTGGGATGCCTCTGCGATTGGTCGTACCCTGGAAGTATGGCTTTAAGAGCATAAAGTCCATTGTCAAGATCGAGCTGGTTGCTGAACAGCCCGCCACGCTTTGGAATACCATTGCCCCTAATGAGTATGGATTTTATTCCAATGTTAACCCCGAAGTTGACCACCCTCGCTGGCCGCAGAATACGGAGCGTCGAATTGGAGAAAATGACCGCCGGGAGACGTTGATGTTTAACGGTTATGCTGATGAGGTTGCAGACCTGTACAAAGGCATGGATCTCAGGGTGAATTATTGAGCACCCAACTCGCCAGGAATAAATTCTGGAAAATTATCGTACATCTGGCAGCCTTGGCATTGATGGGGTGGCTGGCAATTGACTATCTGAGCGGGAACTTAACCATCAATCCCATTCAGGCAGCCACTCAACGCCTGGGACGGTATGCGTTGATATTTCTAGTGCTTACCCTGTCTTGCACTCCTCTGAATACCGTCTTTGGTTTTAAACCTGGTATTGCAATCCGCCGTATACTAGGTTTGTATGCTTTTATGTTTGCCAGCCTTCATCTGTTCATGTTGGTTGGCATTGATTACGGTTTCAGCCTGTATTATTTGAATATTGACCTGGGGAAAAAACCCTTTATCTGGATGGGATTGGCACCATTCACCATTCTGATGTCCCTGGCAATCACTTCGTTTGATTGGTGGAAACGGAAACTTGGAAAAAACTGGAAGCGTTTACATCGCCTGATTTACATCGCCGGGGTCTTAGTTGTGATCCACTATGGATGGGCGGCGAAAGGGAATCTATTAAGCATTCAAGGAAATATTGTCCAACCACTGATTTATGGCGGCAGTCGTCATCCTGCTGCTGCTCTTGCGATTACCCCCTATGAGAAAATTCATCAGCAGTATGCGTTATCAATTTAATCGCAAAACCAAGATTGTGTAATAAAATCGTAAGAGCCGGGTCAGATATGCCCGGCTCTTTCCGAAGGAGGAGAAGAAGAGAAACCATTAGATGCAATATTAACCGGTAGTTGCGATTTGTGCTTGACGCCTACCCTACGAATACCCTACAAACAGAGTAAATTATTCATGAATCTTGCTTTAGTTGGCAGTGGTGAGTATCTGCCCCCTGTTGACCCAATCGACCACTTATTATTTGACCTGATCGGAGGCAAGCCCAAGATTGCCTGCCTGCCGACCGCCGCAGGCTCAGAAGGTCCTGCTCGGCTCACCTATTGGAAAAATTTAGCCGTTGAGCATTACACTCGACTGGGTGCATCAGTAGAATCCCTTCCTGTATTCGACCGGACCAGTGCTAACAACCCCGAGATGGCAGATCGCATCCGCTCATCTAACTTCATCTACCTGTCTGGTGGCAAGCCAGACTATTTGCTCACATCTCTGAAAGAGAGCCTGGTTTGGGAAGCAATTATGGACGTATTAGAACATGACGGCGTATTAGCAGGCTGCAGTGCAGGAGCCATGATACTGGGGGAGAAGGTTCCCGCTTTTCCTAGTTGGCGCAAAGCATTTAACCTGGTAAGAGATGTCACAATCGTTCCCCATTTTGATGAAATCCCGAGCAGTTTTTTACATGTAATGAGGATTTTTGTGGGGCGCGGGGACACACTCGTGGGAATCGAAGGTAATACCGCATTGGTACAAGTGGGAGAAACTTTTATGGTCGTCGGGCAAGGCAGTGTTACGGTATGGAATCGAGAAGCTCAAACCCAATTTCGTGACGGACAGACCGTTATCTTCCCTCAGACCCCGGCAGATCAAGATCTTTCTTCATAGCTTCATACTCTTCTCGGGAAATCTCTCCACGCGCATAACGGAGATCCAGGATCTGGTCAGGCTTTAGCATTTTACTTTGACTCTGATTCTTTTGCCCTTTTGGGAACAACACACACAGCACCCAGACCGCTAAACCAATCGCAATAATCCAGATCAACAAAATTATGAAAATATGGAAAATTGCCAATGGGCTAAATCCCACCGAAGGATCCATGCAATTGCTCCTTAAAAGCTGTGAAGGTTGGTCGTGAGGGGCGACCAACCTTCACAGGTCAAGCAACGGTTATGCCAGGTCTCCCAGCATCTCGAAATATTGATCTCGGTCGATCTCTCCACAAACATAGCGAATCTGCAGAATTTCACGAGCTGAAAGCACAACATCTTCTGCAGCACCATCACCGGATTTGGTTGAATTTATCACCCGGCGCACGAGGAGTACCACCAATACCACCAGCAGAGTAATACCTGCCACGAGTCCCAGGCTGATCAAGATGCTGGTAAGCAGGCCAAAGTAATTTCCGTTGAACAAATTTGTAAATATGGTACACCTCCAATCTCAGGATCGCTACCTGTAAAAATATTTACACTATTTATCATAACAAACGGACATGTAGATTTCTTGAAGGGAATATAAAGAAACCGTAAAGGTTCGCCTGGATAGCGACAATGAAATTGTTGAAAATTTATGGAGCGTGTCAGTTTTAGGCTTCAGGCATGGTCGTTGGAATGGTGATGTAGAAATTGCTTCCCTGACCAATTCCGGCACTTTCTGCCCATAAGCGACCGCCGTGTGCCTCTACCAGATGCCGTGCGATCGTCAGACCAATCCCACTCCCACCCATCGAGCGCGAGCGAGATTTCTCTACTCGATAAAAGCGAGTGAAGATTAAATCCAGGTCTTCCGGCGAGATTCCAATTCCGGTGTCTTTGACGGAAATTAGGATATCTTTGTCTTGCCTTTCAGCGCTAAGCCGAACTTTCCCGCCTGAGGGCGTATATTGAAGTGCATTCCCTACCAGATTGATGAGTATCTGACCAAACCGGTCTTCGTCGACCCAAATCATAGGTAGATCAGGGGTCAGATGGGTCTCCAGTCGAACGCCTTTTTCTTCATACTGCCGATCAATTCTGCTCACAAGGGTATCCATAATAGTTGATAAACTGACAAGTTGGCGGTTCAAAGTAAACGCGCCTGCTTCAACCCGACTCAGCTCTTGCAGATCAGCTACAAGGCGCTGCATTCGTTCAGCTTCATGATGGATCTGTATATAAGTGTCGGTTTCTGGAGCCAGCACGCCGTCTATTAACCCCTCCATGGATCCCATGATGGCAGTGAGCGGTGTGCGCAGCTCATGAGCCACATCACCGATAAGCTGGCGCCGCATCGTTTCCGTCTGCTCTAAGCGAGCTGCCATCTGGTTGAAGCTCAAAGCCAATTGAGCCAGCTCGTCCAATTCATCCCGAGCTACGTCGTCAGAGACTTCCACTCGCTCTTCGTAATGTCCATCAGCGATTCGCTGGCTGGCCTCCATCATAGCCTGCACCGGGGCGACTACTTGATGACTGATGAATAAAGCAACAATCACAGCCACAATCAGAGCAACCACCAGAGAAATAAGGACAGCATCCGTTACGCCCGCTGAAAAATTCTCAAACAAACTTTGCTCTAATTTCCCCGTGGAAACCAGTGATTGGGTTTTAATTAAATCGGTCAGTACTGCAATATGCCGCTGGTATGCCCCGGGAATATTGACGCGCACTACGGTGACCATAATAAGCATGCCGACCAGCACAACGATTACATACGAGATGAATAACTTTATGCCAAGCCGGGTGCGTATTAAGCGGATAGCCTTCATGCTGATTCGTCTTCGAAACGATATCCAATGCCTCTTACCGTAGTAATCAAATTTTCCTCTCCCAATTTTTGGCGGATGTGACCTAAATGAACATCCACCACACGAATTTCACCATAATAATTAAATCCCCAAACTTTTTCAAGGAGCTGTTCCCGGCTGAGCACGATGCCGGGATGATCTGCTAGGGTTTTTAATAAATCAAATTCGATGGGTGTCAGATCTATTTCTTGATCGTTGATCCACACCTGACGGGCTCCTACATCTATTCGGATGCGCTGGAAGGTAATAATACTCCCGGTTTGAGCACCAGTCTGGCTGGACAAGCGTCTCAAGGCAGCCTTGATGCGTGCTACCAGCTCGCGTGGGCTGAATGGCTTGGTGACATAATCGTCCGCACCCACTGATAACCCCACGATTTTATCGGTCTCCTCGGTTTTTGCGGTGAGCATGATGACATACACGTTCGATTCGCGGCGCAAACGGGTGAGCAGATCGATACCATCCATCCCAGGAAGCATGATATCCAATACAATCAGGTCAGGCTTATGGCTCTTTGCTGCCTTCAATCCCGAGATACCATCCGAAGCCGTAAATACTTCATATCCTTCAGGGCGTAGATAGGCAGAGACCAAATTTAAAATACTGGGTTCATCATCTATTACCAAAATTTTTTGATTGGCCACGATTTTCTCCAGATTTAATTTTACAATAAAAGTGTTTAATTTCAGTCTACAACCCGTAAAGACATCAGACGATCAATAAAAGTATAACTTTAGGTTATGTGATTATATTGAAATCTTTATTAAAGATATGGTAAAGGAAATTCTTGACATGTGATTTGGTGGATGATAAAATCTACTAAATTTATCTTGAAAGGAGGCGCTGATTATTATGAAAATTGAACATGCGGTGGAAAATGATGTGTTGAACGCGCCTCCTGGTTTGATAACCTGGTTGATCTAATCGTGTAATTTACATTGGCAGCCACAGGTGCGTTCGAGCCTGTGGCTGTTTGTTTTAATTTCCACAGGCATGAATTCAGGCACTGTGGTTTTTTAGATTACTAAGGGAACTAAAGATGAAAGACTATTACGAGCAATTTCGACTGGAAGAGGATATCGCCGAGTTAACCCCATTGCCAGCAATACGCAATTCTTCAAAACAGGAGAAAACCAGCCTGGCAAAAACCCACCCGCGAAAAACCAAAAAATCACCAGTCGATACTCAGTTGGAAATTGCCATACAAATGGATTCCAGCTCGAATTTTCAGTTTACCTATCAAGCATCTAGGCATGAGGCAGGTTGGCTGATTCAAGCATTGAGCGGACTTTACGAAAGCAACTGGATCAAAGATGTTCTTCGCCTTGTGAAAGGCGGTAAAGAAGCAAGCGTGTACCTGTGCATCAGCAACAGATCAAGTCATTTAAGACAGCACTATCTGGCTGCCAAGGTATACCGACCACGCATGTTGCGCAACCTACGCAACGATGCCATATATCGTGAAGGACGCGGCGATCTCGACATCGAAGGGCATGAAATTCGTGATGACCGCATGGAGCGCGCCATACGCAAACGAACCGCATTTGGACAGGAGCTCAGGCACACATCCTGGATAGGACACGAATTTAAGACTCTGCAGGCACTGCACAATGCTGGTGCGGATGTACCGGTGCCTTATGCCAGCAATGAGAACGCTATCTTAATGTCCTACATCGGCGGGAAAACCACCCCTGCCCCAACACTTAATACTGTGGACCTGGACCCAGAGGAAGCGCAGGATCTTTTCCAGCGAGTAGTACGCAACCTGGGAATCCTGCTAGCCAATCACCGCGTACATGGCGATCTATCTGCGTATAATATCCTGTACTGGAAGGGAGAGATCACCCTGATCGATTTTCCGCAGGCGATCGATCCCGAATCCAACCGCAGTGCGTACCGGGTTTTTGCGCGCGATGTTGCCCGCATCTGTGAATACTTTATCCGCCAGGGAGTCAATTGCCAACCCACCCGGCTGGCAGCCGACCTGTGGACCTCTCATGGCTATAAGCTGCAGCCAGAAATTCACCCGAGATTATTAGATGAAGAAGATTCCAGAGACAGAGCTCTTTGGGATAAGCAACACAATGAGTAAATGCCGTTGGTGTGGAGATGCAAACTGTTTTCGCACCTCCACGCCAATAACCAATTTTCTCTGAAACGCTTTTAGAAACGATTGCGAAACTGCTTACCGGTATACTGCAATTCGAGGTGAAAGATGAGACCCAGAGACGCTAACCAGCCCGATATTATTCTTGTTGAACAGCTTAGTAAGAGTTTCCGCATTCCCCAGAAAGACCCCGGGATATCTGGGGCTCTGAAAGCTTTGATACAACCACGACACACTGAGAAACTGGCAGTCGATCAGATTAGCTTTCGGGTTGATGCGGGCGAAATGGTTGGCTACATCGGCGTCAATGGAGCAGGAAAATCCACCACGATCAAGATGCTTACGGGCATCCTGGTACCTAGCGGCGGCAATGTGAGCGTGATGGGTTTAGATCCCCATCGACAGAGGGTGGCTAACGCCCGCAATATTGGAGTCGTATTCGGCCAGCGCTCCCAACTATGGTGGGACCTGGCTCTGATCGAATCACTTAACCTGATCAGTAAGATCTATGAGCTCGACCCCGCACGTTATCAGGAGTTGTTAAGTCTCTTCTCGGATACCCTCGGTCTGGATGAGCTTTTTAAGGTGCCCATACGCAATATGTCATTAGGTCAAAAAATGCGCGCGGAGCTGGCTGCGGCATTAATTCACGAGCCCAAAATTGTTTACCTGGATGAACCAACCATTGGCCTGGACCTGATCGTTAAAGAACGCATTCGCGAATTCATAAAGCACCAGAACCGCGAAAACGGCACCACCGTGATCCTCACCACCCACGACCTCGGTGATATTGAGGAGCTGTGTGAAAGGGTCATCATCATCGATAATGGACGATTGATTTATGATGGCCCCTTGAGCCGCATCAAAGAACAGTTCGGCAAGTACCGACAAATCACATTCGAAACCTGTGAGCCAGTTCATAATTTAAATATTCCCGTTGGAGCAGTCATCGCCACCAATGGTGAAGGACCAGAGGTTCGAAAGTTAGTTCTGCGATTCGATCGCAACCAGATATCAGCCAGTCAGGTGGCAACAGAAATCATGAACCAGGTGGAAGTGGTCGATTTCTCGCTCGCTGAACCAGACCTGGCCTCAATCATCAAGCAAATCTATAACGGTGCATTGATAGAGCGAGAGGCTGTATGATCGGTACCTTTAGACGGAAGGCCGCCACATACGGCGCAATCGCGGCTATCATACCCAAAGTTTTCCTGGCTTACAACCTGTGGGTATGGGTCAGCCTGGTATTGAATACCATCGCGCTTACCATCCTGGTCTTCTTCTGGCAAGCTGTCTATTCCAATACGGCGGAAATTTCAGGGATCGACCTTCAAACAACACTCCACTACATCCTGCTGGCGCAGATATTCCTGCCGCTCGGAGATATGAACCTGATCTTCGAATTTGGCTACAATTTGCGGGAAGGTGGAATCGCCCATGCGCTCTTGCGACCAGTTGATTTCCAGGGCAGCTACTACATCCAGGCATTGGCCAATTTAGGTACTTCTCTTATTCTCCAAATTCCACTTGCACTGGTGGCAACATTTCTCTTCGGCTTGCAGTGGCCGACTGATATCCTGACCTGGCTGGTTTTCATAGTTAGCGCCTTGCTGGGGCGTTCAGTGATATTTTTCTTTGATTATTCACTGGCATGTTTGACATTTTATACTACTGAGGTCTGGGGACTTGGGGTTTTAGTCTATGGGATCAGCTTATTTTTCTCGGGCAGCATGATCCCCTTAGCAATGCTTCCTGAGGGATTACATAACCTGGTGTATTCCCTGCCTTTTGCACAAGCACTGTACGTACCGCTGTCGCTATTAAGTGGCATAGAACCGCTCTCTGAGGCGCCTCGTCTTTTATCGGTGCAATTTGCTTGGTTGGTGGGCTTGTGGCTGCTCTCGAGGCTGGTTTTCAAATTCGCCGTGCGCAAAGTTACCGTACAGGGAGGTTGATCGTATGACACGCTATTTCAACCTGTATGGCTATTTTCTGGTTCAGCGTTTCAAAATCTTGATGGAATATCGCGTTAATTTCTTAATTGGTGCGTCTTCCACTATATTATTACAAATATCCGGATTGCTGACCATCTGGGTGGTGATGTCGCAGATTCCCAGCCTGAATGGCTGGTCGTTATACCAGATCTTATTGATCTACGGAATGATCACCCTGGCTAAATCGATCAATCATATGTTTGCCGACAATTTATGGACCATCGGCAGGCAATATATTCGCAGCGGCGCTTTCGATCAATTCCTGGTGCGACCGCTAGACCCCTTATTTCACCTGCTCGCTGATCGCTTCTGTCATGATGGGATCGGCAACTTCCTGGTAGGTATCAGCCTGGTAATCATTTCAATGCAGCGATTGAATATCCCCTGGTCAGCAGCAAATATCTTCCATCTTCTTCTGGCATGCTTGAGCGGTGGGGCGATATTTATCGCATTGAACCTAATCACCGGCACCAGTGCTTTCTGGTTGATGGATGCTGTTCCGGTGATGCGCGTTGTATTTGACAACCACCTGTTCGCTCAATATCCCCTGAATATTTACCCCAAAGCCATCGGCATCTTATTGACCTGGGTCATCCCGTATGGATTTGCGTCATTTTATCCTGCCAGCCAGTTAATGGGTCTTCCAGCCGGCAGACTTGCCTGGATTGGTCCTATCGTTGCAGTGGTGCTGCTTCTGATGGGTTACCGGGTGTGGCTAATCGGATTGCGACATTACGCAGGGACCGGCTCTTAGTGATTTAAAGTGCCGATGCCCGGGTGAGGGGGGCACCCGGGCATCGGCAAAAATAATTCTAACAGAAGTGTGAATTTATTGCAAGATTAAAACTTAAGGTAGGCGTTCCCTCTCACGCCTACCTTAACTTTGGGGGGGCACCACTTCGGGCGCAGATTGTAAGATTAATTACAAACTTAACTATAAACTCAGTAGCCATCTACCGCCATATAATTTCCGTTAATTACTAATAGACAATTGTACTGATTCAAGTATGTCGTTTCAATAATAGAAATTCCATCAATTAATTTTGCACTCCGAAAGCATTACTTGACAATCAGTCGTAAACCCATCGCTATCAATATAACCAGGACAATTTTTCGAAATACGTCCGGTTTCAGGTATCGATCGATACTGGTACCAAAGATAAAGCCCAAAAAAATGGCTGGGACCGCATAGATATAAGCCCTCCAGACCTCCTGAGTGAGATTGCCATTTAGGCTATGCGCAGCTACAATGATCACATCACTCACCAGGAAAAATGTTTGCAGGTTGCTTTTGAATTGCGCAGGTGACCAGCGTTGCGTGTCCGCATAAATCACTACCGGAGGACCTGAGGTATTATAGGCTCCGCCCAAAAGTCCGCCTAAAAATCCGGCTAAAATTGCCCAATTACGGTTTTTTAATTCCGGCAGCTTGAAATTTAACAAGCCGTACAATGCATAACCCACAAGCACTATTCCAAGAATCATCATTGCCAGCGCTTCATCTACACGGCGCAATGCCCAAATACCGAATGGTATGGCTGGCAATGAAGCCAGGACGATTGGAATGACGGGTCGTAGGTCTATTACAGCGCGATACCGCCAAAGAAGCAAGGGAGATAGGGTTAGAGCAACGAGGGCTACCACAGGCGATGCTACCTGCACCCCCATAAATTCAGGCAATAATGCCATTGCTACGAGAGCAACCCCGAAACCTGCCAGGCTCTGAACGAATGTAGCAGTAAATATTACCCCCACAATCAGAAGAAAGTCACTCACGCGGGCGCTTGAAATAAAGCTGGTATTTATCTCCGCTGCCGTACATTCGCTCGCCTGCGCAGGCTGCCACCAATTCCCAGCCTTCTTCCCCCATTCGCTGCAGAGATTGATGGATCAGCTCGCCGTCGCTCCAATTCTTGATTTCAACCCCGTTGACGAACCGTGCTCGCCAACCCTTATATTCTTGAAATGTCACCAGACGGTATTCAAACTCCTTGACCGGTACTCTTTTTTTACCTGGTGTACTGAATTGAGATTCGGAGAGGGGTTTTTCTTTGAGCTCGTTATCAGGGGATTTGGTTGATTTCGATTGACTGCGCACCCTTGTTTGCACTCGAGGAGCAGGTACTTTTGTTTCGACCGGAAGATCAGTTCTCTCCCGATCAGGTTTTCCTTCGCCTCCAAAGATTTCAGACAGGATATCGGGGGTTTGCTGATGTTTATCCATCTTCCATGATCCTTTCTGTCAGTTTGTGATAATCTTCTGCACCGCTCGAGTTCGGAGAGTACTCGAAAATTGATTTTCCAAAGCCTGGAGCCTCAGATAGACGTACACTGTAGCGCACCGGGGCACATAGTCGTTCACCAAAGTGAGCCTGAAGTTGATTTAGAATTTCATCGGATTTCTTCACACGCCGGTCATATAAGGTCGGCAGTACGTAGCGTAACTCCAGCTCCTCATGGTATTTCTGAATCGTTTGAAGGCTGCGTGAAAACTCCATCAGTCCCTGCAAGGTCATCACCTCCAGGGATACAGGCGTGATGATGTTCGTCGCATAAAAAAGGGCATTGACCGTCAGTGCATCCCAGCCTGGTCCTGTATCCATGATGGCGTAATCAAATCGATCTTCCAGCAGGGTCAAGGTTTCTGTCAGGGTTTGCTCTCCGCCAAAGTCTTTGCGCGTAATTTGCCGCTTTAAACCGGCAAGAGAACGCCCACCGGAAAGCACCCAGAGATTAGGTCGTGCTACGCATAATGCCTGTTCAGGACTCTTATCCCCAGAAACCAGGTCTGCTAAACCAAAATCCGGATCGCAGCCCAACGCTCGCGCCACCTGACCCTGGGTGTCCACTTCCACCAGGAGCACGGTTTTTCCCGCTCGAGCCAGCCCCGCGGAAAGGTTAACGGCGGTTGTTGTCTTCCCAACGCCTCCTTTGGACAGCGCTATCGCAATTTTCCGCATCTAGATACTCCTTCTAAAACCTCTTTCCAATGATGAGAGGGTAATACGACCAGGTAGATGCATATCATTCGGTTAATCTTATCATGTATCCGATTTTCAAAGGAATCGAACTAAAAAAACTCGGGGCGTTGGGAATTACAAGGCTGATTTCCTTTTTCGACCCTGGTTGAATATTTCACGAATAAAATGGTATGATATAATTTGTCTAAACAACAAGAGAACATAAACTATTCACTTGGCTAATCACAACTCCTGCCATCGTCAAAGAAATCCTAGCCTGGTTTATCAGGTTGTTTCGGACCCACCGGCGGTAATTGCTCTTCCTGCCGGTTTGTCAATTAAATTCACCATCGACTGCAATTCCGGTGCTGCCAATTGGCGATTTTTTACTCGAAATAAGCGCTAGCAACAAGGAGCCTATGATAAGTTTGCAATTTGACGGCTTATTCAGCGAGGTAGCTACAGATAACAGAAGAGCGGGATTTTTATGCTACGGTTGGCTGATTTGGCGTGGTTCACTGGTCGTGGCACGCGGTCATGGTGGCGTTGCCCGTGCCCAAGATGCAACATCTAATGTTGCGGAATACATCGCGCTGATCGAAGGCTTAGATGCCTTATCGGACCTGGGAGATCACCACGAGCCGGTTCAGGTCTTCGGTGATGCAAAGTGCGTGATCGACCAGATGAGTGGTACATCAGATGTAAATTCACCTGCCATCCAGCCGCTCTATCGTAAAGCCTGCAAGCTGGCAGACGATTTCACAAGTATAGAATGGCATTGGAAACCGCGCCGGCATAATCGCGAAGCCGATCGCCTGACCCGCCTCGCCATGCGCCAAATCCTTACTGATCCTGACTGCTACCAAAAAACCATCCAGACTCTTGTAACATGCTGTGGTCAGCGCGCCTCGAGGAAGTTTTTCCCACTGTTAGATCTGCGTGTCTATTTGCCGCCAAGCCCGTTCCAAAGATGGCAATCGCCTCCATCAGTGCTCGCCGTAGCTTTGCAGGAATCATTTACTATAACCTCGATCTAGTCATGAAAAAGGACGGGGATTTTTCCAAACCATCCATACCAGATACCGATCTGCGATGCTTGACGATAATAATCCCGCGTAGTATAGTTGCCCCCAATATGCAGGTATCACAGATGTCCCCCTGCTTGACTACCACTCCCAACCGCGTTCGGGCGGGAGTTGGCGCGCCAAGGTGGGATTAGGACCTCACCATACTGCTGAGCAAACCAACGCCCCATGAACGGGGCGTTTTTGATTAATGTAGGAGTGAATATGAACAAATCAGGCATCCTTGAACGTTATCGACCATTGCTGGATATCCCTGAACACACCCAAAATATCACTTTACTAGAAGGCGACACCCCTCTCATCCCTCTGCCTCGGCTGACGGATGAGTTGGGAGGCGGCTTCGAATTGTATGCGAAGTTCGAAGGGCAAAACCCCACCGGATCGTTCAAGGATCGAGGGATGACTATTGCGATTGGAGAAGCGGTCGGGCGAGGGGTTAATTCGGTCATCTGCGCTTCAACAGGCAACACTGCTGCCTCCGCTGCGGCTTACGCTGCACGCGCTGGTTTGCGATGTATTGTCCTTATCCCGCATGGAAAGATTGCAGCCGGCAAGCTTGCCGGTGCGGTCGCCTATGGCGCCCAGGTGCTGCAGGTGCAGGGCTCCTTTGATGATGCACTGGCAATTGTGGTGGAGATCTCTCAGCGTCAGCCGATTGCATTAGTCAACTCACTCAATCCCTACCGGCTAGAGGGACAGAAAACTGCCGCATTCGAGATCTGCGAGGCACTAAGTCAGGCGCCCGATCTTCTGTGTCTGCCGGTTGGAAATGCCGGCAACATCACTGCTTATTGGATGGGATTCAAGCAATACCATCAAATCAAAAATACGGCTCTACCACACCTGCTCGGTGTACAGGCTGAGGGCGCGGCTCCGCTGGTTTTAGGCCATCCCGTAGACCAACCCGAAACCGCTGCGACTGCCATCCGGATCGGCCGCCCCGCACGCGGCGAGCAAGCTCTGCAGGCTGCGGAAGAATCTGGGGGAAGAATCATCGCTGTCAGCGATAACGAAATACTGGAGATGCAGCGCCGTCTGGCATCTGAAGGACTTTGGGTTGAACCTGCCTCGGCTGCGGGTTTTGCTGGCTTTGCCAGGGAAGTAATCTCTGGTCGGATCCAGCCGCATGGGCAACGTGTGGTTGGCGTTTGCACCGGACATGGTCTCAAGGATCCCGATATTATCAGCCGAACAATGCCAGCGCCTGCATTGATCCCAGCAACCGTTGAAGCTCTAGAAGGGGTAATCCAATGAATAATCCAGACAATCCTGCGCACCCCATCCTTGTGATGAAATTTGGTGGCACATCGGTTGGCACACCAGAGGCAATGAGACTGGTGGTCGAGATTGTACACCATGAGCGGGAACGCTGGCCGCATCTGGTGGTGATCACATCTGCCCTTGCCGGTGTTACCGATCTGCTGCTGGTAAGTGCTGCGAAAGCCGCTGAGGGTGATACGCAGGCTGCGTTTCACAATGCCAATCGCCTGTATCAACTCCATCACAACATGATTTATTCGTTGTTATCCGATTCGACACGCCAAACCGGAGTACAGGAAGAAATAGATCTGCTGATAGCAGAATTTTCCAGTTTGTGCCAGGCGATTGGCGTGCTTGGAGAGGCGAGCCAAAGAGCGATGGACACCGTTGCTGCTCTGGGGGAGCGCATGAGTGTTCGCCTTTTAGCGGCCGCTCTGGAGGAAGCTGGCATGCCTGCTCGGGCGATTGAAGCCACCCAATTAATCGAGACCGATCAGCGATTCCAAAACGCACATCCGAATCTGGAAGCTACAACTCACAAAACTCGCCTGCTGCTCGAGCCGATTCTTCAACAAGGGCTTGTTCCGGTGGTCACCGGCTTTATCGCCGCTACCCAGCAGGGCGTCACTACTACATTAGGGCGCGGAGGTTCCGATTATTCCGCCGGTATCCTTGGTGCGGTATTACCCGCTCAAGAAGTCTGGATTTGGAGTGATGTGGATGGTGTGATGAGTGCTGACCCGCGTTTGGTACCAGAAGCACACACAATTCAAAGCATCACTTACCGGGAAATCGCTGAGCTGGCTTACTTTGGCGCCAAAGTCCTTCACCCTAAGACTATCCGACCGCTCGTGGATCGTGGCATCGGATTACGCATTTGCAATACATTTAACCCCAGCCATCCAGGTACTCGATTGGTTGTGGAGTCGAACGGAGAAAAACGCAAAAAGAACGGCAACGACGTAATTAAAGCTGTCACAGCCATCCAGGATTTGCGCCTGATCACCATAGAGGGGCGTGGGATGCTGGGTGTCCCAGGCGTAGCTGCGCGCACATTTTCCACCGTGGCTGCCACCGGTACCAGTGTGATGTTGATTACCCAGGCATCCTCTGAGCAATCTATCTGTTTTGCTGTCCCTGCACCTGCCAGTCCCACCGTAGTCGAATCGCTGAAGCAAGCTTTTGCGGGCGAGCTGGTTAACCTGGATATCGATCGTATCTGGGATAGCGATGACGTCGCTATTATCACCGTGGTTGGAGCGGGGATGATCCACACGCCAGGAGTAGCCGGGCAGATATTCAGTGCTTTAGGGGCACATGGCGTCAATGTAATCGCAATTGCTCAAGGCTCATCCGAGGTCTCAATCAGTCTCGTGGTCGATGGCGCTGATACAATCGCCGCTGTTAAGACCCTGCATGCCCTCATTACACCTCCGAAGGACGAGTGATGTTAATCAACATTGCACGTAGCTCCCTACATGAGTTTTTAGGTGATCGGGTGATTTACCGCAACCTGAACGCGGCAGACCCCACCTTACCCCGATTTGTGAAGCTGCAGGCCGGGTTTGATCTGCAAAATAGCCGACTGCCTCGCAAGAGTGAGAGCGAGTATGCGCAGGTAGTTGCCAAATTACTCTCCATCGCCCAGACAAATCGTGGAATTTCTCGACCACTGCAACGATTGCTTTATATCGGCGATACACAAATGCTCGATGGCACAGCTTTCAGCAATCTATGTATGGTGGCAGGATGGTCCGGATTGGCTTTTATCGGCTCTGAAGACAATAAGTCTTTATCAGTAACAATCGAACAACACCCCTTAGGAGGGCAACTATACCTGGCTAATCGCTGGAATGCTTTGCAAAACTTTGCGGCTTACCTCGAAAATAATGGCTTTATTGTGGACGAAACAACTGCAGTAGTGATCGACCTTGATAAGACTGCTCTTGGAGCACGTGGTCGGAATGGTGGAGTGATCGACCAGGCACGACTACAGGCAGTTTATGACACGGCAGCGTTGCTGCTGGGAGAGACATTCGACCGGCACATCTTTCAAATTGCGTATGAGCAACTCAACCAGCCTGAATTTCATCCGTTCACTACTGATAACCAGGATTACCTGGTCTATATCTGCCTGGTGCTTAACTGTGGCTATTCCAACATCGAACAACTTTTGGATGATGTGCGCGCCATGCGATTAAATTCCTTTCTCCAATTCATATCGCAGGTACATACGCAGATAAAGACCCTCCCAAGCCGCTTTCAGGAGGTCCATCAAGAAATATATTCTAATGTGCAGACCGGTGACCCCACCCCTTTCAAAGCCTTCCGCCGTCAGGAATATCTGCGCACCATAACTTGCTTCGGCAAGCTACCCGACAACGCCGCGGTTGAGAATATGCTCGCGCAGGAAATCTTGGTCACTGGAGAAGTGCGCCAGGTTGCGCTTGTATGGCAAACCCAGGGAGCATTGCTTTTTGGATTGTCTGATAAGCCAGACGAAGCAGCCACGCCAACCGAAGACCTTGAAAAGGCTGGGTATGAACCCATCCACCGGGCATTAACCCATGTGGTTATGGAAGAGCGGTAATATATTCGAAAAGAGGGTGATTGTTAATTAAGAATCGTCACTATTGCTGCGAAAGGAAAGGTTTTTTGCCCACTAACATCGGGATTTCCTCACGTTCCATCTCCTCAACCACCACTTCGAAACCCGGCTCTACCATCAATCGAACCCAGGTATCGAGCGAAAATATACCTGCCTGGTGGCGGTCGAGCTCCACGATCAGCTCACTCCCTTTTCGAATTAAGTAGACAAAGGACATCTCGTAAGTATCGTCGTCCGGATCAGGATCAAACAAATTCTCAAGCATCGCCACGTGCAAATCGTCCTGGCTGTGCTCTGAGCTGCTTCTTTTATTGTTTACGAAACCTTCCTCAGTCTCCTCAGCATAGGTGATAAAAACACCGCCCGGTCGAAGATGATGGTATGCATTTTTAAACACCTGCTGCAGGTCTGTTTCACTCAGCATATAGTCAATCGAATCAGCTACAATGACCGCGTCGTATAGCTGTCCGCTATCAAAAGACCGCATATCACCATGATAGTATGTCACTTCAGGGTTAAGTTCTTGCGCCAGAAAAAGCATCTGCTCGCTCAAATCTACTCCGCTCACCTGAAAGTAGTTTTTCAAAGTAGCATCCAGGTGACCACCGCCACAGCCCAGATGAAGCAGTGATTGAACCGGGACGCGGCTGTGCTGGCGGATCAAGCCGGCAAATTGCAGTGCCTCAACAATGTAATCCTGCACAGGGCTGATAATCGGCCAGAGCCAGGCAAGGTCGTGATATAAGCGCTGCTGATCAAGTTCTTTCATAGGAACCTCTTTCACATTCGATATTGTGTCGTTAGAGGCGCATCTACCCAGGCCAGAAATCTGAGTCCAAGAGTGCTTTATCGAAAAACCTCGGATAAACGTGCAACCAAGCACACACGAGTACTGCTATAATCCTCAAGCAGGATCTATTTTATCCGCGAGTTCTGCGTACGGACATATATTTTGATCATCCCCCTTTTACCTAGCAGCTAGAAATTTTCAATTTACACTCCTGTTACCTGCCTAATAGTTACTGATAGGATGAACCGTGAATAAAATTGGGATCTGGATTGGCATATCGATTTTGGTTGTAGTAATTCCACTCGGATACCTGCTGGCTTCGAGGACTGCCGGCTCGGTAGATGCTTATCGTTCACCGTTAAGCTCCAATCCGCCTGCTCCTGGAGAGCCATTAGGACAGCCATTAACTCGCAGGGTGGTCTTAGTGCTGATTGATGGCTTACGTTATGACACAGCCATAGATTCATCGGTGATGCCCACACTAGCTAGCCTACACACTCAAGGCGCCTGGGCAAAGATGCACAGCCGTCCAATGTCCTTTTCTGGATCTGGTTATACGGTTTTGCTGACCGGCGCCTGGCCGGAAATCAGTGATGGTCCGACTTTCAATAAAACATACGCTGACCTGACACCATTTACCCAGGATAATTTATTCTCTGCCGCAGCTCGCGCAGGTTTGAAAACTGCCGTGTCAGGTTTTAACTGGTTTGAAAAGCTGATTTTTAAGTCAGATGTGGACGCAACATTCTTCACCTCGGGCGAAGATGCCTCGGCAGACCGCCAGGTACTGGATGCTGCATTGCCCTGGCTGGCAGAGCCGGGTGCATTTCAGTTCATTATGGTACATCTCGATCAGGTGGATTATGCCGGTCATCATGAAGGCGGGCCATCGGATCCACAATGGAATGCAGCTGCCCATCGCGCAGATGATCTGCTCGCAGAAATCACAAGCCAGCTAGATCTACGCCAGGATACGCTCGTTGTGCTCAGCGATCACGGGCATATCGATCGCGGCGGGCATGGTGGACAGGAGGCGATTGTACTGCAAGAACCATTTCTGCTGGCAGGTGCTGGAGTAAAGCCCGGCGAATACGGCGACATGGATATGGCGGATGTAGCGCCGACCTTAGCAGCATTACTTGGCGCCAATTTGCCGGCTTCGACTCAGGGGCAGGTACTAGCCGTGATGTTAAATCTTTCTCCTCAATACCAATCTGTTATTCGCCAGGCGGAGATCGAACAGCAGAGCCAGCTTCTTCAGGCATATTCTCAGGCAATGGGTAATCCAATCGAACATCTTTCTATTTCAGAGGATGATAATGTTGTTCACGTCTATCGATCCAACCTGGAATCTGTTCGAAGATCGCGCCTGCAGCCAGAGCAATTGATTCGGGGAGCTATCGCCTTAGTGCTACTGATCGTCCTTGGATGGCTGTTGATCCGCACATCAAATGCAGATTGGCCCTGGCTGGCTCTAGGCGGGCTAATGTATCTGGTGCTGTTCCATCTCTGCTACCGCTTTATCTTGGGGCGAACATTTTCTTATAGCCCCTTAACGGGGCAAAATGATATGCTCCTGGCTGCCGGTGGAACCTCCCTTGCTGCTTTGCTGATTACCTGGTTGGTGGTGTCATGGAAAATAAAGTTGTCTCACCAAACCGCAAACGGGGCAGGTTTTCTACCTATAAAGCTCAGCTTGTGGATTTTATACATGCTGTTATTTCCAATCGCCATCAATTTTTCTCTCAATGGACTATTCACTACATGGCACCTGCCAGATTTTCTTACTCACTTCCTGGCATTGCTCGCATATATCCAATTGATCTTCGTAGCTGCTGGCGGTATTCTTCTGACCGGGATCACCGCAGCCTATAAAAACTGGAAAACTGCGACCTAGATCAGTAAAATATATACTTTTCCACCGTCATTTTATTAATATTTACCATTGACAAAGAACAGATGTTCGGTTATGATTATTTATGGAACAAATTATCTGTTTATTTGTCCGAGATTGGAGTGTGAAGTATGATGGCTCGACGCCCAAATAAAGGTCTCAGTGAACGTAAAAGAAGGATCCTGGAAGTCCTAGCAGATTACCAGGAGAACACCGGCTACCCCCCCAGCATACGTGAAATATGCCAGCACGCCAATATTTCATCTACATCGGTTGTAAATTACTATCTGGAACAGCTCGAACAAAGCGGTTACATTGAGCGCGATGAACGGATTTCACGCGGCATTCGCCTGGTTCAGCCCTCACCGGATGCCCAGGAGACACCGATGGTCACCTTGAAGCACTCGCTTTCCCAGGCTGCACAAAGAATTGACCAGGCCGTATCCGAAATGCTGCACTTCCCGCTGGTAGGCCGCATCGTTGCCGGTCAACCGATCAATGTACCTGCCTCGGATTTCTCATACTATGACCCAGAATCCATGGTTGACATAGCCAGCAGCATGCTGCCCAGCCGCGAACGCAGCGCGCGAGATTTATTTGCACTCGAAGTACAGGGCGACTCGATGATCGATGCGATGATCAACGATGGCGATATCGTGATTATGAAGCCTGCTTTGGAAGCGCGTAATGGTGAGATGGTCGCTGTCTGGCTGGATGATAAAGACCAGACCACCCTGAAGTATTTCTACCTGGAAAATGGGCATGTCCGACTGCAACCTGCTAACCCAAGTATGGATCCGATTGTAATCGATGATCCGAACACTGTCCGAATCCAGGGAAAAGTAGTCATGGTTATTCGTAAAGTAACCAATCTCCCTTCGTAAGCGGATCGAACGGATCCGTTAGGAGTTGTTAATCCACACAATGGGGTACGGTTGAACCGTACCCCATTGTCGTTATCCAGAACAAAAAAACAACTACAACCTATACGGCTGAATAATTTATTCCCCTGGAGAGGGGGTCACATTGTCCACCCAATCACCTGCCGTATCGGTATCCAGATAAACTGGAAGACGAGCAATGGAATGCCCTTGAACTACTGCCGCAACCGGTGGGTTGAACGCCCAACTGGAGCTGCCCCATGAGACTGTATCCACCCATTGGTCACTTCCATCCAGCAGGATCAGCTCATCTCCCGGGTTGCCCAGGCTGATTGCCCCGCTAGCCCAGGAGCTGTATGGCAGCATGTCCGGAACTGATGGATCGGAGTCTACCAGCTCAAAATCTGGTGCGAATCCATAGGCAACTATGAATTCCACTGCCTGGTTTGCTACAATCAGGTAATGGTCTGGAGCCAAAGTAGCTCCAGACGGAAATTGGTACATACCTTCACCACCACCCTGGGTTTCTTCGTCGCCAAGTTTATGGAACGACAGGTCGATCAGGCTACCACCACCGTTATACAGCTCAAACCATTCCCCGGCTGGCTCACTTCCATTTGGGTCGTATAGAACCTCGCTAATTAATAACACACCTTGGGGTTCTGTCGACTCTGCCGTTGGGGTGCACGTCGGTGACAGCGTAGGCGAAGGGGTCAGGGTTATTGTCGGGGTCGGAGTATGCGTCCGTATATCCGGTGTGTCTGTGAAGTATGTTCCTGTGGGAGTAGGTGTCACTGTACCAGTAGAGGTGGCTGTGTGCGTCACGGTAGGTGTCGGTGTAGGCGTGCTCAGAGAGCCTTCCCCAGGCGCTGGACGAGCCTGCTCCACCCAATCACTTGCGGTGTTGGTATCCTGGTCAACTGGATAGCGCTCCATGGAATGCCCTTCACTCACCTTTTTCACGGGTGGGAAAAATGCAAAACTGGCGCTGCCATAGGAGACTGCATCAACTACCTGATCCAAGTTGTTTAGCAACAAAATATCATCGCCCGAATTTTCAAGCTCCAGGTTGCCGTCTGACCATGCCAGGTAGCGCTCAAGATTCGGAACATTCGGATCGGATTCACGCAGCTCAAATTGGGGAGAAAAACCGTAACGGTTCTTAAAAACCGCTGCCCAATTGGCAACAATCACGTAATGCCCCGCACCGATTTGAGAACCCAAGGGAAATTGGTACATTCCTTCACTACCCCCCGGTGTCTCTTCATCACCTACTTTGTAGGTTTCGACAACTACCGGAGTGCCGCCGCTATTAAAGATTTCAAACCACTCACAACCAGGCTCATCGTCCAGACAATCGTACATCACTTCGCTGATAACCAATCTGCCAGGGGTGGGTGTTGCCGTTGGTGGTGGCCATACGTGTCTGACCACAGGTAGGTAGAGGTATGTAAATGATTGGCTGAAGGCTAGTACGACAAATAAAAGAATACCTGATAATGCAAGTATTACACTTAAGAACCATCGCCAGGTAAGGCTTTTAGTATTCATCCAGTGTCCCCTATGGGTGCAGATGATCTCCTGCCATCTTCCTTTCACCTGTTATAGCATCCACTGTCTAACCTGTCAACAAAACACGCTCGGTAAAAATATACTTATTATATGAAGTTTGACATTTCTAACCGCCCAAGGTATAATCCACGTTCGCGAGTTTAAGGCAATCCTTGCTCGCATTTGTCGACAACCACCCCACGGTGGATAGCAATCTATCATCCCCGATTGGAGAAGCGCTATGGAAACAAATCCGGTAGCCACTGAAATAACAAATATTCATGATGTAAACGAAATCAAACGAAAAATGCACTTCACCGGCAAGATAATGAAAATTACTTTGGCAGGAGCTGTGGTCGATATCGGCTTGCCAATTCCGGGAGTAGTGCACATCTCCCAAATTTCAAAAGATCCCATTAATAGAGTTGAAGACGCCTTGCATGAAGGGCAGGAAGTTGAATTATGGGTGCGGAGGGTATTCCCAAAGAAAGACCGCATTGAACTTACCATGATCAAGCCACTCGATATGGAATGGCGAGATCTCGATAAGGATTTAGTCCTGAAAGGCAAAGTGGTGCGCCTCGAAAAATTTGGCGTATTCGTCGATATCGGCGCAGAACGACCTGGTCTGGTTCATATCAGCGAGATGACCCACAGCTACATTAAAACACCTGGTGACCTGGTGAAAGAGGGCGATGAGGTTGATGTCAAAGTATTAGCAGTCAACCGGCAGAAGAAACAGATCAAACTGAGTATGAAAGCCCTGGAAGAACCACCGGTGAAACAGCCCAAGGTGAAAGAAGAACGCCCGGCACGCCCTGGAAAAGAGCAACCTAAATCCGTCCAGGAAGAAGAAGGCGAGAAAGAAGTAGCTGTACCCACCGCGATTGAATTCGCCTTTCGCGAAGCGATGGAACGCTCAGGGGACAAAGCAGAAGATGTCCCAGCAAAACCGCGCAAGCCTAACAAGGGGCAGGACGAAATGGAGAAAATCCTCTCCCGCACCCTTGAAAATAAAGCTCGTACAGGCAAGTAAAGAAATTCAACGAATAAAAAAGAGACCCGGCAAGGTCTCTTTTTTTTAATCCTCGTTACTGGACGCCCAGCTCAAGTGCTGCAGTCCTGCATTCAATGCTGTCTTGAGGGTCGACCAATCCGACAGTAGCATCTTCAAGTATGTAAACATCGGCCCGGGACGAAAAGCCCATTCACGAAAGGCACGTTTCTGCCAGTAGAGAATTCGCTCAGCCGAAAGCTCCGGGTAATCCAACACCGTGCCTTTATCCATGTCGACCTGTTCCCAGCGCGTGCCTTTACGGAACCAACCTTCGCGCACTACTTCGAAAAAGAATGGCGTGCCGGGATATGGCGCGGCTACGTGAAATAAGGCGATATCCAACGGCAGCTTCTTGGAAAAGTCAATCGTCTGTCGGATGGTTGCTTCAGTCTCGCCCGGTAACCCGATGATGAAATATCCCCAATTCATGATACCTGCATCTTTAGCCCACCGCAATGCCCTTTCCGCCTTCTCAGGATAAGCGCCTTTTCGTGCATGTTTCAATATTTGCTCGTTACCACTTTCAATCCCCCATGAGATCAGACGACAACCTGCTTTCCCCATCAATTTGAGCATTTCTTCATCCACAAAATCCACCCGGCTGTTGCTCATCCATTTTATCTGGATATTCTCGTCAATCATGCGCTGGCAGAGTTCCACCACCTGGGCACCGACTGACCGTGAACAAGTCGGAATACATGTGCAAATTGTTAATGCCCAACTCTTTCAACCGCCACATCTCCTTCATGATCAGATCAGGAGAACGCAACCGGGTTGTGTATTGGTAGCTGACATGTTTAATACAGTAGGTGCATCCGGCAGGGCAGCCACGGCTAGTGACAATGAAAGTAAATGGGCCCTTGATGAGTGGCATGCGGTATTTCTGCAGGGGTAGTAATTCGTGCATCGGAATCGGTAGATCATCCAGGCTGGCAATAAATGGGCGTGGAAAATTGACCATTATTTCCTGTCCTTTGCGCCAGACCAGGCCTTTTATTCCATGAAGATTGACTGATCCGTCTTCGTGGAAGGACTGCTGATAACTTGGATCATGGTTCGCAAAAATTCGTTGGATCTCAGTTGAACGCTGCACAAAGCGACCTTCCAGGTGATCCAATAGATCGCGGATGGTCAGATCAGGCTCTCCCACCAGCCCATAATCAAGTGCAGGAAACGGAAGCATTGTCTCACGCGGAATGGGTGTGATATGAGTTCCGAATGCAATCGTTACAGCGCCACGCGCTTTTGCCAGGAAACATCCGTACATATCATTCTGCAAGGTGGGGGCAGTGAGCTGAGTGAGATAGTATTTGGGTTGGTAATAATCCAATTGCTTTTCGAATTCATCCCAGCCCATCCGTTCGGCATTGGCGTCGATAATCTGCAGCGTATAAACCGGGTGCAGTAGAGCTGCCATTTGAGCCAGCGAAACTTGCGGCCAGACCATATTTTCACGGGTCCGCCTGCCCACCCGGTGTTGGGTGCGAATCCATAATCCACCGTCAGGTGTTGGTGGATTTACCAATAAAATATCTACACAGTGATCAGAACGGGATGCTTCAAACAATCCCTGGTGCACGATCTCATCGGCATTTGGAAAATTAGACATGCGCAGCGATGGTATCCGCCGCGAGCCTAGATTTTCCTTAAGCGCAACCGGGTTATTTTCGTCAATCATGCCTAACCTCCAAAACCAATACAGATATTATTAATGAATTTTATCTAATAAATTACAGAGGGTCAACCGCCAACTCTTAAAATAAAAGATTCCACTTTTTGCCAGGCTACAACAATTGAATATAATTAGCCCATGAATATGGCAATCTTTCTCGACCGGGATGGCGTCATCATCGAAAACCGGGCAAATTATGTGCGCAGTTGGGCGGACGTTGAATTTATACCTGGGGCTTTAAGTGCGCTCGCAAGGCTTAAAGACAGCTCTTACAAAATCGTGATCATCACGAACCAGGCTGGCATCGGGCATGGCGTTTTCTCCAGAGCTGAAGTGGATGGGTTAAGCGCAACTTTCGCGTGTTATCCACAGCACGAACGGACGGGTTGATGGAATATACGTTTGCCCACATAAACCGGAGGATGGTTGTAACTGTCGCAAACCCAAGCCGGGGATGATCCTGGATGCCGCTCAGGACTTTAACATCGATCTCAAACAGTCAATCCTGATTGGTGACAACTTAAGTGATATACAGGCAGGTTATGCGGCAGGCGTTGGGCAGGTTGTTCTTGTTCGCACCGGACTAGGCGTCGAATCAGCTACGAAACTGCAAACAACAGGGCTTTCAGAGGTCCGGATCTATAACGATTTAGCGCAAGCTTTGGCAGATTTGGTGAAATTCCATGAATAAATCCGATTTTTTCAAACCGACTGTTACCAGCCAGCTTCCACAGCGTGTATCAGCGCTGCAAGAACTGTTAAATACAGAAATCCATCAGGTCGGTGCCGATACCCTGGCTGCTCGAACCGGATGCGAGTACCACTCCGAGCCCGGGAACCAGGTAACCTTTACTCTAAATTTGTGGGCACGACCGACGAAGATTGTTTATCCAGGATGGACAATCACGGATGCACAGACCGGGCAACTCCTGCCGATCGCCAACCAGGCGCTGCTGCTCTACTATTTCATCACGGCAGATGGTAATCAGTCTGAGCCACACTGGATTTCTTTTGCTGATCTCCCCGATGGTAGATTTTATAACCAGGCTTTCCAGGGTTATACCGGCGCGGAATTAGCTCGCGCTTTTCAGAATGATCTGGATGCTTTCAGCCAGGCTGCGAGGCTGTCAGGTGGAGAGTTGCTCCCATCCACGCAGGATATCCCCGGCGATCGAGCTTTTATCTTCCAGGCCCTGCCGCGAGTAGCTGTTCTGGTTGCATATTGGCAGGGAGATGAAGATTTCCCGGCGTCGGCACAACTCCTATTCGAGAGAAGCGTAATGCACTACCTGCCCACTGATGTCTGTGCCATCCTGGGCAGCAGCTTAACCCATAAGTTAATCAAACAGGTTCGACAGGAATAATCCATCGCCATGCTAGAGATGCCAATTCTTATCACAAAGCGTTTGCTTATCAGACCATTCGTAATGGATGATTTACTGGATGTCTACCAGCTACTTGATGTTGAGTTGAATGCCGCTGATTTGGGCACAGACAAAATGGATAGCCTGGCAGAGCGAGCCGAATGGCTGCAATGGGCTGTTCGGAATCCTGCTCAATTAGCTAAACTCAACCAGCCGCCTTACGGAGATCGAGCAATCATCCATCGATCGGAGAATAAACTCATCGGCGCATGCGGTTATGTTCCGTGTTTAGGCTTTTTTGAACAGCTGCACGGTTTTTCAGCGCAAAGCCAACCGCCCTCAGCAAGCCATAATTCAACCGAATTTGGACTGTTCTATGCAATATCGCCAGACTACCAGCATCAAGGCTTCGCGACTGAGGCAGCTCAAGCGCTGATCGATTATGCCTTCAAGCATCTGCACCTTAAACGAATCGTTGCAGAGACTGATTACACCAACATCGGCTCGATTAGAGTGATGCAGAAGCTAGGTATGCGACTCGAGAAGAATCCCTATCCAGAACCACCATGGCTTCAGGTAGTTGGAGTCCTGGAGAACACTCAGTAGTTTGCCGCGTACTTGACTCTACTCATCGCTGATAAATCTTTTTTGCCATTCGTAGAGCTTGGTCAGTGCTTCGATCGGCGAGAGCGTGTTTACGTCAAGGCGCTTTAACTCTTCCACTAGCGGGTTTGTTTCCGGAAAGAGCGCCAGCTGCCGGGCAGCATTTGGATTGATTTTCACTGCTCTACCAGAAGAAGCCTCTAATTGGTGCAGGATTTCATCCGCTCGCTGCACCACCGGTCCCGGTAAGCCAGCAAGCTGCCCGACATGGATGCCATATGAGCGATCTGCCCCGCCTTCGACGATTTTATGTAAGAATACAACTCGTCCATCGGATTCGCTGACCGCTACATTATAGTTGCGCACCCCTGGAAGCAGGTCTGCCAGTTGAGTCAGCTCATGGTAATGAGTGGCAAACAGGGTCTTTGGTCGCAGTTGTGGATGATTATGTAAGTATTCCACAACCGCCCAGGCAATTGATACGCCATCGTAAGTGCTCGTGCCGCGACCAATCTCGTCCAGAATTAGCAAGCTGCGCGGGGTTGCGTTATGCAGGATGTTGGCAGTCTCTACCATTTCCACCATGAATGTGGATTGCCCGGCATGAATTTCATCTTGTGCGCCCATGCGGGTAAAGATGCGGTCCACAACGCCGATACAAGAGATTGCGGCAGGCACGTAGCTCCCGATTTGAGCCATCAAAACAATGAGTGCTACCTGCCGGATGAGCGTAGATTTACCTGACATATTCGGACCGGTGATGATCCTTACCCGCTCGCCTGGATCATAGATCACGTCATTGGGGACGAAACGCTCCCCCGTTAGCATTTGCTCAACAACCGGGTGCCGCCCATCGTGAATTTCCAAGACATCATCAGAAACTACATCTGGACGGCAATAAGCATTGTTAGCCGCGGTCTCAGCAAAGGACGCCAGCACATCCAGCGTTGCAAGTGCGCGGGCAGTGGATAACATCCGCCCAGAAGTCAAGGCTAATCGAGCACATAATTCGCGAAACAACCGGTTTTCAATCTCGCGAATGCGGTCTTCGGCATTCAAAACAAGGGCTTCGTATTCTTTTAACTCAGGCGTAATATAGCGCTCGGCATTAACCAGGGTTTGCTTGCGGATGTAATCTTGCGGTGCCTGCGCGGCGTTTGCATGGGTGATCTCGAGGTAATAGCCAAAAACCTTGTTAAACCCGACCTTTAATGATCGTATACCTGTTCGTTCGCGCTCTACACTCTCCAGGTTGGCAATCCATTCACGAGCGCCACGCGAGCGTTCCACGACTCCGTCTAATTCGGCTGAATAACCCGGGCGGAATATGCCGACGTTTTGAAGAGTTGCAGGCGGATCATCGGCAATGGCAGCTTTCAATAACCCCAAGTCATCACTGCATAAATCAAAGCCTCCCATCAGGCGCGCCAGAGCGGGAGCCTCTTCAGGTAGACTTTCCAAAATGATCGGCAGGCGTTCGAGTGTTTGGCGCATCGCTACCAGGTCGCGAGGCTGTGCAAAACCTCCAACCACCCTACCTGATAGGCGTTCTAAATCATTCAAAGGCTTTAATGCGGCACGTAACTCAGCGCGACGCAGTCCTTCTTTGAAGAAAAGGGTCACACCATCCAGGCGTTCGGTTATGCGATTCACGTCCAACAACGGTTTACTGACCCACTGTCGAATTAATCGCTTGCCCATAGGAGTTACAGTATGATCCAGCACTCCCAACAGCGAGCCTTTTACCGCGCCATTTCGCAGGGTTTCGGTAAGCTCCAGGTTGCGCCGGGTTGCAGCGTCGAGTACCATAAATTCAGCGAGGTTGTAGACACTCAGGTTGGTGAGAAGCCTTAATGCCCCGGATTGGGTCTCTTCCAGGTACTGCACGATCGCGCCTGCAGCTTGCATTCCCAGCTGTAACTCACGTAATCCAAAGCCATCCAAAGAGGCTGCTTTGAAATGGCGAAGAAGAGTTTCCCGGCAGGATCCGGGTTCGAATCGCCAGTCAGGCCAGCTCGTGCGGTGGCCAGGTAAACCATCCCCCAGTGAAATTGATTCCGGCAGGAGCACTTCGGCAGGCTGTAAACGCACCCATTCTGAGCGTGCCAGCGTGAGGATATCCTCCCCCTCAAACTCAGTGACATTGAATTCGCCGGTGGTAATATCCACAAATGCCACACCAGCGCGAGTAGCCTTGCCTGGATATAGACTTTGCCTGGTATGAGATTCTCGCTGTTTACCTTTTGTATTGGTGAGTGTATCCAGAACGATGCAAGCGAGGTAGTTGTTTGAATCTCCGGGAAGCAAGCCGGGCTCCATCACGGTCCCAGGAGTTACGATGCGGGTCACCTGCCGGGGGAATAATCCTTTGATGGGCTGGTCACCGACCTGCTCACAAATTGCCACATGGTAACCGCGATCGATCAAGCGTGCCAGGTAATTTTCGGCAGCATGGTGAGGAATTCCTGCCATTGGCACTCGCATCCCTTTAGCAACATTTCGTGAGGTTAACACAATATCCAATTCTCGCGAAGCAATTTCTGCGTCCTGGTCAAAGGTTTCATAAAAATCACCAAGACGGAAGAATAAAATTGCCTGTGGGTACTGGCGTTTGATTTCTAAATATTGCTTTCGAATGGGAGTGATATCATCTGGCATAGGTCTGATTCTATATTCTGCTGGTCAAATCGACAAGGCTTGGATTAGTTCGGATAATTCGGGCATTCTGTATATTGACGGAATCAACACGTTGACTATAATTAAATCACTATATTCCCGTAAAACGTGAAAGGAGAAAAAGATCATGTCTAGTGTAACATTTGACCACGTCTACAAGCGTTATGGTGATGTCATCGCGGTAAACGACCTCAACCTGGACATTGCAGACAAAGAATTTCTCGTGCTTGTAGGACCCTCTGGCTGCGGAAAGACTACCGCTTTACGCTGCCTGGCAGGACTGGAAGAAATCAGTGAAGGCGCAATTAAAATCGGCGACCAGACGGTAAACAATGTGGCTCCAAAAGATCGTGACATTGCCATGGTCTTCCAATCCTATGCGCTTTACCCGCACATGTCTGTCTATGACAACATGGCCTTTGGTCTTAAGCTGCGCAAGACACCAAAATCAGAAATTGACCGGCGAGTAAAAGAAGCTGCGGCTGTATTAGGCATCGAAGGCTATTTGGATCGCAAACCCCGGCAGCTCTCCGGTGGTCAGCGACAACGTGTAGCTGTTGGACGTGCTATTGTGCGCGAGCCCAAGGTATTCCTGTTTGACGAACCACTCTCCAACCTCGATGCCAAACTGCGCGTTGAAACTCGTGCCAACATTAGCAAGCTGCATCAACAGCTCGCCACTACATTTATATATGTTACTCACGACCAGGTTGAAGCCATGACCATGGCAACGCGCATCGCTGTGATCAGCCGCGGCATTCTCCAGCAGGTGGATACTCCTCAGAAGCTCTACGATTTCCCTGACAATTTGTTCGTAGCAGGCTTTATCGGCTCTCCAGCGATGAACTTCTTCCCTTCAACGATTAACAGTCAGGATGGAAAATTAATCATCGATGCTAAGTCTTTCTCCGTTCAAATTCCAGAAGAACAAAAGAGCAAATTTGAGCCATATGCGGGTAAAAACGTCGTCTTTGGGTTGCGACCAGAAGATATCCACAACCCAGAGTTCGCCGCACCTGGCATCGTAGCTCAACCGGTCGAATCCAAGGTTGATGTTGTGGAATTGATGGGCAACGAAATATTTGTTTACCTTAATAATGGCGAACATAACTATGTTGCCCGTGTCGATCCACGCTCCCATTACCATATGGGTGAGAAATCTAACTTTGTCTTCAACATGGCGAACATGCATGTGTTCGATTCAGAAACAGAGCTGGCGATACGTTAAATCAGCGGGTATTCCGTAACATAAAACCTGGCGTCTCTCTGTTTCTCCAGAGCGGGGAGACGCCTTAACTTGTAAATAATGAGGATTGGAGCAAGATGTATACCTTAGTACTTGTACGGCATGGTCAGAGTGACTGGAACCTGGAAAACCGCTTTACCGGTTGGACAGATGTTGGGCTTACTGAGCTTGGCAGAAAAGAAGCCCATACTGCCGGGAAACAGCTCAAGGAAAAAGGCTTTGTCTTTGATGTCGCCATCACATCGGTTCTCAAACGAGCGATCCATACTTTGTGGATCATCCAGGAAGAGATGTCATTGGAATGGATCCCGGTGACCTTCGCCTGGGAGTTGAACGAGCGACATTACGGCGCCTTGCAAGGGCTGAATAAAGCTGAAACTGCAGAAAAATTTGGCGATGCGCAGGTAAAAATCTGGCGTCGCAGCTATGATGTACCCCCACCAGCCTTAGATTGGGATGATGAGCGGCATCCTCGCTTCGACCCTCGCTATGCCGGGCTTACCAAGGAACAACTGCCAGCTTGTGAATCGCTGAAAACCACCCTGGACCGTGTGTTGCCTTACTGGCACAGTACGATTGCCCCAACGATTAAAACCGGTAAACGGCTGATCATTTCCGCTCACGGAAATAGCCTGCGAGCTTTGGTGAAATACCTGGATAATATTTCTGACGAGGCTATCATTGAGCTGAATATTCCAACTGGAATTCCGCTGGTGTACGAGCTGGATGATAACTTGAAGCGTATCAACAGCTACTACCTGGCTGACCCCGAAGCGGTTAAGGCTGCAGCAGAAGCTGTTGCCCGCCAGGGCATGGCAAAGAAATAACAAACCATCTCAAGGCTGTCAAACAGATAAAAACCCGGTTAATGCCGGGTTTTTATTTTCTCTTCAAGCGATTTCACCCAAATTTTCTATAAAATCTTCCCACCTCTATTGCTTTTGGTTCATTAATTTGCTATACAATAATCAGCAATCCTTTGTGATGCTCCAGAATTGGCACGGAGGGAGTCAACCTGGAATTTATTAACTTGGTGAACTTCAAGAGTCCTGGATGAGGGGTGGATGCTGTAATGTTTACCAAGAAGAAAGCATTTAGAATTTGGGAGGGCGACACAATGAAAAGTAAAACGATTATCCTGATCAGCCTGATTGTAATCATCCTGTTTTCCAATTGGACACCCGCATCGACAGCACAAGCAGCGACTACCAATGATGCGAATGCATCAGGCATGCTGCAACTCGTCATTAAAAACAAGGGCTCTGAGAAAGTGAAGGTTACCCTGATTGGCCCTGAAACCTACACGTTCAACGCAAATCCCGGGAAAAACTTCTACCAGGTGCAATCTGGAAAATACAAGTTCGAATATAAAGCCTGCAACGTAGATAAAAAAGGCACCATCGAAGTCAAGAAAAATGGCCAAATATTCAATATCGAGAAGTGCAAAACCAAAAATGGTAAGGGGGCTGGCGAGATAAGCGTCACTGTCAAAAACGACACCAGCGGGTATATTCGCCTTGTGTTGACCGGACCAGCATCTTATGATTTTTCACTTAAACCCGGCTCGAACACCATCAAAGTGTTGAAGGGTAAGTACCAGTACATCGCCTACGGATGCGGGGCTACGATCAGTGGCACAGTTAAAATCCGGCGCTGGTTCGAATGGAAATTTTTCTGTTACTAAACGAGAATGAAAAAGCAAATTTGGATTCCGATCTTAATCCTTTCGCTGCTACTATCCAGCTTGTCGCCGCTATGGATGGAGTCTCCTGCTGCTGCACAGGATACAGCCGCGACAGCTACCGCGAAACTGGTGGTTAACAATAAAACCGGCAAGGCAGTGGATTTAAGCCTCCAGGGTCCAGCAACCTACAAGCTGTCCATAAAGCCTGGTAAGGAGACTTTCCCTGTCCAGCCGGGTCGATACCTTTATATTTACAAAGCCTGCGGGAAGAAATTTAACGGTGCCCTTGTAGTTCCAGAGTTAGGATTCACCCTGACACTTCCGGGTTGAGCATCACAAGCAAAACCAACGGAAACCGTAGCAATTGTGATACACAACGAGACTCACGCCCAGGTTCATCTTCAACTGCGCGGACCCGCTCAATACGACTTTTCCATTGATCCGGGGAAGAAGACGGTTTTGGTTATAAAAGGGAAATACGATTATACCGCCTGGGGATGTGGGTCGACTTTGACAGGGAAGCTGATGTTCATGAAGTATCGTGAGCTCTGGCTGTATTGTTACCGGAGATGGCGGTAAGTTGGCGTATTGACTTTTTTATACCACTTGCTACAATAGATATACATTGCAGCGAACGCTGATCGGGGCTATGGTAGGACATTGTCTGTTAATTGGGCAGGCAACGGGAACGAACATCGAGAATAAATCCCTACTCGAATAACATATTATTCCTGCCTTCAACCAGGTTATGTAATCTGGTTAATTGGATAATTGTATAGGCAATAGATCCAAGCATCCTGGAAAATCCGGGGAAAGGTAGGCGTTGAACGTTTTCGCTACAAAGTAAAACCCTAACAATATTCATTACCAACTCGAGTCAACTAGTATGTTCTATCGTAACAACTAATGGAGGAACCTGAAATGAAGAAAATCTTTGCTGCTGTGGCGATTATAGCAGTGCTCTCTATGCTGCTGGTTTCGGCGGGTCCACCTGTGCAAGAGAAACCGCTGACTCTATTCACCGGCAAAGAGACCTGCAAGGTCATTAGCGAAGGCCAGGTATTGGACAAGGATTACCTGATCCAGATCACTATGGCTAAGACGCTAAAATGCGAAGATATCACCGACGATCCGGTTACTTCTGGCACCGTCAATTTGAAGCTCGTCTGGGCTCACCAGCATCCCAAGTATAATGGCGCAGGTTGGGCCTGGTACAGCTTCTCATTGAAGAACAGCTACACTGAGTGGACCGGATGGCGGTTGGGACGCATCAACAAAGATGGTGTTGAGTTTCGCAATGGCTGGGGTTGGGCGACACGGGGCGAAGGCCTGTGGGGCACCAGGTTATTCTACCGCTTCACACCTGAAGATCCGACCATCGTCCATGGCTGGTACGGTAATCCGTAACCCGCATAAAATAAAATCTATTTCAAACCTCGGCTGGCTAGCTAGTGGCTCGCCAGCCGAATAATTTAACCTCCGGAAGATTTCTTCCCCTGTTTTCGCCCAAAGAGAAACACAAGCACCAAAGCAAGGAGGATCGTAGTGCTTCCTATAATTAATAAAATATCCCTCCAGAAACGTTCTGGGAATAAGCGAATTAAAGTATCACTAAAATTAAAGGTCCAGGTGCCAGGATTGAAAAAGACGTTGTGGAAAGTAGTAAAAAACACACCAAAACTGAGTAATGAAAATACTACAATTCCACCAATTAACATAATTGTCAGCCACCCGCCGCGCCCCAGCGCGTGTTTATACTCTCTCCCCCACTTCCCTAGCCAGGCCCAGATCCCTAACCCTATCAGAACCAGCCAGCTAATTCCCAAAACCTGAAATGCACTCTGGATGACTTGCTTGACATCCAACATGTGCCCCAATTCTCGTACATTGAATACTTCGTCGCCATTATCAAAGCGCAAATCGCCAAGATAATCGATGTCTGCATCGTTTACCAGATAATCCATTGATAATTTTGCCCAATGCAGCCTGTCCTCGAGGGTAAAGCCATACCGGTCGATTGGAAATCCTGGCTGGCGATACTCAAACTGTAAAAATGGTAGGATAAAGAGGCAGCGAACGGTAGTCAGCACCAGCACTACGGGTACCAGTATCGTTACGATCCATCCTATTGCCTGGTGCAAGCTCCTTCCCGAACCTGGTTGCGCCTGTTCTGCTTGCGTGGTCATTTGGTTTCCTCCAATTCACTCACCGTTAAGAAATTCAACACCATCTGATTTGTAATCCATTCAATCGGCGCCCAATCGTCTGTGAAGATCGTATCGCTGGCAGGTGTCTCACGCATGTTGACTATTAACCGTTCCAAGGTAGCTTTTAATAGTGGGTGTACATCCTGTCTCGCCTGAATCGAAACATAATTTTGGTAAAGGTTATCCAAAGTCGTTGGTTGAGCAGTTGCATAGATCATTGTGTTAAAAGTATCCGGGATATCCATCACGTACACAGATGGAAAGACAGACGAGATTGTGCCAACCAGGCCATCCACCAAACGCCTATCTTGTGGAGAGCGACCAACATTGATAGCCATCACCCCATCGTCTTCTAAATGGTCGTAGACGGTTTGGAAAAATTCCCGGGTGGAAAGATGCCAGGGGATATAGGGTGGTCGATAAGCGTCCAAGGCGATAATCGAATATCGATGTGGGCTGAGCGCCAATCCTAAGCGCCCATCCTGGGCGATCGCTTCCAGATTTGGCTCATTCATATCGAAAAAACGGCGTCCAACATCGATTATCTCCGGGTCTATCTCAAAACCATCAATCGGAACCTGCCCGTAGACTTCAGTTGCCTGTCTCGCTACTGTGCCAGCAGCGAGTCCAACAATGGCGATTCTTTTCACTGTTTCAGGCCCAAAGGGTGGTGGGTTGAACATTGGAGCTGGTAAAAATTGCTCCCACGGTCCATAATAATCGATTTGGGTAGGATGCCAGGCAGAATGGATACCTTGCCCTTCATTCAGCCGCAGCAGACGAAAACCATCCTGTTCTAAAACCTGGATATAGTTGTAAGCAGATTCAGATTCATAAATTTGGCCTGAAGTTCGTTTTACAGCCTGGTTAATCGTTAACCAGGTGAGTAAGGCAAGTAACAGAGGCATCCAGCTCAACCACAGAACCCTTCGCCATCCTGATGCTAAACCTAATCCAACCAGGGCGACAATCAATAAAAATTCACTAAAAATGAAGAAAGTCAGCGTGGTGCCAACTAAGGGAATAAAAACCAGGACAGGCAAAAAGGTGCCGACAAATGATCCAATGGTAGAAATCGCATATATCCGACCCGATATCCTGCCAGCATGGGCTGGATCAACGATCGCCAGCCGGATTGCAAATGGTGAGATCGTTCCTAATAATGTAATCGGGATGCTGAACAAAATTAACACTGCTGCAAAGCTGCCAAACAACACGCCGATTTCTAGCTGGTCGAAAGCATCGGCAGCCGCCCACAAGACGGGGCGAGCAACCAGCGGGACCAGGCCGGCAGCCAATGCGCCCCATGCCATAATCTGGTACATTGTTGCCGGGAATGGAGATCGATCAGCCCAGCGCCCGCCAATGAAATATCCTACCGCCAGGTAGATTAATATCAATCCAATGATGCTCGCCCACACCAGGTTGCTGGTGCCAAATACACTGCCCAATAACCGCGATGCACCAAACTCGATCGCCAGCGTAGTCATGCCCGAAGCAAAAACCGAAAAATATAAATAACTGGATGAGATTTTATTCATGGGAGGTTTCACACGTCAGTGAGCGATTATATCTTACCTTCGGTGCTCCTTGGTATAATTCAAAGTCTTGAAGAGGATAAATTTTAAATAAGAGGCTGCCAGGCAGCCAGTGCACTTTATTGGAGTGATGATGACAGAATCGAAGGTTTCCGGAAATCGTATTCGCCAGGATTTCATTGATTTTTTTGAAGAACATGGACATACTTATGTGCCATCCTCTTCTTTAGTGCCAGGTGGTGACCAAACTTTGCTGTTCACTAATGCTGGCATGGTGCAATTTAAAGATGTATTTCTTGGAACTGATAAGCGCCCCTATCACCGGGCTGTCAACTCACAAAAGTGCATGCGCGTGGCAGGCAAACACAACGACCTGGACGATGTGGGTCGAGACAATACCCATCATACCTTCTTCGAAATGCTCGGAAATTGGTCCTTCGGAAACTACTATAAAGAAGAGGCCATCGCCTGGGCATGGCAATTGCTGACTGAGCAATGGGGTTTATCCAAGGATATGCTTTATGCGACAGTCTTCAAGGATGAAAAAGGTGAGATTGCGTCCGATGAAGAAGCAGCCAACTGGTGGCGGCAGCAGCCAGGGTTCATACCCAATCATGTATATTACTTCGGCAGGAAGGACAACTTCTGGGAGATGGCGGAGACCGGTCCTTGCGGTCCTTGCAGCGAGATTCACATTGATCGCGGATTGAAATACTGCAATATGCAGCATGTCCCAGGGCATGTTTGCACGGTTAATGGTGAATGTACGCGCTTTTTAGAGCTCTGGAACCTGGTGTTCATCCAATATAACCGCTTAGGGCCTTCAAGCCTGGAACCGCTGCCTGCCAAGCACGTCGATACGGGTATGGGCTTCGAGCGTATCGTCTCAGTGCTTCAGGATGTTGATTCTAACTATCGCACTGATCTATTCGCGCCGGCACTGCAGACAATCCAGCAGCTGAGCGGTCACACCGATGCACAACGGGAAGCAGATCTGACCCCCTACCGTGTGATCGCTGATCATGCACGCGCAGCTTCCTTCTTGATTGCTGACGGGGTGGTACCAGGAAATGTGGGCAGGAATTACATCACCCGCATGATCATCCGCCGTGCAGCCCGCTTCGGTACCAAGATCGGCCTGAAGGAACCATTCCTTGCGCATGTTGCCCGGCGCATCATAGAAACCTACGGCGATTTTTACCCGGAGCTGGTGCGCAACAGCCAGGCTATCCTTGCAAGTCTGACCCGCGAAGAAGAGCGTTTTCAACGCACGGTAGAAAGCGGTCAGGCGAAGCTTGAAAATATGCTCTATCGCCTGCCTGAGACAGAGAAAATCCTTCCAGGAAGCCAGGCTTTCGACCTGTATGCAACATTCGGGTTGCCGCTTGAAATCACGAGGGATATCGCACGTGAGCTGGGTTATGAGGTCGAGGAGCAAGGTTTTCGCCAGGCAATGGACCAGCACCGTCTGGCGTCCGGCGCAGGCGAGGCTTTCGGTCCGTTAGGCGGCGAGGATGCCGAATTCTTCCGTGACCTGCTCGCTGATTTGCAAGCAGAAGGCAAAATTGGCGCAGAAGGTGTGGCATATGATCCATATAACTGGCTGGAGGTTGAAGCACAACTGCTGGCAATGGAAAAAGATGGTCAGACCATTGTGCAAGCTAACCCTGGTGACAGGGTAGCGGTGATATTACCGGCAACCGGTTTTTACATCGAATCAGGCGGTCAGGTCTCGGACACTGGAATTATCCGCTCAGCAGATCCTCTCCTCGGATGGGAAATCCGCGTGGACGATCTGCGCAAGCCAGCAGCTGGTGTGATCGTCCATCTCGGTGAGGTCGTAAAGGGCACACCAAAAGTGGGTGATAATGCACTGGCGCAGGTGGATGCAACTCGCCGGCAGGATATCATGCGCAATCATACTGCCACGCACCTGCTTCACGCCGAATTACGTTCAATTCTGGGTGAGCATGCCCGCCAGGCAGGCTCTCTGGTTGCGCCGGACCGGCTGCGCTTTGATTTCACTCACCCCAATGCTGTAACCGCTGAACAGCTCGAGCAGATTGAAGCAGGGGTGAATCATGCTATCTTGAGCAGTCACGAACTGAACATAAAACATAAATCACTCCAGCAAGCGATGGCTGAAGGTGCAATGGCTCTGTTTGGGGAGAAGTATAGCGAGACCGTACGCACGATCACGATTGGCGGCGATGAGCCCTATTCTTATGAGCTTTGCGGCGGCACGCATGTAGATGAAACAGGTGAAATCGGAATATTCTTAATCACCAGCGAAGGCAGCGCCGCGGCGGGTATTCGCCGGATCGAGGCAGTGACAGGACGTGGCGCTTATGAGCTGATCAGACAGCGCTCTCAGATTCTGAAACAAACTTCCAACCTGCTGCAGACGAACCCTGATGACCTGCCTGAAAAAGCTGAGTCTTTGCTGGATGAATTTGACATGCTGCGGAAACAAATTTCCAGCCTGCGCCGCGATCTGGCGTCCAGTGAATTCAATCAGGTGCTTGATAATCCCAGCATGGTAAAAGGGGTCCCTGTGCTGAGCGCCCGCCTGAGCGATACCGACGCGGATACACTGCGCTTGATGGCAGATCGCTTTCGACAGCGCTATCCTGAAGGAGTAGTGGTGCTTGGCACGGTCAGCCCCGATGGTCGACCACTGGTTATCGCAGCAGTTACCGAAACGTTGGTCAAACGCGGGCTGCATGCTGGTGAGTTGGTTAAGTTCGTCGCCCAACCGATCGGTGGCGGCGGCGGCGGGCGACCGACCCTGGCTCAGGCTGGGGGTAAGGATGCTGAAAAGCTGGATATGGCTCTTGGCACTGTTACTGGCTGGATAGAGGCGAATCTTATATAAATAATGCGCAAGATCAACTTTTCCACGTGGTCAGTCCCAATTGCACTCTTAGTGGTCTGCCTGCTGGCATTTGGGGTGTTGATCCCGTGGTTGGGCTTTTTCTGGGATGACTGGCCTTCGATTTGGTTCCTCCATTTCGGAGGCTCTTCCAGTTTTATGGATGTATTTGCCGTCGACCGGCCGCCCCTGGCCTGGTTATTTTCCATCACCACCCGTCTGGTAGGAGAATCCACCATTGGCTGGCAAATATTTGGATTAGTTACCCGCTGGTTGTGCTGCCTGGCGTTATGGTGGGCGTTGAAAACATTGTGGCCTGAAAACACCCGACCAGTCATGCTGGTTGCCTTATTGTTTGCTGTTTACCCGGGCTTTCGCCAGCAGTACATCTCAGTAACATACAGCCATGACTGGCTCGTCCAGTCCTTTTTTTTCGTCTCATTGGGGTTGATGATCTTAGCCTGCCAGCCAGCTCGCTGGCGCTGGCTGCAGCTCTTGGTCAGCTTGCTCCTGGCAGCCTACGTGATGTTTGCAGACGAGTATTACTTCGGGCTGGAGCTGCTACGACCAGCAATGTTGTGGATAGCTTTAGCACCATGGATTGACAGCCGCAAAAAGCGTTTCGGCCAGGTTCTTTTATTCTGGTTACCTTACATAGCTTTGATGACCGCATTCCTTTACTGGCGGTTGGTGATCTTTGAAAGCCCACGTGGTGACGTTCAGGTATTTACTCAACTGCAGAGTGCCCCTATACAATCGATCCTGACCCTGGGACGAACGGTGCTTGCGGACGTCCTACAAACCGGACTGCTCGCCTGGGTAGATACGATGAATTTGCCCAGCATGCTTGGACTTGGAACAGCTACGAGCCTGATTTACGTGGCGGCTGCTATCGCGGCAGGCATCCTGGTATTCTTTTACCTCTTGAAGTTCATGAGTAAAGAAGCCTCAACTGCGACAAGGATTTCGACGCGGCAATGGGGATTGCAGGCTCTTTTGCTCGGTAGCCTGGCCTTGCTGGTGGGGGGTATTCCATTTTGGGCTACTGCTTATCCAATCGAATTATATTTTCCCTGGGATCGTTTTACGTTGCCCATGGCTCTGGGCTCCAGCCTGTTCTTAGCCGGATTAGTGGCACTCATCCCAGGGCCGCGTTTACTGCAGTCTGGCGCGATCGCGTTACTGATCGCACTGGCGGTCGGTTTTCACATCTACAATGGCACTCTGTTCCGCCGGGAATGGGCTTCTCAAAGAGAGTTCTTCTGGCAGCTTGCCTGGCGTGCCCCAGGGTTGCAGACCGGTACTGCGGTGATGACTGCCGATCTACCTTTCACCTACTTTAGTGATAATTCTTTAACTGCGCCGCTCAACTGGCTTTACGCCCCGGATAACACGATTCGAGAGATGCCGTATCTTTTTTACAATCTTGAGTCTCGCCAGGATAAGCAGTTGACGAATTTAAAGCCCGGTACCCCAATCGAAATTCCCTATCGAACTGCTGTCTTTACCGGCAACACGAACCAGGCGATAGCGTTGTTCTACGAACCGCCAGGATGTGTCAATATAGCCGATCCACAAGTCGATGCAGCGCTACCGCAGAAACCACGATATTTTTCGGAGGTGTTACCGCTGTCCGATATTAATCGCATCCTGCCACAACATGACCCGGCAGCACAGCCCCCAGAGCACATCCTGGGACCTGAACCAGAGCATGGTTGGTGTTATTATTACGAAAAAGCTGACCTCGCTCGCCAGGTTGGAGATTGGGCGGAAGTGGTAAGATTAGCAGGTGAAGCATGGGCTTTGAACACCCACCTCTACGAAGTCAATGCACCGGAGTTAGTGCCATACATTGAAGGATTTGCTCATCAAGGCGAGTGGGATCAAGCGCTTGCTACCACACGTGAGGCATATGAGCTGACATTTCGGATGAAACGAATGCTGTGCAACTCCTGGAATCGCATCGAACAGGATACAGAGCGGACCAATGCCCAACAAACTGCCGTGATAGCAGCCCGTCAGGAGCTGGGTTGCGCAACCCCATGATCCCGTATCGCTGGTATTAATCATCCCATCGGTCAAGCATCTCCTAAGAATGAATACAATAATCACTGCTTCAGAGACAACCCCAGGAATTTCGGTGGTGATTCCGGTTTATAACAGCCAGGATACCCTCCAGGAATTGGTCGCCAGGTTCAGATACAGTTCTTCCTGATCTGACAGGCGAATATGAAGTGATTCTGGTCAATGATGGCAGCCATGATTCAAGCTGGGAAGTTATCTCTCAACTGGGAGAGTCTTACCCCTGGGTGTATGGCTTAAACCTGATGAGAAACTATGGCCAGCACAATGCCCTCCTTTGTGGAATTCGTCAAGCCCAATTTGATATTATCGTGACAATGGATGATGATCTCCAACATCCACCAGAGGAAATCCACAAGCTGCTAGCGCGACTGGCAGAAGGCAATGATGTGGTGTACGGTGCGCCACAGAAGATGCCGCACTCCTGGTGGCGCAATGCCTTTTCCTACCTGATAAAGCGTTCGCTTGCCCTGGCAATGGGGGTTAAGAATGTGCGTGATTTCGCCGCCTTCCGGGCATTTCACACGAGTTTACGCAAAGCATTTGCGAATTATCAAAATCCCAATGTCATCATCGATGTGCTCTTATCCTGGGGCACCACACGATTCGCAACTGTGATTGTCGACGAAAAACAGCGCCAGACTGGCAGATCGAATTACAATTTCTTCAAGTTAATTCAATACACCCTGGTGGTTCTCACCGGATTCAGCACTTTGCCATTGCGGATTGCCAGCACAATCGGATTTATCTTCACATTTATCGGTTTAGCCATTCTGGTTTATGTTATCGCCATTTACTTTGTGCTTGGCAGTGTACCAGGCTTTCCTTTCCTGGCATCGATGATCGCCATGTTCAGCGGCATTCAGCTGTTCGCCTTGGGACTCATCGGCGAATACCTGGCTCGGATATTCGATCGCAGTATGGATCGCCCACCATATATTGTCGGCAACACCACAAACCACTCATGAATGAATATTCGATCGATTTCAACAAACCTTGCCTGACCGGTAACGAATTTCGCTACATCCAACAAGCCATCGATCAGCGCCAAATCTCCGGAGATGGAAGCTTTACCAAACGCTGTCATTCATTGCTGGAGCAAGAATTAGGCGTACCGAAGGTCCTGCTGACAACATCCTGCACCCACGCGCTGGAAATGGCAGCCATATTATTAAACCTTCAGCCTGGAGACGAGTTTATCGTCCCATCGTTCACATTTGTATCCACACCGAATGCATTTGTCCTGCGCGGTGCTCGCCCGGTATTTAGTGACATACGACCAGACACACTGAACCTGGATGAAAGTAAGCTTGAGCAATTGATTACACCTCACACTCGGGCAATCATAGTCGTTCATTATGCCGGTGTCGGATGTGAGATGCAGCCCATTCTGGAAATTGCAAATAAGTACGGGATTCCAGTGGTGGAAGACAATGCACATGGATTGTTTGGTCGTTATCGTGATCAAAATTTAGGCACATTTGGCTGCCTGGCAACACAAAGCTTCCACGAAACGAAAAACATAAGCTGCGGCGAGGGCGGGGCGTTATTGATTAACGACCCAACGTACATCGAGCGCGCAGAAATTATCCGGGAAAAAGGCACCGACCGCAGCCGTTTCTTTCGCGGCCAGGTCGATAAATACACCTGGGTGGACATCGGTTCCAGCTACCTGCCATCCGAGATCCTGGCCGCGTATTTATTTGCACAGTTAGAACAACGCCACCAAATTCAGGAAACGCGCATGCGTATCTGGCAGTTCTATGACTCTCATCTGCGGGACTGGGCTGTCCGAGCATCATATCGGCTTACCCACAGTTCCCGCGCACTGCCAGCAGTCTTATCACATGTATTACCTGGTGCTGCCATCACTCGAATATCGCCAGGCACTGATCGCCTATCTGAAATCAAAATCCATCTTAACTGTCTTCCACTACCTGCCTTTACATATCTCTGAGATGGGCCGCCGATTTCGGTGGCAGACCAGGCGATTGCCCGGTCACTGAGTACACCAGCGACCGGTTGCTTCGTTTACCTTTTTATATGACATTGACTGCAGAAGAGCAGACTCCAGGTCGTCGAACGCAATTCAAAGTTTTCGATTCTCATGAGAATTATGGCTGTGGATCCCGGCGAAAAACGACTTGGTTTAGCAGTGAGCGACCCGACAGGCACAATTGCTAATCCGCTCACGGTGATTAATCACACTGCCAGGTTAGTGGATGCTGCAGCTATTGCCCAGCTAGCTCAGGATTATCAAGTCGAATTAATCGTCGTGGGTCAGGCTTTGGACGAGGACGGCGGCTCGACACCACAAAGCCGGCGCGCTGAACGCCTGGCGACTGCGCTTCAAAGCCAGACAGCCCTGCCTGTAGTTCTCTGGGATGAGAGCGGCAGCACCAGAGCTGCCAAATCCGCCAGGATTGCCATGGGCACAAGCCGCCGGAAACGCCATGGACATCTCGATGATATTGCGGCTACCTATATCTTACAAACCTATCTCGATGAAAGAACAATAAAAACTGATGACAGAGCATAATCAAAGAAAAAAGAAACGATTAGCTGCCAGCCTGCTCACTCTTGCAATCGTATCGGCACTATGTATGCTGGTCATTGCTGGTGTCTGGTGGCTGTCAAAATTACCAGCCTACGCTGAGCAAAAGTTTGGTCCAGCAAGCGAAAATTTGAGCCCTTTTCAACGCATTCTCATGCCCATCCGCCTCATTCAACAATCAGATACGCTGACACAGCCGCTGGACCCATCAAGCAGTGATATCCCTTTCGAGGTGACCCTGGGTGAGCCGCCTATATCCATCGCCACCCGCCTGGAACATTTGAGTCTAATTTCTGATGCACAGGCCTTTTTAGATTTTCTGGTCTATTCCGGATTGGATACGACTTTACAAGCCGGAAATTATGTACTCAGTGCAAGGCTGACGCCAATCGAAATTGCCCGTTCATTGCAGGATTCGACACCGGCAGAAGTGACGTTTTCGATTTTACCTGGCTGGCGATTGGAAGAGATTGCTGAATCTCTGCCAACAACAGGATTGGAGTTCACTAAGGAAGAGTTCTTGTCAGGGGTTGCCGCTCCACCACCACTCCACACCTCTGAGCCAGGAAATCTCTGCCGGATCTTCATTAGAAGGATTCATGTTTCCGGGAAGCTACATCGTCAACCGAGATATTTCCCAACAGGGTTTAATCCAAATCGTGATGGATCAATTCCTTGAGCAGGTCAACCAGGAGCTGATTAATGGCTTCAAAAAACAGGGGTTAAACCTTTACCAAGCCGTCACCCTGGCGTCGATCATCCAACGCGAAGCGGTTGTCGCAGCCGAAATGCCTATGATAGCCTCTGTCTTTCTTAACCGCTTGAATTCAGGCATGAGGTTAGAGGCTGATCCTACTGTCCAATACAGTATCGGTTTTAATGAAGAACAGAATACCTGGTGGACGAATCCTCTCAGCCTGACCGATTTGCAAATCGATTCACCCTATAATACATACGTTTATGCTGGACTGCCGCCAGGACCGATTTCCAATCCAGGGTTCGAGGCTCTTAAGGCAGTAGCTTTTCCCGCTCAAACCCCCTATTATTATTTTCGCGCTGCCTGTGATGGCTCCGGGAAACACACTTTTTCTGAAACGCTTGAGCAGCACACCCAGAATGCCTGCCCATAATGAAAGTCTGGTTTAAACAAAAATCGGGATGCAGAATTCGTGCATCCCGATTTTGTTTTTATTCGATTGATTATCTGTTAACCAGCAGACGCATGGGTCTGCTCTGGCTTCACTTCATCGGCAGGGGCAGTTTTTTTACGTGCTCGCACCGGCTTTTCCACCTTAGGCGCTGGTGCTAATGCCAACTGCAATACCTGATCCATGTGCTCTACCGGGAGCAGCTTTAACTCGCTTCTGGCACGCTTCGGTACATCCACTAAATCCTTTTGGTTCTTCGTGGGTATCAGGACGGTCTTTATTCCCGCCCGGTGAGCTGCCAAGATTTTTTCCCGCACACCGCCTACAGGCAGGATGCGCCCGCGCAGGGTGATTTCGCCAGTCATGCCAACATCACGGTATACTTCCCGTCCGGTGAAAGCCGATGCCAGTGCAGTGCAGATGGTTATCCCCGCGCTTGGACCGTCTTTGGGAATAGCGCCTTCCGGAATGTGGATATGGATATCAAGTTGCTCATACGCTTCGGGATCAATGCCCAGATCGCGCGAACGCGACTTGAGGTATGACAAGGCTGCCTGAGCTGACTCTTGCATGATATTTCCAATTTGACCGGTGATTTGCAGATTGCCTTTACCTTCCAATAACAAAACTTCAACCGGCATGATCTCGCCACCCATCTCCGTCCATGCTACCGCGGTAGCGACGCCAATTTCATTTTGACGCTCTGCTTCCAGGGTGAAGAATTGTGGAGGTCCTAAAAATTTTTCAATGGACGCTGCACTGATGACACTTGGGTAGCGCTTGCCCTCCGCTTTTTGACGGGCTAACTTCCGGCAAACTCGACCGATTTCCCGCTCCAGGTTTCGCACCCCAGCCTCGAAGGTATATTCACGGATGATCCGCTGTACCGGTTGATCGGAGAACGTAATTTCCCCAGGCTGTAATCCATTCTCCTCTATCTGGCGAGGCACCAGGAAGCGCCGTGCAATCTCCAGTTTCTCTTCTTCGATATAGCCCGGGAACTCGATCACTTCCATGCGGTCCAAAAGGGCGGGGGGAATGGTGCCGATGGTATTTGCAGTGGTGATAAACATCACCCGAGATAAATCATAAGCCAGCTCCAGGTAATGATCGGAGAAAGCAAAATTTTGCTCAGGATCCAGGACCTCTAAAAGGGCAGAAGAAGGATCACCACGAAAATCCTGCCCCAGCTTGTCGATCTCATCGAGCATAAAGAGCGGGTTGACTGTTGTCGCTCGCCGCATGGTCTGTAAAATCCGTCCTGGTAATGCACCAATATACGTGCGGCGGTGACCTCGGATTTCCGCCTCGTCCCGCACGCCGCCCAGCGATAATCGGACGAACTTCCGGCCCAACGAATCCGCAATTGAGCGACCCAGAGATGTTTTCCCTGTACCGGGCGGACCGACAAAGCAAAGGATTGGCTGGCGCAGGCGTTTTGGATTCAGGCTGCGTACGGCGATATATTCTAAGATGCGTTCTTTGGCACGCGGCAACCCATAATGATCCCGTTCGAGCACCTGGGAGGCATGGTTGACGTCAAGATTGTCATCAGTTTGGGACACCCAGGGTAAATCTAAAATCCACTCGATGTAAGTGCGGATAATACCGACTTCTGGAGACATCGGCGGCATCTGGCTCAGGCGCTCCACTTCACGCAATGCCCGTATCTGCACTTCCTCCGGCAGTCCGGCCGATTCTACCCGCGTTTGAATTTCATAAATTTCCCGAGCCCAGGGATCGCCTTCGCCAAGCTCTGACTGGATTGCCTTCATGCGCTCGCGCAGGTAAAACTCACGCTGTGTCCGGTCCACTTCACTTTGTGCCTGGGTGTGGAGCTGGTCTTCCAGCTCAAGCACGTCAGCCTCTTTGGCAAGTAATACGAACTACCTCCCCCAGCCGCTGCAGCGGGTCAAGCATCGATAAAATTGTGAGACGATCCTCAAGCGGCGGGGCGATGGAAGTGATGATCATATCTGCCAGCCAACCGGGATCATCGATATTTATGGCATATAGATAGGCTTCTTCCGGAAGGCTCCGGTCAAGCTGGACACATTTATGAAACATCTCCAGGGCGGTGCGCATCGTCGCATCGGTTTGCCGGTCCACATCAACTTCTTCATAAATGGGTCTGGCTCGTGCAACAAGGAAATCGTCATCCTCAATAAATTCGACCACTTGGATTCGCCTGCGACCCTGAACCAGTGCTGAGCTTGAGCCATCCGGCATACTCAGTAACCGGCCGACCGCCATTTCAACCCCAATGTCATAAAAATCACCACTACCGGGATCATCCTGATCTGGATCTCGTTGCGTCAAGGCAATGACCGTTTCATTGCCGAGCTGGGCTTCTTCAACCGCCTGGATCGCCATATCAGTAGAGAGAAACACCGGTGAAACCATGTGTGGAAAAACCACCAGGTCTCGGAGCGGCAAAACCGGGCATTCGATCAATCCTGCCTCATCCGGCGTGGCGTCAGGGATATTGTAGAGCTCCTCGGTGCGCCGGTGTAAAGCATCACCGAATTCATCTTCATCGTCTTTTAAATACCAATCATTACTGCGCATTTTAGCCATAAGAATTTTCTATCTTTCTGTGATTGTACCAGGTATCACGAACGGCTGCCGCGACGAAAATACTGCCTGCGGCCAGCACGATAGCATCCTGATCTGTTGTATTAAGTGCTTCATTCATTGCATCCTCTACCCGCTCCACCACATGCGCAGGACGTCCAAATTGATGTGCCATTTCTACCAGCAGGTGAGGATCCATCGCCCTTGGGTGAAATGAGCGTGTAGCAATCACTCTGCTGATGCGGGGCAGGAGCTCAGCGAACATCCCGTGAATATCTTTGTCTTCTGATGCGCCGAAAATCATAATCACGGGGCGACCTGGAAAGTAATCATCCAGCGCCATGCGTAGTTTTTGCGCCGAGTCACGATTATGTGCACAATCCAACACCAATGTGGGATTGTCTTGTAGAATTTCGAACCTTCCCGGCCAGAATACCTGTGAGAAACCTTGTTGGATATCAGCGGTGTTCAATGGTAATGAATTCGCACTGAATATTTGTAAAGCAGCAAATGCTGTCGCTGCATTTTCTATCTGATGGTAGCCCAGTAATGGGATTGTCAACTGCACGGGTTCCCATCCGTTCAATCGACCGGACTCGATATATTCATCGACATGGGGTTGGTCCGCTGATGACCAAACCTGCAACGTCTGCCCTTTGCTGAGAGAATGAGAAACTTCCGCAAACAAGAAATCACGTCCAGCCTCTATTAAAGGCGAACCACGATCTACTGCCACTTTTTCAATGACATGTCTGGCTTCATCCGCTTGTGGCGAGAGGACGACGGGTACGCCCGGTTTGATAATGCCGGCTTTCTCACCTGCAATCTCTGCCAACGTATCGCCTAGAAACTGGGTATGATCGTAGGAGAGAGATGTGATCACACTGACTTGCGGTATGATGATATTCGTTGCATCAAGACGCCCGCCTAAACCGACTTCTATTACTGCTGCATCAACGCCATGACGGGCAAAATACAGGAAAGCCAGGGCGGTAGTAATCTCGAAAGTCGTGAGCTGGGTGCCTTTATCCAGGAAAGGACGCAGTTCATCCACCAGAACGATTAACTCCGGGTGGGAGATCGGTTGTCGATTGATCTGGATTCGCTCCGCATAATCCACAAGATGGGGCGATGTATATAACCCGACTTTATAACCGGCTGCCTGTAAGGCGCCAGCACAAAACACGGCCACGGATCCTTTTCCCTTGGTCCCCGCCACATGAATTATCGGGTACGACTTTTGGGGGTCGCCCAGATAATGAGCGAATTCAATCATTCGATCCAGATTAAACAGCTCTGGAGAGTAGCGGACCGCCCGGGTCATACTGAAATCGACGAAGCTATATAAATAATCCTGTGTTTCCTGGTAGCGGGTCTCAATATCCATAGGTGAGAGATTGTAACCGCGCGGTGGATTGCCTGCAAGGGAGAAATTATTTCACCCAATTCCTAAGCGTTGGCTAAGAATTCACAATAACCGAGGTGGTAAAATCTTTATGTGCTCAAGAAAATCTTCAAAATGATCCTTAAAGGTATATTGATCTTGGCCCTGTTAGCAGCAGGGGTGCTGCTCTTGCCCCGCCTGGTGACCGGTATTTATGCCATGTTCCATATCCTGCCGCCTGAAAAAGTACCTGAACAGCGCGTGGCTATCGTCTTTGGGGCAGGATTGTGGCGAGATGGCAGTCCCACACCGGTCCTTCGCGATCGGGTAGAGACTGCAGCCGAATTGTATTTCTCCGGTAAGGTAGAAAAGCTCCTGATGAGCGGCACAACAGTTTCATACTACAACGAAACCAAAGCCATGCGGAATTATGCCATGGAGCTCGGCGTGCCCAATGAAGCCATTGTCCAGGATTACTTTGGATTACGAACATACGACACATGCTTCAGAGCTCGTGAGGTATTTGGTGTTCAACAGGCGGTTCTGGTGACTCAGAAGTTTCACCTGCCACGTGCTTTATACCTTTGCAACGCAATGGGGATCCAATCGATCGGTGTCGCTGCTGATTTACAACCCTACCGTTTGCGATCCCGAGTATTTTGGAATCTTCGAGAGATCCCAGCAACTCTGGTTGCCCTGTGGGAGCTGTATGTAAGCCACCCTGCTCCTGAGATGGGCGACCCGCAACCAATTTTCCCAAATGAGGTGCAATCATCACTATGGAACGTCAAGAAGCATTAAATATCGTTCGGAATTATGTAAAAAGCGAAAATCTAGTTCGCCACATGCTTAGTGTGGAAGCAGCAATGCAATTCTACGCAAAGAAATATGGTCAGGATCAAGAAGTATGGGGTAACGCCGGCCTGCTTCACGATTTCGATTGGGAAATCCACCCCACCCTCGAAGAGCATCCCCAGGCCGGAGAACCCATCTTACGCCAGCTCGGTGTTCCCGAAGAGATCATCCGGGCTGTCCTGAGCCATGCCGACCATACCGGAGTACCTCGTCAAGGTTTGATGGAAAAAGCACTTTATGCCTGCGATGAAATTACCGGGCTAATCACGGCTGTAGCGCTGGTGCGACCTTCACGCTCACTTTATGATTTGACTGCGTCTTCAGTCAAGAAGAAGTGGAAGGATCGAGCTTTTGCAGCCGGTGCGAACCGGGAAGAAATCCAACATGCAACCGCAGCATTTGGAATTGACCTTTGGGAGCATGTTGATAATGTTATTATCGCTATGCGGAGCATAGCCCCTGAGTTAGATTTGGAAGGTTCAATACCAGCGTAAAACCTTCATCCATAAGGTATTTAGCAGGTGCAATTCCGAAAAAGGCAGGTAGAAGGGCAACAAAGTCACCCTATACCTGCCAGATCTCAACGGCTGTGATGCTGTCCAGTAGGTAATTACACCGGGTTTATTTTACAACAACGGCTTTACAGTTTTCTCCACATTGGGTCAGGCTGTCCTGTAGCATCCCTGCGGCAGGCTCTATCGTCACCAGGGTGCGTCCATCAACCAGAATTAAAGTAAGCTTTGGCGCACTCGCTGTTTGAATTTCTTTAACTTCTTCATTCCAAATAAGGGATAGTGCTTGCATCCATGGGACCTCATCACCATCTTTATAGGATGGGTACAGGGATTGGGTTCCGACATCCACCTGTGTTGGATCTGGATACGTTTCTTGAATTACAACGGCTTCAGGCTCTGGATAGGAAGCAGATTTAGTATCACTTGATGATTGGCAAGCAGCCAGCACCAGGGATAGCGCCACCAGGCTTACCATTAGATAACGAAATTTCATTGTTCCTCCTGAATAAAAGCAACTTGCGAAGACTTGAGTCAAAACACTCAGCAATTATACCTATGAAAATGGCCTGTAATTGACATTTTGCTAAATTTCAGGTAAACTTAATAAGGCTATACGAAAAATCTATCCGCAATCATTATTCAACCGGAGGGACTTATGACTCCTGATTCAATTCCTTCTAACGCCAGCCAAATCGTGACCTCTGCACACATAACCTCACAGAGCTTCCTGGCACCCACACTGAAAGCCTGGCAAATATACCTGGAAGACCAGGGAAATTCGCCAAATACCGTGAAGGCTTTTATCGCTGACCTCCGTTTGCTGGCATCTTATTTATCCCCTGATCGTACATTGGGCAGCATCTCGACTGGCGACCTCAATGCCTTTCTAGATTGGCTGCAAACTGGACGGGGTGTGCCGTGTAGTCCGAAATCGCTCTCGCGCCGGATTACTTCAATAAAGGCTTTCTTCCGCTGGTTACATCAGAACGCGGTGATTATGTTGGATCCTGCTGAGCGAGTTTTACAAAAATCAGTGCTCAGCCCGCTGCCTGAGGTGCTTACGTCCGAAGAAACTGAAAGCGTTCTGGCAGTAGCAATGTCTCATCGCCAGGCGAGTAAACCGGATTGCCGGCCTTATGCACTGCTCTCTTTGCTTCTTTCAACCGGTATTAAGAAAGGTGAATGCCTGGCTCTCAGTCCAAACCATATCGACCTGGAAGCGCCAACCGGCCCATTGCTCTTTGTTCGTTATGCCAGCCCGCAACATCGTTATAAGGAACGCAAGATTGCATTACCTGATAGTTGGGTCGCTGCCTATCACGAGTATAAGACCCAATACCCGGTAGACGAAACCCTTTTCCCCTGGTCCCCGCGCCGGCTGGAATATTTGCTCGAAGATCTCGGTGAAGAAGCTGGTTTTAAAAAGCATCTATCGTTTGATATGTGTCGCTGGACATCTGCCCTGATAGATTGGCGCTCGGAAAGTGATCGCAATAAAATTCGCCAAAAACTGGGGATATCGAAAATTCAATGGCGTGAGGTCAGCATGAAATTGGAACAGCTGGCTGAACGATCACTTTGACACCATCGAAAGAACCATTGCCAGGATAATAATTACACTGATAACCAGGAAAACAATCGATTGTGTCCGCAATGCCTTCTGTTGGGCGTTATTCTTACTTTTAGGCTTATTCGGCATAATAAATCTCCTCTATAAATAGACTGCGGAGTGCTTCACTCCAAGTTTGCTTTGATTGCATCTGCCAGGATTGTAGTTATTCCGGGCACAGCAGTTAATTCTTCCAGTGATGCATCTCGGATATCGTCAATGGAACCAAAACGGCTAAGCAATGCCTTGCGCTTGGCGGGACCGATACCGGGAATACCATCCAGCTTCGATACCACTCCCTCCCGAGCACGGCGATTACGGTGTGCCGTAATGGCGAAACGATGCGCCTCGTCGCGAATGCGTTGGACGAGATAAAGTCCCTGGGACTGGCGCGGTAGCAGCAAAGGCATAGGTTTACCCGGAATAAACAGCTCCTCTAGCTGTTTAGCCAGGCTGACTACCGGCACCTTATCTGTCAGCCCAAAACGCTGCAAAACAGCGACTGCACGCCCCAATTGTCCCTTTCCGCCATCTACCATTAACAGGTCTGGCAGCAGGGCAAAGGATGGGTCTGGTTTTTTACCAGGCATTTCGGCTTCATCTTGAATAGCTTTCCAGCGGTTGAAACGGCGGGACAACACTTCTTCCATGCTGGCAAAATCATCAGGACCAGTCACACTTCGAATATTGAAACGCCTGTAAAGTGCTTTTTTGGGTATCCCCTGCTCGAATACCACCATGCTGCCAACAGCCGCCGTACCCTGGGTATTTGAGATATCGTAGCACTCGATGCGGTTCAGTGGATTTACCAACTCAAGAGACTCTTGTAGCTCAGCCAAAGCCTGTTCCTGGCGATGGCGATCGGTATCCCATTGCGCCTGCAGACTGCGCAGCGTCTCAGCCGCGTTCTCCGCAGCCATTTGGATCAGCTCCTGCTGGACACCCTGGTGGGGAACCAGAATTTCAACCATATCACCCCCACGCTTCTGGCTGAGCCATTGACGGATTATGTTTGCCTCTTCCACTTCATTGGGAAGCAGTACCTGGGGCGGCACTACAGGCGCCTGGTCATAAAACTGCTTGATGAATTCAGCCATCACATCCGCATCTGACGCTAACGAGGCACCCTCAAGAAGGAAATAATCACGTCCAATAAGCTTACCACCGCGGATGAAAAAAACTTGCACACAGGCTTCCCCATTCGATCGCGCCATCGCCAGCACATCCGAGTCAATATAATCATTCGAGACAACTTTTTGGCGTTCAACTACATTTTCAATCGCTCGAATTTGATCCCGCAGTGCTGCTGCTTTCTCGAAACGCAACTGCTCGGCTGCCAGCTCCATTTCGGATTGAAGTCGAGAGACAATCGGTTCTGTCCGACCTTGCAAGAACTGGCAAAGATCATCGATCATCTGTCGGTAACCATCCTGGCTTACTACTCCAATACAAGGCGCATTGCACAATTTAATATCATAATACAGGCAGGCACGCTCGTCCTGACCAGTGATATCACGGTCACACGTCAGATATGGGAACATCCTTCTCAGCACATCCAGGGTCTGATGAACAGCCCATACACTGGTATAGGGCCCAAAATATCGTGAGCCATCCTGCACCATATAACGGGTGACAGTCACCCTGGGATAATCATCTTGCCAGTGAACCTTTATATAGGGGTAGCGCTTGTCATCTTTCAAACGGACATTGAAGTGCGGCCGGTGGCGCTTGATCAGATTCATCTCCAAAATCAGCGCTTCCAGCTCAGAGCCCACGACGATCCATTCGATCGATTCGATTTTTGTTACCAGTTTTTGGGTCCGGGGATGGTGCTGTGTCGTGCTGTGGAAGTAGGAACGCACGCGATTACGCAGGTTAATTGCTTTTCCCACGTATATCACAATACCATCAGCGTCTTTCATAATATAAACGCCGGGTTTTCCAGGCAAGGTATTCAGAGTACCTGCAAGTTGTTCGGAAACTTCCATAGCGCGCTTATTTTAACACGGTCGATCTATGTCAGATTAAATGAAAGTAAACAGAACCTAAGTCAATGAAAGGCTAGTATTTCTGTGACCTAAAATGAATATATAATTTATTGAAATGCGAATCAAACCTGTTGAAGTCCAAATTGGAGAGATATTGCGCGGCAGGAAACTCACCCTGGCAACTGCTGAATCATGCACGGGTGGATTGATCGGCCATATGCTGACCAATGTCCCAGGCTCATCCGATTACTACCTGGGAGGGGTGATCGCTTACGCAAACAGTGTGAAACACAATCAGCTGGGAGTTCACCTGGAGTCGCTGGCACGATTCGGTGCCGTCAGCCAGGAAGTTGTGCTTGAAATGAGTCGCGGAACGCGTCAGAGCGCTACAAGCTGACATCGGTCTCGCCGTCAGCGGTATTGCAGGCCCTGGAGGAAGCAGCCTGGAGAAACCAGTCGGTTATACATGGATCGGTTTAAGCGACGCAAATGTTGAATTGAGCTGGAATTATATCTGGACAGGCAGCCGAAGGGAAAACAAAAGACTTACCGCGGTGCAGGCTCTCCATCTGCTGCTAGACCATTTGATTGCGAAATGACAGCTTTCACAAGTCCCCTTAAATAATCAGGAGATCTCATTATGATACCAATTGAGGTGACCGCCAGATTCTCTCGCCAGGGTGAGATCATCCCAAAGGATTTTTTCTGGCAAAACACTCATTATCCGGTGATATCAATCGGGCGCCACTGGCAGGATGATAAAGGCTATCACATCCTGGTCATGACGCCCGACGAAGTGGTGCATGAGCTGGTTTTTGTTGCAGGCGAGATGTCATGGTATTTGGCAGGTATTGGCAACCAGCGCCTTCCAACCTGACCCCACCTACATCTTCAGTCTCCTGAACTTAAATTATTTGCCCAGGCGTGAACGCTCCTGATCGATTATTTCCGCTTCTAGCTTGCGGAATAACGGCGCTGGTTGCTGCAAGGTCTGGCCAGGTACTCAGCTGGCTGGGCTGCCAGGTTTCACTGGCATCGTTGGGATGATAGCGCAATACATCATGGACGCCAAGAGGGTCACTGACTGACTCGACATATTGCGTTCCAAATAGAGGGCGCGTATACCCCAGGTACGAGTGTAACCGCTCGCATGTAAAGGGCAAAAATGGCGCCAGGAGCACCTTAAGACTATCAATCGCACGCAGGGCAGTGTAAATTGTCTTGGCAGCCGCATCTCGATCCGTTTTGATTTCAAACCAGGGCCCCGTCTGATCTAAATAAAAATTGACTTCTCCTGCAAGCCGCATCGCCTCTATCAATGCTGCTCGCAGCCGGACTGCATCGAGGTGTTCAGCCACACTGTTGAACCCGGCATCCACTGCCGCCAATAAATCAAGATCTATCTGGCGCAGCTCGCCGGGTTCAGGGACATAACCCTGCCAGTGTTTGTAGGCAAAAGAGAGCACTCGATTGACCAGGTTACCCCATGTTCCAACCAGCTCGGTATTATTACGGCGAAGGAAATCTTCCCAATCCCAATCGGAATCTTTCGATTCAGGCATGTTTGCCGTCAAATAATATCGCAACGGATCTGGATCATAGCGGCTTAGAAAATCTAAGCCCCAAACCGCCCAGTTCCGGCTGCCCGATATTTTCTTACCTTCAAGATTCATGAATTCATTCGCAGGAACATCAAAAGGAAGGTTCAACTTTTCTCCATTGCGTTCCAGGAAAATTTCACCAAAACATTCGCCGGCGCCGATTAATTGGCCTGGCCAGATGACTGCATGAAACGGAATATTATCTTTTCCAATAAAATAATAAGCACGCGCATTTGGATTGAACCACCACTGCTCCCAGGCGTCTGGGCGTCCTTCTAGCTGTGCCCATTCAATCGCTGCTGACAGGTAACCGATCACCGCTTCAAACCACACATACAGGCATTTTCCATTCCATCCCTCTGCTGGCACCGGGATACCCCAATCCAGGTCGCGCGTGATCGCACGACCATGCAGCCCATCGGCTAAAATTTGTCCCAGAGACTGCCGGAGGACATTCGGACGCCAGTAATCTTCCCGTTGGCGCAGGAATTCAACAATACTTACCTCTAAGCTGCCCAGGTCGAGGTAAAAGTGTTCTGTCTCTCGGAGCTCAGGTGTGCTGCCGTCGATCTTCGAGCGCGGGTTGATCAGCAAAGTGGCATCCAACAAGCTGCCACAACCATCACATTGGTCGCCACGTGCATTTGGATAACCACATAAATAGCATGTGCCTTCGACGTAGCGATCAGGTAAAAATCGTCCCTGCGTCACTGCATACCATTGCTGTTGGCGCTCCTGGTACAGGAAACCATTTTTCTGTAACGCCAAGAAAATCGACTGAGAAACTTTAAAATGATTCGCCGTATGGGTGCTGGTAAAGAGATCATAGCTTAGGCCAAGCTTCTGGAACAATTCCAGGAACCCGCGGTGAAATTGTTGGTAAATTTCCAGCGGTGTTGTACCGTCCGCATCAGCCCGGACAGCCACTGGCGTGCCATGAGCATCCGATCCGGAGACCATGATGACCTGGTTGCCTTTAAGCCGGTGGTATCGCGCGAATATATCTGCCGGTAGATAAGAGCCGGTAATATTCCCAACGTGAATCAAAGAATTGGCATAAGGCCAGGCGACTGCAACAAGTATATTGTCCGACATGATTAACCTCCGTGATGTGACGGGTTCCTAATAATAATGCTCATCACTTTCTTTCGAGTTGAAATGATATCAAAATAAAAGGGCTGTCCGATCTGGACAGCCCTGGAGACTTCACTCAAAAGGTTACCCCTTCTGGCAATTTCCCGCGGCTGCCCACCTCAGGGCAAATCCGGTCATATCCATATTACGCATCATCATGGTTGCAAATTTAGCGATTGAGACACCGTTTTTAGCACACATGCAACAAGTTTATATCCTGATATTGGATTTGTCAATACAACCTTACAGCCTAGCTGACATACTCTCGCAATAAACGGGTGACACAAGGCTGGCGCAGGTGTCTCAAGGCTTTACCTTCAATTTGGCGGATACGTTCACGCGTCAGGCCAAATTTCTGACCCACCTCTTCTAAGGTATATGGTCGATCTTGCCCTAAGCCAAAACGCATCTTGATGATGCGTGCTTCGCGAGGCGAGAGCGTAGAAAGCACCTGGTCAACTCGTTCTCGCAGCATATTTTGATAGACCAGTTGTGCCGGGCTGGGAGAGCTTTCATCTTCTACGTACATACCAAAATCTGAATCTTCCTCATCGCCTACCGGCGCTTCAAGAGAAATGGTGGGTTGGGCGACCTGGATCATCCACTGTACTTTGTTCGGCTCAACGTCCATTTGAACAGCCAGCTCATTAACGGTGGGATTACGACCTAATTCTTGTTCGAGGTCCTGGGTGGCTTTGTAAAGCTGTCTTAGCCGGTCAGCCATGTGGACAGGCACTCGTATTGTGCGGCTCTGATCAGCAATCGACCGGGTAATGCTCTGGCGGATCCACCATGTGGCATACGTTGAAAAACGAAAACCACGGCGATAATCATATTTCTCGGCTGCCCGGATCAAACCAAGGTTGCCTTCCTGAATAAGATCCAGGAATGGCACGCCATGCCCGATATACTTGCGAGCAATACTGACCACTAATCGGGTGTTTGCGCGGATGATATAGTCGCGGGCAGTGAAACCATCCTGGATGATGACCTCTAACTCGGCACGCCGGCGAGGGGATACCCGACCGTTAGCCTTGATTAATTCCCTCCTGGCATGGTAAGCGCGTTCCATACGCTGGGCAAGATCAACTTCCTCCTCAACCACCAGCAGCGGAACACGAGACATTTCTTTCAGGTAGAGACTTACAGAATCGTCTACGGAAATATAGTCTAGGTCAGGAAATTCTTCAACATCTTCGCTATCATTTAATGTTTGGGGGTATGTCTCCGCCCCACCATCATAAATTTCGATACCCTGGTTGCGCAGCAGCTCGATTAACTCCGGTAGCTGGTCTCCTTCCTCACTGGATGCCAGGTCAATTTCTAGTAAATCGTCAATCGATAGATACCCCTGTAATTCCGCTTTCTCGACTAAAATGCCAACCACTTTTTTGTGAATTGCACTATGGTCAGGATCTGGCATGAATCGTTCTCCTGCATGAAACCTTCCGCAGTATTGAAAACAGTGCGTCAGAATAGATTATCAATGTCGAAGCAATGCGTGAGTTCTTACCAGGTTGGATCACTATGAATCGGAGGTTTGGTCCAACAATGCTTTCAAGGCACTCAAACGGGGATCTTCCAGATCATCCTGGTGTACGTGGGGTTGATCATTTAAGTTTTCTCCGCACTCCGGGCAAAGACCTTTACAATTTATTCGGCATAAAGGATTGATAGGCATAGCCAGAAGCATCTCATCCCGGATGAAAGGCTCTAAATCGATCTTTCCACTTTCTGGCACCAGCAAACCTGAATCAGTAATAGAATTCCTGTTAAAGGCATATAATTCAGAAAAATCGATATCCAACGGTTGGAAGAAATTTGTCAGGCAGCGCACACAATCGGTGTACACCGTCGCCTTCAACTTTACCTGCACCAACAATCCCTGTGCAGCCCTGCTGACCCGAACAACACCGAGTAAATTCTCTAAATCCAGATCTGATTGAAGCCGGATTGAGGGGATTTCAATCGGAAAGTCGCGGACGTAGCCGACATTCTGGTGTATGATGAACCCGACATTTAGTCGGAGAAGATCGCGAGGTTGAGACACCGGTACGCTTACCTTCCGTTAATGCCAAAGATTATATCATAGATAGGAGGACGAATGTCCAGGCTGCTCATCGCCAGCAATAACCGCGGAAAACGGATCGAAATCCAAGCACTATTTGAGGGGCTCGAGATTGAATTGATCATGCCCCATGATATCGGGCTGGACTTATCAGTGGTCGAAGATGGTCATACCTACGAGGAAAACGCAGCCAAAAAAGCACACGCCTTCGCTGATGCTTCAGGACTGCTGACCCTGGCAGATGACTCTGGGCTGGAGGTTGATGCATTGAATGGCGCGCCAGGATTATTTTCGGCGCGCTATTCAAACAAGCCAGGAGCAAGCGATGCAGACCGCCGGCATTACCTGCTTAAACAGCTTCGTGATAAACCAAAACCATGGATTGCTCGCTTTCGTTGCGTCATTGCGATAGCAACAGTGGATGGATCGATCGTTTTCAGCGAGGGGATTTGCCCTGGCGAGATAATTTCAGAAGAACGAGGGAGTAATGGCTTCGGGTATGATCCTATCTTCCTGCTGCCCGAGCTTGGTCTGACCATGGCAGAATTAGAGATGTCCGTAAAAAACCAGTACAGCCATCGGGCGAGAGCTGTTCGTGCAGCCATACCCAAGCTCACCGGGCTTATCGAAGGGCTCAATTGATCACGACATGATAACACCAGCGCATACTGGGATTTTCTACCAGGTTGAGCCTCGCAGAAACTCAGAAGGTCTCCCCACCCTGATTCTTATACATGGAGCGGGCGGCAATCACCTGTTCTGGCCTGCCGAGGTGCGCCGCTCTCAGGAATAAAGGTCATTGCCATTGACCTGCCTGGTCACGGGAACTCACCAGGCAGCAGTGCGTCCACGATTCAATCGTATGTACAGCAATTACTGGATTGGATGGATGCTGTCGGAATATCCCAGGCTGCCCTGGCAGGGCATTCAATGGGAGGCGCCATTGCCCTGCATCTGGCTATCTTTCATCCGGATCGTGTGTGCGGCTTAGCCTTGATCAGCACAGCCGCCAAACTGGAGGTAAGTGCAAGATTGCTCGAGCTGACTCAGAACCCAGATAGTTTTCACGAGGCGATCAAAACGATCCTGCAATACTCATTTCAGTCCCCAAACCCCCGAAAGGCTGCGGCAGCTGGCTGAAGCCAGGATGACTGAAGTAACCTGGCAAACACTGCATAATGACTTCCTCGCCTGCCATGTATTTGACCTGACCGAGTATCTCAACCAGGTGGATCAGCCAACCCTCGTGATCTGTGGCGAAGAGGATCAGATGACGCCCGTGCGCTATTCACAACTATTAGCAACCGGTATCCGTGGTGCACACTTGGAAATCCTGCTGGGTTTAGGACATATGGCAATGCTCGAAGAGCCCAAGATAGTCGCAAATCTATTGGGTAATTTTTTTAGCTTCCTTTAGCTGCTTGCCCTTTTTCATATGTGCGTGTATAATTTGTGCGCTCGGGCGGATAGCTCAGTTGGTTAGAGCACTGCGTTGACATCGCAGAGGTCGTAGGTTCGAGCCCTATTCCGCCCACCAGATTTTGAAGAGCAACGTGCAACATGAGCACGTTGCTCTTCATTTAATGTAATATAACAGTGCATTATTGCCGTTTCGCTTCTTTCCAGAGCTCTAACATCTCTTCAATCGATAAATCCGAAATTGCACAGCCACGGCTCCGTGCAGCAGCTTCCAGATAGGTAAACCTTCCCCGGAAGCGTAAATTTGCCTCGCGCAGTGAGCTTTCAGGATCTACCCCATACCAGCGGGCTAAGTCGCAGAAAGCAAGCAGCACATCACCTACTTCCTTAGCACGCTCGTCATCATCGTCAGCCTGGTAAACCTCTTGCAGCTCTTCCTCGACTTTTTGGATAGCCCCATTTATATCAGGCCAATCAAAACCGACACGGGAGACGCGTTTTAACAGCTCACTCGCCTGTGATAGTGCAGGAAGTGTCACCGGGACACCATCCAACAAACTCATTTCCGACTTGCCGTTGGCTTCTCGCTCCTGGGCTTTAAGCCGTTCCCAATTCTGAAGCACGCCTTCAGCATCTTTTACTTCAACATCACCAAAAACGTGCGGATGGCGGCGGACAATCTTCGTGTGGATATATTCCAGGATTTCCGCCATGTTGAACTCGCCCTCCTCTGCGGCAATCTGAGCATGAAGCACAATCTGTAATAAGAGATCGCCAAATTCCTCGCGCATTGCCTCTGGATCCTGTGCATCCAGGGCATTTAATGTCTCATATGTTTCTTCTAGCAGATACTGGCGCAACGTCGCGTGGGTTTGCTTGCGATCCCAGGGACAACCGTCAGGAGCCCGAAGATGGGCTATCAGTTCCTGGAATGCCTCGAACGAGGTTGCTGAGCTGAGCGGAGGAAGGTATAGAACCGACAACAGACCAAGGTGATTACTTTGATCAATCTCGTGCAGAGCAAGGTTTTCGACCAATTCCTCCGTGGTACCTGCGGCATGGACCAGCACGACCGGATGCTCGTCTGGATAATGCGCCATCAGCGTCAATTTAACATCCGAGGCGATCGCTGTGGAGTATACCTGCGCAATCAGTGCTGGCACGCCAGGAGGAAAAGGAGGTACGTGAGTAACTGCTAACTCCAAACCGTCTATCAAGGCGGTATGAGGAAAAGGATCTAACCTTAAAGCGGTAAATACCGGTTCAAGGAAAGAAAGTCCGTCGATTACCTGAACAGGCAAGCCCTCAAGCCTGGCGCGGCGAACAATTTCAGGCCCAGTAGTCTCAGCGATTAAAGGATGACCCGGGACTGCATAAACAACTCCTCCTGGCCGGCGTCCTAATCCCAAGACCTGTTCTACGATTTGCTGATACAGTGCCTCAAATGTATCAACAGATTCGTACAACGAGTCAAATGAGTGCAGGTGGATACTTTCAGGCAGAAAGTCAACAATCGGGTGCTGCAGCGTTCTAAGGTAAACTTCAGGGGAGCTTTCAAGAATTTGCCAGGCTCGACGAGTGATCAATCCTGGATCGCCAGGACCAAGACCAAGTAGAATAATACCCTGGCTGTTCGAGAATGAATCGGCAGACGATGTCATAATATAATTCCTGCGGCACAACCAGACTTTATCACCAAGTTAATCAAATTAACTGAAAAATAAAATCGCGGAAACTCAGCGCATGCCAAAGCTGCTTTCACTTTCCCTGGCGCACGCTGAGTTTCCGCGTTGTGCGAAAAGACCAGCCGGATTCGGTGGTTTAACGCTTGGTGTAGGTAGGAGCCTTGCGAGCGCGTTTGAGACCGGGTTTCTTTCTTTCTTTCACCCGGGCATCACGCGTCAGAAAGCCGCCTTTGCGCATGGCTGAGTGCAGATCAGGGTTCATTTTAACCAGAGCGCGGGCAATGCCAAGCATGACTGCATCACTCTGACCTGTCACCCCACCACCTTTGACCACAACCGTGATATCCAGTTGTGATGGGTTCTCACCTGCAGCCTGTAATGGAGACAACACATTTACAAGGTCGCCCAGACGAGGAAAGTAGACCTCAGCCGGCTTGTCATTCACCACGAACCGACCCGATCCATTCATCAGGCGCACACGGGCAGTGCTCTCCTTGCGCCGACCAATACCTTCATAATACTGGATTGCCATAAATACTACTCCTTATCCATCGCCATCGGCTGCGGCTTTTGAGCCCCGTGCGGGTGTTCCGAACCGGCATATATTTTCAGATTTTTAATGATTTGCCGTCCAAGTTTATTGTGAGGCAGCATGCCCCACACAGCCGAACGTATAACCCGATCGGGATGCCTGGCGAGCTGATCGCGCAGGCTGGTTGCTGTGAGTCCACCGGGATATTGGGAATGGCGATAATAGAACTTCTCTTCTAACTTCTGACCGGTCACACGAATTTGCTCGCAATTCACGACCACTACAAAGTCACCCATCTCCACACCAGGTGTGAAGGTTGGTTTATGCTTGCCGAGCAAAACGCTGGCAATTTGCGTGGCAAGACGACCCAGATTCTGTCCTTTGGCATCTACCAGATACCATTCCCGGGTAATCTCACTGGCTTTCGGAAAATATGTTTTTTCCACGCTCATCTTCTCCAATTTCCAACCTGGTTACTTTCTGGATAACCAGGCTGCTTCATCCGAATATATTACTTCTGCCAACACCAAGCCTTGCGGAGGTGCAATCCCCTGCAGCATTGTCCGGTTCGTGCCCTCCAGCCGATCAAACACCTCTTGCTCGGCCAGAATTCCTTGAGCAACAACTACCTGGGCATATACCAGCCGCCGCACCATATGGTACAAAAAGGCATTGGCTACGATTTCGTAGATCAGATCCTCGCCATCACACTGCCACCAGGAGGTGTGGACGGTGCGAACTGTGCTGCCACCAGCCCGGGGCGGGGTGCCAAAGGCAGCAAAATCACGCGAACCAACCAGCCTGCCAGCAATAGCTTGCAAGCGCTCCAGTTGAACAGGGGGCCACACTCTCCAGGCGTAACGATCTCGCAACGGATCGCGCCAGGGCTGGCAGTAGATTCGGTAGCGATAGCGTCTGGCGGAAGCTCGATACCGCGGATGGAAATCATCCTTGGCAGTCTCGACTGCGCTCACCGCCATATCGGACGGCAAGTAAGCGTTTAAGGCTGCCTGCAGCTCATCCATCGGGTGGCGCCAATCCAGATCGAATGCGATGACCTGGCAAGATGCATGCACACCACGATCGGTACGACCCGCTGCCAGGATCGAACTACCCTGCCAACCGAGCTGGCGTAGAGCAAATTCAACTTCACCCTGGACCGTGCGATCCCCTCGCACATTTGCCTGGCGCTGGAACCCGGCAAACTGGGTGCCATCATAGGCAAGGATCAATTTGTAACGTACCATTAGTTCAACAAACCTGTTTGCTGGTTATCAGCAAACAGAGAACACAACTCTTAATAATTAATCTTCAACAAGTTCCAATACCACCATTTCGGCAGCATCCCCGTGACGTGGGCCAAGCTTGACCAAACGGGTATAACCACCGGGACGATTTTCAAAACGCGGGGCAATGTCATCAAACAATTTCTTCACAGCCACCGGATCGTTCAGGCGGGCAGCAGCCAATCGACGAGCATGCACCATTTGAGCATCGCCTGCTTTGTTGCCGCGCTTGGCAAGCGTGATCAACCGCTCTGCCTGACCACGCACGGCCAACGCTTTCGTTTTGGTCGTTCGGATCTTTTCATGTTCAAACAATTGTTTCACCAGGTTGCGCCGCAAGGATCTGCGGTCATCGGCACTCCGGCTTAATCGAAATCCAAAAATTCTGTGTCGCATCTTGGTTTACTCCGCTTCTCTATCGTCGCCATCGCGCAGATAATTTTTCTCGCGCATTTTCAGGCGGAGCTCGTCCAGGCTTTTCTCTCCGAAATTTCGGATTGACATTACCGCTTCGTCGCCTTTTTCGAGCAGTTCTAGTACTTCACCCACCGTAGTGATACCCGTACGCTTAAGTGAGTTAAACACACGCACAGACAAATCCAGATTCTCGATGGGGGTCTCGATCATTTCACTTGTTAGATGTGTAACATCTTCTTCTTCCAGTGAAATCGCTGCCAGGGTTTCCTCACTGATCCCTGCCAGATGGCGCAAATGGTCAATCAGGATCTTTGCACTGGTGCTTAAGGCAGCCTCTGGACCAACCGTGCCATCCGTCCAGATCTCCAACACCAGCTTATCAAAGTTCGTGCTTTGACCAACACGGGCGCTGCTTACATCCCAGTTGACTCGCTTAACCGGGCTGTAAATCGCATCCACCGGAAGCTCACCGATTGGCAGCTTTCCAATACGCTCATCAGCCGGTGAATAGCCGTGTCCGCGCTCAACAGTCAGTTCGATCTCCAGGTGAGCATTATTGTCATCTACCGAGAATAGGTAGAGATCGGGATTCATGATTTCTACTTCTGGAGGCGCAATGATGTCACCTGCTGTTACCACACCACTCCCGCGTACATCCAGGTGTAAACGGGCGGTATCCACGTCATATAATTTCATCCGCAACTGTTTGATCTGCAGCATCACCCGGATGACATCTTCACGAACACCTGGGATCTCACTAAATTCATGCTGCACATCGGCAATTCGGATGGATGTGACCGCTGCGCCATCCAGAGATGAGAGTAAAACTCTCCGCAGTGAATTACCCAGCGTGACACCATAGCCTCGCTCAAGCGGGCCGATAACAAATTTGCCATAATTGCGCGCTTCTGCTTCGCGCTCAATCTTCGGCGTGACCATATTACTCAGACCAATCACGATTCACCTCATCCTTCATCAGGTGCGGGTTAGCAGGTCGGCAGGGTGATGAGTTGTATTTCGGATCACTCTATCCACCTTGCCACTTCCCACCTGTGCCCCCGTTATCGTCGCGAGTAGTACTCGACGATGGATTGTTCGCTCAGATTGCCGTCGATTTCAGACCGCTCAGGTAGGCGAACCATCGTGCCTGCCAGATTGCGCAAGTCACGGCTGAGCCAGTTTGGAACCGTCTTTGTTTCCGCTAAGTCAGCCAGACCCTTAAAGTATTGGCTCGAGCGGGAACCATCGCGAATTGTAACCGTATCACCGGGTGCCATCAGCATGGACGGCACATCGGTACGGCGGCCGTTAATCGTGAAATGCCCGTGGGTTACCAACAATCGTGCCTGGGCTCGACTATCAGCAAAGCCAAGGCGGTAGACAATATTATCCAGACGTGTTTCTAGGATCTGAAGCAAATTCAAACCCGTCAATCCTCGCCGGCTCAAAGAAACTTCATAATATCGGCGGAACTGGCGTTCCAGCACACCATAGACGCGGCGCGCTTTTTGCTTGGCGCGCAGCTGGCGCTGGTAATCCGATTCACGTTTGCGGCGGAATTGCGAACCTTTGCCATGCTGACCAGGTGCATATCCGCGACGCTCAAACGCACATTTTGGTGTGAAACAACGTTCACCCTTTAAGAACAGCTTTTCGCCTTCTCGCCGGCATAATCTGCACACCGGCCCTCTATATTTTGCCATAACTTTCTTTCCTTATCCTTCCTGGTCTGATCCCGTAAAAGGATTACACACGACGCTTTTTGGGAGGACGGCAGCCATTGTGCGGTACAGGAGTAATATCCGACATTGCCGTCACCTTCAGGCCGAGAGACTGAACCGCACGAATTGCCGATTCACGGCCTGGGCCAGGACCCTTCACAAAAAGCTCGACTTCCTGTAAGCCCATCGTCATCGCTGCCTTAATCGCCTGTTCGGCAGCTAAACGAGCAGCAAACGGTGTGCTCTTACGAGAACCTTTGAATCCGGCTGAACCAGCGCTGCCCCAGGCTACAGTGTTACCCTGGGAATCAGTCACGGTTACGATGGTATTGTTGAAGGTTGCCATAATATGCACCTGCCCGCTGGACAGGGTGCGCTTTACCTTCTTCACTACGCCTTTGCGGCGCGTTGCACGAACACTTTGAGCCATAACACCTCACTTCAATCTGCAGATGGTGGCTGGTCGAGAAAACCAGCTCCAACTTTGTTTCAGCCCTTTTTGCCTTGTTCTTTCCGGGCAGCCGTTGGGGAGGAAGGTGCCCCATCCGGAAGACCTCAGGCTTGTAAGGGTCCGTAAACGATTACTTCTTGGTTGCACCGCGTCGTCGCCCGCGACCAGCCACTGTTTTCTTGGGGCCTTTGCGTGTTCGCGAGTTTGTCCGAGTTCGCTGCCCATGCACCGGCAAATTGCGGCGATGGCGCAGACCACGATAGCTACCGATTTCAATTAGACGCTTGATATTGAGTTGCACCTCACGGCGCAAATCGCCTTCAACTTTAAAATGCTGACCGATATAATCGCGCAGCAATGCTACATCGCTATCCGTTAGGTCTTTTACTCTGGTATCTGGATTCACCTTCGTAGCGCCCAATATTTCTTGGGCGCGTGGCAATCCAATCCCAAAAATATAAGTCAAACCAATTTCAACCCGCTTATTGCGCGGTAGATCAACGCCTTCAATACGAGCCATAACTTTTATCCCTGTCGCTGCTTATGTTTTGGATTATCACACATGATATATAACACGCCTTTGCGCTTTACCACACGGCATTTAGCGCAGCGTTTCTTAATCGACGATGAAACTTTCATGATTTCTCCTTCCAATCTCACGAACCTCTTCAGGTTCGGTACAGCCAAAGTTGCAATTATACTTGTTCTTATCGTTTTGTCCAGCTTTACAGCAGGGTTAAGATTTGCGGATCACCATCAGTGACTGCCACACTATGCTCATAGTGAGCAGTCAACGATCCATCTGCTGCAACCACTGTCCACTGGTCAGCGAGTACGCGAGTGCGATGCGTACCTACCAATACCATCGGCTCCAGGGCTATCGTCATGCCAGGTCGTAGCAGGACGCCTCTACCTGGTGTGCCATAGTTTGGCACCTGCGGACCTTCGTGCATCCGTCTTCCGACGCCATGTCCAGTGTACTCGCGGGTGACATGAAATCCGTTGCTTTCCACGAATTTCTGTATCGCCGATGAGATATCGCCCGTCCGGTTACCTGCCCGCATTTGTTCAATCCCGACATATAAAGACTGCTCGGTGACTTCTAGCAAACGTTGAGCAACCGGACTGACCTCACCAACTGCCACGCTGATTGCAGCATCGCCCACAAAGCCATTCAACAGGGTGCCGCAGTCGATGGAGACGATATCGCCTTCCTTCAACTTTCGCTTCCCCGGAATGCCGTGAACAAGCTCCTCGTTCACGCTCACACAGAGGGTTGCCGGATAGGGATAGGCACCTGGATAGCCCTTAAAAACGGGCGTTCCGTTGTGGTCGCGGATCACTCCTTCGGCAGCGGCATCCAGCTCAGCAGTTGTCACGCCTGGTCGGATCAGCTCACGAACAGCAGCCAGAGCCAGTGCGTTCACACGTCCAGCCTCTCTCATGAGAGCCAGCTCAGCCTGGGTTTTGATGACGATGTTTTGATCCCAGCTCATATTCGTAAGGTTCAAGTAATTGCTGCGAGCAATTCTTTACCGACTTTTTCAATCGGCTGCTCGCCATTAATTTCCACAAGAACACCAGCTTGACGGTAGTACTCAATCAGCGGCATGGTCTGTTTGAAATAGACCTGGATTCGATTCATGACTGTTTCGGTTTTATCATCATCCCGCTGATATAACTCACCACCGTCAAGATCACATACACCTGCTTTCACTGGTGGATTGGATTTTATATTGTAGATATGTGCAGAATTCAACCTGCATGTCCAGCGACCCGTCAAACGCTCAACGAGCTCCGGTTCGGGCACATTGATATAAGGCACATAATTCACATGACCATGAAGACCTGCTAACATCGTATCTAAAGCCTCAGCTTGAGCAGGGGTGCGCGGAAAACCGTCCAGAAGCACACCATTTACGCAATCGGGTCGAGCCAATCGATCCCGAATCATCGCGATGGTCACATCATCGGGCACAAGCTCTCCCCGATCCATGAAACCCTTCGCTAATTTTCCGAGGTCGGTCTGATTATTCAGGTTCTCCCGGAAAATATCACCTGATGATACATGCGGCAAATGCAAGCTCTCAGAGATGATCTTTGCCTGCGTTCCTTTTCCTGCACCCGGTGGGCCTAGCAATACGATATATGTGGCCATATAAACATCTACCGGATCAGCAAAGCATCATCGTAGCCATGCAGTTTTAGCTCGGCTTCAATATTGAAGAACAAGTCGCGTACCACACCGACCACAATGATCAAGCCAGCGCCAGAAATGAGCAGGGTTGCAGAGGTGTTTCGTATGAAGGGGAAGATCAACGAAAGAAGCCACGGCAGCACCGCCACCATACCCAGGAACAACGCACCTGGTAATGTGATCCGGCTTAACACCTTATTCAAATAGCGCTGTGTCGGAGCACCGGGGCTGACACCTGGAATACGGGCGCCAACTCGCTTAAGGTTTTCTCCATAGTTTTGCTGCTGGAACAGAACGTTAGTATAGAAGAATGTAAACCCAACAACCATGAAGAAATAAAGGACATAGTAGGCGTTACCCTGTCCACCGAATAAGGCTTGGATATTTGTGGCCAGATTACTAACCCATTCTATATCCGAAGACACAAAAAAGCTCGCCAGAATCGCCGGGAAGGTTAACAGAGATTGGGCAAAGATCAACGGGATCATGCCTGCCATATTTACCATCAGGGGAAGCGTGCCTTTAACTGGCATCGACATACGGTTGCCCATGCGCCGTCCGGGATACATGACCGGGATATTTCGCCGGCCTTGCTGGACAACCACAATGGCGAATATTGTTGCCACCAGGGTGACCGCAACAACCATTAGCGAAACCCACAGGTATTGTTGGTTTACCAGTAGACCGCGGAAATTAGCCGGAATACGCGCCACAATACCGGCGAAAATGATCAGGGAGAGACCTTGATTTCGTATGCCAAACTCAGAGATCAGTTCGCCCAGCCAAATGGCAAACATTGTACCAGCCGTCATGCTGATCACAATGGTCAATGTATTCAATGTGCTTGATGCAGTTCCGAAACCGAAATTCGAGATAACCGGCATGTTGGCGGCTGTAAATGAATTAAATATATTGATCTGACCGACTGCCTGCAACGCCGCCATGGGCACAGCCAGAATTATCGTCCAGCGCTCCATCCATTTCTGACCCTCACGAGGATCTTCTTCCATGCGCTTCTGTAATGCAGGGATGATCGGTGTCAGCAGCTGGATGATGATTTGAGCGGTAATGTATGGATAAACCCCCATTGCCAGCACGGAAAAATTAGAGACCGTGCCACCAGAGAGCAGATCCAACAAACCCACCAAGGTACCACCCGCTCCACCGGCCTCAAGTATCGCCTGGATGGCATCTCGATCAGCACCCGGAACGGGCACATGTGCAGCCAGGCGGTAGATAACCAGTAGAATGAAGGTGATTACCAACTTGCGGCGAATATCTTGCGCTGTCCATAAATAGCGCCAGGGGGACCGCTTCATGTTCGAGGCTCCTTCTGTAAGGTTTTCATTTTACTGAATAATTTCCACGCTTCCGCCGGCTGCCTCGATTTTATCTTTAGCGCCTTTGGTAACACGTTGAACCCGAACCTTGAGTGCAACAGCAATCTCACCCCGCCCCATGATGACAACCGGATTGCGTTTATCGCGCAGTAAGCGGGCTTTGGCCAGGGAATCTGGTGTCACTTCACTGTTTGCTGCAAAGCTGGCCAATTGATCCAGGTTAACCTCATTGTACTCAACCGTGTTCAAGGGGGTGAAACCTTCACCACGGCGGAATGGCAAGCGTCGGTAGAAGGGCAGGTTGCCACCCTGGTGATACAAGCGTGTGCTGCCACCAGAGCGAGAGCCCTGTCCTTTGGTACCCCGGCCAGCAGTTTTTCCTTGACCAGCAGAAATACCGCGCCCAACTCGCTTACGGTTTTTCTTGGATCCTACTTGTGGTTTTAAGTCATGTAACTTCATCGTGATAACCATGTAATTGAACCCTTACGGGTTAACTTCTTCCACCTCTACAAGGTGGTTAACCTGGTAAATCATGCCGCGCAGAGAGGGCGAATCGACATGTTCCACTGTCTGGTGCAATCGGTGTAAACCAAGCGCCCGGATGGTTGCTTTATGTCGCACCGAATAACCAATTGCGCTTTTTACCTGGGTAATGCGAACAATTTTTTGGGACTTCTCTACCGGCTTAGACATTCTGCCTCCGATCCCAGAAAGGCTGTACTTCCTTAATCGCCTTTCCACGCTGAGCTGCTTCTTCTTGCGGAGACTTGAGCTGGTCTAGCGCCGCTACAGTAGCAGTCACTACATTCAGGATATTGCTGCTGCCCAGTGACTTGGTAAGGATATCTGAAATTCCGGCTGCCTCGAGAACAGCACGCACACCACCACCCGCGATGACACCCGTACCGGGTGAAGCCGGTTTGAGCAGCACTCGGGAACCAGAGACCCGGCCGATTACCATGTGTGGAATCGTCGTTGCATAGGTGTTTACCTTATGAAGGTTCTTCCGTGCTCGTTCAGATGCCTTGCGCATCGCGTCGGGTACGGCGTTTGCTTTACCAATACCAATACCCACGCTGCCGCGGTTATCTCCGACAACTACCGTCACGCGAAACGAGAACCGACGACCACCCTTTACCACCTTTGCAACGCGCGCAATATCTACCACGCGTTCATCTAGTTCGCTTTGAAATTCCGTAAATTCGTAGTCCGACATATCTTTCTCCTAAGCAAAGACAGGTTTTCAGGTTTTTACCCTGAAGCCAGTTCTGTGCTAAAACTCCAGGCCACCTTCACGAGCTGCATCGGCCAGCGCTTTCACGCGCCCGATGTAGCGAAATCCACCGCGGTCAAAGACAACCTTCGTAACACCTTGTGCTTTGGCGCGTTCGGCAATGGTTTTTCCAACTAGCTTTGCCTGGTCAGACTTCTTGAGACCTGTCATTTGTAAACGCAGCTCGTGATCGATTGTGGAAGCCGAAACGATCGTCCGACCGGCCTCATCATCAATCACCTGAGCATATATTTCTGCAACACTGCGAAAAACATTCAGACGAGGTCGTTCCGCTGTCCCTTGCATATTTTTGCGAACGCGTACATGCCGCCGTTCACGAGCCACAGAGCGTGATTTATTCGTAGCCATAGTTTACGCCTTACCCGCTTTACCAGCCTTACGGCGGATCTTTTCTTCAATATATTTAATGCCCTTACCTTGATAAGGCTCTGGCGGGCGTACCTTGCGAATATTCGCTGCGACCTGCCCAACCATTTCCTTGTCATAACCCAGCACTTTAATTTGGCGGGTCTTGGCTTCAGTTTCAAAGCTGATGCCTTTCGGGGGCTCCATCACTACCGGATGAGAATAACCTACATACAATACCAGGTTGGTTTTATCCAACTCGGCACGGTAGCCGACACCATTTACTTCTAATACACGTTGAAAACCGCTGCTTACACCCACAACCATGTTATTGATCAAGGCGCGCACCAATCCATGCAAAGCCCGGCTTTCACGCAAGTCATTCGGGCGGTTGACCAGGATCTGACCTTCTTCGATGGTGATATTCATTCCACCTGGGAAGGTACGCGTAAGCTCGCCTTTTGGGCCTTTTACCCGTACGTTATCGCCGTCAATATCAATATCTACATCTTTGGGTATAGCAATCGGCATACGTCCAATTCTTGACACAGCTTCCTCCTCACCAAACCTTGCAGAGGATCTCGCCCCCCACTCCCAATTGACGAGCGCGCTGACCAGTCATCACGCCCTTGGGGGTGGAAAAATCGCAATGCCCATACCGGAAAGTACCCATGGGATTTCCATCTTACCGGTGTATACACGACGACCAGGCCGGCTGATGCGTTCCATTCCGGTGATCACAGAACGCCTCTCCCGACGTTCGCCCACATACTTCAAACGAACGCGCAAGACCTTCGATCCAGCAACCTTGCCATCGACCACTTCATACCCGCCGATGTAGCCCTCTTCTTTCATGATTTTGGCGATTGCCACCTTAATCTGAGAGCTGGGCATGGCGACCAGGGCGTGGCCCATAATTACCGCATTGCGCATGCGAGTCAACATATCACTGATAGGATCCGAAACACTCATTTTACGTTCCTCCGCCCGGCTACCAGGATGACTTCACGACGCCGGGGATTTTGCCCTGTAATGCGACCTCGCGGAAACAAATGCGGCACAATCCAAACCGACGCATATAACCACGCGGGCGTCCACAGACTTTGCAGCGATTGCGTACTCGTGTGGGGTACTTGCGCCGCGTTTCTTTAATAACAATACTTTTCTTCGCCATCGATTACCCTTCCTTCTTGAAAGGCATGCCAAGCATATGCAGGAGCTGCCGGCCTTCATCATCATTGCGGGCGGTGGTCACGATCGTGATCTCCAAACCGCGTAGCTTATCGATCTTGTCATACTCGATTTCAGGGAACACCAACTGCTCACGCAAGCCTAGTGTGTAGTTACCACGTCCATCGAAGGCATCCGCAGAAATCCCACGAAAGTCACGAACTCGCGGCAGAGCAATGTTCATCAATCGATCCAGAAAGGACCACATCCGCTCTCCCCGTAAGGTAACTTTTACGCCGATGGCACGCCCTTCGCGTAGCTTAAAGGCTGCGATGCTGCGACGAGCTTTGGTGATGACCGGTTTTTGCCCTGTGATTAGCACCATGTCGCTAACCGCTGCGTCCAGTGCCTTGGAGTTATCGAGAGCTTCGCCAACCCCAATATTTACGATCACTTTTTGGATGCGTGGTACCCGCATGATATTGTCGATCTTGAGTGACTTCATCAACGCCGGAACCACTTCCTCTTGGTAGCGTACTTTTAAAACTGATTCCATAAAATTGCTCCCACCGGCCTGTTAATCGAACAAAGCCTTACATTTTTTGCACCCTCGCTGGACCTTATCACCTTCACGATGGATGCTCACCCGCGTTGGTTTGTTGCAGCTTCGGCAAATTAACATCACATTTGAGACATCTACCGGTGCTTCAAACTGAATAATACCCGGGTTTAAATTTCGACGACCGCCGGTCTGGACCTGGCGTTGATGCTTCTTGCGCATATTTACGCCCTGGACCACCACCCTGTGATCCTCAGGGATCACACGGATAATCTCACCACGCTTCCCGAGGTCTTGCTCACGGCCGCTGATCACAACCACTTGATCACCTTTGCGAATTTTCATCTTCACAGCTTCCGCTCCTGTTCACTAACGCCGCTTATTCGTTGCAGGTACGGCGTTGCTCAGCTACGCTAGAGCACTTCCGGCGCCAGCGAAACGATCTTCATAAACCCTTTTTCACGCAATTCACGAGCCACCGGGCCAAATATGCGTGTTCCCTTGGGGTTCTTACCATCGGTATCTAGAATTACCGCGGCATTGTCGTCAAAACGGATGGTCGAGCCATCATCCCGACGCCATTCCTTTGCGCAACGGACGATAACCGCCTTGACAATGTCACTTTTCTTGACAGTCCCTTGCGGAGTTGCCGATTTGACGGTTGCAACCACCACATCTCCAACTCGGCCATATCGCCGCCTCGAGCCACCCATCACATGGATGACCAGCAGCTCGCGAGCGCCTGTATTATCGGCGACCTTTATTCGAGATTCTTGCTGGATCATGGCTTGGCCTCCGCCGAGGTTTCAACTGCCACATTGTGGCGCAGAATAGCTTCCACCACCCATCGTTTGTTCTTGGATAATGGCCGGCTTTCAACTATTCGCACCTCATCGCCTACCTGGCTGCTAAGTTCATCATGAGCCATTACACGCTTGTGGCTGTGCACAACTTTTTTAAACAGCGGGTGTCGAAATGTGCGAGATATTTCTACTACTACTGTTTTCTGCATACTATTACTGGTTACTCTTCCGATTAAACGGCGACGATTATTCATGTTTCACCTTCCTACTGGGCTACCCGTTCACGTTCGGAGAGAATGGTGAGAATGCGTGCGATTACACGACGAGTATGGCTCAGGCGAGTGTAGTCTGTCTGCTCACCGCTTGCCACCTGGAAACGCAGATTCATAAGCTCGTGGCGCGTATCACTCAATTGCGTTTGTAATTCATCGTCCGACATATTTCGGTAATCGATCTTTTTGGCCATCATTCGCCTCCTGCCACATCATGACGTCCGACAATCTTGGTCTTGATGGCCAGTTTATATTGCGCAAGACGAAGTGCTTCTTTGGCAACATCATCCGGTAAACCACCACCGATCTCGAACATAATTCGTCCTGGTCGTACAACAGCTACCCAGTACTCAACGTTGCCCTTCCCTTTACCCATGCGGGTTTCTGCCGGCTTGTGAGTATACGGCTTATCTGGGAATATGCGAATCCAGAATTTTCCACGACGGCGCATAGCTCGCGATATAGCTCGGCGAGCAGCCTCAATCTGGCGAGCGGTTACCCAGCCCGGTTCCAGTGCTTTGAGACCAAAATCACCAAATACTACGTCTGAACCGCGCAGAGATTTACCTCTCATGCGGCCGCGCATCTGCTTGCGCCACTTAACACGCTTTGGCATTAACATTTTTAGATGCCTCCCACCAATCCGTTATTCACTTACGTACACGCCTTCGGTGGTCTCAATCTTATCTTCGATCTCAGGCAGGACCACACCCTTATAAATCCAAACTTTCACACCAATCCGGCCGTACGTAGTGCCGGCCTCTGCCAGTGCATAATCGATATCTGCACGCAGGGTCTGGCGGGGGACACGCCCTTCTCGCATATTGACCGTGCGAGCCATTTCCGCACCGCTTAGTCGTCCAGATACTTCCAGACGGATACCTTGCGCACCCTGCCGCGTAGCTTGCTGCATGGCTCTTTTCATCGCGCGTTGGTAGCTGATACGGCGTTCGATTTGCTCTGCAATGTTGTGCGCTACCAGGTAGGCATCAACATCTGGATATTTGATCTCTTTAATTTCGAGATCGATCTTTTTACCCACCGCACTCTCCAGGCTCTGGCGAATTTTCTTGACATTATCGCCTTTACGCCCAATCAAGATGCCGGGTTTCGCGGTGTGCACAATCACCTTAACTTTGCCTGGAAATCGCTCAATATCCACACGCGAGACGCCTGCCTTGGGCGCTTCATCGCGTACGAGCTTACGCAGGGCAAAGTCCTGGTGCAAATTAGTTACGTATTCTTCGCCTTCAGCAAACCAGCGACCTTCCCAGGTCTTGTTGATTCCCAGGCGGAAACCGATAGGATTAACTTTACGACCCATAATTTCTCCTTACGCCTATGCTTCCCGCTCTCGCAGGATAACAGTAATATGCGAGGAACGCCGCAGCCAGGGTTTGAACCTCCCGCGGGCGCCAAATCGGCGCCACTTGCGTGTGGGGGCTTCATCCACCATAATTCGGTGAATGAACATATCATCACGACTTACGCCAAAGTTTTCCTCACCATTGGCCATTGCAGAGGCGAGAACCTTCGAGATCGGATGCGCAGCGCGGTTGGGTGTAAATTTCAGCAAGGTGAGCGCTACTTGGATATCCTTACCGCGGACTAAATCAGCCACTAAACGGGCTTTCTGGGCTGAAATTGAAACGAAGCGCGCCTGGGCGAAAATATCATGTGCCATGGCTTACTTTCCCTTCGTCTTCTTCTCAGCAGCGTGGCCACGAAAAGTGCGCGTGGGAGCAAATTCACCCAGCCGATGACCGACCATGTTTTCGGTTACGTAGATCGGCACATGCCGGCGACCATCATGAACCGCGACTGTGTGACCGACCATTTGAGGGAAGATAGTGCTGGCCCGGCTCCAGGTGCGAATGACCTTCTTTTCGCCACGCTCGTTCATGGTCTCAATCTTCTTGAGTAGCTTTGGGTCAATAAATGGCCCTTTTTTCAGCGATCGTCCCATAGTTCTTTCTCCTAGCTTTCAGCCGTCGACAATTCATTGACAGTCGGTTAGCCTAAGGCTAAATATTTATTATCTACGCTTCTTACCACGCCGGCGAACAATATACTGGTCCGTCTTCTTATTCTGGCGGGTTTTATAACCCAATGTGGGTTTGCCCCAAGGGGTTTTTGGACCAGGCATACCAATCGGCTGGCGGCCTTCGCCACCACCATGGGGATGGTCACGGGGGCTCATTGCAGTACCACGCACAGTAGGGCGAATACCTCGATGGCGCTTACGACCCGCTTTACCCAGCTTAATATTGCTGTGATCCAGGTTTCCAACTTGGCCAATCGTTGCATAACACTTCTGACGGATTAGCCGTACTTCACCCGAAGGCATACGCACCTGTGCATAATCGCCTTCCTTTGCCAGCAATTGGGCAGAGGCACCCGCTGCACGGGCTAACTGCCCGCCGCGCCCTTCTTTCATTTCGATATTGTGGATCAGCGTACCCACAGGGATATTTGCAATCAGCAATGAATTCCCAGGGCGAATTTCGGTCGTCGGACCCGAAACAACCGTATCGTTCACACGCAGTTCAAGCGGGGCGATGATATAACGTTTTTCTCCATCCGCATAAAACAGCAACGCGAGGCGGGCTGTACGGTTAGGATCGTATTCGATGGCAGCAACGCGCGCAGGAATATTGTGCTTGTCACGCTTGAAATCTACCAGACGAATGTGTTGGCGGTGTCCTCCACCGCGATGGCGCACAGTAACCCGACCATAGGCATTTCGACCACCGCTCTTACGCAGCGGTTGGAGCAGCGAGCGCTCAGGAGTAGACTTGGTAATTTCCTCAAAGGAATACCCTGTCATATCTCGTCGCCCGGGGGTTGTGGGTTTGTAGGTTTTTACAGCCATTACTTAACTCCTTCAAACACCGGGATGGTTTTACTTTCCGAAGTGAGGGTGATAATTGCCTTTTTAAATCCACTCCGACGAACCATCAACCGCCGGCTGCGTGCACGCCGGGTGCGTTTTGGGGGAATATTGATCACATTTACCCGCGCAACCTTCACACCATCGAACAAGGTCTCAACTGCATCCTTCACCAGAGCCTTATTTGCATCGGTAGCAACCTCGAACACATATTGCCGCAAGTCGCTGCTCAAGTAGTTCGATTTTTCAGTGATTAGCGGGCGGCGAAGCACATCGTATATCGTTGACATGGCTTCCTCCACCTATCCTATTTGCGAAACTAAAACTTCCAGCGTTGGTAGCGGGAGCATCAGTTTTTGATACGTCAGCAGATCGCGAATGTTCAAATAACTGGCCAATAATGTCTTAGCGTCTGGTAAATTGTTTGTCGAGCGGATTACCAGCTCATAATTATCGTTCTTCTCTGGGATCAAGATCAAAACGCTTGAGTCTCCAACCAGACGATTGAGCGCCTGTGCCATCAAGCGCGTTTTTGCTTCCGGTAGGCTGAGCGCATCTAATACCACCAGACTGCTCTCAGCAGCTTTGACCGATAGCGCGGAACGAAGTGCGGCTCGACGCATCTTGCGCGGCATTTCTAAAGAATGGTCTCGCGGCTGGGGAGCATGCGCTCGACCACCACCTACCCAATGCGGGGCACGGGTGGAGCCTTGACGAGCCCGACCGGTGCCTTTCTGCCGCCATGGTTTTCTACCACCGCCGGATACTTCACCACGAGTTTTTGCTTTATGTGTTCCCAGGCGTGCATTTGCCATCTGGCGGACGTAAGCCTGGTGCATCAAATCTAGATTTACGGGGGCACCAAAGATCGCTTCCGGTAGTTCCACGGTGCTGACCTTCTGCCCTTCCAGGTTGAAGACGTCTACTTCCATACTCATATACTCCAATCGAAGGCGAATGCCATCAGCCCTATTGCTTGCGAGCAGCGTTAATCAACACAACGCCGCCCTTGGCGCCTGGCACTGCACCATGCACACCCAGCAAGTTCCGTTCTGCATCAACCAAAACCACTTTCAAGTTTTGGACAGTGACCCGATCGTCGCCCATATGTCCAGGACCGCGAGCTCCTTTATATACACGACCTGGAGTCGTACCAGATCCACGTGAACCCGGTGAACGCTGGCGGTCCGATTGACCATGAGTCTTGGGTCCCCCGCGAAAGTGATAACGCTTCATGGCACCCTGGAAACCCTTACCTTTGCTGGTGCCGACCACATCAACATGGTCGCCAACCTGGAACACATCCACGGTAACCGTGTCGCCTTCCTTCAACTCCGGATCTTTGGCGCTAAACTCGCGCAAAAAGCGCAACGGAGGGAGGTTGTTGCGCTTGAGGTGCCCCAATTGACCACCCGAAAGTCGTTTTGGTTTTACCTCACCGAAGCCCATTTGCACAGCCGAATAGCCTTCATTCTCGACCGCGCGAACCTGGGTAACATAGCATGGCCCAGCTTCGATCAATGTCACAGGTAGTGCAACCCCGGCACCGTCGAAAATCTGGGTCATACCGACTTTCTTGCCGATCAGCCCTTTCAACATCTCTCAATTATCTCCTTCAAGTATCGCCGCGAGATAACCTACGTAGTATCTCTCAGCGTTATCGGGACTGTCACCTGGGCAAGGTTGCATCATCCCTGACCGCAGTGTGGTCAACCAGCCTTTCGAGGACCTATATATTTTTGGATCCACGAATCAGGCGGCTCTTACACTGCCTGGTCTTACACGTTCAATTTTCAAGCCACGTGCCAAGCATCATCGTCCATCAAGAAGCTTGACACGCGGCGCTGCACAACTAATCTTTAGATTTTGATCTCGATATCCACACCAGCTGGAAGGTTCAAGCGCATCAACATGTCGATCGTTTTAGAATCGGGATCTAACACGTCGATCAAGCGATTATGGGTGCGAATTTCAAAGTGCTCGTGCGAGTCTTTATCAATAAAAGTCGAGCGTCGTATTGTAAACCTTTCTTTCCTAGTTGGCAAGGGTACTGGGCCAATCACTCGAGCACCAGTTCGCTCTGCCGTTTCAACAATACGCTTGGCTGACTGATCTAAAACACGATGGTCATATGCTTTCAGACGGATACGGATCTTCTGTTTTGCCATCATAAGTCACCTATTCCAGGATTTTGGTGATCACGCCCGCTCCGACGGTCAAACCGCCTTCACGGATCGCAAACTTCGATCCCTGCTCCAATGCAACCGGCACGATCAACTCCACTTCCAGGTTCACATTGTCCCCAGGCATCACCATCTCTACCCCTTCCGGCAGCTTGATGTTCCCAGTTACATCCATCGTCCGGATGTAGAACTGCGGCCGGTAGCCAGTGAAGAACGCCTTATGCCTCCCACCTTCTTCCTTCTTCAGCACGTACACTTCGCTCATGAACCGCCGGTGCGGCGTGATGCTCTTCGGCTTCGCCACTACCATCCCGCGCTCCACGTCCGTTCGCTCAATCCCTCTCAGCAGCAGCCCCGCATTGTCTCCCGCCATCCCCTGATCCAGTGACTTGTGGAACATCTCCACTCCTGTCACCACCGACGGCATGCTCTTGTCTCTCAACCCAACGATCTCAACCGGTTCCCCTACTTTCACCAATCCACGGTCGATACGTCCAGTCACTACCGTTCCGCGTCCTTTGATCGAGAACACATCTTCCACTGGCATCATGAACGGTTTGTCTACATCTCTCACCGGCTCAGGTATATACTCATCCACCACCCGCAGCAGCTCTTTGATGCTCTCGTACTCCGGCGCATTCACATCCATGCTCTTGCTTTCCAATGCTGCCAGCGCACTGCCGCGCACGATCGGCGTCTCATCCCCAGGAAAGCCATATTCGTTCAACAGCTCCCGCAGCTCCAGCTCTACCAGCTCCAGCAGCTCCGGGTCATCCATCATGTCCACTTTGTTCAAGTACACCACGATCGCAGGTACTTCCACCTGCCGCGCCAGCAGCACATGCTCGCGCGTCTGCGGCATCGGCCCGTCCGGCGCTGCTACCACCAGGATCGCTCCGTCTACCTGCGCTGCTCCCGTGATCATGTTCTTGATATAGTCTCGGTGTCCAGGCATGTCTACGTGCGCATAGTGCCGCTTCGCCGTCTGGTACTCCACATGCGCTATGTTGATCGTGATCCCGCGCGCTTTCTCTTCCGGCGCATTGTCGATCGAATCGAATGCCCGAAATTCTCCATACCCCTGCATCGCACTGTATTTCGTGATCGCCGCTGTCAATGTCGTTTTCCCGTGGTCGATGTGTCCCATCGTCCCGACGTTCATGTGCGGCTTGCTGCGGTCAAATTTTTGCTTTCCCATTCGTCCTTCTCCTTCTTTTACAAAAAGACAAAAGTAAGTTTAATGACAATTAATATTTTATGCACCGACCATGATCGCCTTCGCTACATTTTCAGAGACGGGCGCATAATGATCGAATTCCATCGAAAATACACCGCGCCCCTGAGTTGCAGAGCGTAAATCGGTAGCATAACCAAACATTTCAGCCAGAGGCACCATGGAACGAACCGCCTGTGCATTGCCAGCGCGCATTTCAGTACCCTGAATGAGGCCTCGTCGTGAGTTTATCTGTCCGAAAATATCTCCCAGAAATTCTTCTGGGACAACAACTTCGACCTTCATAATCGGTTCCAATAATATCGGGCCGGCTTTTTGGACGCCTTCTTTTAAGGCCATGGAACCAGCAATCTTGAAAGCCATTTCATTTGAGTCGACTTCATGGAAAGAGCCATCATACAAGCGGACCTTGAAGTCTACCAATGGATAACCTGCCAGCACACCGCCCTCAGCTGATTCACGAATCCCTTTTTCGACCGCCGGGATATACTCCCGGGGGATAATCCCACCAACAATGCCATTTTCAAAAATAACGCCGCTCCCAGGCTCCCCTGGCTCAATGGAAATTACAACATGCCCATACTGACCACGACCACCGGTTTGTTTCACGTAACGATATTCAACCTTTGCTACCGATCTGGTGATCGATTCGCGGTACGCTACCTGTGGTCGCCCAACACGAGCCTGGACACGGAATTCTCGAAGCATGCGATCTACCAATACTTCCAAATGCAGTTCGCCCATGCCCGATATAATCGTTTGGCCCGTTTCTTCGTTGCTGTGAACCTCGAATGTAGGATCTTCCTCGGATAGCTTTCGCAGCGCCTCAGCCATTTTATCCTGGTCAGCAGTTGTTTTCGGCTCTATGGCGACTGATATGACCGGCTGGGGGAAAGTGATGCTCTCTAATAAGATCGGCCCGTGGCTGTCACAGAGTGTATCCCCAGTGAAGGAGTCTTTCATTCCCAAGATCGCCGCAATATCTCCCGAGAGGACTTCGCTGATATCCTCGCGACGGTCGGCATACATCCGAATAAGCCGACCAACTCGTTCGCGGCGATCCTTGGTGGAGTTATAGACCATACCGCTTTGAGTTATTTTGCCGGAATAAACGCGAATGTAAGCCAGACGACCTACATAGGGATCAGTCACAATTTTGAATACCAGCGCGCTCGCCGGAGCTTCATCGTCTGGATAGCGCAAAACTTCCTGTCCATTCCGAGGATCTGTTCCCACGACTGGGGGAATATCCTCAGGCGATGGAAGATAGTCGATCACCGCATCCAATACAGGTTGAACGCCTTTGTTTCGCAATGAACTGCCACAAAAAACCGGGGTAATCTCACCGGCGATAACCGCCCGGCGTAAGGCGCCTTTTAGCTCATCGATGGTGATTGTTTCACCTTCAAGATACTTGGTGGTCAGATCATCATCTGTCTCTGCAATCTGCTCGACCATCAAAGCTCTCATTTCCTTCACCTGTTCGATCAGATGCGTCGGGATTTCCGCTTCCTTTGGTTCTTGACCAAGGTCGTCCTCCCAGAGTACAGCCTTTTCGGTCATCAGATCTACTATACCAAGGAAGGAGGATTCCTCCCCAACGGGTATCTGCATCGCAATAGGCTTGGCGCCCAGGCGCTGGCGAATGGTGTCAATGGTACGAGCAAAAGATGCACCAACGCGATCCATCTTGTTGACAAAACAGATACGCGGAACGCCATAACGATCGGCTTGCCGCCAGACAGTCTCGCTTTGAGGTTCCACGCCTTGGACAGCATCAAAAATGACTATTCCACCATCTAAAACGCGCAGCGAACGCTGTACCTCAGCGGTAAAATCAATGTGTCCCGGAGTATCTATGATATTGATCTGGTAGCCATTCCACTCTGCCGAGACTGCTGCCGAGACAATCGTAATACCCCGTTCTCGCTCCTGCTCCATCCAATCGGTAACGGTTGTGCCGTCATCAACCGAGCCAATCCGATGCGTTTTCCCTGTATAGAAGAGAATACGCTCGGTAGTGGTGGTTTTCCCGGCGTCAATATGGGCTATGATGCCAATATTGCGATACCGTTCGAGAGGGTGGTTGCGAGGCATAATTGACCGTTATTCAGTACGAAATAAGAAATAGAATAGCCTGGTGTACTCGCTGCCTACATCCGGTAGTGAGAAAAAGCCCGGTTGGCTTCAGCCATCTTGTGGGTTTCTTCGCGCTTACGGATAGCTGAGCCAGTGTTATTAGCGGCATCCATCAGCTCAGCAGCAAGCTTTTCAGAAAAGCTTTTTCCCGAACGAGAGCGGGCCGCGGCTAACAACCAGCGGGTAGCCAGGGCAAAGCGTCGATAGGGAGGAACTTCCATGGGCACCTGGTAGGTAGCGCCACCTACACGACGAGGTTTCACCTCCATCATGGGTGAAACATTCTTCAGCGCCTGTTCAAAAATCTCAAAACCAGAGCGCTTGGTGCGATCCTCGATCATATCGAAGGCGCCGTATACCTGGCTAGCAGCGACGCTTTTCTTACCATCATGCATCACCCGGTTGATGAACGACTGGACATGCAGATTGTTATAGCGCACGTCCGCGATAATTTCTCTTTTATCTGCTCTAGCACGACGAGACATTTAATTTCTCCTACTTCTTACCAGCGGTTGCTTTAGCGGGAGCGCCCGGCTTTGGCTGCTTTGAACCATACTTCGATCGACTCTGCTTCCGGTTGTTAACACCGGTGGTATCCAACGTTCCACGCACGATGTGGTAGCGAACACCAGGCAAGTCCTTAACACGGCCACCACGCACCAGCACCACTGAGTGCTCCTGCAGGTTATGACCTTCGCCCGGAATATAAGCCGTTACTTCGATGCCATTGGACAACCGAACGCGGGCAATTTTTCGCAGCGCAGAGTTCGGTTTCTTGGGGGTCATGGTGCGGACGACTGTACACACACCGCGCTTCTGTGGTGCGCCCTTATCCTGGCGAAGTCGTCGCTGTTTCATCGAGTTCAGCGTGTAAAGCAAAGCCGGGGACTTGCTTTTCATCTTCTTTGTGCTGCGCGATTTTCGAACCAATTGATTGATGGTTGGCACTTTTGCCTCCAATAAGAACTTTGTATTCCTAACTAATCTCTTTTTGTCCATTAAGTGAGGCCATCCAACATTCAAGATGGCCTCACTACTTATTGTCCGCTAAATTGATGGGACGGGGGTAATGCCGTCCTTTTTCCGTGGGGCAACGAATTGCGATTTTACCATGTGCCCGAAATGCAGTCAAGGAATCCAACAATTTAACCGAATTTTAATATTCTTCTCCCAAACCCATCAATCCCGTGGGCAGCCTGGGTGGGCGAGCGCGTTCTTCGTCCTTCCCAAACTTGATCATCTCTCCGGAATCGGTCATAGCCTCCACTGAAAGGCCAAGGCTTTGCAGTTCTTTTACCAGCACGCGGAATGAGGCGGGAATGCTCGGCTCTTCGATTTGCTCACCTTTGACGATTGCCTCATAGGTCTTGACGCGTCCTTGCACATCGTCGGATTTCACAGTAAGCATTTCTTGTAAGGTGTAGGCAGCTCCATATGCCTCCAACGCCCACACTTCCATCTCGCCAAAGCGTTGGCCACCGAATTGGGCTTTACCACCCAAAGGCTGCTGTGAGACGAGGCTATATGGACCTGTCGAGCGAGCATGAACCTTATCCTCCACCAGGTGGTGCAGTTTAAGCATCGTCATTACACCAACGGTCACTGGTTGATCGTATGGCTCACCCGTTTTACCGTCGCGCAAGGTCTGTTTACCTAAAATCGGTACAGGTACGCCATGTTCCAATGCAATCTCCGAGGCACACGCTGGCAAGTTTTCATCACTGATCTCAGTATGATCTTTACTCATGTATTCCATCCACAAGCGCAGACAGGAGCTTATGGCTTTCTCATCGCGTTCTCGGCGCTCCTGCAAAGGCAGACGTTCATCTTCGAAAACCAACATTTCATCGGGATTGTACCCTTTATCCCGCAACCATTCGCGCAGGGCTACCCGGCGAGCAACACTGTTGTCTGCCAACACCTGATAAGTGTCATAATTCCGATCAGACAACCAGCTTTCCAGGAACAACCGACGAACTTCGTCATCGTCCTCAATGGTTTCAGGATCCACATCTTGCTGGTTTAACCAGCTCCATGCCATCGAAGCAATTTCATCCCAGGCTTTATCAATCAACCAGGAACGAGCCAGCTCGGCTTCTATTTCACGTTCATGAGCACCATCAAATACCGGTGATATTGCTCGAAAGCCTAAACGACTTGCAGCCCAGCCTAGATGGGTTTCCAGAACCTGACCGATATTCATACGACCGGGCACGCCTAACGGATTTAATATCACATCCACTGGAGAGCCATCGTCGAGGAATGGCATGTCTTCTACCGGCACGACTTTCGATACAACACCTTTATTGCCATGCCTGCCCGCCATCTTATCGCCAGCGGTGATCTTGCGGCGCTGCGCTACAGCGACGCGCACCATCATATCCACTCCGGCGGAAAGATCGGTATTATCTTCACGAGTGAACACCTTTACCTCAACCACTTTACCGCGTTCACCATGCGGCATACGCAATGAGGTGTCCTTCACATCGCGAGACTTCTCTCCAAAGATCGCTCGTAACAAGCGTTCTTCAGGAGTCAGCTCCTTCTCACCTTTAGGAGAGATTTTTCCTACCAGGATATCGTTGGGGCCGACCTCAGCACCGATGCGAATGATTCCTCGGTCATCCAGGTCTTTGATGGCATCTTCACCAACGTTAGGGATATCGCGAGTGATCTCTTCTGGACCTAACCGCGTATCGCGGGACTCTATCTCATACTTTTCAATATGCACAGAAGTGAAGGAGTCATCCTGCACCAGGCGCTCTGAGATGAGAATGGCGTCCTCAAAGTTGCCGCCCTCCCAGGAGAGGAATGCCACGTTCACATTCTGACCGAGGGCTAATTCACCAGACTCCGTTGAAGAAGAATCAGCGATTACATCGCCTTTATGGACAACCTGACCTTTGACGACAGCAGGGCGCTGGTCAATGCAGGTGCTCTGGTTGGAGCGCTGATATTTTCGAAGGTAATAAGTATGCAGCTTCCCTTCAGATTCGCGCACCGTCACCCGGTCACCTGTGACAGAGACGATTTCGCCATCCTCTTCGGCGATGACAACCTGCCCTGAGTCAATCGCGGCAAAGTATTCCATGCCGGTTGACACCTGCGGAACATCCGGCCTCAACAGCGGCACTGCCTGAGCTTGCATGTTGGAACCCATTAAAGCGCGGTTGGCGTCATCATGCTCCAGGAAGGGGATGAGGGCTGCACTGATACCGACGATTTGGTGAGGTGCAACGTCCATATAATCGATGTTGGCAGGAGCTGAGAACAAGAATCCAGAGTGGTAACGAGAAGATACGCGCCGGCGCATAAATTCATTGAACTCGTTCAACAATGTGTTCGCTTGCGCAATCACAAATCGGTCTTCTTCATCGGCAGACAGATACTCCATCTCATCTGAGACAAATGGCAATACCTGTACTTCATTCAAGTTCAGCTTCTGGAATTTCTTGGCGATTTGCTCGGTGATGCGATCCCCTTCTTTGGCAATTACATCTCCCTTATCAGGATCAACCACCGTCTCACGGAGCGTACGCCCCACCAGGCGCGGGTCCGAAGGTTTTAACACTCGACGCACCCGCCGGTATGGCGTTTCAATAAATCCATACTCATTGACCTTAGCGAAGGAAGCCAGACGTCCGATCAGACCAATATTGGGACCTTCAGGTGTTTCCACCGGGCAGATGCGGCCGTAGTGCGAGTGATGCACATCACGCACGTCGAAGCCTGCACGTTCACGACGCAAACCACCTGGACCGAGCGCGGAAAGCGTGCGCTTATGTCGCAGCTCAGCTAGCGGATTTGTCTGATCCATAAATTGGGATAACTGGCTTGAGCCAAAGAATTCGCGCAGCGCCGCAACAACCGGCCGGATATTGATCAGGGTGATCGGGGTCAATTGATCTTGATCACGGATCGACATACGTTCCTTGATCACGCGCTCCATCCGGCGTAAACCGATGCGCAGCTTGTTTTGAATCAACTCACCCACTGTTTTGGCGCGGCGATTACCGAGGTGGTCGATATCATCTGCAGATTCAACACCATTGTTGATCTTGATCATTCTCTGCACCAGCCGAACTATGTCCCATTTCGTTACCGTCCGGTGGGTAATCGGCACTGTACCATGAAGATCAAGTTTTTGATTAAGCTTATATCGACCGACGCGCTCCAGATCATAATGGCGCTGATCGAAAAGTTGTTCTTCCAGGAATTCCCGGGCATTTTCTAGCGTTGCCGGATCACCAGGACGCATGCGCTTGAAGAACTCAAGCAAAGCTGCTTCTGCAATCGTGTTGCCATGCGAGAGATCCCACTCAGGTTCCTGGAACAAGGTCGAGGGAATATACATTCGATCCGGGTTGTTGTCTACTTCAGCAAAAACCTGCAACAAATCTTCGTCGCTACCATCTTTGAGAGGGCTATCAGGCAACCCGTCGGAGACAGTTGCCAGGGCGCGCAGGAAAATCGTGATCGGTACGGTGCGTTTGCGATTGAAACGCAAGGTCAGGTAATCACTTTTTCGCGTCTCAAATTCCATCCAGGCGCCTCGATCGGGGATGAGCTTAGCCATCGCCAGAGGGCGACCTGTCGAGCGATCCACCGGGGCTTCGAAATATACTCCAGGAGACCGGATCAGTTGAGATACGACAACACGCTCAGTACCATTGATGATAAACGTGCCCTTCTCGGTCATTTCTGGGAAATCACCCAAGAAGATGTCCTGCTTTATCGGCTCAGGCACATCTGGACCCGCCAGCAACACAGATACATATAAAGGTCGAGCAAATGTTAAATCACGCTCGACACATTCCTCGATGCTGTGTTTCGGCTCTCCAAACCAATAGGTTAGTCCCCATTGTGCAATCTCAGGATTATTGCTGGGGAAATAGAGCTTCATGCCCTTGTTATACGACTCAATCGGCGAAAGCTCGTTAAACAAATCGCCTAAACCATCCTTTTTCAGTCGCTCGAACGAATCGAGCTGAACTTCAATCAAGTTCGGCAGAGGCAGTATTACATCAATTCGCGCATAGGTTTTGCTCGGCAGCTTGGAGGCCATGCGTTTTCTCCTAAATTTTCCGCAAGAATTTCAGTAAACAGGCAAAATGCGCAAAACCATCGCGGACGAGCATCCGCTATGTTTTACGCAAGCCGTTGAAAAAGGAACCCCATTAGCAAATGGAATAAAGACGATGTTCCCGTTACAATTAGACGAAAAAGAATTATACTGAATAAAATTCCTCTGGTCAAGGAGAATTTTCCTACCTTTTTATTAGAATTAACTAAATCAGGTTGAAATCGCACTAGTGCGATTGTTTTGATAAAATCAATGCTATGGATGAATTTCCTTCCACTCCATCTAAAATGCGGCTATGTCGCTGTGATGGGTCGTCCGAACGTCGGCAAATCGACATTGATCAATGCCTTGTTGGATCAAAAAATCGCTGCCGTCTCCCCACGCCCACAAACTACTCGCAAACGCCAGCTCGGCATCCTTACCCAGGATCATTATCAGGTCATTTTTATTGATACTCCCGGGGTTCACCAGCCACGCCATAAGTTGGGCGAAAATATGAACCAGGAGGCTGTCGATACATTAGAACAAAGTGATGTAATTCTATTTCTGGTCGATGCCAGCCAACCCCCAGAACCGGATGACCTGCAGCTCGCCGACTTATTAAGGAAGGTAAAACGTCGCGTCCCGGTTATCCTGGCTTTAAATAAAGTCGACCTGGTCAACCAGGAACAACTGGAAACCCTCCAGCAGAAATTTGTCGATATTGCTCCTGATGCAGCATTGCAGACAATTTCCGCCACCCAGCATATTCATCTAGAGAATCTACTATCACTCATCCTGGAGTATATACCTGAAGGCCCGCCAGAATTCCCAGCAGAGCAAATCACTGACTTGCATGAGCGGGAAATTGCGGCAGACTTGATCCGGGAAGCAGCTTTGCTCCTTTTACGCGATGAAGTGCCGCATGGGATTGCTATCCGCATCGATCAATTCCTGGAACGCGGAGAAGAAGGAGCATACATCGAAGCCACACTTTTCGTTGAAAAAGAATCCCATAAACCGATCGTCATCGGTCAAGGTGGCGTGATGATGAAGAAAATCGGCAGTCTGGCGCGCGAGAAGATTGAAAACATGAGCGGGCGAAAGGTCTTCTTGCGCATTCGCGTCAAGGTACGTAAAAATTGGCGCGATGATGAGAAAGTGTTGCGTTGGTTCGGGTATTGAATTAAACAAAACCGGCTACCTAAGGGCAGCAGGTTTTGTTTTGATGATTTGCTTCACTCACCGGGAGTTACAGGTGGTTCGTTTTGATTATCCTTAACGACCGGTTCTTCTATGATTGTATCTGCCACAGCCATACTGGCATCTTCCACAGGGCGCGGATAAGGCAGTGTGCCAAAGCGCGTCAGGATCACAGCGCCCAGGCCAGTAATTCCAACCAGAAACGGCACGATCCAACCAACGCATGGCACGATCTCTCCGATCCCATAGGTAATCAAAGCCAGCAGAAACGTACCTAACCCGGCCGATACAGGTAGAGCCCAATCTGCCTTGGACATTTGTGCCAGCCGCTTGCCGACCTCAGCACCAATCGCGATAAAGCCGAAAGCCCAGGCAGCAACCAGCAACAGGACCGCTATAAGCGCCACCGGGATGCCGATGATTATAATGACCAGGAAGAGCAGCACAAACGGCGCTACAAGCACTGTCAAGAATCCCAATCCCCCAGCAACCAGCGGTTGGGCTACCACTGCCTGGCTGACTCGCTGGGTTGGGCGTGGCAGGAACAACACCACAACAACCGCGATGGCAGCCCATAACAGGGTTTGGATCATAAACCACAGCAGTCCCCATAATGGATTGACTTGCATTGGAATATTCGGCAGGCGTATGCCAGATAAGCCATTGATCGGTATCGGCATAACGATGCTCTCGATCGCTGACTACATCTCCCTGTACATCCGCCAGGGCAACGCCTTGGGCGCTGCCCCCTAAGGTATTCAGATCACCTTGAATAACGGAAGTGTCGCTGAGCTCCAGCGAACCACCCATGCTGAATAAATCACCTTCGATAGTTCCATTGCGCGACCATGGAACCACCCAGCAGCACCACATCACCAGTCACGGTGGAGCCAGCCTCAAGCGTTACGGACCCTCCCAACACAATCAGGCTGCCGGTAAGAGTCTCGCCAGAATCCAAGGTGTAAACCCCACCCAATACCAGTTTATCTCCAGAAGTCGATTGAAGGTTAGGCGGATTCACGGTAGATACGCTCACCAGACCGCCGACGAGACTACCAATCATGGGCCGCACCTGACCCGTGACCAGACTGGTGTATGAAATAGCCGGATTTACAGGAAGGGCCAAGCGGCCAGTCAGCGGACGATGACCTACCTGGAGAGGCGGCAATACAGCCTGCAAGAGGCAGCATGAGTCCCAGCATGGAGATTAAAATCAGCAATATTTTGAATTTGTTTTTCATTTTGTTACCCTCCGTGGGTTGGTTAGATATCGGTAGGAAACCAGCCAGAGCACACAAATCTGGCAAACAATTCCCACTGCCAGCACCCACAAGCTGGGTGGGATGCTCAAGTTTGCAGTAACCGTAAGGTTAGATAGGAACTCCCTGCTCAAATTGGCAAGTGATAACACACGGATTGCCTGGTATAAGCTTGCCCAGAGAAGTATCGTGGGCGTGCGGAGTAACGGCCAGGCCAGGTATACCAGGTACACAATCATCCCGAGAGCCAATCCTACACTGACACCAATAAAACGATAGCTTTGTTTACGGTGTAGCCTTATACGGTCTGATTCAAGACGAGCCAGCCAGCGCGCACCGAATCCATCTGCGGGCGATACAGTATCAGCCTTGTGCAACTCATTTTCCACCCGTTGCAACGCCTGAGAGAGTGCCCGGCAGGCAGGACATTCTGACAGATGTGTGTCTAGTGCAATCTGTTCGGCACCAGAAAGGTATTTCCCTGACTTGGTGGGATCATCCAGCAGCCAATCTTCGTAAGGTGTATGATTCATGCCAATATCCTTTCTGCCAGCGGTGCAGGGACAGACTGCTGATCGAGCCAGGACTGTGCCATCGCCCGGCGCGCCCGGTGCAGGCGGCTCTTCACCGCTCCTTCGGTCAATTTCAGAGATTGCGCAATCTCGATGTACGAAAAGTCATACCAGTAATACATCACCACTACCGCACGGTCGGTCGCATCCAAGATTTGAAGGAGAGAACGTATCCTTTGTTGCTCCTCCTTCCGGCTCAAACGGCTGTCCATATCCGGCGCAGGATCAGGGAGGTCGGGCAGCGACATATCTTCAGTGGATATGACCGGTGTCCTGCGCCGGCGAATCTGATCGATGCAGAAATGTGCCGCAATCGAGAGCAGCCAGGTTGGAAAAGGCCGGCTGGGGTCGAATTGGCGGATTGAGCGAAATGCTCGCAAGAAGGTTTCCTGGGAGGCATCTTCAGCATCTTCTGCATTGCCCAACATGCGGTAACACAGGTTATAGACAGGTCGTTGATAAGCCTCTACCAGGTGAGAAAAGGCTTGTGAATCTCCTTTTTGTGCCTGGAGGAGCCAGTCTTGCTCTTCTTGTGGATCCACTTGTAACCTCGCCGGATATTACAGCCAGCACACTGGCGCGTTCACTCTATCTGATCCATATACGTAGGGGGATGAAATTCGTTGCAAAAAATTGCTTAGCGATGTAGAGGACGAAAACCTTCACCGAGCACTTCATGTGCCTGGCCGATGACAATAAACGCGTGCGGATCTTCCTGGCGGATCAGATCCTTGATCTGCACTACCTCCGAGCGGCTGATCACACAATACAGTAAAGTACGCGGCTCTCCAGTATAAGCACCAGTGGCATCGATCACCGTCACTCCACGCTCCATATCATTTAAAATCCGAGTAGAAATTTGCTCAGGATGGTCGGTAACCACCATTGCGGTGCGTACCACGTTAGATCCTTCTGTGATTGCTTCTGCAGCAATCCCACTGGCATAGAGGACGATCAGTGCATACAACGCATTCTCCCAACCAAAGGTCAAGCCAGCTAATAAGATGATCACAGAATCTGTTATCAAGTAGCTCTGCGAAAGCGAAATACCGCGCCAGTGGTTGAGGATGCGCGCCAGGATATCCGTACCGCCACTCGTGCCGCGGCCGCGATACACCAACCCATAACCGATCCCGCTCATCACTGCCCCATAGAGTGCGTTCAGGACCATGTCCTGCGTTATACCGTCTGCTGGCAGTAGTGGCGCCAGGGCATCGATAGAAAACGATACCACCACAATCGCCACGGCTGTACGGAGGGCAAAACGCGGTCCTCCTAAAAATCGCCAACCGAGCAGGAATAATGGTACGTTTCCTATGAAGACCATCAAGCCGATTGGCCAGCCGGTGTAGAAATTGATAATTTGGGCTAACCCACTGACCCCACCACTGACCAGGTTAGCGGGTACAAGGAATAATCGGATTGCCAGGGCTTGTAATAATGCACCAGCGAAAATTAATAGGAAGTCTCCCAGATCAGCCCAGGAAAACTTCCGCAGCAGGAAGATATCCCTCCAGGCTTGTTTCATCACTATTCCAACAACTTGACGCCTGCCAGGGCTTCGATTACACCCAACACTGCCGAATTATCCAGTTCGGCCATATCCATTTGCAACATCGCATTGAAGAGCTGCGCATCCACTGCCGTTGAGGGTAACGGGATACCATACTCGCGCGCTGTCTCGAGTACAATCGACAGGTCCTTTGCCTGCATATATGCTTTGAAGCCAGGCTGGCGATTGCCCTCAAACAACCGCTGCGGTTTGACATCCAAACTCCAGCATTGAGCTGCTCCACCTCGGATAGCCTCGACCACTTTACGTGGATCAGCACCGCACTTCTGGGCAAAGATGATTAACTCAGCCATGGCCACCATTTGAGCAGCAACCATGATTTGATTGGCAGCTTTAGCAATCTGACCTGCTCCGGCATCACCTACATGAGTTATCGTCTTTCCAATTACCTGCAAAACCGGTCGCACTCGTTCCAAAGCATCGGCAGAGCCACCGACCATTATCGTCAAAGTGGCGTTTCGTGCACCAATATCACCGCCGCTTACCGGTGCATCCAGGCTTTGTGCCCCTTTGTTTGCAAGCGCGGCAGCAATTTGGCGAGCAGCGGCAGGCTTTATTGTGGAGTTATCTATGACCACCATTCCAGGGCGGGCAGCTTCGTGTATACCGCCTGGTCCAAGCACAACCTCCAAAACGTCGGGGGTATCTGGCAGGTTCGTAAAGATAACTTCGGATCGAGACGCAACCTCGGCAGGAGAATGCGCTTCCTGAGCCCCTTCCGCCACCAGCTCTGCCACTGCACCTCGGCTGCGATTGTGCACAATAAGCGGAAAGCCTGCCTTGAGAATGTTTCGGGCGATGGATTTGCCCATCAAACCCAAGCCAATATAACCAACTGTGTATAAAGGTGCCATGGATGTCTCCTATAAATTTTCTATCACTGGCCCATCAGGCGTATCCTTGACCTGCCAGCCCAGATCAGCGATCTTCTGGCGCAGCTGATCTGATTGCGCCCAATCCTTCACCAGGCGAGCTGCCTGGCGCGCTTCTACAAGCGATAGAACCTCAACAGATGGTTGAGGTCGTTCAGCTACTTGCGGCTCTGCGGTTAATCGGTGATAAGTCTCAAGTGCTTGCCCCCAAATTGCCGGATCGACCCCCATTTCCAGCTCAGGTATGGTGAACGGGCAGCACTCGGATAATGGAAACGTTTCACCATTTTTATAATGGTGAACGTGTCCTTCGCGCTGCCGAGCAATCGTTTCAACATCCAATAGTTCCGGCTGCACGGGAAGTGACTCGTGACCATGCCCGGTGTGGATTAACGTCACACCTCCAACCCCGATCACATGCGCCCGACCTGTATGGATATCCATTACCAATCCGGTTTTTTCGTCTAAGCCGATCACTGTCAGATCGGGTGGCAGCATTTCCATCAGCTTTTCAAAACGTTCCTGTCCCATAAAACAGCGGCTGGTATCAAGCTCATCACCGCCATCGTTATTATTCCAATGCGGTACAAATACCAGCGGCAGCCCATAAAGACCAAAGAAATCCAACCCGGGTTTCCAGTGCAGATCATCACCGACTTTATAAATTTCATATACTGGCAAGGCAAAGGTGCTGATGGCTATCGTGGCGGCACTTGCCAGCGCTAAGGCTGCTCCCAGTCTGTGCCGAGCAAGTAACATCTGCCAGGCCAGACTTTCCCTCAATTGGCGCACGGCGTAACTCGGACTCCCCGGACCCATAAATAGCAGGTCAGCTTCCAGCATGGGACGCAAAATCTCTGGATTATTAGGGCTGAAGTAGGTGCCGTTCGCCCGAGCAGGAATAATCTCGACCTGAGGCTGGTAATTCTGCAGGCGTAAACGCAAGAACTCAGCGACACGACCGATTACCTGAGCAGAATTCAGCTCAAACCCGGCTGGTGTTTCCAGCAATGCCAGTCGAGGTGCGGGGTTGAGGTTGCGCAGGACATAATCGAACAGCTTGCGCCCGCTTGGCGACGTTTCGCCCGAACCGAATAATAGCACGGGTCCTGGAAGGATATGTTCAACATTCATGGCATTACTCATGATATCGGCTGCGAATATTCGGAACCAGGTATTCGTCAAACGAGCGCTCAAGATCGTATGCAGGCGCCCAACCCCAATCGCGGCGGGCATCATTGTCATTTAATCCAGCCGGCCAGCTATCCACAATACCCTGACGCTTCAGATCTGGTTCGAATGTAATTTGCGCATCTGGGAAATCTTTAATCACCCGTTCGCGGAATTCTGCTGCTGTCAGGCTGAAACTTGTCACATTGTAGACCCGGCGAGACAGCGCGTTAGCAGGCGCTGAAGCCAGGTTTAAGAGAGCCGTAATTGCATCAGGCATAGCCATGAAGGGGATGATCGTATCCTCCCGGACAAAGCAGGCATAAGGCAAACGCTGTGCTGCTGCGTGCAGCATCTCTGGGCCATAATCGCTTGTTCCGCCGCTTGGTACGGTATAAGCACTGACCAGCCCTGGAAATCGCACACTCCGGAAATCGAGCATGACCGGGCGCTCAGCCGCTAGCTGGCGATAAGAATCACTGTAATAGACCCCCAGCAACTCACAATATAGCTTATTGCAGCCATACATGGTCTTTGGGTAATTCCACTCCCACTCACGGACACGCGGATAACGCTCTTTTGTCTCCAAATCTGGCATCCCGTAGGCTGCGATAGAGCTGGGGAAGATAAATAGGACTGGCTCACCCCGCCATTGCGACTGTTCCGAGGCCAGCTTGAGCAATTGAAGTGTGCCTTCAACATTGACCTTATGCGCAGCTTCCGGAGTAAATTCGGCACGCGTGGAGAGCAGTGCTGCCAGGTGGTAGATAATGGAAATTTCATACTCGCTCACCAGGCGAGCCAGCAGAGCGCTATCCAGCAAATCACCCTGGACATGGGTCACAAGCTCGTTGGTTTCTGCAGATAGCGGCCTGATATCCAATGTAATCACCTGGTGGTGCTCAAGAGCAGCCAGGCTGCGAATCAGTGCGTCACCAATTTCTCCGGCAGCGCCGGTGATAAGAATTCCTTTTTTCCGCATGATGGCTCCTTGTGAGAAATTTGAACTGCTATTATGCGAACAACAGCATAACTTAATTTTACATCAGCTTAATGAATACAGCCAAAATCATAGTAAACTATGCAAATGCTACGCTCAGCCCTCCTTTTTGTTCTCGGTATATTAATATTAGGGATAGCAGGCTGCACAACCAGCACCCCAGATACTGTATTTCCAACCGATACACCGATTCCACCAACAGACAGCCCAACCGCAACGGTTGATTGGTTTCCGGCAACGGCTACTCCAACCCACTCTTCGAGTTTTTCCTCTGCTGCCAGTCCTACGCCGATCTCAACACCAGATTATGGCAAGCTCATCTTCTCAGATTCGTTCGAAGATCCTGCAAGCTGGAGCCTGGGTCGGACAGGTCCCGGCAGCATTGCGCTTGGGATCAACGAGCTGACCCTGGCTGTTCAATATCCCAATGGCTACTTATACAGCCTGCGAAATAGCCCTAGATTGGGTGATTTCTATCTGGAAATTACAGCCAGCCCAACCATCTGCCGGGGAGATGATGAGTACGGCCTGTTATTGCGCGTGTCACCAAGTCTTGATTTTTATCGTTTTTCATTAACCTGCGATGGCCAAACGCGCCTGGATAAATACTACCAGGGCAAGGCATCATCGCCACATGCTCTACTTTCCAGCGGACAGGTTCCACGCGGTGCCCCCAGCCAGACTCGTCTGGGAGTATTGGCACAAGGCAAGGACCTTTCTTTATACCTGAACGGAGAACTCCAATACACGATCCACGATCCATCGCTGGCGAGTGGAAGTTTAGGCGTTTTTGCCCGCGCAGCTGGTGAAGATCCTGTGACGGTAAATTTTTCTGATTTACAGGTTTACGAGTCTCTACTACCTTAATGCATTATCTTAGTTATTTGCTGGATGCCTATTACAACTATTTGTGGAGAACTCATCATGTATTCTCCACGCATAGAAAATTAAACCCATCTTATTAACAAATTATTGCGGATTATGCGTAAACGACAGATCATCAACCGGCTTAACGACCTGGACACGAAAACCTGGATCAAATTTCAAAAATCCTGGTTCATCCACAACCCTCCGCCACGAAAAAAGGAGGTTTTGCTTCACCCGGCAAAGTTTCCCGAATCGCTGGCACAGGAGTTTATCGAGTTCTTCACCAAGCGCGACCAGGTTGTGCTCGACCCGATGGTAGGCACAGGCAGTACCCTCATTGCTGCGCTGCGCTCTAATCGCAACAGCTATGGGATCGAGCTTAATCCTCAATATGCAGAAATCGCCCGCCAGGAGATCCTCAAGGAGCGCCAGTCCTCAGGCGAAGTCGCCTCTGGTCTGGCATCCATGGTAATTACCGGGGATGCATCGCATGCAATGGAACTGCTTGCTGAGCAGCAGGTTCCTCAGGTCGATTATGTCCTGACCTCGCCACCTTATTGGGATATGCTGCATGCCCGAGGTGCGCAGGCACAAAAAGCGCGCCGAATGAACGAAAACCTTGATGTAGTTTATTCCCAGGATCCGGCAGACCTGGGTAATGTCACCGATTACGAGCAATTCCTCACCCGACTGGGTCAGGTCTATCTGGACTTGCAGCCCATTCTTCGACCTGGTGCATACATGACGATCATTGTAAAGAATATCAAGAAAGGCGGCCGGCTTTACCCATTGGCATGGGACCTGGCTCACCTGCTCGGTCAGGCTTACACCCTGAAGGATGAGAAATTATGGCTGCAGGATGACATCCGGCTGGCTCCATACGGCATGGGCTCTGCCTGGGTGAGTAATACATTTCACCATTATTGTCTGCAGTTTCGCAAGGAATAAATTTCCGGTTAAATAATTGCTTTTTTTATCATAATCACTTAAAATATATTCCATAGAACGGTGAGCAACCCAAGTTCTTGCGCCGGGCGGTTTACGCCCGGAATCCCATATCTATCGCTCACCGTAAAGGAGCCCCCATGTACCACACTATCATAATTGTCGGGAATCTTGGCCGCGATCCCGAAATGCGCTATACCCCGAGCGGTCAGGCTGTGACAAACTTCTCGGTTGCTGTGAACGATAACTATACGGCCAGCAACGGGGAGAAGGTTGAGCGCACAATATGGATACGAGTATCAACCTGGGGAAAACAGGCTGAAGTTTGTAACCAATATCTGCGCAAAGGCCGAAAAGTTCTGGTGGAAGGGCGCCTGGTGCCTGATTCAAGCACAGGCGGACCGCGCATCTGGAATCGCCAGGATGGCACCCCGGCTGCATCCTACGAAGTCTCCGCCTCGACCGTGCGTTTCCTGTCCAGCCGCAGCGATGAGGACAGTGAATTCAACGCGGGTGAAATTGGAGCCCAGGGGATCGAGAGCGATGATCACATTCCGTTCTAAACTTTAAGGAGCCCGAATAACCAACAGGCCAAATTAGCTACATATCTTTACACACACGTGGAGTGCGACTTTGTCGCACTCCCGCATGTGTATCCCCACTCTTTCAAATTCTGCTTTCTCGATCTGCAATAATTTGTAAATCTAAAATAATCCCACTACCTGGAGGTATATCATGGAGACGAACCGGCCCAGTGCGCCGTCAACTCCCCCGCTTGAACTTCCCGCCAATCTGGAAATCGAATATGTGAATCTGGTACGAATCGCTCATTCACCATCCGAGCTGATATTCGACTTTGCCCAAATGCTGCCAGCCAGTGGCCCCGCACGCATTACCTCCCGGATTGTGATGTCGCCACTGGGCGCCAAACTGTTCCAGCGCGCGCTTGCAGATAACCTGGCAAAGTATGAATTTGCTTTTGGTGAAATTCACATCCCCGGTGATGCCAGCCTGGCTGATCACTTATTTCGCCCCCCTCAATAAAAAAATGGAAACCCTAGAACAAATCGCCGATCGAATTCGCATCTCTTTTGATGCCCGCACATCCGCACGGGACAGCACCCTCGCTCAGGCTCGCACGCTCACCCGTCACTGCGCTAACGCCATCCGAGCTATCCATCGTGACGAACATGATCTTGCTCGTGAGCACCTGGATCTGGCTTGCTCACTGGCTGAGAGCCTGAGGACCGACCTGGCTGTTTATCCTGATTTGTATTATGCCGGTTACACCCAGGATGCTTTAAAAGAATATGCTGAAGCAAGTATCGTCCGGGCTCTCGTACAGAACAGCCAGCTTCCGACTCCGGAAGAGCTCAATCTCGAACACGCCACCTATTTACAAGGATTAGCGGAAGCTGCCGGAGAGTTACGCCGGCGGTGCATGGATATTTTACGACATGGACACTCCAGCGAGGCAGAACGCCTGTTGAATCATATGGACGATATCTATGCCATCCTGGTCACCATGGATTATCCCGATGCGATCACGGGTGGTTTACGCCGCCTGACAGATATCGTACGAGGTGTTACTGAGCGGACGCGGGGAGATATGATGATCAGTCTGCGGCAGGAAAAGCTTGAAAAGACCATGGAGAGCCTCGAGGCACGGATGAATACCGGTTAACGGTATACTCAACCTCTCATGAGAACGATTCGTGCATCGGAGATCGGCACTTTTATTTTCTGTCAGCGCGCCTGGTGGTATCAAAAAACCGGGGTCGAATCTTCGAACCAACCTGAAATGGCAAGCGGCAGCGAGCTGCATTATCGCCATGCACGTCGCGCCATGGCAACTGGCTGTATCCGTTCGCTTGGAATTGCCTTACTTTTAATAACCTTAGGTCTTGCGGTTGCAGCCCTGGTGATAATGTCGTTGGAATAAATGATAGCCATCTGGTACTTAGTCGCATTATTATTCGTTCTCAGCCTGGCACTGCTTTGGTGGTCCAGCCGGAGACAAAAAACCAGTGGTCTACCCGCTGGCAGGATCATCTACAGTGATAATCGCCAGTGGAGTAAAGCAGAGAAGGTGCTTTACGATCCACAACTCGGTCTGGCTGGGCGACCAGATTACCTGGTACAACAAGGAGACCGGACGATTCCGGTGGAAGTGAAGAGCGGGCAGACTCCCGAATCGCCTTATGATGCCCATATCTATCAATTAGCTGCATACCTGCGCCTTGTGGAAGTTAATTATCCTACCCGGCCTCCATATGGAATCCTGGCTTATCCCAAGCACACGTTTGCCATTGACTATACCGCGGAATTAGAGCAAGTCTTATCGGTTCTGGTTGAAGAAATGCGAACAGCAGACCGTCCCAAAGCGATCGACCGGTCGCACAATCAGCCCCAACGCTGCAAAGGCTGCGGCTATCGCAGCGTATGCGATCAGAAATTGGTTTGAACCTGCTATAATTGACAATCTATGTCCAACCCTCCAATCCGCCGAATCGCTGTAGCCGCCCACCCTCGCCTCACCGATGCGATTGTGCAAGCCGGAGAGATTTCATCGTATCTGAAAGAGCTGGGAGCAGAAATTCAGCAAGGACTTTTGTACGACGAACATCTTCTTAAGAGGATCAAAGCAGGTAAATTTGATGCCATGATCGCCATAGGCGGCGATGGCACCATGTTGCGGGCTGGTCACCTGTGCGGACCAAACCAGATACCAATCCTGGGTATTAATGTTGGGCGCTTCGGCTTCTTAATGGAAATTCAACAAAATCAATGGCGCAAAATTTTACCGCGTCTGATTGAGGGCGATTACTGGTTGGAAAAACGGATGATGCTGCGCGCAGAGCAATGGCGTGGCGGCGAGCTTTTGGGGCATTGGGAGCTCTTGAATGAGGTTGTAGTCAGCCGCGGGCAGATGGTGCGTCCAGTGCACCTGGTCACCAAGGTTGATGGTAGCTACTTAACCACATTTGTCGCAGATGCCATCATTGCTGCAACTGCCACTGGTTCTACTGCCTATGCGTTGGCTGCCGGTGGACCGATCTTGTCTCCAGAGCTACGCAATATATTGCTTGTCGCGGTCGCTCCCCATCTCTCCATTGATCGCGCCCTGGTGCTCGCCGAAGGATCTTCGGTCAGCATCAGTGTTGAGACCGACCACCAGGCAGTGCTTTCGCCCGACGGACAGGTTCCAATCGGACTGGCAGATGGCGATCGAGTAGAAGCATTCGCCAGCGAGCACAATGCTCTATTTATTCGTTTCCAGGATCCAGACTATTTTTACCGCAACCTCACCATCCACATGAACCAAAACCCCGCGACCGGAGATCATCGATGAGTGAAGATCCGATCATGCTGCACTGCGCCAATCACCCCGGAGTTGAAACCACCCTGCGGTGTAACCGCTGTGAGAAACCCATCTGCACCAAGTGTGCCGTCCTGACTGAAACCGGTTATCGCTGCCGGGAGTGTGTACGGGGACAACAAAAATTATTTGAAACAGCGCAATGGTTCGATTACCCCTTGGTATTTCTCGTCGCTGGCGGATTGTCATTTTTTGGCAGCTTACTGGTGACCCGCATTGGCTTCTTTACAATATTGCTGGCGCCAGCTGCTGGCTTTGTGATTGCAGAGCTCTCCCGGCTGGTGACCCAGCGCCGCCGGAGTAAGCGCTTGTTCCAGTTTACTGCCCTGGCCTCAATACTGGGAGCAGCCCCAATTGTGCTGATTACCTTAGCAGGCATTTTATTTTCCGGCTCCCTCAATAGCTGGCTTGGCATGCTATGGCTGGGGATCTATCTTTTCACCGTCCCTTCCACGGTATACACTCGGCTTCGTGGAATAAACATTCGCTGATATGTTGGTAGAACTGCGTATCGAAAATTTCGCCATCATCGACCGGCTTGATTTCACCCTCCAGCCAGGGTTGATTACATTCACAGGTGAGACCGGAGCTGGAAAGTCGATCATCATCGACGCAGTTGAGTTGCTTATGGGCGGCAGAGCGGAGGCGTCGATGATCCGCAGTGGTTGCGACCGCGCCAATATCGAAGGCGTGTTTGCGATCCCACCCGCCAGCCGCGAGGAGCTTCTTGCAATAATAACCCGCGAAGAGCTGCTCGACGATCCCGATCACATCGAATTAGGGCGCGAGATACGCGCAAACGGTCGCAGCGTCGCGCGCGTCAATGGGCGTAATATCAGCACCAGCCTGCTGCGCGAATTAGGCGAATATCTGATTGATGTCCACGGGCAATCCGAGCATCTCTCACTGCTGCGCGTCAGCCAGCATCTGGGGCTGTTGGACAGGTATCTCGCGGCAGATGAAGGTGCATCTTTTCACCAGCATTTTCAAGCATATCGAAAAACATACCATCGGTTGCAGTCTGTACAATCGGAAATCAAGGAAATTCGCCAGGCTGAGCGGGATGCCGCTCGTAGGGCGGACATGCTTACATTCCAAATCAATGAAATCCAGGCTGCACGCTTACATCCAGGCGAGGATGAGCTCCTGCGCGATGAGCGAAACCGTCTCGCTAACGCTGAAAGCCTGGCGTCCCTTGGGCAGCAGGGATTGGTGACGCTGGATGAAGGTTCACCTGATGCGCAATCTGCGACGGAGCTGTTCGGTCAAACGCTGGACGCAATAAATGGCTTGGCTCGGCTTGATCCTACCCTGGCGGAAATGCATGATCAAGCCCAACAGCTTTTTGAGAGCATGACCGACTTGAGCAGAAGTTTACGCATTTATGTTGATGGGATCGAATTTAATCCTAAGCGCCTTGACCAGGTCGAAGAGCGTCTTGGATTGATCCATAACCTGAAGCGTAAATACGGCGACTCGATCCAATCTGTGCTTGAATATGGCGAAACCGCACAGCGCCAGCTTGATCAAATTACTCATGCCGGTGAGCAGCTTGAGACCCTCGAAGCCGAATGTGCCAGCCTGCTCACCCAGATCGGTGAAGAGGGCAGTACCTTATCGAAATTGCGACATACCGCTGCCGAAAAACTGCAGGCAGCCATCGAAGCCGAGCTGATCGAGCTGCATATGGCAGGAGCACGCTTCCAGGTAGAATTCCAGCAAGAGGCTGACCCTGAAGGTGCGCTGGTATCGGATGGATCACGACTGGCTTACTTTGCCACAGGGCTCGAGAAAGTCGAGTTTTTAATCGCCCCCAACCCTGGAGAAGGATTGAAGCCGTTGGCAAAAATCGCCTCAGGTGGTGAAACCTCCAGATTGATGTTAGCTCTCAAGGATGTACTCGCCAAAGCTGACCATATTCCGACATTGATCTTTGATGAGATAGACCAGGGCATTGGTGGTCGGGTAGGAACAATCGTAGGTGAAAAACTGTGGGAGTTGGCCCGCCAGCAGCATCAGGTGCTGTGTATTACCCACTTGCCGCAGCTTGCAGTCTTTGGTTCGCAGCATTTTCATGTCACTAAATCCGTCCATGACGGGCGCACGACCACACAGGTACAGGCGCTGCACGGAGAAACCCGAATTCGGGAACTTGCACAGATGTTGGGCACCGTCAGTCCAGGCACGCTGCAATCTGCCCGTGAATTGGTAAAATTCGCAGAAAATAAGCAAGCACAAAACAAAATTAATCCTATATAATACTAGTGTGAACATGATTTTCTACCTAGGCCTAGATTCGAAAATGAGTAAAAAGTGCAAGATATGAAAGTGGGACATGGATTAATCCTGTTCCACTTTTTTTATCCATTTCAGTAAGACATCGCCGCGTCGAATTATTCGATGCGTTGATTGCCACCAAACCAACCGAAGATCTAGTGTTTCAAAAATTTAAAAGGAGACCACAATGACAAAGACTGTAGTAATCGTGGGGGCGCTCGATACCAAAGGTCAAGAATTCGCCTTTGTTAAAGAGCTGATGAAAAAAGAAGGCCTGAACACCCTGACTGTTGACTTTGGGGTAATGGGCGAACCTGCTTTTGCACCGGACATTTCCCGTAAAGAGGTAGCCAGTGCTGGCGGTGGGGACCTGGCTTACCTTGCCTCCGGTGAACACAAGGATGTCGCCATGCAGGTCATGGCAGACGGTCTGGCAAAAGTCGTGCGTAAACTATACGACGACGGCAAGCTCGATGGCATTATTGGCATGGGCGGCAGCGGCGGTACTTCGATTGCTACTACAGCCATGCGCACCCTGCCCGTCGGTGTGCCGAAGTTGATGCTCTCCACCGTCGGTGGAGGCGATGTCAGCGTATACGCTGGCACGAAAGATATCACCTTCATGCCCTCGATTGTCGATGTCGCTGGCTTCAACAGCATCAGCCGTGCAATCTACACCAACGCTGCCGGTGCAATCGCTGGAATGGTGAAAGTCGAGCGCCCGCCTGCCGTAGATGAGAAACCGCTGGTGGTTGCATCCATGTTTGGGAACACCACCAAGTCTGTCGATCATGCTCGCGGGATTCTCGAAGAAAAAGGCTATGAGGTACTGGTCTTCCACGCCACAGGTTCAGGCGGCAAGGCGATGGAAAGCCTCGTCACCGATGGCTACATTGTAGCTTCTCTGGACATCACTACCACTGAGCTTGCAGATGAGGTTTGCGGTGGTGTGTTCAGCGCCGGACCGGAGCGCTGCCAGGCAGCCTCGAAGGCAAATATTCCAGCAGTATTGGTGCCTGGCTGTGTGGATATGGCGAATTTCTGGGGCATTGAAACAATTCCGGAAAAATTTAAAGCAGCGCAACTTGTACCAGTGGAATCCAAATGTAACCCTGATGCGCACCAACATTGAGGAAAACATCCGCATGGGCGAAATGCTGGCGGCAGCTGCCAATCTTTCCAAAGCTCCCGTTGCATTCCTGCTCCCACTCAAAGGCGTTTCCATGCTCGACAGCCCCGGTGGCCAGTTCTGGGATCCGGAAGCTGACCGCGCTTGCTTCGATGCGATCAAGAAGAATGTCAAACCTGGCATTCTGGTAACCGAGTTGGATTTGAACATCAATGATCCTGAGTTTTCTCAGGCGGTAGCCGATACCCTGCTGGGTATGATGAAATAACTCACAATCTATCAAAAGGAGATACAAACTATGTCTATTCCACGTCAAGAAATCCTAAAACGACTGCGTGCACAGGTTGCAGCAGGAAAACCGATCGTCGGCTGCGGTGCTGGCACCGGCATTTCGGCCAAGCTGGCTGAGGCTGGTGGCGCCGACATTATCATTATCTACAACTCTGGCCGATACCGCATGGCTGGACGCGGCTCGTTGGCGGGTCTGCTGCCTTATGGCGACGCGAACGGCATCGTTGTAGAAATGGCATCGGAAGTTCTGCCAGTGGTGAAGAACACACCGGTATTGGCAGGCGTATGCGGCACAGATCCCTTCCGCCTGATGCCTGTATTCCTTAAGCAGCTTAAGGAAATCGGCTTCTCTGGGGTCCAAAACTTCCCCACCGTTGGCTTGATTGATGGCAATTTCCGCGCCAACCTGGAAGGCACAGGCATGGGCTATGACAAGGAAATTGAAGCAATTCACCTGGCGAACGAGATCGACCTGTTCACCTCACCTTACGTCTTTGATCCTGACCAGGCAGTCGCCATGGCTAAAGCAGGAGCTGACCAGCTCGTGGCGCATGTTGGGCTCACCACGTCGGGCAGCATCGGCGCAGCAGTCGCCCTCACGCTCGATGAAGCGATCGACAAGGTGATGGCAATTGCCGAAGCCGGGCGCAGCGTACGGAAAGACATCCTGGTCATCTGCCACGGTGGACCTTTCGACGAACCGCAAAGCGTCGGTGTCGCCCTGAAACGCATGCCAGGTATTGGTGGTTTCTTCGGTGCATCCAGCATCGAACGCCTGCCTACCGAGCGCGCGATTCGCGGTCAGGTTGAAGCCTTTAAGAAGATGGACCTGGCCTAAAGTTTAACCTTCAGGCTTAAATAACGAACCACAGGTGGGTTAAGTTTCCGCCTGTGGTTCTTATTTAACGATCTTGTAATTGTTGGAGTATTCTAGAAGTACTGTTGAACGCCAGGGGGGGTAGTTGATCTAGCGGAAAATAGACCGCATCATCCACGTCATCTGCAGCATGGAGCTCGCCGCCGGTCGGTACTACCCAATACACGATTAAAATATGTGCACCACGCGGGTGCTCAAGACCATACAGGACGTCAAATAGACTTGTGACCTGCACCTGCAGCCCGGTTTCCTCAAGGCATTCACGCACAACGGCTTGAGCAGGATCCTCACCGGCATCAACGAAACCGGCTGGCAACGTCCATTTGCCGCGCTGCGGATCCACTGCCCGCCGGACGAGCAAAATCTGATCGCTCCGCGTAATTAATGCCGCTGACGCAACCTTGGGATCGGCAAAATATACCCAACCACAATTCTCGCAAGTTGGACGCATACGTCCAAAACGCAATTGTGAAGTTAACCCAGCCCCACAGCGCAGGCAGTAATTAACTTCTGAGGTTAGTTGAGCACTCATCCTTGGGGTGATTAGCGGCGTCGGAGCAGAAAAGCAGCCAGGCCAGCGCCGATGACAATCGCCAGCAATAAACCTTCAGTAATTCGCCAGGCTTGTAGCGGCGATCTTTGTGGCTCAGGTGCTGCTGCAGGTTGGATCATGGGCGGTTGGCTGGTGGTTTCGTCAGCTTCTGGCAGTGAGAATGCCTGCAGTGCAGACTCTTCTGGCGCTGGAGTGATTGGGGTTGCTTCGACCATTTCGCCTTCTACAGGAAGCGAAAAAGCCTCAATTGCCGATTCAGCAGTCGGCGTGATGGTGGGGGCTACCATTTGGAGCGACATCTCTGACTTCGGTCGTTCCTGCTGGCATGGCCTGTTTCGCCATCGCACTAGTCTCAGGAGTCGCCTGGCTGACGATCTCAGCCTCAATCTCACTGGGTGGTGGGGCAGCCTTACGACTTTCTGGGGCAGGTTCCGCGGGAACAGACGCCTTCTACTGCTGCTTCAGGCGCATTAGCGGCTTGAAAGGTCATCGCCATATCACTTGTCGGCAGGTGCTAGCATCATCCGATTGCTCAGTAAATCACCTGCGATTACCAAAACCAACAAGACACTCGCCAGCACGGTTGCCAGGCGTAAAGATTGAAACATGCCCCAGGTCGACCGAGTGGGCTTTTTCCCCACCATTTGAGGTGTGAGAGTGAAATTCTTTCTTACCCGTATCCTGGGTTGGCTGCGCAATGCCATGCGCAGGCGGCGCAGATCTTCCATATTTTCCCGCAGGGCTGGTTCCAATCGCAGGCGCGCTTCAAAATCTGCTCGTCCAGCAGCATCCATCTGCCTGTCAAAGTAGTCGGAACATTTTTGCCAATCGCCGGGGGATAAGGTCATCGTCACAAGTCACCTTCGTTTAGATGACGATAAGCTGATGGCAAAAGTTCCCATGAGCCCTGCAGGCAATCGCGCAGGCGCTGGCGGGCGCGCGCCAGACGGCTTTTGATCGTCCCGACCGGCTTCCGCACCGCCTGGGCGGCTTCAGCATAATCCAAACCTTGAACATCTACCAGCAGCACCACGATGCGAAATTCTTCCGGTAAATCCTGCAAGCAATGCTGGATAGCCTGGTTGAGCTCCATACGCTCAGCGCGCTGTTCAGGCGTTTCGCCAGGATCAGCCATCCACTCAGGAGACTCAATCTCCTGGTCATCTGTATCCAGAGGCTCTAATGGCTGAGTCGGGCGGCGTTTCCGGCGACGAAGCTCATCGTAACAGGCATTGGATACAATTCGCAGCAGCCAGGCTTTGAATGACCCTCCCCGATAAGCGCCCAGGTTTCGATAAGCAGAAATAAAAGCGGTTTGTGTGGCGTCTTCTGCTGACTCAACTTCGCCCATCATGCGGTAAGCCAGGTTGAATACCATCTCCTGGTAGTGCAGCACGAGGCCATTAAAAGAATCCAGGTCTCCACGTTGGGCAGCGAGGATCAGCCCGGCTTCATCCATACTTGTTTTCTTTCCGAAAAAATATGATCCAAAATAAGAAGCGCCAGGCCAGCAACGCCAGGGCGCTCATTCCACCGATGACCACAATAAAGACCGGCATGATGGGTGCATTGCCGAGTAAAATCGCCCGCAGAAATGCTGCCATTGGTCCCGCCAGGACCATGGCATAGAATGGTCGCCAGAGCTGTCTTATTTCTGCTACATTATGAAACGAATATGCACCAAGGAATGGCGCTACCATTCCCCAGGCCAGGAGCACCGGAGGCAGGTTGTAGAGCATACGAGAGCCTGCTGATCCCAACTCACCATGTTGGGCTAAACCAAACAGAGTGACCAGGAATAAAACCAGCACGTCACCAAGCACCAGTAGCCAGGACAAACGATTTCGATTCCCCGATTGCATAGTTTTATATCCTAATCGAAACAGCCTAATCAAGCAAGGTTTTTTTTACCTGTGTAGCCGAGCATCAATCCTATTCGGGTCATCGACCGAGCAGCTCTTTGAGCGTGGGTAAATTGGCAGGTAGCTCACCATCCGGTTCCACAAACTTCACCACCTTGCGCAGTGTGCTTTGTAGATCCCAAAATGATTGGCCTCGGTTCATGGTTGGAATCTCCTGAAGCTGCTCTCGCAGCTCGCTAACCAATGCCGTGAAAAGCTCCTGCGGACTGATGCCCGCCAGGCGCTGTTCATAACCAAAATCATCCCCTTGCCAATCCGCACGCTGCCGGGCGAGGAGTCCTTCAATTTCGTTTATGAGTGCGGTTTCGTTGTCAGGCAATCCCGCCAAATCCAATATCGGTGCTGATGAAGTCACGCAGCAAAAACTGTGATCTTGCCGGGTCTCGGTTTCCAGCGCTCCACCAAAGCTGAAAGCTTCCATCCGTTTCCCGGCCCGGTTGATCATGGCGATACGACCCACACAAATGTTATAACGTTCCTGACCGGTCGGGTGAAATAAGCTCAAATTGATGATCCCGGAACCAGGATCGCCAACTGGAAAATCTACCTGGTGCGGATCAAAATGCATACCCGTAGGCTGCTCGTAAATGTTGATATCAAGCCGCGGATGGCCCAATGCTTGAGAATTTTCAGGTGGATAAAATATATAACCGAGTTCCATCGCAGCCTCCAAAGCGATTCTATCACTGACCAGGTATAGCCAGTAAGGATTGCAATATAAGTGTCCTGATATCCCCAAATCGAGAAAATTTAAAAATTCTGTGACTCAATCCAATAATCTACATATCCAGAAAACTGGCTTGCGCAGCCTGCCCCGCAACGAATGGGCGGTCAGCCTGACCAGCTTTTTAATGGACATCTCGAGCGAGATGGTGATAAATATATTGCCCCTGTTTCTTTTCAACATTCTGGGGGTGCGTACCAGCCTGATTGGTCTGATCGAAGGCATTGCTTAAGCCACCGCCAGCTTACTGAAAGTATTTTCAGGCTGGCTATCGGATAAGCTTCGGGCGCGCAAGTGGCTCGCAGTAGCTGGCTATAGCCTCTCGGCTATTGTCAAGCCATTTTTCCTGATTGCAAGTACCTAGGAAGTGGTCGCTGCAGTGCGCTGGATTGATCGGGTGGGCAACGGTCTTCGCACCGCCCCACGCGACGCGCTGGTAGCCGATTCCGCCTCACCCAATCAGAGCGGGCTGGCATTCGGTTTTCACCGCGCCGCTGACACCGCTGCAGCCATGCTGGGGCTGCTGATTGCCCTTGGGGTGGTCTGGCTGGCGCAGGCGAACGCACTTGAGCTGGATCAATCAACTTTCAAGTTAATTGTATGGATCAGCATTTTACCGGCTGTGCTGGCAGTGCTTGCCCTGGTGGTGGTTGCCCGGGATGTGCCGGTAGCCGGTCAGCGCGCTGCTCCGCGCTTCGCTTTTCGATAGCTGGGCAAGCCTTTCATGGTTTTTATGGTAAGCACCGGCATCTTTGACCTGGTCAATTCATCAGATGCTTTCCTGGTCTTGTGCGCCCAGGAGCGCGGCATGAGTGTCACCGGCATCCTGGTTATCCTGGTGGTGTTCAACCTGGTATAAACCCTCGTCTCCGCCCCCGCCGGCGTATGGCAGGGACTGGGCGCCTCCGCGCCGTTTTTATTTGGAGCGGCGATGGCTTTCCTTGCAGCGATCCTGATGGCAACCTGGATGCCAAAAGCAGCTGCGCCCTATCAGAGCCAGTGACCTTTGCCTGGTTTAATTTAAACTTCTTCTGTCAATCCACCACGTTGAAGCGATTGGGCAGATGAATGCCCGCTCGCTGGACAATCGCGGCTGCTCTGTGTTTGGCTTCCCGGATCACTTCGCCTTCATTCACCGTCAGGAGCAGGCGATCACGCATCAGCCAGCGCCCATCGCACATCACACTTTCTACATTGTGTTCGTGCATCGCAGTCACCATGTTTGCCACCGGATCGTGCATCGGCGACATGGTCGCCGTATCCGGATCAATCACCACCAGGTCAGCCTTTTTGCCCACTTCCAGACTACCCAGTTCATCATCCCAGAGCAGCCCGCGTGCCCCATCACAGGTAGTCATCGCCAGCACACTTTCTGCCGGCACAACCGTTGGATCAAGCAGTCGACCTTTGTGAATTAGCGAAGTCAGCCACATCTCATCAAGCATGGTCATGCGATTATTGGAGGGCGCCCCATCCGTGCCGATGGTCACGCACACCCCGGCATCCAGCATTTCCGGTATTTTGGCAAAACCCAGAACCCGCATCGCTGAAGCCGGATTGTGCGATACTTTTAACCTGGCGTCTGGCAAACAACTGGATTTCCTCTGGCGTCAGCCAGACACTGTGCACTGCCAGTAAGTTAGCTCCCAGAACACCCAATCGCTCCAGGTGTGTGACGGTTGTCGCACCGCGCGTGGCTTGACAATACTCGACCTCCTCCTTAACCTCGGCAACGTGCATGTGAATACCCACCTGGTAGCGGTCTGCCAGCTCCCTGGTGCGCAAGATCAGATCGTCGGTGTTATTGAAAATCGTCCGCAAGCCAAACCAGACACGGATACGCCCACTGGCTTTGCCATGCCAGGCTTCAAAGTTTTCGACCTGCACCTGCAGTGCCTGGTCGGTGGTTTCATTCCACTTCCTGGGCAGACCCTCGCCGCTGTCCATGGTGGATTTTGCCAGAATGCCGCGCAATCCCAGCTCCGTTACCGCGCGCCCCATCCCGTTGACAAACTGGCCTCCGGGCTCCGCAAAACAGGTGACTCCGCTGCGTATCTGCTCAATGCCACACAGCAGCGTGCTGGTGTAGCTGTCTTCCTCGGTCAGGTTGCTTTCATAAGGCCAGATGCGATCGTGTAACCAGGTCAGCAGGCTGACATCATCGCCCAGCCCGCGCCCAAGCTGCTGCGAAGTGTGCACATGGGTGTTAATCAGCCCGGGCAGCAGCCAGCGCCCATCCAGATCGATGCATTCTGTCCCAGGTTCTGCCTGAGCCAGCAGCTCGGCAGAGCGTCCGATAGCCGCAATCCGGTCGTTCTCCACCAGGATACCGCCCTGGCGATACTGCCGGCGCTGTGGGTCCATGGTCACCACTCTCGCGTTATACAGTAGAGTCCTGGTCATTCTTTCCTCCTGCGCATGTACGGAGCCATCCCGTCAGGTTGCTCACATTCGAGCCTGTCCGCCAGCGAACACGCCCAGCCTGGTTTTTTATAGATCTTCTTCGGAGATAAGTGGATAAATTTCAATTGCCGGTTCTTCGTAGGGGTGCACTATGTGGATAGCAGCGATCACTTCTCTGGCTCTTTTTCGCTCGCAAATACACTCTATCCTTTCTTCCACCACATCTTCTAGCTTCCCGATTTCACCAATGCTGGGGCTGGCGCCTGGCATGGGGATAAACCTTCCGATGCCATCCACCGAAAAACTGCAGTGACTGTATAAACCGAGGATTCCCGCTCCAGCATCCCCCATCGCCTGCCTGACGTCAGAAGCATGGCTCTTCGGAGCAAACACCACAATTTTTACCTGGTTGGGCACAAGCGCCTCCTCGCTTAAAGTAATCATTGAGGCTATGACAACCCCCATGCAATAACTAATTTTCAAGAGCGAACGATTATGTCAACCCGCGCATGGACCCATACCGCTTCGCATACACTCTCGTCACGATTGCACCAAACAAAAATATCTGCGCGAAGTAGTAAATCATGATCATCAAGGCGGCGAATGTGCCAGCCGCTTCGAAGGCGGAGCCAACACCGCCCAGCTTGAAATATAGCCCAACCACCAGCCCACCCAGGGTCATTAAAAAGGTAGCCGCGATTGAGCCAAACCAGACATCCCTCCAGCGGATCTTTACATCCGGCAGGACCTTATAAATGAATGCATTAGCCAGGGCAATAACAGCCAGCAGCGCCAGGATATTGAGCACCGACACCAGCCCGCTATTCGCAAACCACTCTTCCACGATGGATCCGAGCCAGGCGAAAGCCACATTGACAACGGTGACCAGGACGACCATCAATCCTAAGGCGATCACCATGATGAATGCAAAAAGCCGTTGCCGGATGGTCGCCAGCCTGTTCCCCAGCTGGATGATTGGAACGCCCCAAATCCGGTTGAGCACATATTTGAGCTGCAGGAAAAGCCCCATTGCGGCAAACAGGAGCGATACCAGGCTGATCACCGAAACAATGAACGAGCTACTGGAGGTAGAAGCAGCTAAGGTGGCTACGGTTTCCTGGATAAACGCGGCTGTCTCCGCTCCCAGGACGGACTCGATGCGGGTGTAAAATTGCTCCGCAGCAGCCGCCTCGTTGATAAAAAAACTGGCTAACCAGAATGCGATGAAAATCACCGCTGCAAAAGAAAACATGCCAAAATATGCCAGCGCGGCTGCAAGCTGGTTGGGCTTTTCGCTGACCCAGACCTGGTAAATTTCCTTCAAAAAATCTCTGATCGAGGGTGGTTTATCCATCGGTTTGCTACTCGCCTCTCTCCGCTACCCGGTAACATCCTGTTCCGCCGAATGTTCTGCCAGCCAATCGGTTGCTGCCTTCAGAGCGGTGTTACCCAACTCACCGATTGATTCGGTGGCAGGAAAGATATTCTCTGCGCCGATCAGGTCGCTCAATCCGATACGATCGAGCTGGTTGGATAATGTGGGTGAAACGCCTGCCAGAATCAGCTTGCCGTTGTGGCTTTGCAGTGCTTCAGCGTAGCGGCGAAAAACCTCGTTCACCGTACTGCCAACGTCTTCGCTTCCGCGCAGCAATAAGATAACAACCGCCCGCGAGCTATCTTCAACTTTTGGTAGGCTGGCCTCCAGCGTTGTTGCTGCGGCGTAGAACAGGTTGCCGTACACAAAAAGGAATGTTGCCTTGCCGGACTCCAGTTGTTCTGGCGCCGGTCGCTCGAGTGGGAACCCTTTCTCCTGAGGCAGCCACTCGACAACCTTGATCGTATTTGACTGCTGGAAAACGAACATCAAAATAGAAATTACCACGCCGAGAAGCACGGCATACTGAAGAGGCATTACCAGTGTGGAGGCCAGGGTGAGCACCATGATGGTGCGTGAAATTGTGTTCGTCTGCCATACCGTCTGGATGGCTTTTACATTGACCATTTGAATACCGGCGACGATGATCAACCCGGCGAGGGCGGGCATGGCAACCAGCTCAACCAGATCTGCAAACAACAAAACCACACCTGCAACGGCTAAACCGGCAAAGATATTCGCCCAACGGGTACGCGCCCCGCGCTGGTAATCAGCGCAGTACCAGAGCTGGAGCCTCCAGCCGGGATGCCACGAAAGAAGCTGGTTGCAATGTTGGCAGCTCCCTGACCCAAAAAATCTCGGGAGACATCCGAAAATTTTCCATCCGGATTCGGAAATGTCTGGCTGACCCCTGCACCCTGCACAATGCCGATGATGCCGATCGAGATCGCCGGCAAAATAAGCTCGCCCACCAATGTCAGATCCGGCAATACCGGTTTTGGCAGGGCGCGCGGGATATCGGCGATATCTCCCACCAGTTTAATCTCCGCCGCCAAATACTCGTTCAGCAGGAAAGCAATCCCCGAAGCCAGCAGCAGCGAGAGGATCAGCGAAAACTTGGACAGACGCGTTGATCCTAACATGTAGATCAGGGCGATCGTCAGAAGACCTATCGCCAGCGTTGCCCATTCAATCGATTCGGTGTTCAGCACCAGGTCGGCTAATTGCGCAATTTTATTCGAGTAATCACTGTAATAACCGGTTAAATCGCCGAGCTGACCGAGAATAATCAGAACGGCTACGCCGGTCATAAAACCAGTCATCACCGAAAATGGGATAAAACGCGTCACCCATCCCAGGCGCAGCGCACCCAGGATAATCTGGAAAATACCGATCATCAACACCAGGGTCACCAGAACTATTTCCCGCTCACCCGAAGGATAGGCGACCAGGATACCCCCGGCGGCGACAGCCAGGGCGCTGGTGGTGGAAACATTCATGAAAACCGAGCCGGTGAACAGCGCCCCCACCGGCGTCGCCAGCATCAGTGTGTATAAGCCAAACACCGGGTTGACCGCTGCCAACATGGCATGCGCCAGCGACTGCGGGATGTTCACCAGTGCAAAGGTCAGACCTGCCAGCAGGTCAGCAGTCAGATTCTTTTTCCTTGGTTTGATCGTTTCCACGGTTATCTACCAGACGGCTTACTCAGCCCTGTCCTTTACGTCATCATCAGAGGCGATAGTGCCCTTTACTTTACCCCACAAGCCTCTCACATGTTGGGCTGCTTTCTCCCTCTCTTCTTTATTTTCTTCACCCGTGTAACGCATCAGGATTGCCAGGGGTCGGGTGCCTTCGAAATTCTCCATGATGATCAGCACCAGCAGGGTCATCGGTACAGCCAGGAGTGCCCCAATCCCTCCAAGCAAGTAACCCCAGATGAACAATCCGACGAACACAACCACCGGCGAGATCTTCAGGCTTTTACCCATCATCTTGGGTTGGATGAAATTCTGCACGCCACCGTTGATCACAATATATCCGACCAGGACGATCAGTGCAGTTTGCAAGCCGTATTGAGCATAAGCCATAAGCACAGGCGGGATCAAGGCAATAATGAAGCCAATCGATGGGATATAGCCCATGAACCATGCCAGCAGTCCCCACAGCACAGCATAATCCACTCCCATGATCATGAGAAAGATAGTATCGCCCAGACCCACTAAGAAATTGATCCCGGTCAGAACGGTCATGTATTTGCGGACATCTTCGGTGAGATGAGTGACTCGACCCATTGTGGGATTATTCGGATCCAGGCCTAGCCGGGAGGGCGCTGGCAGTGCGAGAGCCGCACTGATCATAAAAAAGAAGATCGCCAGAGCCCACCCGAATTGGACCAGCAGATCCAGTACACCCGCCAGCAGCCATTGAGCGACCTCACTAACCTGGACGGTAACCTCGGTGGGCTGGGTGGTTGTTTCAGTCTCCGCATCTTCTGAAGTTGGTTCCTCCACAGTCTGTTGTGAGGCGCTGGCTGTGTACGCCGGTATCTCAGTGGACAATTTAGCGACCGAGTAGAATACCGTCACAAGAACCAGCCCCAACACCAGCACAACCATTAGAATGGTCAATACCAATGAGAGCCAACCGGGAATACCCCGCTTCGATAAGCGGCTGGGGATGGGCAGAACCGTAATCGTGATAACAGCAGCCAGCAAAATCGGATTAATAACGGAAGCCGATCCGCGAATCCCGAACAAGAATCACGAAAATAGCGGCTCCCCCAACCAGGTAAACAACCAGTCGACCAGAGAGATTATTCATGAGTCACCTCCTGAGCACTTTGTGGTTAATTGTTCGCATGCCGGGCGGTACGCAGCGCCAACAAAGCGGTCATCAAGGCGCTGATGACCACCGCAACGGCAATCACCGCCGCGGTTTCTTTCTGCACCAGGACCAATGAAAAGAGCGCTGTAAACAAAGGTGCTTTTAAAGCCGTAATCAACGGTCCTGACATGGTAGCTGCCACCGCCACTGGAATTGCAGGGAACAAGAAACTCACCGCCAGACCCCAGCGCGACACTGGCAAACAATATGGGGAAGATATAGCCGCCTTTCCAGCCAGTGGCGAGCAAGAGAGATGTGGCGAACAGCTTCGTTATACTCAACACAATCAGCATCACCACGCTAATCTCTGCCGCTTCGGTGATCAACTCGGCTGTTTGTTCCTCGCCCGAGAACAGAGTAAGCGGCAAGAGGGCGCCGATGATCCCCATGCCCAGTCCAACCAGGAAATTTATCTCGGTCAACACGGTCATATACTTACGTACATCTTCGGTGAGCTAAGTCACCCTTTTGATCATCGGCGAATCCGAATCCAATCCCATCCGCGAGGGTGTCGGTAAGGCAAGGGCGGCGCTGATCATGAAAAAGAAGATCACTAACGCCAGTCCAAATGTGACCAGGATATCCAGGATGCCCGACAGGAAATCCTCAGCAATTACCCCAATGGTATTTGACAGCTGATCGATTTGAATGCTGACCGTGGCTTCATCTACAGAGGAGAGATCCTCAGAAGCCTGGGCGGCGCCCTGCTCCAGATACATCGGCAGCTCGGTCGCCAGTTTGGTAACCGAAAAGAAAACTGTTGCGATGACCAGCACAAGGATTAAAACGACCATTAAGATGCTCAAAACCAGAGAGAGCCACCCTGGTACTCCACGCTTCGAGAGCTGGCTGGGGACCGGCAGCACCGTGATGGTGATCACCGCCGCCAGCAGGATTGGATTTAAGATTGACGCCGAGGCGCGCACCCCGAATAAAATCACTATGATACTGGCTAATGCAACCAGGTATACAACTCCACGCCTTTGCGGATCATTCACACTGTTTTCTCCCTGAGCCCATCATTCTTGGGTCAGCTTGATCCCTCTGGATCTGCATTATCAGATCGCCTTGACGATTCGATATGCTGTACCGCAGCCTCGATCGTCAGGAAGGCATGGTCTTTGCCAATCAAATCGAGCAATCCTATCCGGCTGCCGAAATCCATTATCGGAGCATGCACTTCAGCTACATAGTAATCAATTCCCTTTTCCTTCAGCTCAACCAGCAGTCCTTTCAGCACATCAGCACTGGTAATATCCATCGAGTTCCTGCCCGGCAGCATCCATTACAATCGCATGGGGTGGCGGTTGGGTAGAAGCAATCAGGGCTTTGATATGCTCACGAACCGTCAGGGCGTTAGCATAATAAATTGGCGCATCCGTCCGCACAATTAAGATGCCGGGAATGGCAGTATTTTCAGGGTGGCGTTTCAGATCGGAGTAAACTCCAGGCGCACCTGGAATTCGTCCAAGCGTAGCCATATGCGGGCGGCTGGAGTGATAAACGACCAGCAGCAAAGAAGCCACCAATCCGATGATCATACCCTCCAGCACATCGATAAAGAGCACGCCTGCCAGGGTCAGGAGTGCTAAAAGGAACTCGGTGCGCGATACCGAGCGGATCTTCTGAAGTTTTCGGGCGGTGAGGATGTGCCACACGGCGTGAATGATCAGCGCAGCCAGGACCGCTTCGGGCAGGCTTTTAAATAGCGGGGTGAGAAACAGCAGAGTGACAATAGTCACCACCCAGGCGACGATGTTCGCAACTTGCGTTCGCCCGCCGGCGCCTTCCTTGACCGCTGAGGCGGACATACCACCCGCAGCGATCATCCCCCCAAACAATCCGCTGGTGAGGTTGGCAAAAGCATGCGCATTCAGCTCCTGGTTTGCGTCTACGTCATAACCGTGCTTTTCGCCAAACTCACGTGCCACCCCCAGCGCCTCGCTGTATGCCAGCAGGAAGATGCCGATGCCGGGCAGGATCATTTCAGTTATCTTGCTCAACGGCACTTCCGGCAGAGATATCGACGGCAACCCCTGCGGCAGCACCCCCGCCACATCTACGCCATAACTGGCATTCAGATCAAGCACCACGCTGGTGATGATCGATCCAAACAGCACCACCAGCCCTGCCGGCATCTTCTTATTCCAGCGCGGCAACAGGAAAAGCAATGCCAGCGCTGCTGCACCTACCGCAAATGCCGCCCAGTTTGCCCTCGGGGAGCTGCTGGATGACGGCGAATAGCTTCTGAAAAACATTCCCCTCCCCTTTTTCCACGCCAAATAATTTGTTAAGCTGTCCAACAGCCACAAAGATCGCCAAACCGGTCACGAAACCATCCATGACCGGCTTTGACAAAAACTGCGTGACCCAGCCCAGGCGCGCCAGCCCTGCCACCAGGAAAATACAACCAATGACCAGAACCAGGGCGGCAGCATAGGCTTGATAGGTCGGCATGTCCGCAGGAGTTACGCCCAGGGCAACCACGGTAGAGGCAATCAACGCAGCCGTGGCGGACGTCGCTCCAACAGACAGGTGGCGAGAAGAACCGAATAAGGCATACACGAGCAGCGAAGCGACCAGCGTGTACAAACCGGCTTGCGGGGGTAAATCAGCGATCCCGGCGTACGCCATGCCCTCCGGCACCACCAATCCCCATAACGTCAGCCCGGCGATGATATCGGCGACTAACCAGGCGCGATTATAGGACGGCAGCCAGGATATGATTGGAATGTAGCTGGACAATTTACGAGAGGTTTTTGCGGGTTCCAGAGATTGTGTAGCCATATCGACCATCCTTGATTACTGGTGATTGACGTTCTTCTATTCAGCTGCACCAGTGGTGCCTCGTGCCACTGTAAATCAGGAAGTATCTTTGGTCTGCCTTACCTGTAATTTTATCATCAGGGCTTCACTGCAGTATTCTAGCTTCTGGCGATCCTGCTCGATCAGATTGCCAGCCTGGCTTTCTGCCTGGATCAGGCTCGCATGTCGCAGCAGCTCCTGGCGCGCTTCTGGGGTGGCAGCATCCGCAGAGATGGCTTCAAGCACATCCAGCATATGCTGCAGCACGCTAGCATTGTCGCAGCTACAATGGCGCAGCATATCAAATGCAACGCTGAGCAGCTCATTGAATGTTACCGGCTCAAAAATCAAGCGCAGGTTTCCTTCAGCGTCGTAGAGATGAGAGTCTTTATCACCCTGGCGGAGGAACAATACCAGACCTTCACCGATATGGTCAAGGCAGGTCATGGCGGTGAAGGGGTCGTTGATTGCCGGTGACATAGCTCGCACCGCCATTTCGACGAGCTGGTTGATTGCATAACCAACGTCCTGAGTGGGCGTGCGCGCGTTTCCAATCCGAAAAGATTGGCGAATTTCTCGATCCAGATCATCATCCACACTCCCGGCAGGCGAGACCAGGGCAACAACGGTATCACGCCACACAAAATGACCCGGTTTGTGCAACAAGCGGAAAACCAGGTTCTTCTCCCTTGCCAGGTAAATTATGCTCTCTGGATCAATATATTGAATATATCCTGTCTGCTTCACCCGCACCGCATGTCCGTCAACCTCCGGCAGCTCCCCAGCAGCCTCCTGGGCGTTCTGTCTGCCACCGCTGACCTTACCGGGGATCTCGGCACGCACCACATCTCGCAGCTCCACACCCGCCGCTGCGGCGATATTAGGAGCTTGCAACATGGTGCTGACATGCTGGACGAGCAAGATCAGGGAGGAGAAGGTTGCCAGCATCAGGAACAATCCAACCGTTGCCGTGACCTGTGGTCCTTCTGGCTCCACCTCGGCTGGAGGGATGGAAAGGGCTGCTGCCAGACAATAGACAAACGCAGCCACAAACATACCCAGGACGAGCTGGGTGATGCGATCGCCCAGGAAGACGCGCAACAAGCGCGAGCCATACTGTGCTGCAACGGTGGACAATGGCAAGGTGAGCAAGGTGAAGACCACACCAGCGGTCGCCAGGATCGTACCAGCCATGCTGATCAGCATGGTGCGGATTTCACCTGGGGTGCCCGTCAGGATGAGACGGCTGTCCTGCAGCGCTTCGTTGGGGATAATACCATCCAACCGATACATCGCCCAGGCAAGCAAGATCGCGGCCAGGGACATGACCAGCGGTGCAAACCAGAAGCTAACCCTCAGACGGTCCCATTTATACCTGGCTGTTACTCTTCTCGTTTTTCGATTTCCCATCCAGCTCCTCCAGGTCATCCATTGCCAGCTAAACTAATCATCCGCTGTCAGTTGACTCTGCAGGTGTCTCTTCGAGCCAGCGCTGCGCAGCCGCTAAGGCTGCCCGCGTGCTGGCGCCGATGGCAGTTGTCGCAACAAACACGTTTTCTGGTCCCAGGAGTTCTGCAGTAGTGTCAGTACGATCCAATTGACCTTTTACTTTTTTGTTAACACCAGCCACCATCAGCCTGCCGCCTGCCGCTTTAATTTGTTGAGAATATCGCTCCAGCACGGTGACAAATGAGCTCCCAATGCCTTCCTGCGCCCGCAAGCGTAGAATCACAACCGGACGCACGGCGCTGCCGGCTTTAGGCAGAAACTGCTCAACTGTCTCAGCGCCTGCAAAAGTCATATTTCCATAAATCTGCAGCAGGGTTACAGAATTGGTGGCAAGTTCCGCAGGGGCTGGATTTTCGGTGACGCTGCCATCTGGATTTTCAATAAGTTGAGTAATCCTCACCTCTTTCGATGAAGTGACAAAGAAATAAGCCAGTATCGAAAGCAACACGCCTAAGAAAACAGCCTGCTGGAGCGGGAGTACCAGCGTAAGCACCAGTGTAACCAGCATGACAATGCGCGGCGCCCAGCTGGTTGACCAGACATCGGCAATCCGGTCCCATTAATGGACTGGAAACCCGCAACAATCAGCAAGCCTGCCATCGCCGGCATCGCTACCAGGCTGACTGCCTGGCTGAAGAGCAGGATCGCTGCCACGATGATCAAACCGGAAAATATGTTTGCCCAGCGGGATTTAGCGCCTGAGCTGACATTCAGCGCTGTACCGGAAACCGAGCCGCCGATCGGCATACCCTGGAAAAGGCTGGCGCCCAGGTTTGCAGCTCCCTGTCCGATGAAATCGCGCGAGCTATCCGGGTAAGCGCCGTCCGGGTTGGGGTAGCCCTTGCTGACGCCCGCGCCCTGGATCAAGGCGATGATCGCAAGGGCGACTGCATCCAGCCACAGGTCGGGGATCAGAGATAAATTGGGCAATTTTGGCATCGGCAATGAGCTTGGGATCGTTGCAATATCGCTCACCTGCTGTACCCCAGTCCAACCCAGAAGTAACAACGTGGCGGTGCCCGCAACCATCCCAAACAACATCGAAAAATTGCGCAGCTTGGTGCGATCCACCAGCAAAATCACAACCACCGTCAGCAAACCAATAGCAATAGTCTGGAAATCGATCTGACCGAAATGGAGCAGCGTATCCACCGCCTTGACGACTTTGTTGGAGTACTCGCTCGAGTAGCCAGTGAAATCGCCTATTTGCGAAAGGATAACATTGATGGAGACGCCGGTCAGAAAGCCAATCACCACCGAGTTGGAAATGAAGCGCAACAGTCGCCCCAGGCGCAGCAAGCCTGCGATCACCATGATCAAGCCGGTCAGCAGCGCCAATGTGGTGATGGCAGTATCGCGCGCTTCTCCACTGCTGTAGCCGGCGATTGCCGATCCGGCTGTGATCGCCAGTGCGCTCGTTCGCGGCAACGTTCATATAGGCTGAGCTGCTAAAGATCGCACCGAGCGGTGTGCCAACCATGACGGCGTAAAGACCCTGGACAGGGTTTACCCCAGCCAGTACGCTTGAAGCCAACGCATCCGGGATGTTGGCGACGCCGGTTGTCAATCCCGCGATTAAGTCTGAAACCATGTTGCCGCGAGTGGTATTCGATTTCGTAGTCATCAAAGGTTACCCTGGGTGGTTAACTCTGCCTCCTGGTTTTTCGATCTTTTAAGATTTGCCAGAAGGATGTAAACGCTGATCAGCAGGATCCACAATGGAAAGACAATTGCCGCCCAATTTACCGAACCGAGGCTCAAAAGCAGGAAAAGCGCCAGGATGAAACCCAGGTACACCATCCAGCGCGGTAAAATCTGCGTCCGCAGTGATAGTGTACAGGTTGTCAGCATAAACACGCCAGCCATCTTCAAGGTGTAAACATTCATGATTTCATAAGTAACATTGCGACCAAAAGAGTATATACCAAACTCAACCAGCTGGCTGGGTGTCGCTCCATAAACTCGAATGGTACCGCCAGCCACCGCTGCGGAAGCAAACATCATCGCCAGGAAAAGCAGCCCGCTGCCCAGGAATACCGTGGCAAAAAAACGGTCCTCGAATTGTCCCAGGCGGTCACGTAACACTCCAATGAACCACAGGAAAGCGATCCCAGCGAATGGCAACAGGTTCAAAGCAAAGCCAACGATGTCCCAGTTGCCTGGTAGCCAACCGCCTTCATCTGCGGGGTTCGAAGGAACAGAAATCCAAATGAGCACCAGGCTGATAATCATCAGGATTGAGAATAAGATACCTGCCACTGCTGCTGCGCGTGGCGTTGTCAACCTGCTCGCTTGCAGGCGAACATTTGGATTCATAGCGACCTCCTAGACAAAATCAACGAGGTTCAGCGTAGGGTACTCTCAATCTGGATTCCCTCCCGCAAGGGGGTGATTCCAAATCGCGGGAGGGAATTCTCTACAGAAGAAGCAAACCAGAACATCTACACGTCGTCGAGCGGGATGAGTGCCTCTGCCCACCAAGCGGGAGGCGGCACTGCAACTGGACTGAAAGCCGTACGCTGCTTACCCGGCGTCGGAGGCAGCTGGTCAAACTGCTTTGCCTGGCGTGCGACCACAGAATTCTTTCGTCACGTTGAACACAGTCAGATCCTGGGTCTGGACGACGGGGCCGCTGTACACGCTGTGCAGCTCCGAGAAGACCATGCCGATGACCTGGGGGGAGAGCAGGGTATGGTAGAGGCCTGCCACGCGTGGCTTTGCCAGGTTAAACACCTTGCCAGCTGCTTTTGGCGATGTGTGGGCGGCATTGAGTGCAATCGTCGCCCGTTCAATGGAGAGCCCCGAAGCAGCCGCAAGCGCTGCTGCAGGCGGGAAGCACTCGATGAATCAGCAGGTCAACTCCCTGGCAAGCCTGCACGAGCGGCCAGCAGGCGCGCGTGTCGCCCGAGAAACCGAACGACAGACCGGCAAAGTCGAGGCGGTAGCCGACTGCGCCGCTCGAGCGCGTGGACGACAGGAAACGAGGTCACTTTGACACCGTTCTGCTCGTAAACCACCTGGGTTTTGCTGAAGTCAAACTCGGACACCACGATCTTCATGCTTTCTGGGTTAATGGCGCCGTGCCCAGCTGCGGTGTCCCAGGCAAGCGCTTCCTCAATTCCTTCGACGAAGTGCCGCGTACCCAGGTGAGGCTCGGTCCCGCTGGGACCCCACACATAGACCGGACCGTCAGCCCGCCCCACCTTCGACCAGCTACCCGAGACTGTGATCAGGTCGCCCGTGTGGTCGGCGTGCAGGTGAGTCAGGAACACCTTGTTAAGCTTGTTGATCGGCAGCTTCAGACTGGCGTAGTTTGCCAGGGAGCCGCTCCCGATATCGAAAATCAGGATGTCACGCTCGGGGTTACCGACCTCGACCATGATGCTGGCAGAGGCTTGAGCGCGCGTGTTCCAAGGATTGCCGCTTCCCAGTACCGTCACTCGCAGCTCACCATCTTCGAGCTCTTCTTGGCCCGGGACGAACATCTCGGCATATTCCCGGCGCGGCGTGCCAACAACGGGAGTCATGGTGATCGCCTTCGTTCCACCAACAAACGCCGGCACTGGCAGGGACATGGGATCGCTGTTTGTCATGCTCATTCTCCTTTAGCCTGCCAGCAGCTTTTGCTTGGCTGCCGCAAACTCTTCATCGCTCAGCACACCCGAACTCATGAAGCTGGGCAAGCTGCTGAAGCTGGGCAGTGAGATCTACACCTGGCGCCTGCTCAACGGGAGCAGCATACGCCTGCTGGGCTTGCGCATCTGCTGCGCCTTGCTCATAAGCCTGATTGTACTGCTGCTGTGCAGCGGCATCTTGCGACGCATATTTCTTCTGCTGGTGGTGATGAACTGCACCGGCAGTTCCAGCGACAACCGCAGTGCCTACGACCGCCCGACCTACCCGAGCGACCGGTCTTCTTACCATTGCTCTTCTTCGTAACATATCAACCTCCTGAACTATTTTCGGATATTCTCTCAAACTTATGCTGATTCAGCGCCCGACTTCTGCTTTAGCAAATATCTCCAGAGCTTCTTCCAAAACTTCGAACGGAATCCGTTCGTGTGCCAGCAGCTTGCCATCAGCCCTGAGTACAGCTTCTCGGAACTTAACCGCCCACAGGTTTTCGAAGAGCAATAATGCAGCGTTGGTGCCGTTCTCCATTACCTCAGCCAGGTTGGCGATGTCTTCAGCTTGGATGAGGCCGCTGATCTCAATCTCCAGCGGATCCAAAAGCACCAGGATGTCAGGGGCTAGCTGCTGCATTTCCAGTGCCTCGTGATGCCCGTCTTCATACTTCTGGATCACGACAAGATCGATCACGCGCACGATGCCGTTTTTAACAAGAAGGAGCAGCTCTGGCAGTATCTCGCCTTTGAGCCGGTCTGTTTTGAAATCAAGGGCTAGAAAATCGACTGGACCGTAAGTCATTGGATTTCTCCTTTTATCATTAATAGTGGAATTATTGGTGCCAGGATTAAGTGTGTTTAGACAGGCTAAGCTGATCTAAACACACTCAACATTAACCCTATGGTGCGGTTTCCGGGTAATAGGGTACCTTCTTGCGGTTTTCGTACGCGCCCAGGTAGCTGAAGATATCTGCAGCAACGCCAAATCCGAGCCAAATCCAGTCAAAGCCGTTCAGGGGAAAGACGGATACGTACATCAGCAGGGTCCAGGGGGCGAAGATCAAACCCAGGATACCCACCAGCCATTCCAGGTTGAAAACATTCAGCGCTGCGCTTACTTTAGCTGGCGCGAGCAACCAATAAACCAGGAATCCCAATCGGGGACCAAAGAACACAAGAGCAGTGAAAAAGCAACACATGGAATCCTCCTGAAAAATATTTTAATTTATAGTCGGCAGCCAGCTTATGACCACCTGTCCAGGGTGCAACTTGTTGACGATACTCTCACGCTTATAATATCTGCTTCCTCCTCAGATACCCTCCTTTCTAAATCCTGTGAGGTCTTGAACGACCTCACAGGATTCAATGAATGATCCGTTTACGGCACGGTAATGAACATGTAAAACTGGCAGTACACCTGGCTGCCCTTGGCAACCTCCCACAGCTCGCCATACGTGCCGGTATCGAAGGGTGCGATCATCGTCACGGTAAAGTTGTAGGTGCTACCAGACGGCACATTTGTCGCCAGGTCATAGATATCCGAGCCCTGGTGCAGGGGGATATTGGCTGCCGCACCAACGTAACGCACGTCCACTTCCCCGGCATTCCACTCCTCGGCTCCGGTATTTTGCAACATCCAGGTTCCGGAGAAGGATGAGCCTGCGGGATACGTCGTGCCATCCGCGGGTGATTGTGCGACCAGCACACAACCGGTAGCGCTGGTTGGCGGCGGGGTTGTCTCCACGGTGGGAGGAGCGGGTGGCGCGTCTACTACCGGTACTGCATCCGTGTTCGTCGTGACCACGTAATCGGCAGATACCCAGCCAGTCCCGCTGGAGGAGTATTGTGTCGAAATGACCACCTGCCACCATGCGCCGTCGGCGCTCTTCCCACTCACTTCAGCAGAAGCGCCTGGGGCTGCCACACCCAACACCGGGTAATTGGTTCCAGGACCGCTGCGCACGTTCACATATTCGATGGCAGTTGCCGCGGGTACCCCTTCAGCCGGCGGGGTGGATGGCACGCTGGTGTAGGTATCCGGGTTCTCGATCACCTGCACATCATCCACGTTGATTGCCTCAGTGTATTGTGCTTCCACCCAGCCATAGCCAGCGCCAACATTCTCCGGATCCAGGCGCACGACCCACCACAAGCCGTCTTCGCTGACACCGATCACACGCGCGGAAGCGCCAGTCGGGGCAATGCCATAGGCGGGGTAGTTGGCAGCCGGTCCACTGCGGATGTAAGCGTTGGCGATCACGGTCGCCTGCGGGTCGCTGGCTTCAGGTGGGACAAGTTCGACCGTTGCAGGCACCGGCGGTGTGGGTAGCACGGGTACGCCATCGGCGTCGCTCACCGTCACCCAACCCGCGCTGACCCAGCCATTACCATCCCAGGAAACAGGCACGCTAATCGCCCACCAGAGCCCGTCTTCGCTCTTGCCGGTAACGACAGCCGTCTGGCCGCCCAGGAAGGCGCCGTAGACCACATAGTTCTCCCCTGGTCCACTGAAGATGGCGGTGTTGTAATTGGCAACCGCGGATGGCTCACCCGGTACAGCGGTGGGTACGACTGCCACAGGGATATTCGGGTCGGGCGTTGGTCCAGGGGGAGGCGCCTGAGTGGGCGCCTGGGTAGGCGCCGGAGCAGGCTCAGATGCGCTCTGGGTCAGCGCCATGTCAGCCACAACGGTTTGGGCTGCCTGGGTCTGGATCATGGCGGTATCCTGCGTTGGTGCAGGTGTGGCTGTGCCGCCACAGGCGCTCAGCGCCAGCACCAGGACCATTACGAAAACCATCATTACATATGTCTTCTTGCTTGTTAGGAAATTCATTTCAAAATTCTCCTGTCCTGGAATCCATTTGGGACCACCAGGTATTTTTGGATTGAGTTTACGGATTTTGTCTGCCAGAACGGCAACTGTCGATCCTTTTTATCTTCCTTGCCTAACTTTATTTTACACCGGACGCTGACTTATCACCGGGTAACATGACATAGATCAGGATGCTGGCATTGAGTGGGACGCGATTTTATTCTTTTATCTCCTTGCCTTGGTTTTTGATTTTTTCACCGGATGGGTTTTCTGCGGATGCTTCTGTCTGATCACTGATGGATGAGTAGGACAGACACACCACTGAAAGAACTGGCATGTGCAGTTCATAGAGTGTGTTGAGCAAGCCAGCAAGGGCAGTCTGGTCGCTGAGCTCACCTTTGAGGATTGTGACCGGGGTATTATGCTCGCGATCGAGACGAATTTCCATCCCAGCCAGAGCATCATACCAGTTTTGATCGACCCCTCCCTGGACCACAATCTGGTAGGTCGCCGGTCGATCAAAGGGGATTTCATTGCCGAATATACTCATCTTGAACTGATGATAGATGGTTTTCCCGCAAAAAAAACCTACCGAAAGGTTGGGTTTTCGGTAGGTTTTCGGTATGGAATGGTTAAGAAGTAGGGAAAAAGCCTGCTTTTTGGGTGGTTTAGCGTGGGGGGAGAAGGTTCAATTCTTCGGCTCTGGCTACGGCATCCCAGCGCCGGTTTACACCCAGTTTGCTGTACAGGTTGATGGTGTAACCCTTGGCAGTGCCATAGGAAATATTCAGTATCTGGGCGATTTCTTTGATGCTGGCAGGTCCGCGCAGTAAAGCAAGTACTTCCAGCTCCCGGCGGGTCAGGGGCTCAGCTAATGATGCAATTTCAGGCTCCTGACGGGGAGCCGGTTGCGCCATGCTCTGGCGGCGGATTTCGCCCTCACCTTCTGGAAATGCCGCCAGAATGCAATGGATGTACTCCACCAGGTAGCCCTGGCTGGCGAGGCGCTGTAGCATCGCCTGCATGGGCGCGCCCAGATCGACGAAAGCCCGGATAAAGCCGCCCTGCCTGCCCAGGTCAACTGCCTGCTTGAGCACTGCATCAGCCTGGCGGGTGTTCCTCACAGCATCCAGCGCTTGAGATCGCAAAGCCAGGATCACAATTTTGTGGTGCAGGTTATGCGTGCGCGCCACAATCTCATCCAGCACATCCAGTATTTGATTTGCCAGCTGCAGATCGGCATCCCCACCCCTGGCTACCAGGATGTACACCCAGGTCACCTGAGGTTCCTCCAGCAACATCAGCCTCTGGTCTGGCGGCAGACCGGTAAATGTATCAACCCACCTGCCGGCGCCTTCCACATCCCCTTGCATGAGCTGCAGCCTGGCGCGCAAGGAGCGTGTTCGCTGGTCTTCTCTGCCGGTAAGCTGCAGGTCAAACTGGCTGATGGACTCCACAAGCTCCAGCGCTTTAGCGCCCTCCCCCTGGATCTGGTAGATCAATGCCCTGCCGGCAATCGCATCCCGATAATTCATGACCTGAGTTGAAAAAAAGTTATCAATGAGATAGGTAAAGTGCAGGGCAGCAGCCTCAAGTTCATTGCGTTGATAACACACCAAGCCAAGATGCCACTCCGCGATGCTCCTGATCAATATTATCCCGTGGCGGATTGATCCCTGGATCAGTATTTCCGCGATTTGCCGGTCTTGCTCTAGCTGACCGGAATACAGATAAATGTAACACAGAGATTCCATGACCATCAGGGCATAGATATCGGTCTTATCGCTGCAGGACTCGTATTCAGCGAGCAGCAAGCTTTCGACTGCCTGCACCTGTCCGCTGGCTTGCATGGATAAGCCCAGGATAAGCATCGCTCCGCCGCGCCCGAAGGACCATGACGGCGGCAGTAATGTCAATGCCTGCTGGCAAAGGTTGATCGAGCGGGTAAGCTGGTTAATAAAGAGTGCCTGCTGGGCTCTGAACAGGATGATTTGGGCACGCAGGAGCTGCAGGTCATCAGCAGATAATAAATCTGCCGCACCTGTTTGCAATAGCTCATCAACCTGCAGGAGCACCTGTGCTTGCAAATCGAGCCGCCACATAAATTGCAGAACCCAGGCTTTGATGATCAATAGCCCTGGATGTCGCTGCACAATCTCATCTGGTAACATGCGCAGCCAGCGCTCCAGGGTCTGGCGATCTTCGCGGTTGAGGGCGTCGCGCAGCCCGGCGCTCATCTGGCGGGCAGCCAGGTCAAAATCGCCGGCTGCCAGGGCATGCTGCAAGGCTTCTTCAATCAATCCGTTTTCTTCGAACCAGGCTGAAGCCCGGTAATGCAGGGTGTTCACCTCCGCAGAGGTCATCTCGGCTGACAATCTCTGCCGCAAGAATTGCTGGAATAAATGGTGATAACGATACCACTCGCGGCGGTTATCCAGGGAGATCAGGAACAGCTCAGAGCGTTCAATCCAATCCAGGCAGGCAAGCACATTCCAGGCTGTGTCAATCTCGCCAATGACTGCTTCACACAACGAAGCAGAAAAACGATCCAGGATGGATGTCTTCAACAAGAACAAGTAGATCGCCGGAAATTGGCGGGTCAGCACCTCATCCAGCAGGTAGCCGGTGATGTTGGTGTTCTGGTCCGAGAGCGCCTGTTGAACGGATTCCTGGCTGGCGGCTGAACGCATAGAAAGTGCAGCCAGATGCAGACCAGCCGGCCAGCCTTCGAAACGCTCTTCCAGCAGATCCAGGGTGGACATCCGTAAAGTCATAAACTGAGCCTGGCTCAGGTAGGTTGCAGTCTCCTCCGGGGTAAAGCGCAGGTCCTGGGTGCGAATCTCGCGCAAGCTCCCCTGAGCGCGCAACTTGATCAGCGGTAGCGGTGGGTCGATGCGTGAGATCAGCACCAGATGCAGGTGCGCTGGCCAGTGACGCGCCAGCTCTCCGAGTAAGCCGTGCACAGCTTTTCCGCGGATGAACTGGTAATCGTCCAGAACCAGAATAACATCACCCGCGAGCTTTGCCAGATCATTACACACTGTGATGTAGAGAAGCTCCTCGGGCGGCTGCTGCCGTGCCTGGAGCAGCATCAGGGTTTCATTGCAGGTTTCTGGAAAAATGGTACGCAGCGCGGCGATGAAGTAGCGTAAGAACTGGTTGATGTCACTTTCATCTTCATCCAGGGAAAGCCAGGCTGAAGGCAAGTTAGAGCCTTGCTGATCTCGATCCGCAGCCAGGTGATCGAGCCAGGTACAGATCAGCGTGGTTTTACCATAACCAGCCGGTCCACACACCAGCGTCAGCGGGTGCCTGATTCCATCGTTTAACCACTGTATCAAGCGCGTCCGCTCGATCAGATCATGGGGCAGGCGCGGTCTGTGAAACTTTGTTTGCAGGAGGAGTTGGTTGGCAGCAGGCATACAGTAAAGAGCGCCTCGGCAAAATATATTTTACCGTAAAACGCTCGGGGTGATGAATATGGCAGGCTGTCCCAAGCCCCCAGATCGATCCGCTATGGCGCAGTCAGGTGACATGCCGCGCCAGCGAGAGCAGGTCAAAGCGCCGGATGACGTCGCCAGCAGCCCTCAGGACGTGTCCTGGAAGTATGGAAACATAGGGAACACTGGAAACATTTATAATGATGTTTCCTTTGTTTCCATGGTTTCCATACATCCACGAGCACCGTCTAGAGACCACAGGCTGCCGATCCTGTGGACGCTTCTCAGGCGCTCGTGTGTAGGGAGCGGATTAAGCGCGTTGCTGCTACGGCTCACCTTGCGCACTTTACGGCGCTGCTCCAGGGTAGCGAGCAGGGCAGCAGCGAGGGCGGAGTGCCGGTCTGGTACAGAGTGTACGGTATAGCACATGCCAAAATTATAACATTTGTTCTAGTAATTGGGTATCCTCGAGTATCCTCACTTAACTCATTTTAGATCATCAGTTTGCGGCAGTTTTTGTTTTTCCCCTACGTCGCATTATCAACGAGCATGGAGCAGTTCGAATAGCTCTCCCCCTGCGGATATGCGTAATCAAAACCTTTTAAATAAAAAGTGAGCGTGGAGGGACTCGAACCCGCAACCAATGGCTTAAAAAGACAGGCGTCCCGACACGCTCTTCCCATCCAATCCTTGTCGAGTTAACTCATCGAGCATGTTCGCAGAAAAGTTATAATCATTTTGGTGAGTCATGGGCTTCTCCTTTTTTGGTGTGGTAACCTAAAGGACACTTCTGACTCACCACTTTTGTTAAGGTTTAGAATTTTACAGAAAGAATGTTACACTAACAAATGGCTGAAATTTTTCAAGTAGTATATGCAGACCCTGGTCTTTCAATTATTATTAATTGACGCTGCTCCGGAATGTTTGTATATAAATATTGAACAGTAAGCTTATCCAGGAATTTCCTCTCCTGGTATGATTACTCTTCTAATCATCTTGTGTTCGCCGACTCTAAAAACAGGTAGACTTTCTTGAGCTGGAGATACGCCTATACGCCCGCCATCTGGCCATCTGTACTCATGGTCTTATTGATGACCATGCTGGCGGTTTACACCTGGCGACGTCGTAACCTGCCAGGTGCGCTGCCGTTTACTGTCGCCTGCCTGTTCGCTGCGACATGGGCGATCGGATCTGTAATGGAGTATGCGGCAGCGGATCCGGTAACCAAGATCTTCTGGGTTAAGTTCCAGGCTGCCTGGCAATTGCCTGTCGCAACTGCCATTACCTGCTTTGTCCTGGAGTATACCTGGCCAGGTTGCTGGCTCACCCGCCAAACCTGGCTTTGCTCTCCGTTCCTCCGATCTCTAGTCTTTCTCGTGATCCTGACCGACTATCGATATCACCTGGCCTGGCGCGGCTTTACTTTCGCTGAATTTATCCAACCGCAATTTAGCTCGATCGGTTGGATCGCCTATGCCTATATTTTCGGCGTTCTGGGAACCATAAACCTGGTTATCTTTGGCTGGTTATTCCTGCGTTCGCCACAACACCGCTGGCCGGTGGTCCTCATGCTTGTGGGACAATTTGGAGGGCGCATACTTTACATGTTGGAACGGACCGGTCTCATCCATTCCATCCTGCCTATCGACCTGCTCGGCATGGCATTTGAGTTCCTGATGTATGCCCTGGCCCTGTTCGGCTTCCGTATTCTGGACCCCATCCCCCTGGCTAGACAGACTGCCATTGAACAGCTGCATGCCGGCATGCTGGTGCTGGACACCGAAGGGAAGATCGTAAATCTGAATCCCGCTGCGAGCGGTATCCTGGGGGTGCCTGCGAAGCACCTCCTGGGGCATCCTATCCGGGAGCTTCTGCCCACTGGCTTGGAACTGGCTGCGGATCTGCAGGTGTCGGGGACGGAGCAAGTTGAAATCAACCTCCCGGGACCGCAGCGAGACGGTGTGGGAGTCAGATCGGAACCCCGCGCTTATCAGTTGGAAGTCTGTTCTTTAACAGATTGGCGCGGATTGGTAGTTGGTCGCCTGCTCTTACTGCACGATATAACAGCACAAAAGCAGGCCCAGGCGAAGTTCCTCGAGCAGCAGCGATCGCTGGCCATGCTGCACGAACGCGAGCAGCTGGCGCGCGAGCTGCATGACGGGCTTGGCCAGGTGTTGGGATACATCAAGATGCAGGGTCAGGCGGCACGGGATCTGCTGGCACAAAACAAGGTAAGCGCAGCGGACAGAGGCCTGGAGCAGCTGGTGGCGGTGGCGCATGCCGCGGAGGACGATGTGCGCGAGTACATCCTGGGAGCTACAGCCACGACTTGCAGTCAATCCGGTTTTCTTGCCACTCTTCAGAAGTACCTGGAGACTTTTGGACAGCGTTACCTGCTGCGTACTGAGCTGACCGCTCCACCAGAGTGGTCCGATGAAATCCTGGAACCGACCGCCGAGATGCAACTGCTGCGTATTATCCAGGAGGCGCTGACCAACGCCAGGAAACACGCGGAGGCCGAGAGCGTGCAGGTGTGGATTGAATTAGGTGACAGTATCGTAAAGGTTGTCATAGCGGACGATGGTGTGGGCTTTGACCCAGAATCTGTCGGCAGTGATGTGGACCAAAAATACGGGCTAGGCTTTATGCGCCAGCGCGCCCAAGAGGCGGGCGGGAGCATCTGGATAGACGCTGCCCCTGGCCCGGGTACCCGAGTAAACGTTGAGGCGCCGACGAGGTCTAGGAGGGCATGTGAAAATCTTGCTGGTAGACGACCACCCGCTGTTTCTGGATGGATTGAAGAACCTGCTCAGCGGGCGAGGATTACAGGTGGCAGGCACGGCGCAATGGTTTGGAAGCGCTGGAGAAGGCTCGCATCCTGCACCCAGAAGTGATCCTGATGGATATCCAGATGCCGGTTTGCGATGGACTTTCCGCCACACGGTTGATATCGGCTGAGTTGCCAGAGATCAAGATCGTCATGCTCACCATGTCTGGTGATGATGATGACCTGTTTGAAGCGATCAGGAGCGGAGCGTGCGGATACCTGCTCAAGACGGAGGATACCGAAGTTTTCTTCAGCAGGCTGATGGAGATCGAGCAAGGTGAGCCGCCTCTTTCGTCGGGGCTCGCCGCCAGGATTTTGCGCTTGTTCAACCTCAGCGAGATAGGTCAGCCGGGAGGTCAAAACCAGGCCGGCGGTGACATGCATTCGAATAAAGATCTTTACACCCGAGAGATGGAGGTTCTGACGCTCGTCGCGGAGGGTTTGACCTACAAAGAAGTTGGCAGAGAGCTTCATCTTTCCGAACGCACGATAAAATATCACATGGGTGAAATTGTTTCACGATTGCACCTGGAAAACCGTGTCCAGGTGATTATGTATGCCCGGAGGACTGGATTATTGAAATAATGGTCTAAAATCCACCTGGTAAGAGTTTACCGCTAATTCGGGCGGCAGAGCGGTAATGCACTGCCTTTGGTGTTCTGAAGTACAGTCTCTCGAAAATAGAGACTGTACTTTTTTTGTACGCGAAGGACCTAGCCAGGAAGCGGATAGTGCGCGAACATATAGATACATCCACAATAAGTTTCCTACGGAGAGCAAACCGGAAAGCAATTACTATGAAAAAAGTTGTTCTTTACGGAAAATCCCTGCTGATCTCCTCGATCGGCGCCAGCCTGGAAGACTGCCCGGACCTGGAGGCGCTTCCGGATAAATCCCTGCGGGTCAGATGTGCAGCAGCAGATTGGGAGATTCAACCGTACCGGTCATATTTGATTGGCAGCAACCCAGCCCGATTTTTCCATTGCTCTATGGAAGGAGCATCCCGGGCTTCTGGTGATCGGCGTCGACCTGATGAGTGGTAAGTCACTGATGCTCTCCAGCCAGCCAGCGCGTGCTTAACAACTGAAGATTTAGTGCAGTTGCTACGGAATAAACCCACCAAGGATAGGTCTGATGCTGACTGAAGCAGAAATTACTGTCCTTTTCCGAACACTCCTCGCTGCCCTACTTGGCTTAGCCATTGGTTGGGAGCGGAGGGCTGTTGGAGCACCGGTTCGTGGGCGGATCATCACCTTGACTACGATGACCTCCGCGGCGGTCACCGCGGTAGGCGTCGAGATTTACACCACTCAAGCCTCCCGTATTGTGGCCGGAATTGTGACGGGCATTGGGTTCCTGGGTGCAGGAGTAATCATGCGCTCTTCCACAGGAGAGGTGCGCGGCCAGGCAACAGCAGCCGCTCTATGGGCGATGAGTTGTATCGGCATCATCGTTGTAACTCGGGCATGCGATTCTTGGCGTCATTCTCACGCTTACGGTTTATTTGATCATTGCCTGGGATGCATGGCCGATCTGACACGATTGAATCAGCGCCTGAATAAACGAAAAACGAAGGATGTGGAGAGCCAACAAACGAATGAGACAGATAAGCCAGATGAGTAAGGAGAAAATCAAATGAACAACCAGGATCGTTTCCAAAGGGAAATTCTCCCCGTTCCCGACATTCCGCATGTTGGATTGACAACGTACGATGCCAAGGATCCGGATACCAGGTATCCGCCGATCGAGCCGCTGCGACCACCAGCAGTGCCCCAACGTGCTCATCATCCTGCTGGATGACTTGGGCTTTGGCGCACCCAGCGTATTTGGTGGTCCCTGCTATACACCTACCGCCGAGCGGCTGGCGGCGAACGGGCTGAAATATACCCGTTTTCACACCTGTGCCATGTGCGCTCCCACCCGCCAGGCCCTGCTGACCGGGCGCAATCATCATACGGTTGGCATGGCCTGCATTCCCGAAATGGCCACTTCCGCCCCCGGCTATAGCTCAATTCGTCCCAACACCTGTGCACCGCTAGCCAAGACCCTCAAGCTGAACGGCTACGCCACGGCGCAGTTCGGCAAGTGCCACGAAGTGCCGTTGTGGCAGACCAGCCCGATGGGTCCCTTCGATCAATGGCCAACTGGTAGCGGGTTTGAGTACTTTTACGGTTTCATTGGCGGTGAAACCAACCAGTATTACCCAGCCCTCTACGAAGGCACCCGGCCGATTGAGCCGGAAAAACTCCCCGAGGAAGGCTACCACTTCACCGAAGATATGACCGACAAGGCCATCAACTGGGTGCGCCAGCAGAAAGCGCTGATGCCCGACAAGCCTTTCTTTATCTACTTTGCTCCTGGTGCGACGCACGCCCCGCACCACGTCCCGCCTGAGTGGTCTGACAAGTACAGGGGCAAGTTCGACCAGGGCTGGGATAAATTGCGCGAGGAGACCTTCGCCCGCCAGAAACAGCTGGGCGTGATCCCGCCCGAAGCCGAGCTGACCAAACGCCACGTTGAGATCCCTGCCTGGGACGATGTTCCCCTCCCTATGCAGCCCATATTGGCCCGGCAGATGGAAGTCTATGCTGGCTTCCTCGAACATACCGACTACCACGTCGGTCGTCTGATCGATGCGCTGGAAGATCTGGAGATCCTCGACGACACCCTGATTTACTATATCACCGGCGACAACGGCGCCAGCGCCGAGGGTTCTTTGCAAGGCTCGCTCAACGAAATGATTACAATGAATACGACCGACCAGACCCTGGCTCTTCTGCAATCCTATTTGACGCCTGGATACCTTGCCGAACACATCGACGAATTTGGCACACCCAAGGCGTTCAACATCTATGCGGTCGGCTGGGCGCATGCCATGGATACGCCCTACCAGTGGACCAAGCAGGTGGCCAGCCACTGGGGCGGCACCCGCAATGGCACAGTTGTCCACTGGCCAAACGGTATTAAGGCGGAAGGAGAAATCCGTAACCAGTTCCATCATGTGATCGATGTGGCGCCGACTATCCTGGAAGCCGCCAGGCTACCTCATCCGGTAATGGTCAACGGCGTTCAGCAAAAGCCTCTTGAAGGGGTCAGTATGGCCTATTCGTTCGATAACGCCCAGGCTGCCGAGCGCCACGAGACCCAATACTTTGAGATGTATGTTAACCGCGGCATCTACCACAAGGGCTGGACGGCGGTCACCAAGCATAGCACGCCTTGGCCTACACCAGGCGGGCTCAATTTACCAGCCTATGACAATGACAAGTGGGAGCTGTACGCACCCGAGGACTGGACGCAGGCGCGTGATCTCGCCAAGGAGATGCAGAGCCAGCCGGAGCTGGCACACAAGCTGCAAGCGCTGCAGCGTTTGTTCCTGATCGAAGCTGCCAAATACAACGTGCTGCCATTGGACGACCGCCGCCCCGAGCGCTTCAACGCCGAGCTGGCCGGCAGGCCGACGTTGATCCGGGGCAAGTCGCAGCTGCTATTCAGCGGAATGGGACGCCTCGGTGAAAACGTAGTTCTCAATACCAAGAACAAATCCTATGCAGTAACGGCCGAAGTCGTGCTCCCCGAGGGAAGTGTCAATGGGGTCATCATCGCCATTGGCGGCGGAGCTGGCGGCTGGTCGTTGTACGCCAGAGATGGGCGGCTCAAGTATTGCTACAACTGGTTGGGCATACAACGCTACTACGCTGAATCCGGCTCGGCGCTGTCGGTGGGGGTACACCAGGTGCGTATGGAGTTCGCCTATGACGGCGGCGGGCTGGGCAGAGGCGGCGGAGTCACGCTCTACCTGGACGGTAAGCAGCTCGGAGATGGGCGCGTCGAATATACCCAGCCGATGATATTCAGTGTCGATGAGACCATGGACATCGGCTGTGAATATGGCACGATGGTGGCTGAAGACTACACCGCCAGCACCAGCAAGTTCAACGGCAAGATCAACTGGGTCCAGCTCGACCAGGGCGTGGATGACCACGATCACCTGATCAGCCCGGAGGAACGCTTGCATCTGGCGATGAGTCGGCAGTAGAGTTGGCATCGGTTTTCCAAAGAGTATTTAGATTAGACAAGGAGGCTAGAAAACGAAATGGATAAGATACACGCTCATGCTACCAGAGAGATTGAGGCGCCACCCGAGAAAGTCTACGCTGTGTTGGCAGACTATAACGAAAGCCATCCCGCCATATTGCCGAAGCAAGTCTTCAGCGACCTGGTTATAGAACAGGGCGGCATTGGAGCTGGCACGGTCGTGCGGGTTACAATGTCTGCACCGGGTACAAAACAGGAACTCCACGTAACGGTAAGCGAACCAGAGCCAGGTCGGGTCCTGATTGAGAGTGGATCAGGTATGATCACTACCTTCACAGTCGATCCAGTGGATGCGGGCAGAAGTAGCCAGGTGACCATTGCTACAGAAGTGACACCTAGCCCTGGCCTGCAAGGGTGGATCGAGAGGCTGGTTACCCCGGGACTGCTCTGGGATGAGCTGCACCTGCTCGCGAAGTATGTTGAGGAAAAATCTTGAACACAGATGTGAATTCTTGGTGGGGAGTCTCCCAGAATTCACAGGTCCGGATTGATTGAGGAGACTGTGATGCTCTAACTCCGAACAGGCCAAGAAAACAATTCTGCTGGTTGGGCAAACAACGGTAGTATACCGAATCCGACGCGGCGCTGCCGGAAGGCAAACATCAGGTGCTCTGGGAGTTCGCCAATGATGGCGGCGGGCTGGGTAGAGGCGGAGGGGTCACGCTCTACCTGGACGGTAACCAGATTGGCGAGGGGCGCGTTGAGTATACGCAGCCGGTTCCAGCAAATTCAACGGCAAGATCGCTTAGATAAAACAAGGAGCTTGATATGGATAAGAAATGGAATTTCCTGATGGTTCTTGCCCTGTTAGCGATACTGGTATGCGGGAGCGCCCGCCCAGCGCAGGCGCAGACGGGCATTTTGGATGTGTTCCCAAGGGACGGAACCGTGGGCACTGAGTTGATCCTGACCGGCTCGGATTTCGGATGGAAGCAGGGGGAGGTCCTGATTGGCGCGGGAGAAATGCAAGGTGCTGACCTGGAGCGATACCGAAATCAGGTGCGAGGTCTTCAAGCCTCAACGCCCAGACGAATATCTCGTCACCGTTTTGCCTCAGGGGGACAAGAAGCCTGCTGCGCCAATGACGCTTTCCTACTTCTATATGAGACGGCCCCATATTACTCCAGGGGTTTTAGTTCGTGACGGGGATATCGCCACGGTCGTAGGGAAGTTCTTTGGCTATAAGAAAGGTGAGGTCCATCTGGCGTATCGCGACGGCGGGATTGAGACAGAGAGCTTGAAGGTCCTGGATTGGAGCATGCACTCCATCCGCTTTGAGTTGCCTGGCGATCTGACCGGGGGGTTCGCCCTGGTCGTCCGCAACGAGGTTGGACAGGGTGTCGCGTTGTTAGACCTGCAAGATGGTCAGGGTCTGTTAGGGGATGTCCCGAATCCACCGGGCTATGGTGATGAAGAGGCTGGTGCGAATTCCAGCGGGGTCTATTACAAAGGCAAGTTCTACACCTTCTCCGTTGAGGAGGATATTTGTGGCAGGATGATAACTGGAATATAAAAGTTCGGATCTTCAATCCAGCAATCGGGCAGTTCGACGACCTCAGTCCAAAAATTCCGAAGGGTAAAACTTCAGGCACGCCCGTGCCAATCGTGATCGAGGACGATTTATGGGTGTTCTATGTAGCGCCTCCGGGGACGTTCAATTCAGCAAACTATATCTATTACCAAAGGTTCAACTACAATACGAGCACGAACACCAGGCACGTGGATTGGCGGAGAAGGCCAAATCCCGGATTATAAGACACACGAGGAGTGTGAGCCTGGGGTGGTCTACGACCCGGTCCACAAACGGATTGTAGTCTACCGGGAATACCAAGACAAGATCCACTGGTCCTACAGCGAAGATAAAGGGGTAAGCTGGCACCATATGGGACAGGTCAATGCAGCCGGCGGAGGATATTCCATTCCCAATCATGGGCCCAGCGCGATTTACTATTATCACCCCACCCACGGAACAACGGCCCTGGTGTCGTTCATCGACGCGGCAGGCACGGGTTGGGTGGTGATGGTTTCGACGGTGGATGAAACCAGAAGGGGGTGGTCCTCAACAATGGTTACGATTGGTGGGGCCGGCCTTTCCTGGTGGATCTGACGCGTGGCTCGGGGAGATGAATTTCGCGGTGCTCTATATGGATCACAGCGAGTGGGCTCCTTATGTGTTTGAGTTACACGGTATATGGCACACAGCATACCAGGCGGTGAAGTTTCCAGAACTGGATGGGGGCGCGAAATACATGTTCGCATGGGCTCCGAACGCGGCGATCAACTACCTGCCGAACAGCAGCGGCGGAACTGATCGCCATCTCTATCTCTTCTACGGTTGTGACTTCTCGGCGTCCTATGGGAATTGGGAATATGCCCACTGGGAGTTGTACGATATGGGAACCCGACCTTAACGGCTAGCTGGCCGGTAACCTGCAAAAGGGCTCCCTGGGTAGGATGGATTGGTGGGCAAGCCAAACCGAATACCCAGGGGACCTCACTGGAGAAATAGGCAAAATGTACAATCATTCACGAAGGCGTAGAAGATGATGGGTGTACCAGTGGCCATTTGTCTTGATCCATGCGCTCATGGCTATCTGGTGCGTCATCCGTTTGCCGAATAAAAAAAAGAGCAGATCGTCAGGCCAGCGATTTAGCAAAAAAAAGTAAGTCGTGGATATCGATGGGCAGATATATTATCCCAATGTATTTACGTCAATGATCGTGTTAAGGCCATGGTGCTGCAATGGAACAGCCTCCCCAGGCGGTAATATTCGATCTGTGCAGTCAAGAACTGATTGATGTTACCAGCAGAAAGCTCACGCCAGGCATGTTCCATGAGCTCTAGTAGTGTTGTTGTCGATGATTAAATCTTGGACGAATTGCCAGGACAAAATCTGGTGACCTGCAGATAACACAACTCAGTAACGATTCATGGCGCTTGGAGTTGTGAGCGTGGAGGGACTCGAACCCGCAACCAATGGCTTAAAAGGCCACTGCTCTGCCATTGAGCTACACGCCCGTGCGTTACTCGGTTAAATACTCCTAAATCTGGTCAATACGTCATGTTAACCCCCACATATGGGCTTATTTCTTCATATTTGGGAGATTATACAATGACTAAAACACGGACAGACCAATGGACTATAGAGCTTAATTTACATCTGGAATCGTGGCTTGAGGCGTTTCTCGTTGATAGAAGGGCTCAAAACTTAGCCAGTGGCACTTTATATTTCTATCGAGCAAAAATAAAGGTTTTACTTGCGTTCTGCGATACACAGGCGATAACACGCATTGACCAGTTAAACACGGTGGAAATCAGGAATTATCTATTATGGCTAAAGGATAAAGGTCATAATCCTGGCGGGGTTCATGCGTGTTATCGAGTGCTTAAGACATTCCTGTTATGGTTTGAGAATGAAACCGATAATCCGGTTAGCATTGGCAAGGTTAAACCACCAAGAATTGACATTGAACCACTAGAACCACTGAGTTTAGATAATTTTGACAAGCTGCTTGCTATGTGTAAAGGTGATTATCACGGTATTCGTGATAGAGCTATCCTATTATCGCTCTTGGATACTGGCTGTCGTGCATCTGAATTTTGCGCCATTAACCTAGAAGATGTCAACCAGATAAACGGGGCTGTGGTGATTAGGCGTGGTAAAGGCGGTAAACCGAGGTCTGTATTTTTTGGCAAAATAACGAGAAAAGCAGTAAGGGATTATTTGAAGGTTAGAAGGGGTAATAACCCTGGTCTGTGGCTCACGGAACAAGGGGAGCGTTTAACCTATTGGGGGCTTGAGGGCATGGTAAAACGGCGTTCTAAGCAAGCGGGGATAGATGCGCCATCCTTACATTCTTTTAGGCGTACATTTGCGCTAAATATGCTTAGGGCTGGGGCTGATGTGTATTCGATTCAATCGCTCATGGGTCATTCTGATTTGCAGGTTCTCCGGCGTTACCTGAAGCAAGTTGACTCTGATTTACAAGAGGCTCACGCGCGGTTTAGTCCAGTGGATAGGTTACGCAAAAACTAGAAATTAGACGATTAAATACTTGCATTAAAAGCCAATTTGTAGTATCATTACGACATTGCAATGATATTGCAACTATTCCGCAATAAAATGCGGTGCGGCGCTTCAGGAAAAGCGCCGCACCAATAGCGAAGGGAAATTTGTAATGTCTAATTATAACAAACCAATTCTGATATACGCCGGTGGGCGTGTGGTGGGTTCTGTCAGGGGAAAAACTTTTACCAAAAAAATCAAGGAATCTGGTTTCCTAAAAACACCTTTTTCTATCGCTTATTCAATTGATAGTCTTAGACCAAGCGAAAAAGGCAGGCGCTAAAATCCTTGAATGCATTGATGAAAGTGGCTTCAAATATACGACGTCCATCGAGACAATATACCGATATGGTTTTGAAATAAATAGGGGATACGGTTTGCAGCTCGCCTTACCCATTGAGCGATGGGATATATCGCGGGATGAACAACAAAATAAATCCCTTTTGTCAAATAATAAATACCCGAATGAGCAATATTCATTAGGGCTTTAGTTGGTCAAACAATGCACTTAGGCAAGCCTAGTCTAAGTGCTACATAGTAAAACCCATCAAAACTCCGGCTGATAACCGTAGACGCAAGGCAAGCCTTTCACGTGGTGCGCATAGTTCGTGACAATAATATGTCACTAACATATAACCATAAATTTCAATATTCTCATAACATTAGACCAGATAGTACAAATTCTGGCAAACGTTAAGACACCCTTTGCGGCTCGTTTCCCTAACGCTGAGTGAAGCGCAAGACCAGCAGCGGTTTTCCCCTTGGGGAATATAAAGCAGGAAACATTTGAGCGGGGATTGCGTTATCGCTTTTCCCCCCTTGATGGGGGGATTGCGCCTATACGCCAAAAAAACACATTCTCTAAAATGAGATAATTAAAAATAAATATATGAGTTCGAGCTTGCGAAGCAAGCGAGAGGCGAACCTGCGCTAGCAGGTGAGCCCAAGGGACACTTAATAAGAGCCTTCACTTCTCGCTTCGCTCGAAAGTGAAGGCATGGGCTTGCTATCGCAAGCCCATATTCAAAAGAAAGAGAGGCTTATTAATGAGATACAGAAAAGGCACGGGGCGTACACCTTTGGATGGTGAGCCTACAAAAGACTCAAGTATCGCGCAGGACGCGATGGGTTTATCTGGATGGGCTTAGGGATATTCACACAAGCCTTTAAAGATGTTTTCAAGCCTGAGTTTGTGGACAAATCGCCATTACTCGATTCTCTAGATGCACTTGATTTTGTCCTGGGCGATGGTCTTTTTTACCTTGAAGCTGGCGGCTTTGAGGTTGGCTTTAGTGATGTCTACCACGCGATTTTACGCGGTGTTGGTGGTAATTGGTTAAATCCGATGACTGAAAGGAAAGGAGTGATTAAGAGATGACTACGGATATGGATAGCCTTGATGATTTGACTATTGGTGAGGTCTTTCGCGGTTCTGATGAACAAACGGTTACTGAGTTCTACCAGGGCTTAAGGGCTTTGGTGGATAGAACCAAAAATAGAACGCGTCAAGAACAATATCAGGCTGAACAGGCTCAAGCTGAGGCATACTATAAGAAGGTATTGGGCGATGGGGTAGGCGTGCAAGCGGTTTCTTATGCTCGCGAACAAACCAGGGCTCGTTATCCTGGCTTTAGAAGCGGTGTTACCGAAAACGAGTACCAAGAAGCACAAAGTAAGTCTGCCATGCGTCAGGCTGAGCAAGGAGATTTACTTGAAAGCTATAGGAATGAGGTTGATGCTTGCGATGGTCTTGATGACAAACTTGAAGTACGGCGCAAGTATCGCCAATTAGGTTTGGATTTGTAGAAAGGGCGAGGTGTAAAGTGGAGTTGAATTTAAACGTTGATGAGAACTCTTGAAGGGCTTAGAAAGCTTTTAGAGCTTGAGAATGTGGGTATCGATGTTTCAGGAGTCAAAGATAAGATTGGTGAGCATATTTCCCTTAGTGAAAAACTGGAAGATACACGCGCAAAGATTGCCGCGTTGCGTCCTGGGGCTGGTTTCGAGGAACAATACACGCGGCTATCCAAGAAAGCTGAAAGCCTGGGCGAGATGCTTCAATCAGTTAATGACGAGCTTTTAGAGTTGATTGGCAAGTATCGTCTTGTGGCATACTTAGAAGCTATTCCAGCAAGTTTTGATTTATTAGAAGCGTCTATCGCTGAGCTTGACACTGAGATAATTTCTCATTTTCGGCAAGCCAAAGATTTAATCCTGGCGCGGTATGCGTTGACGGAAAAGATGTCCACTTTAAAAGGGCTGTCTGATGGTATCTATTCCGATTATCAACATGAGGGTATCGCGGAGCATGGGTATTCTATCCGTTTACCCTGGTCTGCCCATTGGAGCGCGGCTAGACCAAGTAACGGCGCTGGGTTGGTCAATTCTTTCTTTACTCGGTTTGGGCGCATTGCGTCCAGTGGCGGAGCGTTACCAGGTGATGACGTTACATTACTTAAAATGCTTCGGGGATGGCGATAATGGCAAACGTAACCGAACGCGATTTAGACGGTAAGATAAAGAAAGCTGTTCTCGATTCTGAGACTGCGGCGCAAATGGCCGCGTTGCGGTGGTCGAAACCACGTCAAGAGCGCATAGAGCGTTTACTTCGTGATAGGGGCATCAATCCTAAATCTGCCGATGAGGGGCTTTATAGCCTTGCTGAATTGGCAACGTCTAATAAAGCAGGTGCGGTTTATGCATTGCGGTATCTCGACCAGCTGACCAGGCGCGATGATAATATTTTAGATGTGCCGCGTGTGGAGTTCTTGGAGGGGTGCGATAAGGTTGTGAAGGTCAATGACAAGTATTATCTAGAATTAGAGTATGACGATTTGAAAATGATACTTGCTGAAATTGGCGAAATAACACTATCGCGTGAACGAGGCGAGGCGTTGTAAACACTGGTTAGCATGGGTAAGAATTTCGGTCGTCTAGACATCACCCGCAAGGCGTCTAGACATCCGACGGTACGGTCAGGGCTCTTAATCCATTTCTACTCTGCCCGTACTATGTTTTTAATGCTCATGTGTTGTCCTGGGGGTGTTCTAAATATTCTTGCGAAGGTACGCACTGGTCTTGTCATATTTGATTTCTTTAACATTTAAGTCAAATAATAGTTGACAGGATTGTTTATTAGCTGTAATATTGATTATAGGCAATAACAACCTTTCAGGAAAATCCTTTACGAGGGAATTATGAACAGCTTAACAATCATTAAACCTGAGGTGCAAGTTATCAGTGATTGGTATAAGGCTCTAGATTTACGTGTTGCCGCGGGTGATATTTCAAGCACAACCGGAGCAACCTACAAACGTGGGATGAATAAATTTATCCGATGGGTAGATAGTAAAAGCGTAACAGTGGTAAATGCTGACATTATTCAAAACTGGAAAGCTGACCTGTTAGCAAGCGGTATAAAACCTTCATCAATAAATACCTGGCTTGCTGGTGTTCGTGCTTTCTTTTCCTGGGCTGTGGGCTCTGGTTTGCTGGCTGTCAATCCTACATTAAGCGTTAAGGGGGTGAAGCGTAAAAATACAGGTAAAAAACATTTACGTTCTGCATTATCCGACCATGAGGTAATACGGGTTTTGGCGCAACCTGACCGGAGCACAAAACAGGGGAGACGGGATTATTGTATCCTGGCGCTAAAGGCGTATTGCGGGGTGCGTGATATTGAAATAAATCGGGCTGACCTGTGCGATATTGATACCGTAAATAGTTATCCTGTGCTACACGTCCAGGGCAAGGGAGCAACAGAAAAAGATGATTTGGTTGTTGTTTACCATATGAATGCGCAAGAAGCATTATTTGATTGGTTAGCGGTACGGGGTAATAAACCTGGGGCGCTATTTGTGTCATTATCGCATAGGTCAAGCGGGGAGCGTTTAGGTTTATCTGCTATCCGTCATCTGGTTATTGGTTATTATCGGGGGGCTGGTATTATTGATGAGCGTAAAACGTCCCATTCTCTAAGACATTCTGCTATTTCCAAAATAGCACGTAAAGACATATTGAAAGCGCGTCAAGTTGCAAGGCATAGTAGTATTGATACTACAATGATTTATGTTCATGAGGCTGACCGATTAGATAATCCTGGTGAAGCTCTGATTGATTATGTAAATGGGAATGGGGGATAATTTAACAGGCTTAGATAGGTCATCAACGCGTTGCTATTGCTTTGTGGGTTTGGCGTTTTAGCGTTGTCTGTTTAGCGTTTTATGACCTGAAAATACCGATTTTCAGTCAAACCCCCATAACGTTGGCTATGATGGATGTTTCATTGTCTGTGTGCTACGGGTGGTTGTTGGTTCGTGTTAGTGGTCTTGTGGGTAAGAGAGAGCGCGCAAATATATTTTTGGTAGCGTAAAAACCATCTAAAATATGCAGTTCGTTGTATCCGTTTTGTTTTACAATTTCACGCAGCTATATACAACAAAATAAATCTGAAGTCGGATTTCCATATCATAAGGAGGAAATAATGGGAAGCGAAGTTGAGAAAGAAGGCTCTTGGTCACTTTCAGATTTTATCTCACAGTTAAAATTTGTCCTTGGGTGGTATTTTAAACCAAGGATTACTATGTTAATCACAATACCAATGTTTTTATGGATGGCTTACTATTGGGTGTTCAATGTCATCATGATATTGTTGCTCGGCTTAAGTTTATTACTCGAAAATTTGGCTTTTTCTGGAAGCTGGTTCATATTCACTGTATTGATAATTACCCTCGCACTCTCAAGTTCCATGATAAGCGGTATACCAAAAATTTGGGTAAATACCGACATGAAGAAAATCCACAAAATTCTATTGACTTTCGGTATTTTTGTCGGTGGAACAATCGCACTGATGGCTTTAAATTATTTACGAACGTATCTCCAAGAGATATTCCTATAGTCACTGTTCGGGTAAAGGGGTTAAGGAAGTAAAACAGGAAATTTGGCACTCTGGTTTCCCTTGAATTTGGTTTTCATTTATTGGAGATTTACCATAATTCGGTTATAGTTGAGGTGACACTATTCAAGGGAGCTTAAGTCGTGTCCAAAAATCTATTTCAAAAAAATACCCTTTTCTATGGTGACAATTTACCTATACTCCGGGAATATATACCCGATGAAAGTATTGATTTGATTTATCTTGACCCACCATTCAATAGCAACCGGTCTTATAACGTGTTGTTCAAAGATGAAAAAGGCAAGGGTTCTGATGCGCAAATAACCGCATTTGATGATACCTGGAGCTGGGGGGATTCAGCTGAGTCTACATATATGGAGTTATTAAGGAATAACCCTGGGAAAGTAGACGACATGGTTAGCGCACTCCGTAATATCGTTGGAACTACAGAGTCCGATGATGGCTTACCTTGTTATGATGGCAATAAGATTGGTTGAATTACACCGAGTGTTAAAACCGACGGGGAGTTTATATCTTCATTGTGACCCAACAGCAAGTCATTATTTAAAAATTATTCTTGATACGGTTTTTGGACCTGAATATTACCGAAATGAAATAACCTGGAAAAGGTCAAGTGCTCATAGTGATATAAAGCAAGGGCGCAAGGCTTTCGGAAATATTGTTGACATTATCCTTTATTACACAAAAGGAACCGAATATACTTTCAACCCATCGTACGTAAACTATGAAGATGATTATGTACGAAAAACTTACAATTATACTGACCCTGATGGTAGAAGGTGGAAATCGAGCGATATAACAGGTCCGGGAGGTGCAGCGAAGGGAAATCCATATTACGAATTTATGGGTGTCAAGCGATATTGGCGATATTCTCAAGAAAATCTATTTAAGTTATTGTCGGAAGGACGGATTTATCAATCAAAAACAGGTGCAGTACCAAGGATGAAGCATTACCTCGATGAAATGCCTGGCATCGCATTACAAAACCTTTGGGATGACATTTCACCGATTGCTGCTCAAGCATCTGAGAGAATGGGATATCCTACTCAAAAGCCCATAAGTTTATTGGAGCGAATAATTACTGTTAGTAGTAACCCGGGAGACATCATACTTGACCCCTTCTGCGGTTGTGGTACTGCTATCGCCGCGGCACAAAAACTTGACCGTCACTGGATAGGGATTGATATTACTCATCTATCAATAACCCTCCAAAAATATCGACTGGAAAAAGAATTTGGTTTAGAACCTGATAAAGATTACGAGGTAATTGGAGAACCAAAAGACATTGGCTCTGCGCGGCAACTGGCAAATGATGACAGGTATCAGTTTCAATGGTGGGCGTTATCTCTAATCGATGGAGCTAAACCCGTTGGAGGAGAAGCTGGTAGCAAGCAAGGGAAGAAGGGTTCAGACAAAGGTATTGATGGCGATATTAATTTTATTGATGGTCATAAACCAGAACAGAGGAAAGTTATTATTCAGGTAAAAAGCGGTCATGTAAATAGCGCACAAATCCGGGACTTGCGCGGGGTAATTGACCGAGAGGGTGCGTCTATTGGTGTATTTGTCTCCCTTGAACCTCCAACAAGCGAAATGAGCAAAGAAGCGATTTCTGCCGGATATTATGCGAGCGACCTATATCAGAGGAATTACCCGAAAATTCAAATCATTACAATTGAGGAATTGTTAAGCGGGAAAAAGATAGATATGCCGCCACTTATTACTCCCTCGTTTCGACCAGTTGAGAAGGGTAAAAAAGAAGAGGGGAAGCAAGGGAAATTTGACCTGTGATTGCGACGAGGTGAATCGATGGTCTTTGATGGGGTTAAGGCACTCAATCTACTTTATGAAGCAATATTACAAGCTTTAATTACGGCTGGAGCAATATTAATCACTTACAAGCTAGGCAAGATGCAATCAGATAGAGATTGGGCTAGAAAATTGGCATATGACAAACGAGAACGTGAAAGAGAGTTAGCAAGAGAGGAGACAAATAGGAAAATAGAGGCTCTCAGGAATGTTATAAAAGCCATCTCGCTTGTGGCTCCATTCTCTCTTTATTCAAAAGATAGAATATTAACTTATAACGAGAATAAACATTCTATTATTATTGCGTATTCTCTATATGAGCATTCTGACCGTGAAGAAATTAAGTCTGTACTGCTTGAAATGATGGATTTAGTTTGGGCTTTCTATGAAGAAAAAAATAAATATTTCAACGAGGTAATAATGAATGAATTGACCGCTTTAGAAGCCAAGTTATAAATATTTATTTTGCTATTTGTCGATTTCTCTCGATTTGTATTAATCGCGTGTGGATGAAGAAGCTAATCAAAAAATGGAATTGGTGTTATATTAAAGAAAATGTGACCAAGGGATTATTCTAAAAATATTCCAAGGTCACTTAACATAACCGCCATATATAGGGGTGACATAACATATAACCACCACTTTTAGGTGTTTAAAAAGTTATGAGCGTGGAGGGACTCGAACCCGCAACCAATGGCTTAAAAGGCCACTGCTCTGCCATTGAGCTACACGCCCGTTGATTATTCGGACTGCATTCTATCACGCCTGTTACAGACCGTCAACAGCCCCGGTGTCGATCAATTTGAGGCGGGTCGATCCCTTGACTTTTCCAGCCAGGCTTGTTACCATGACCAGGTTCATTACAGGAGGATTGAATGGCTGACATCCTAAAGACAAATCAAGAAAATTTCCCAAAAGACGTGCTTCAAGCAGAATTACCGGTACTGGTAGATTTTTCAGCGGTCTGGTGCAACCCCTGCAAAATGCTGGATCCCATCGTTGAGCAGTTAGCTGCAGATTGGAACGGTAAGGTGAAAGTTGTCAAACTAGACGTTGACGAGAATCCGGATCTTGCCTATGAATTCCAGGTGATGGGTGTTCCAACTCTGCTGCTATTTAAAGGTGGTCAACCGGTGGAGCGCGTCACCGGCTACGCCCCACGTGAGCGCCTGGAGAAAAGATTTCTTCATCATCTAACTTGATTCCATCCAGAATGACAGAAATTATTTGTTAGCGTCATCCTGGCCAATTTGATATACCAATCTCGATTAATTGAAGCGAGAGGAGTGTGATGCACCCCTCTCGCTTCTTTGGTTATGGTTAATATTTGTTTACTGATCAGGCTGGTGCTTTCCAGAAAATCTCATGCACACTTTCTATTACTTGGTATAATCCACTATTGCAACCAGTCGCAATAACGAAAGATATCACAATGACCAACATAAACGCTGCTAAACTTCGCGCCCAGGGCTTCCGGCTCACCCCTCAACGGCTGGCAATTCTGCGCATCCTGGATGAAAACAATACCCATATGACGCCACACGAAATTTGCCTGCAGGCACAAGCGGTTATGCCCGGCTTGACGGAAGCTACCGTCTACCGAACGCTCAACTTTCTCACTGAGCAAGGTTTAATCCTGGCTGCACATGTCGGCAGCGGTCAGCTGGTTTACGAGAGCGCTGAACATGCCCACCACCACTTGATTTGCCGCTGCTGTGGAGATAGCCACGAGATTGAGCATGCCGACCTTGCTGGGCTATACCAGTATTTCAAGTCCAGCACAGGTTATCAAATCGACAGCTTTCACGTTACCTTCTTTGGTATCTGCCCGGATTGTGCTAAAACTCAATCCTGCGAGAATGATTAATCCGTAGGAAGGAGAATAATATGCATTACTCACCTGCACCCATGCACATCCCCGATGGTTTTCTATCCGTGGGTGTATCGATTATCTTATGGATCATTTCCATTGTGGTTATTGGCTACGCTCTTCGTCGGGTCAGCCAGGATATTGGAGAGCGCCAGGTACCCTTGATGGGCGTACTGGCTGCGGCGATTTTCGCCGGTCAGATGCTCAACTTCACCGTTGCTGGTGGGACTTCGGGACATTTGATGGGCGCAGCGATCGCGGTAATCTTACTGGGTCCATGGGCAGCCATCCTGGTGATGACCAGCGTCGTCGCCATCCAGGCTTTAATCTTCCAGGACGGCGGCTTGCTCGTGCTCGGTAGCAATATTTTTAACATGGCTATCATTGGCGTGGCAGTGTCATACTTTGTATACACAACCATCCGGCGCCTGGCAGGCGGTCGAAACTGGGGGATTTTTGTTGGAGGATTTCTGGCTGCCTGGACATCTATTGTAATCGCGTCGCTGGCTGCAGCACTTGAGCTGGCGCTCTCAGGCACATCCCCGGCAAATATCGCCGTCCTTGCGATGGGCGGTATTCACGCATTGATAGGCATTGGTGAAGGATTAATTACCGTTGGTGTGTTAGCTTTTGTCAAGGCAGCGCGACCAGACCTGCTGGGTGAACAAACACGCAAACAAGTCGGTGGCTGGGCGGTTTGGGCAGTAGGCTTGCTGCTTGCCTTGGGGTTAGCCATTCTCTCTCCTTTGGCCTCGGCTCACCCAGATGGCCTGGAATGGGTGGCTGAACAGAAAGGCTTCCTGGATACTGCACAAGGATCTGCCTACAGCATAATCCCTGACTATGTCTTCCCGGGCATCTCGAATGAAGCATTAGCGACCATCGTAGCCGGGATAATCGGTGTCCTGCTGGTCTTCCTGGTCGCGGTTGGCATCGGCTACGCCCGGCGCAAACGCACAGTGACTGGAGACTGACCAGACAGCCATGCACGCTCACTTCCTGGACCCATACCGCCCGCGTTCCAGCCTATATCACCGTCTGGATGCGCGGGTTAAGCTGGTCTTTAGCCTGGCTTTCATTCTCACCAGTGCACTGATCCCGCACGGCGCATGGCCAGCTTACATTTTATTGTTTACTGTTGCAATAATCGTCGAGCTTCTTTCCGACCTTGGGGTTGGTTACGTTCTGAAGCGCTCGGTCCTGGCGCTGCCGTTTGTATTAGCTGCGCTGCCTGTTATCTTTACCTACCAGCATGGGGATGTGGTGTTCACGATATCCATCGGATCCTGGACTTTACAGGCATATTCCGGTGGGGTGGAGCGTTTCATCAGTGTGGCGTTAAAATCCTGGCTTTCACTACAAGTGGCTATTGTTCTGGCAGCCAGCACTCCCTTCCCAGATTTGCTGAGGGCTATGCGCGCCATCCACATTCCACGCCTGATCGTGGCAATCTTCGGACTGATGTGGCGCTACTTATTCGTGCTTGTAGACGAAGCGCTGCGCTTGATGCGTGCCCGCGCCTCCCGCAGCAGCCACTCAGACCAGGCAGGTTTCAAACCAGGTGGCAGCGTTGTCTGGCGGGCGCGTGTTACAGGCGGCATGGCAGGCAGTTTATTTCTGCGCGGCATCGAGCGCAGCGATCGCATCTACATGGCAATGCTTTCCCGTGGTTATGACGGCGAAATCCGCACCTTTCCGCTACCTCAACTCTCTGCGCTGGACCGTGTTTTCTTGTTTGGCGGACTCGCCTTCCTCGGACTGTTGCTTATATTAGCATACCTGCTTTAGGAATAAAAGACAAATGCACCATTCTATTATTGTTGAAAACCTTTCTTTCGCCTATCCAGACGGTCACACCGCGCTGAATAACGTCTCGTTGACGATCCAGCCATGTGAAAAAGTTGCCCTGGTGGGTCCTAACGGGGCTGGGAAATCTACACTGATCCTGCATCTCAACGGTATTTTGACTGGCAATGGACACGTCCATGTTGCAGGTCTCGACCTGAACACAAAGAACCTGGCACAGGTGCGCGGCCGGGTGGGAATGGTTTTTCAATCTCCAGACGATCAGCTTTTTTCACCCACAGTATTCGATGATGTCGCCTTTGGTCCCTTATACCAGGGCTTGCCGGCTGATGAAGTAAGGAATCGCGTCAAAGAAGCGCTGGAAGTCGTGCGTATGGGCGATTACATCCAGCGTGTCTCTCACCACCTGAGCATGGGTGAAAAGAAACGGATTGCCATTGCTACGGTGCTCTCGATGAAGCCAGAGATCCTGGTGCTCGACGAACCTACCGCAGGATTAGATCCCCGCGCCCGGCGCACACTGATCCGCCTGCTGGATGAACTGCCCATCACGATGCTAGTTTCAACGCATGATATGCTGATGGTGCGAGAGCTGTTCCCCCGCATGGTGATTATGGATGAAGGTGAGATTGTCGCCGACGGGTCTACTCAGGATCTGCTTGCTGACGAGGGACTGCTGAGCGCCCACGGGCTTGAGAGACCATAAAACCCCGATCGATAAAGAAATAAAATAATCTGGCTGTCCAAACAAGACGTTCGGACAGCCAGATTTTCATTAAACCTGACTTCAGAGATTCAGAAATATCAATCTGCAGCAACCGGGAGCTCTACTCGCTTCGATTGAGTTATTCCAGCTGCCTTGCGCAGCAGCTCAGCTTTATTCGTTCGCTCCCAGGGCAGATCCAGATCATCTCGGCCGAAATGGCCGTAAGTGGCAGTTTGCTGGTAAATCGGGCGGCGTAAATCCAGATCGCGAATGATCGCCCCAGGGCGCAGGTCAAAGTACCGCGTAACGAGGCGAGCAATTTGGTCATCCGAGATGGCGCCTGTGCCAAAAGTCTCAACATTGACGCTCAACGGGTGAGCAACACCGATGGCATAAGCCACCTGGATTTCACAACGTTCAGCGAGTCCGGCAGCAACAACATTTTTGGCTGCCCAGCGGGCGGCATATGCAGCTGAGCGATCAACCTTTGTGGGATCTTTACCGCTGAATGCACCGCCGCCATGACGTCCCATCCCGCCATAGCTATCCACGATGATTTTGCGCCCAGTCACTCCGGCATCACCCTGGGGTCCACCGATCACAAAGCGTCCAGTGGGATTGACAAAGATTTTCAAACGCTCGTCAACCATATCCTTGGGCAGCACCGGGCGGATGACATGCTCGATCAAAGCACTTCGAATCGTCTCCTGGTTAACTTCAGGGGCGTGCTGGGTGCTGATCAACACCGTATCGACACGCTTCGGTCTGCCGTAGCTGTATTCAATCGTCACCTGGGTTTTTCCGTCCGGACGCAGCCAGGGCAGGGTGCCGTTCTTGCGCACTTCCGACAACCGCCGGGCAAGTTTATGTGCCAGGTAAATCGGCATCGGCATTAAGGTCTCAGTTTCGTTGCAGGCATAGCCGAACATCATCCCCTGGTCGCCAGCACCGATTTCGTCAACCTCGGTCTCACTCACGCCGCGATTTTTCAATTCCATAGCAACGTTCACACCCATGGCAATATCGCCTGATTGCTTGGCAATGGCTACCAGCACCCCACAACTATTACCATCAAAGCCCTTCTCGCTGTTATCAAAACCAATATCCGTAATCACCTTACGCGCCAGCTCGTCAAAGTTAATGTGGGCATTGGTCGTGATCTCACCCAGCAGCATCACAAAACCTGTTTTGGCTGCCGTCTCGCATGCTACTCGCGAGGTCGGATCCTGAGCCAGGCAGGCATCTAAGACTGCGTCGCTGATCTGGTCGCAAATCTTATCTGGATGCCCTTCTGTCACCGATTCGGATGTGAAGAAAAGGCTGGGTGAATTCATAAATGTGTTTGTCATACATTACCTCCGAGTTTAAGAAAATTGCCCTTTCCGGAAATCAAAGAAAGGGCAATACGCGTACGCATCTACGCCCTCTCATCTTCCAGAACTTCCTCTGCCGGAATTGGCACCTTCCACTTTGTACTTCGTGGGGTTGCCGAGGCTTCATCGGGCCGATCCCTCCGCCTCTCTGGATAAGAGTACCGTTTAGGGCTATCAAATTATGCCAATTATCATACCACGATCAAAATTCGTTGTCAACCGCGATTACAGGAAAATTCGGGCTTGATTGAGTTAAATAGTCCGGTTAAAACATTCACCAAAACCCGTACCGCATAATCATATTCAATCAGAGAGAGATGCTCATTGGGCGTATGATCGAGGCTCGAATCCCCAGGGCCGTAAGCAAGCGCTGGACATTTCCAGGCTGGCGCTGCCAGGTTGATATCCGAAGTGCCAGTTTTGAGCACAAATCCCGGCTTACCTCCTTCGGAACGGATGCCCGCCAGGAATGAGCGAGCCAAAATTGTGTTCTTTTCTGCCTGAAAGGCTGGGATTGGGATTCCTGGCATTTCTAAGGCAGCAGAGCCAGCCCAAGTTTGCATCATACTCAGCAGCTCGATTGGCGCCAGGTCTGCAGGTAAACGAGCATTGATTTGCAGACTCGCTGTAGTTTCGTTCTCGTCTTCACAGAGTTAATGTTACGCAGTGTCAGCTGTAATCGGTCGAACTGCCGAACTCCGCTCCAGATTAAATACCGCAGCTTGTTTCTGAAGCCTTTGCCAGACAGAAAATGCAGCTTCACTGGCGGTTTCAAGCCCGCTTGCACTATGTGCCTGCGACCGCCGAACGGTCAGTTGCACCAGACGCTGCCTGTATCCCAGTGTGATGCGATCCCACTGGCTGGGTTCACCTACAATTAACCAGGCACCCCGGCGCTGCCTTTATACCCCAGTGTGATTCGATCCCACTGGCTTGGCTCACCAACAACCAAGAAATTTGGCGAAAAGCACGGCAAAAGGGCCCTTACCCGCGCGAATCACCCTCCTCATCTACTGCTCCGATGACCACCACCTGCCAGTCGGGCGGAGGGAGGACCTGCACCGCAGCATCCACAAAAGCCGCCAGGGATCCTTTTGCATCCACCGTACCCCTGCCGTAGAAATTATCTCCCTCCAGGCGGATAGGGATCTCTCCTGGGACGGTATCTATATGACCGAGCAGAACCATCTGACGGGAGCCTTTACCGCGCCTGCCGATCACATTTCCGGTATGGTCGATGAGCGCAGAATCAAAATCTAAGCGTTCCATATACTGGAGCAGCCAGCGTGCTGCATCATCTTCGTTCCCTGTTGGGCTGTACTGCTGGACGAGACCAAGCAGTGTCTGCAGGCACTTTACTCTGCCACGGGAGCACACAGCACCTCATCCAAAGTCGCAATTACCTGCTCAATCTGGGGATAGGAAATAACCAGCGGCGGCAATAGACGGATGACATTAAGCCCTGCAGGCAGAGCCAGCACTCCTTTTTCCATTAATGCCTGGAGATACGGTGTTACTTTATGTTTAATTTCTATACCTACCATTAATCCCAGACCGCGAATTTCTCGTACCACAGGCGATTCAATTTTTCGCAAGCCAGCAAGCAGAACCTCACCTTTGTCGGCTGCCTGCTGCGGAAGACGTTCGTCCTTCAACACCTGAATAGCAGCCAGCGCCGCAGCACACGCCAGTGGATTACCACCAAAGGTAGAGCCATGTACACCTGAAGGCAGCATGCCAACTCGATCCCCAATTAATACTGCTCCCATCGGGATTCCCCCGGCAATCGATTTTGCCAGGCACAGGAAATCAGGCTCTAGCATGTGGTGCTCCAGGGCAAACATACGCCCGGTGCGACCGAATCCGGTTTGGACCTCATCAAGAATCAGCAGAGCCCCACGCTCGGCGACACATTGCCTGAGCCCCCAGCAGGTAATCCCGTTCACCCAGATAGACCCCGCCCTCCCCTTGCACCACTTCCAGCAGCACTGCAGCGGTCTGGTCGTTCACCATCTCATTCAACCGCTCCAGATTGTTATAAGGGGTATGCACAAACCCGGGCACCAGTGGTTCAAACGGCTCCCGGTATTTCTTATTCCACGTGGCAGAAAGTGCCCCGAAGGTCCGTCCGTGAAACCCTCTCATGGCTGCTATAACCATCGAGCGACCTGTAGCAAGCCGGGCGAATTTAATCGCCGCTTCCACTGCTTCAGTTCCAGAATTGCACAGGAACACTCGCTCCATGCCCACTGGCGCCAGTGAAACCAGACGCGCGGCCAGCTCCGCTCGGATGGGGTTGTAAAACATTTCCGGCAACGAGATCAGGGTGTGTGCCTGCTGGGCAATTGCCTCAGCCACAACAGGGTGGCAGTGCCCCAGATTGGCGGTGCCCTGCCCGCCTACACAGTCAATATATGATTTACCATCCGCATCGAAGAGCAGTGCCCCAGCTCCGCTTACGATCGTCAATGGACGCTTGGTATACACACCACTGCTATGTTTGTCCTCAAGCTCCATAATTGCTGTCATGCAATCACCGTCCCGATTCCCGCCAGAGCATGGATCAATGGTTTTTCACAGCGCCCATCCGCAATGATTACTCTTCCAACCCCGCCCTGTAAAGCTTCCTCGGCGCCTAAAATTTTCTTTTTCATTCGCCCCTGGGCAAGCTCGTAGGCTTTATTAATGTGCGCTGCTGGCAGGTCTCGGATGAGGCTTTTTTCATCGGGATATTTTTGGAGCAGACCTGGCACAGCCGTCAGCATTACCAGTGTCTCAGCTCGTAGGGCTACTGCAACCATTGCCGCAGCCCGATCCGCGTCAACATTTAACGCCTCCCCATGTAAACCGGCTGCCAGAGGCGAGATTACCGGTGTTCGCCCCAATGCCAGCAAAGAACGTAAAATTTCAGCATCCACTCGTTCTACCTTGCCGGTAAAATCATCGCGAATGATCTTGCGCTTCCCATCTTCAATACTGTGCACTGCTTCCTTACGCACAGCCACCATCATCCTGCCATCCAATCCACTCAAACCGAATGCATTCACCCCAACTTGTTGGAGCTGCTCTACCAGAAATGTGTTTATCTTACCGTTTACCGCCATAATAAAAATTTCCAGGGTGTGCCGGTCGGTATAGCGAGAGGTAAAACCAGAGGGGGATGTAATAAAGCGCGCCGGCGATCCCAAAGCCTGACCTAGCTGGTTAGCTTCATTGGAGCCGCCATGGACCAGGATAAGCTGCTGTCCCTGCTCGATCAACTGGGCTACGTCACTACATATGGCGCTGAAATCTAATCCTTCTGCACCGCCCAGTTTAACCACCACAAATGCTTGAGGTACATTATCCATCACAAATGACATCGCCTTAAATCGGGTGCAGTCCGGTGAACTCGAGCCCAAGGGTCTCTTCGAATCCCAGCATCAGATTCATGCACTGCACTGCTGAACCGGAAGCTCCTTTCATCAAATTGTCAATTGCGCAGATGCTGACCAGATGTCCTGTAGTTTCGTCCAGCTCAAAACCCAGGTCGGCATAATTCGTGCCTGCCAGGATTTTGGGCTCCGGGACGCGATAGATCCCTCGCTGCTCTTTAACCACCCGAATAAATGGATTTGCGGTAGCAAGCGATCGATAGGCTTTCCATAAATCTTTTTGCGTCACTCCTTCAGGGAGATGCAAATGGGCGGTCGCCAGCGCTCCCCGGACCATATCCACTGATGACATTGTCAAGGACACAGCGCTCAATCCCAACTCCTGGATCACTTCACCGGTGTGCCGGTGTCCGAAGGCTGAATAGGTGCGTACGATGCTGCTACGTTCCGGGTGATGGGAAGCGGGATTGCTTTCAGCGCCGCCCTCCGACGAACCGACCTTGATCTCAACGATCACCCGCGCGTTGGGATCGAGCAGCTTAGCTTCAGCTAAAGGCAGCAATGCCAGAATACAAGCCGTGGCGTTACAGCCCACACCACTGACATAGTGTGCGCCTTTAATCTCCGCGCGGTGCAGCTCGGGTAGACCGTAGATAAAGCGCGGCAGCCACTCCGGAGCAGCATGGGCAGCCCCGTACCAGCGCTCGTACTCCCCAGCACTGTGCAGGCGAAAATCTGCCGAAAGATCAACAATTCTATCCGCCAGGCTGGCATAATATTCAATCTTGTGCTGGGATTGACCATGCGGTAACGCCAGGAACAGGACATCTACGGGTTCAAGTTTCTCCGGATCCGTGAACTTCAAAATCGAACGTTTCCGCAGATTGGGATGAACCTGATAAGCATATTCACCCAGGTGACTGCGCGAGGTGACCTGCGCAACCTCAACCAGCGGATGAGCCAGCAACAACCGCAGCAGCTCCCCGCCGGTATAACCCGAGCCCCCAACGACAGCTACGCGGGTCATTGTACCGCCGGCTTTCCCCTGCGAGCCACGTCCAGCAGGTAATCAATCATCAGGGCTGGCACATCCACGCCGGTGGTTGGCACAACAGTATGAAACTCCATGGTGTGATTTATTTCGTTAACTAGATAACCTCTCTCGGCATCTTCCAGGACATCCACTGCTAACACCCCACCACCCACTGACTGAGCAGCACGCACACATAACTCGTCGAGCTCGGAGGTAATCGGACAGGGTTCACCTTCGCCACCGCGAGCCGTGTTCGTTATCCAGTGATCCGATTTGCGGTAAATGGCGGCAATAGTTCGGTCACCGATGACCAGGGCACGTATATCACGTCCAGGTTTGGTGATGTATTCCTGGATATAGAAGATCGAATGCTGTACTGAGCCTAATGTCGCTTTGTGCTCCAGAACTGCCTCTGCAGCATCGCGATCATTAATCTTCGCCAGCAAGCGTCCCCAGGAACCAACCACTGGTTTGAGTACCACCGGATACCCCATACGTTCCACGGCTGCCAATGCAGCCTCAGGAGAAAATGCAATCTGAATACGAGGCTGGGGAAGTCCCGCCTGACTTAGCGCAGTGCTGGTCGCTAGTTTATCTCCACAGGTTTCTGCGACAGAAGCAGAATTAACCGTGGGCACACCCCAGGCGTTAAGAATACGCAGCGCGTTCAGCCCGGTATTAAAACTGATGCTTCGCTCAAGTACGGCATCGTATCGCAACCAGGGTGTAGGATCATCCAGGTCGAAGAAAATGCTCCGGTCATCTAAGCGGTCAAAAGTGATCCCTCTTTGTTCCAGTGCGGAAAAAAGCCATTTTTCTTCAACCCGCACTCGAGAAAATAATACTCCGATCCGCACGAGTGAGCTCCCCTCATTCACCCCAGTCTTCCTCTACCATAGGTGCCAAATCCACTTGAGCCGGCTGAAGAGTAATAATTTCCAAATCCACACCACAATCCGGGCAAACAATAATCTCTCCCGCTTCCGCCCCAAAATCGAATTCTATTGCTGCTTCACATTCTGGACAGCTTGTAGCAGACATATTTCCTCCATTTCCTTGCAGGTAAATAAAACAGCCCTCTTCTAAGGAGGGCTGTGTGCTCATTTTCTACACAGGTTTACCGGCAATCAATTCCTGCTATGCACGGCCCTCCCAGTGATGGGTTTTTCGCGGGCGACGAGAGCGCGGGAAGAATGCCTTTCGGATGCTCATAATGCGCGTGATTCTAACATTTTGATTGACAAAATTGAATAAAAATAAAATAAAATTTCAACCGGTAATCAGCAGCACAAGGAAATAACCTACGACCCCACCCCACAACCAGGAATCAATGCGGTCAAACACACCACCATGACCAGGCAGTAAGGTACCTGAGTCTTTCATTCCCACCTGGCGTTTGATCATGCTCTCCCCCAGGTCACCAAGGACACTCACCAGGCTGAGCACCAATCCCAACAGTGCTCCACTCCAGATATTGATCATCGGTCCAACCGGAGCGTAACGCTGGAAGAGCCAGGCGAGAAGCATTGTGCCCAGCACCCCAAATACGATACCACCTATATAGCCTTCCCAGGATTTTTTCGGGCTCAGGCGCTTGCTCATTTTATGCTTTCCCCACTGCCGCCCGATGAAATACGCGCCAGTATCAGCCAGCCACACTGCCGGCAGAGCCAGCAGCAGCCACCACATGCCATCATCGAGAGCTCGTAAGGATACCAGGTATGAGCCAATCCAACCGATATACATCCCTCCAGCCAGGGTGATGCTAAAATCTGTGGCAGCCAGGTCACGCCCCCGCTCATAAGCAACCAGGTGGTAAGTTAACGCGCTGAGAACAAACAAGCTCACCAACCAGGGTTCGCTGATGAAATTGTTATAAGCACGCCCAAGCGCAAACAGGACGGATGCACCAATCATCAAAAAGCCAGCAGGCTCATACCCACCGGCGCGAAATAAAATTGCATACTCTCTGGAGGCAAGACCTAAGATCAAAGCGATTAAAACTGCAAACGGCCAACCACCCAGGTAGATAAAGATCAAGCCGATCGGCAGCAGAATCACTGCCACCAGCACTCGCTTAATCAACATTTTGCGCCAGGGATCCTTCCATCTCGGAGATTTTCCCGTAGCGCCGTTCACGATGGCCGAATTCCTCCAGAGCCAGTCTTAGCTGTTCTTTATCAAAATCAGGCCAATATGCAGGCGTGAAGTACCATTCGCAATAAGCGCCTTGCCAGATCAAGAAGTTGGATCCTCGCAGCTCTCCAGATGTGCGGATGATAAGGTCCGGGTCAGGAGTGCCACTCGTGAACAGGTATTGACTCACTAATTCTTCATTTACATCATCTGCCGGAACCCCATCTCGGATCAGATGCTGAATGGCATACACGATTTCATCGCGTCCACCATAATTAAACGCCACGTTCAGCACCAGCTTATGATTATCTCTCGTGTAATCCATGGCATGCAGCATCTTCTCCCGCAGCCCCACTTCCAAACGGTCCAACCGGCCGATGTGGTGGAGTTGGACACCCTGATCATGTAACTCTTGCAGCTCACGATCGATCACATCCTCAACAATGCGCAACAAACCTTCAACCTCTTCCTGGGGCCGGCCCCAGTTCTCTGTAGAAAAGGCGTAGATGGTCAGGTATTGGATGCCGAATTCGATACAAGCCTGGATGATCCGGCGCAGATTTTCAGTGCCAGCCCGATGTCCGGCCAATCGGGGCAATCCCCGCTGTCTCGCCCAACGGCCATTGCCATCCATAATGATGGCGACGTGGGTGGGAATTCGTTCCGGAAGGTCCGGCAGAGGCATTTGATTGGTCATGAAATACGCCTAAACCTCTAGGATTTCTCTCTCTTTTCGGTACCCAATCTGGTTGATTTCTTCGATATAACGGTCTGTAATGTTTTGCAGCTCTTCTTCGCCTTGCTCGCGCTCGTCTTCTGAGATCAGTTTCTCCTCTTCGAACTCACGCAGATCTTTGATCAAATCGCGACGAATATTCCGAGCCGCTACCCGTGCATCTTCCTGGCGATGGTGTACCACCTTGACCAGATCACGCCGGCGCTCTTCTGTCAAAGCTGGCAAAACCAGGCGGATCGCTTTTCCATCGTTATTGGGATTTAACCCGAGGTCAGAAGCAAGGATGCCTTTTTCGATCGCTTTTAATGTCGATGCATCAAATGGGCGGATGAGCAACACCCGTGGCTCGGGCACAGTGATGCTGGCAAGCTGGCGCAGCGCAGTTGGCATGCCATAATACTCAATATGTAGTTTCTCGACCAGGGCTGGGTGAGCTCTACCTGTGCGAATGCCGGCAAGGTCTTCTTCCAGGGATTGGACCGCCCCTTTCATACGCGCTTCCGCTTCTGTATAGGTGTCTTTCAGCATTACAGCCTCCGTAATGAATGCTTATTCTCCCCTATAGGATAATCGAAAATTCGAGTTGAGAAAAGGGTTAACTTGAATTTAATTACTTGGTTACTAAGGTTCCGATTTGTTGACCATATAAAGCCAGACGTAATGACTCAGGATTCCACAGATTCAATACCATTATGGGTAAATCATTGTCCATGCAAAGCGAGATTGCCGTGCTATCCATCACCTCAAGACGCCGGTTCATCACATCCAAATACGTAAGGTGATCAAATTTTACAGCCTCAGGATTTTTTAGCGGATCGGCATCATACACACCATCTACTTTTGTTGCTTTTATCAGCACATCGGCATCAATTTCCATCGCTCGTAAGGCTGCGGCAGTATCCGTTGAAAAGTAGGGATTACCTGTCCCTGCCCCAAAAATTACTACGCGGCCTTTTTCAAGATGGCGGATAGCCCGGCGTCGTATGTATGGCTCAGCAACCGCTTGCATCTGCACAGCAGATTGGACACGAACGACCAATCCACAGCGCTCCATCGCGTCCATCAATGCCAGAGCATTCATTACAGTTCCTAACATGCCCATGTAATCCGCAGTGGCACGGTCCATACCGCGATCCAACCCACTTTTTCCACGCCAGAGGTTGCCAGCACCGATCACGATGGCGACATCCACCCCCAGATCGCGGATATCCTTTACACGCATGGCTACATCTTCAGCACGTGTGGGATCGATGCCAAAACCTTTATCCCCTCCCAGTGCCTCCCCGCTCAGCTTGAGCAAGATGCGCTTGTACTTAACTTCGCCGATGGACATGACTGCCCTCCTGATTTTTGTTTCCCAGGTCTATTTGTTTACGGTTCGTTCTGATGTAGTTGAGACCTTTCACATAATCATACCACTTAGAATAAGAGCCAACCGTTGGGTTGGCTCTTATTTGATCTCGTTAGCTGGCGGTATGCTCGCCGCGTTCCCAGCGCACAAAGCGCCGGATGACAATATTTTCACCAATTGCAGCAATGTTCTGGTGCAGCAGCTTTTCCATCGTCAATGTTTCGTCGCGAATGTAAGCCTGGCGCATTAGAACAACCTCATCCTTAAATTTCTCCAGGCGACCTGCAGCAATTTTCTCCAGCATAGCCTCGGGCTTGCCCTCTTCACGGGCGCGTGCAATAGCGATCTCACGCTCGTGTTCTAGCACATCTGCAGGAATATCCACCTCGTTCACGTAGTGCGGCGCAGCAGCAGCGATTTGCAGGGCAAATTCGTGCGCCATCTGGCGGAAGGGCTCGGAGCGACCGACAAAATCGGATTCACAGTTCACTTCAACCATCACGCCCACGCGTCCGCCGCCATGAGAGTAAAGCTCCAGCAATCCCTCGGAAGCTTCACGATTGGCGCGTTTGGCAGCCGTTGCCAGACCTTTCTCACGCAGAAAATCAACGGCTTTCTCGTAATCTCCATCAGCGTTTTCGAGTGCTTTACGGCAGTCCAGGACACCGGCACCAGTGGCTTCGCGTAATTCCTTGATCATTTCAGTTGTGATCGCCATTTTATTCTTCTTCCTTAGCATCATCGCCGGTTTCGACTTCTAACTCGTCGCCCTCGACTGGCGCAATTTCATCATCTGCTGAAGCTACTTCTTCCCAAACAATGGTTTCTTCTACCACGACCGGAGCCTTAACCGATAGCTTTGCCAGGGTTGATTCGCCCAAAAGTTCCTCGTCGCTCAGCTCTGGTTCTTCAACGCCAGGCATAACCCTGCGCATCTCCAACTCCTGCTCCTCGGGCATGTCCTTGCGCGTTGCCTTACCTTCAAGGCAGGCATCAGCGATCTTAGCCACCATCAGCTTGATTGCCCGGATGGCATCATCGTTGGAAGGGATGACGTAGTCGATATCACCTGGATCACAGTTGGTATCCACCATTGCGACCACGGGGATGTTAAGAAGATTGGCTTCATGAATAGCAGTGGCTTCACGGCGCACGTCTACCACAAACAGCAGTTCGGGCAGTCGCGCCATCGAGCGGATGCCGTTGAATAAGACTTCCAGGCGCTCGATTTCTCGGGTGAGCAGCAGAGCTTCCTTCTTGGTGATGCGCTCAAAGTCACCTTTGTCACGCATGCGCTCCAGGCGCTCCAGCTCGTTGACACGACCGCGAATGGTGCGCCAGTTGGTCAGCATGCCACCTAACCAGCGGTTGGTGACATACGGCATACCGACACGCATCGCCTCGCTCTGGATAGTCTCCTGCGCCTGGCGCTTGGTGCCAACGAACAACACCGAACCGTTGTTCGCGGCGGTGTCCCGAACGAGGGCATAAGCCTGTTCCAGCGCTTTGACCGTCTTTTGCAGGTCGATGATATGGATTCCATTGCGCTCGGTGAAAATATAGGGCTTCATCGCCGGATGCCACTTGTGGGTCCGGTGACCGAAGTGAACACCACTTTCGAGAAGCGACTTCATAGGAATAACAGCCATTATGACACACTCCTTTGCGTTAGTCGATCGCCTCCTTCATCCCTGCCATACACCGGGGCCAGCGGCACGCACGGCAAGTCAGGAAGCGTGAAAGATAGGCCCCAGAAGGGGCACGAAACCTCCCGCCGATGGCGGGAGCGCACGCAAGTATATCACAAGCCGGAAAGAATCGGAAGCAATTGTTTCTGAGATGAAAAATAACGGCATTAGAAGGGATGACTGGTTGGTTAAGTGAGATGCAAAATAACGTCATTAGCAGGGTTGACTGGCTGGTGCTGTCGATTTCAACCAGCAGATCCCTCAAATTTGCCATGATAAAATCCATCTATGTCTCAGCATCCTTATTCAAACGCATTAGCCGACCTGCCCTTAGGCGAAATCCGCTACCTGACTGTGACCGGTTCAACCAACCAGGATGCTAGCCATTGGGCGTCAGAAGGAGCTCCCCACCTGGCCATGGTCATTGCTGATGAGCAGACTGCCGGTCGTGGGCGTCTGAGCAGGCGCTGGCTCACGCCTCCAGGCGCTGCATTGGCGTTCAGCCTGGTGCTGCGTCCATCAAACATAGCAGACCTTAGAGCAAAGGTCGGTCGCATCAGCGGGCTGGGCGGCTTAGCTGTTTGCCAGGCTCTGCAAGAAAACCTTAACCTATACGCACAGCTTAAATGGCCAAACGATGTGCTGGTAAATGGTCGTAAGGTTTGCGGTGTGCTGGCGGAGGCGACCTGGTTGGGCGATGACTTGCTGGCAGTGATCCTGGGGATTGGCGTGAATGTTACCAAGGCGTCTGTACCCTCGCCCAGCGAATTATCCTTCCCGGCTACTTGTCTGGAAGAGGAATTGGATCATCCTGTTCAGCGACCTGAACTGCTGAGAGCCATTTTATGCTGCATCCTCACCTGGATACCTCGCCTGGAGAACCCGGCATTTCTACAGGCTTGGGAAGAACGCCTGGCATGGCACGGCGAATGGGTGCAGGTGAGCTCGCCATCCGAGATGATACAGGGACGCCTGCTCGGTTTGGATCCTGAAGGCGCGCTGCGCTTGGTCGAATCTGACGGCGTCGAACGGTTGGTGCTGGCAGGAGATGTCAGCTTGCGGTTGCAGAAATAATACGGAGTCACACTGGGATCTTACTCCGAATTGACTAATCATTAACCCCAGCAAGTAGCAGCTCAGCCTGGGAGATACGCGCCATCGAGGCGACACTATCACCAGCATCCGTCTTGAATAGACGCACACCGCGGGCGGCGCGTCCCATCTCAGAGATATCCTTTACTTTAGTTCGCAGCACTACCCCGTTAGACGAGATAATCGTCAGGTCGTCTGCTTCCTGCACCACCCGTGCAGCCGTGATGCGACCTACCTTCTCAATCGCCGCCTGATTAATAGTATGCACACCCCCCGTGGCACGGCTCTTCAGCGGGTACTGCTCCAGAGAGGTGCGTTTACCATAGCCACCGGTTGTGATCACAACCAGTGAACCGCCTGGTTCGACAACTTCCATGCTGGTCACATGGTCGGATGGATCCAACCGAATCGCTGTCACCCCAGCAGCAGTCCGCCCCATTGCCCTCACCTCCCCCTCCTGGAATGCGCAACGCACGACCTTTTTCGGTTACCAGGATGATCTCATCTTCTCCATCGGTCAAGCGCGCCCAGCCCAGCTTATCACCGGACTCGAGCGTAATGGCAATCAAACCGGAGGGGCGCACCGCAGCCAGCTCACTCATTGCGATGCGCTTGATCCGTCCACTGCGGGTGACCATGGTGCAGTAATGTTCCGCATCGAATTTTGGTACCGCTACCGCGGCGGTAATCGTCTCACCCGCATCCAGGGAGAGCACGTTCACCATCGGGATGCCGCGGGCTGTCCGGTCCGCATCTGGAATCTGGTACGCCTTCTCCGCATACACCTTCCCTTTATCCGAAAAGAATAATATAGTGTCCAGCGTCCGGGCAGGGAAAAGAAACAGCACCTCATCTTCTTCCTTTGTAGCGTGTCCTGTTACTCCCCGCCCGCCGCGCGCCTGGGCACGGAAGGATTTGGCTGCCACACGCTTGACGTAGCCGTGCAGGGTCAGGCTGACCAATACAGCCTCGTCTTTCACCAAATCTTCTTCTCTCAAATCTTCAGTTGCTTCTACTGCGATATGGGTGCGCCGCTCATCGCCATACTTTTCAGCCAGCTCTGCCAGGTCGGACTGGATCAGCTCTAGAATTTTTACGGGATGAGCCAGCAGGTCTTCCAGGTGAGCAATATGTTGGAGCAGTTGGCTGTGTTCTTCCTCAATTTTATGGCGTTCAAGGGCTGCTAACCGTCGGAGCTGCATATCCAAAATTGCCTGAGTCTGGCGTTCGCTGAGCTTAAAACGTGCCATCAAGCGCTCTCGCGCAGTTTCCACATCAGGGGATTCACGGATAGTCTGGATCACCGCATCGATGTTTGCCAGGGCGATAAGCAAACCTTCCAGGATATGCAAGCGCTCACGGGCTTTATCCAGCTCGAAATTCGAGCGGCGGGTGATTACATCTACACGATGATCGATATAGACCTGAAGCGAGCGTTTAAGCGACAGCAGTCGCGGCTCATTATCCAGTAAAGCCAGGATTTGCACACCAAAAGTCGACTGCAGGGGAGTGAACTTATAAAGCTGGTTGAGTACCTTTCGTGGCTGAGCACCCCGTCGCAGCTCGATGACCACACTCATCCCACGGCGGTCCGATTCATCCCGCAGGTCGGAGATATCCTCTATCTTGCCCCCACGAACCAGCTCAGCGATACGTTCTAGCAGGTTGGTTTTATTGAGCAAGTATGGGATTTCTGTGACAACGATGCGGTGCCGGTTGCCGGACATTTCTTCGATGTGAGCAGTGCCACGTACTACGATGCGTCCTTTGCCAGTGCTGTAGGCATGCAATATGCCTTCACTTCCTACAATGACCCCACCGGTGGGAAAATCCGGTCCGGGGATGAACTTCATCAGATCCTCAGGGGTGATCTCTTCCATCTGCTCGTAATTTTCGATCAGGTAATTAATACCCGCTGCCAGCTCGCGCAGATTATGCGGCGGAATATTGGTAGCCATACCCACAGCAATACCTGATGATCCATTGAGCAGCAGGTTGGGCGCCCTGGCAGGCAAGACCACAGGCTCCTTGAGCGAGCCGTCAAAATTATCGGTGAAATTTACCGTATTCTTTTCCAGATCACCCAGCATTTCCACTGCCAGGTTCTCCAGTCGCGCCTCGGTATAGCGCATGGCTGCAGGAGCATCGCCATCAATCGACCCGAAGTTGCCCTGTCCATCGACCAGGGTGTAGCGCATGGAAAAATCCTGTGCCAGCCGTGCCATAGAATCATATACTGCAGCATCGCCATGCGGGTGGTACTTCCCCAGCACTTCACCGACAATACGGGCAGATTTCTTATAAGGCGTATTTGGGCGCATTCCAAGCTCATGCATGGCAAATAGGATGCGTCGGTGCACCGGCTTCAAGCCGTCACGTGCATCCGGCAGTGCGCGAGCGACAATTACACTCATCGCATAATCCAGATATGCGGCGCGCATTTGATCGTCAATATTGACGGATTCGATTGATCCAATATCCATAGGTTCATCCTGTGAGACAAAAAAGATGTGCCTTTGAGGCACACGATGAATCTTATCATAGATCGTGCTGGGATAATATCCCAGCACGATCTATGATTTATTGGAGATACGGGCGGTGATACCGCTTATATCAATTCCAAAACAGCTCAGCTAGTTTGATAGACTTTTCAAATAGGCATCGATTGCCATTGCTGATTTTCGTCCAGCGACCATCGCTGTCACAACCAGATCGGGTCCAGTTACGCCATCGCCCCCTGCATAGACGCCCGGACGGGATGTAGCTCCTGTCTGCGGATCAGCTACTACCAAGCCCCAGTTGCGCGTTTTCAATCCAGGTGTGGTATCGCCAATGACCGGATCCGGCCAGTAACCCAGGGCGAGAATAGCAATATCCGCATCGACGATGAAATTCGACCCTTCCACGGGGACCGGTTTGCGCCTGCCTTTTGCATCCGGGTCACCCAGAACCATGTGAATGCACTCAATTTGAGCCAGTCGACCATCTTCTCCAGGGATAAACCGCACCGGCTGGGTCAGGAACTGGTATCTGGCGCCTTCCTGGCGCGCCAGCTCCCGGTCCTTCCTACCGCCCGGCATTTCTTTTTCGGTTCGCCGATACAGACAGGTCACTTCGTCAGCGCCCATGCGCAGTGCTGTCCGCAGGCAGTCGGAGGCAGTGTCTCCACCACCAATCACCATTACCCGATGACCGATTGTCGAAAGGGGGGTCATTCCTTCGGGCAACATATCTGCGGCGACGTTGGCGCGAATCAGAAATTCTGTGGCTTTATATACTCCCGGCAAATCTTCTCCCGGAGCCTCCATCGGCGCATCGATTTCGGAGCCAACCCCAACGAAAACAGCCTGGTAGCCTTCGGAGAAAAGCTCGTCGATGGTCTTATTTTTCCCGATATAGGTGTTGCCGACGAATTTCACCCCACCTTTTTCCAGATCGCTCCAGCGCTTGAACACGATATCTTTACGCAGCTTAAAATTGGGGATGCCATAGACCATCAACCCACCGGGTTCGGGTTTGGCTTCAAAAATGGTCACGTCATGTCCAAACTGTCTTAACTGCTCAGCGCACGAAAGACCGGCGGGTCCAGCGCCTACGATGGCTACTTTTTTGCCGGTTGGTTCACCGACTGGCAGCGTTACCCCAGCGGTATCACGCTCATAACTGGTAACAAAAGCTTCCAGCATACCCGTTAATACCGGTCCGCCAGTCTTAATATGGACACAGGAACCCTGGCAGAGTTGCTCATGCGGACAGACGCGACCGCAAACTTCGGGCATTGAGCTGGTCTGGCGATACAGCTTCGCAGCCTCTAAAAACAGACCCTGCTCAATCAACCACATCGCCGAGGGAATATCGTTGCGAGTCGGGCAGGCGGCCACGCACGGCGCTGGATCAGGACAATGGATGCAGCGCGAAGCCTCAAACATTGCGCGCTCAGTAGTGAACTCGATTACCACATCTTCGAAATCGGCAAGGCGCTCTAGTACGGGACGGTTCTCCAGATCTTCGAAAGGAATATAGGCTCGAGCTTTTCGGTCAATCGCCAGAGAGTCGCTCTCAATAGACTGCATAAGTTACCTCCTCTATGATCTCTACTATGATCTTACCGATTATTGAATAATAATTAAAGTTTCAGATGTCATTTATTTGTAAGATAGTTGTCATGATTCAAGTTGACATACAGTCAAAGATAAAGGTTATCAAGAAGCAATCTACCGCTCAATACGAACATAAACCCAGACGGCTTCATCATCCCGAGGCTGGTTATTCATTACCCGCGCTGTCAGTGTAAAGCGCACCAAATTGCCAGCCAGAGAATAGAGATTGATATTCACCAGAGTGGTTAACCCATCGTATGTTTCCCTCCACTCACCCAACAATCTTGAGGATCCACCTGGAACCTCATAACTGATTTGAAAAAGCACATCACACATCGGGTTGTCCGATAAACAGCCAAGCTCGGCGAGCAGCCGATCCCCAGGGTGAATCGCCAGATAAGGGTATTCTCCGCTGATCCAGCCGTTCGGACGCTGGTTGGGGACCATCCACAAAGAAGGACCCAATTTAAGCCCGCTCTCAAGCACCGGGTAATCCAGCAACCCGACCAGCCCGTTTTCGTTACTTTCCACCTGGACACATGGCACTACACCCGAACCGCTGCGCCAGGTTGCGGAGCAATATTCGCGCGCAAAATCTAACACCACCCCACTGGAATATGGTACAGCTTCTATTTGTACAATTTGAGAAGATCGTCCGAGCGGTCCGAAATTGAACAACTCACCATCGGCATTACGCAGGCTGGCAAATGCCTGGTACAGCCCTGGCTGCCATGGTGCAAGGAGCGCGACTGTGAGCTCGATGGATTGTCCTGGACGCACATAATCTGGAACCTGAACAACCTGGGCGACCTGGCTATCTTCAAATGTCACGACCAGCTGGTATTCCGGCGTCCAGGTACAGGTACCGACGTTTCCGAGTTGCCAGGTTTTACGGACTGTCTGACCAACATAGGTATACAAAAGGCCAGAAGGTTGCTCATCGAGTAATTCTGCCTGGTCACAGGCTGGGGTCGGATTTGTCGGGAGTGGAGTGGCAGCTTGCGGGGGAGAAGTCGAAGTCAGCGTGGGGAATGCGAAGGTTGGAGTCGCAGTTGGAGCGGAAATCACAACAAATGGAAAAAACAGCGTCCTGGATGGGATCCTGGCTGCAGTCGCCTGGGCTTGTTGGGTTAGGATCGCTGAGTGAGCCTTGGTTGCCTCAATCTGCTGCGTCGTAGCTTTATCGGCGGTTTCTGAGGACGGGGTTTCGATCAAATAAGCGCTCTGAGTCGGTTGCGCATCTGCAGTTTGATTTCTCTGACCGTCATTATTGAAACTTGCATCTGACGTGGGAAAGAATTGGCAACTCACCAGTGAAAGTGCCACCAGAATGACTAACCGAGCACATTTCGCAAGCCTGAGCATTCTTCCTCTGTTTCATTATAACCTACGCCTTGCCGGGTGGGTGATGATGGAAAAATTGACCGGCAGGTTTCTCTGGTAAAATCTTGCTGGTATTCCATGAATTTCATATGGAATTTCTACAAACAATAACGAACACCATTGAAGGATTGAGAATGACAGCCTGGAAAATCTTACTAACAGATGGCCTTGAGGAAGGTGGTCAGTCGATTTTACGCTCGAATGCTATCCTGGATAATCGGGAGAACTGTTCTCCGGAGGAATTAATCTCTATCATCGATGGCTATAATGCATTAATCGTGCGTGGGCGGACAAGGGTGACCAGGCAGGTATTCGAAAAAGGGAGCCGGCTGAAAGTCATCGGGCGTTCCGGAGTGGGTGTGGACAATATTGACCTTACTGCTGCCAATGATCACGATGTTGTGGTCGTAAATGCACCTATCTCCACCAGTCTGGCAGTCGCCGAACTGGCGTTGGGCTTGCTGTTCGCTCTGGCACGTGCAATTCCTCAAGCCAATCAGGGAATGAAAAACGGTCAATGGGTAAAGAAACAGCTCACTGGGAGCGAGCTTTCTGGAAAGACTCTCGGTGTCGTCGGGATGGGCAACATTGGGCGTTTACTGGCACAGCGTGCAGCAGGGCTGGGAATGCAGGTGCTTGGCTACGACCCATTGCTCGACAGTGATGAGATATTCCGCCGTGGTGCTCAACCACGCTCTCTGGACGAACTATACGCCCACTCAGACTATATATCATTCCATGTTCCACTGACTCCACAAACGCATGGCATGGTAGATTCAACTGCGTTTCAAAAGATGAAACCAGAAGTCCGCCTGGTTTCCACAGCGCGTGGGGGGCTGCTGGATGAAGCTGCCTTGCTTCTTGCACTGAACTCCGGTCAGGTTGCTGGCGCTGCACTGGATGTCTTTTCACAGGAGCCGCCTGGTTTGACCAGTCTGGTGGCGCATCCCAATGTAATCGCCACACCGCACATCGGTGCCCAAACTGTAGAAGCTCAGAATCGCGCCGCGGTGGACATCGCCAATGAGGTGCTGGCAGCGTTGCGTGGAGACCCATTACGCTGGCGAGTTGCATGAGCAAAATTCATTTCCTGACTGGATCCTGATCCATAGGACAAGGAGAATTTGATGATGAGTAAAAAAATTGACAACCTGAAAGCCCTGCTCGCTGAGGTGGCCGACTTGCAAGAAGCAGCATCATTACTATCGTGGGACCAGCAGACCTATATGCCGCGCGGCAGCGCTGAGGGGCGCGGTAACCAACTGGCGACCCTGGAAAAGATAGCCCATATGAAATTTACGGATAAAAAAGTCGGTAAACTGCTCGACGGGCTGCAAAAATACCAGGAAACTTTGGATCCGAACTCGGACGATGCGCGCTTGATTAAAGTAACCACAAGAAATTATTACAAGTCTACTCGAGTGCCTACAGAGATGATCGTTGAAAATGCGCAAGTGACTGCGATTGCCCAACAAGCCTGGCAGCAAGCCAGAGCCGAGAATCAATTCAGTCTGTTCCAGCCCCATCTGGAGAAAGTCGTGGATTTACGCCGCCGATACGCTGAGCTGTTTCAGCCATTCAATCATATTTATGATCCTTTGTTGGATGACTATGAGCCTGGCTTAAGGACCGCAGATGTCCAGTCAATTTTCGGCTCCCTGCGTCCGCAGCAAGTTGCTTTGATCCAGGCAATCGCCAATAAACCTATCCCAGATACTTCTTTTCTTCACCAACCTTTCGACGTACAAAAACAATGGGATTTTGGGGTGGAGGTGATCACCAAATTTGGTTTTGACTGGCAGAGAGGCAGGCAGGATAAATCTGCCCACCCATTCACCCAGGCCAGTGGTATTGACGATGTACGCCTGACAACACGCGTTTACCCGGACTTCTTAAACGCTGCGCTTTTCGGCACAATGCACGAAGCAGGGCATGGCCTTTACGACCAGGGTCTGGATCACCAATTGGCGCGCACCCCACTGGCAACCGGTGCGTCGCTCGGAATTCACGAATCGCAGTCACGCATGTGGGAAAATTTTGTTGGCAGATCTTTGCCTTTCTGGGAGCATTTCTATCCCCGCTTGCAGCAATTCTTCCCGGAACAGCTAAACCATGTTGATCTCGAGACGTTTTACCATGGCATAAATCGTGTTCAACCATCACTGATCCGAGTAGAAGCGGATGAGGCAACCTACAATCTCCATATCATGCTGCGCCTGGAGTTAGAAATCGCACTGCTTGAAGGCAGCGTGGAAATACCCGCCCTTCCTGAAGTCTGGAACCAACTCATGCAGGAAACCCTGGGCATTACTCCCCCGGACGACAGCAAGGGCGTCCTGCAAGATATCCATTGGTCAATCGGATTGATGGGATACTTCCCCACATATGCGTTAGGAAATCTGATCTGCGCACAGTTATGGCAATGCATTCAAAATGATATTCCAGACCTGAACCAGCAAATCCGGGAAGGGAAGTTTGATAATCTCCTGCAATGGCTGCGGAATCATGTCCATCGCCATGGAGCTAAGTTTGAGCCGCAAGAGCTGATTCAACGCATCACGGGCTCAAAGCTGGACCCGGTTCCTTACCTGAATTACTTGCAGACCAAGTACGGTCTGCTATACCACCTATAAAACCGGGAATGCCGAACAAGCTTTTCCATCGGACCACCAGGAATTGTGCGCGATCTTCTGCCGCACAATTCCTTCCCTTCTTCACTGGCTGGCTGATATGTGTTTACCTTCTAGCAGGGTGTGCATCCTCTCCCCGAGAAATCACTCCCACTATTTCCTCATTGCCCCCAGTTGCTAGCCCTACGTCAATTACTCTTACACCAGCCCGCACAGCGACGCCAACTAAGAGCCGCCCCACACCAACCTCGAAAAGAACGGTTTCCAGTCCTTCCCCAACCAACACCCCCACGCCGACAGAGCCGGCATTGCCTGCAGGCGCGCCATTTCAGGTTATCTCTCCCGCGGACGGCTCACAATTGATATCTCCCGCGCCAATCGAATTGCTCATCGATCCCACTGCTGGGCAGGTGCTGCGCATAGAGCTGTATGGGCAAGATGGGCGGCTGAGGACAAGACAACTGCTCCGAACCGCAAGTTTACCTCCCTTGGTCAGCCTATACCAATCAGCCCTTGATTTTGAAATTCCTTCAAACGAAGAGCTTGCCCGGTTTGTTTTTCACATGGTGGATGAATATGGTCGACCTGTCCAAATTGTATCGGTCAACGTCACCCTATTATCGGATGGCTCGGCGGAGGTGCTGCAATTCGAGCAACCACAACCTGCCATCGTGATCCTCCAACCCTGGGCGGGGGATAAAGGCAATGAGAATGCCTCTCCTAGCATGTCGGATGGCGGCTTGCCCGTGAGCGGCATCTCAATGCTGGATGTCAACAAGCCAATCAAATTGCAGTTAATCACGCAAGAAGGAAATATCATCGGTCAGCGAGTTACCGGAATCACTGAGCCGTTTTCATCCGGATATGGAACTTTTTCCACTCTGGTTCCTTACCGGGTGAGTGAGCCAACCGCGGTTCGCCTGATTGCTTTTCAGGACGGCGATCCTTTCTCCGAGATCTCATTCCTGACCAGCACATTGGTCGTCCTCCAACCATGAGCCAGGCTTTATAATCACAAGAGAATAACACACAGCTAATTAGTCGAAATTTTGATTTGACCCTCAGCCCTTTTTACAATAGAATCTAAACGAAATCGATCGATAGTTTAAAGGACAATTTCCGGTTGAAATTCCAAGAAGATTCGGAAATCCAGGTTGGTAAGCCAATTACCCAGGAGTTGATTGAATGAGCAAACGTGAATTTACCTCCAAACGAGCGCCGATTTTCGCAGATATTCCCGATGAGAAATGGTACAACTGGCGCTGGCAGTTGAGCAATCGTATTAACACCGTAGAAGAATTTGAGAAAGTTATTCCACTCACGGATAGTGAACGAAAAGCCCTGAGCGCTGCCAATCTGTTTAGGGTCGATATTACGCCATATTTTATTTCACTGATCGATCCGAATGACCCCAATGATCCCATCCGCAAGCAGGTCGTCCCTACAGATTATGAGCTGGTGCCTTTCACATCAATGATGGAAGACTCCCTGGCTGAGGATCGGCACTCCCCAGTGCCCGGCCTGGTCCATCGCTATCCCGACCGTGTATTAATGCTTGTTACCACCCAATGCGCCACTTACTGCCGCTATTGCACCCGCTCGAGGATTGTGGGAGATCCATCTGCGACCTTCTCCCGGGCTGAGTTCGAGATGCAGCTTGACTATCTCAAACGCACCCCTCAGGTGCGCGATGTGCTCCTGTCAGGCGGCGATCCGCTGGTGCTGGCGCCTAAGATTCTGGACGAAATCCTGCGCCGGCTGCGCGAAATCGAGCACATCGAGATTGTGCGCATCGGCTCGCGTGTGCCGGTGTTCTTGCCCATGCGGGTGGATGCCGAGCTTTGTGACATGCTGCAAAAATACCACCCGTTGTGGATGAACATCCATGTCAACCACCCGAATGAGATCACTCAAGAGCTGGCTGGCGCTGCAGACCGGCTGACTCGTGCTGGCATCCCGCTCGGGAACCAGGCAGTGCTGCTGGCTGGAGTAAATGACAATGTGCACATTCAACGCCAGCTTGTACAGGAGCTCGTTCGCATGCGTGTTCGACCCTACTACATCTACCAGTGTGACCTGGTGGAAGGTGCCGGTCATTTCCGCACGCCGGTTGCCAAAGGTATCGAGATCATGGAGGGATTGCGCGGGCATACCTCTGGATATGCGGTGCACCAATACATCATCGACGCACCAGGTGGGGGCGGCAAGATCCCCGTAATGCCCAACTACTTGCTGAGCATGTCAGATCACAAGGTTGTGCTGCGCAATTATGAAGGTTATATCACCTCATACGAAGAGCCCACCGATTACCATCCCAGCGAGGCTGCCCGCTTCAAAGGTGAGAAACGACCAGAGCCCGGACAGGCTGGCGTGTTTGGGTTGCTGGATGGCGAGGACCTCTTCATCAAGCCTACGGGATTTGATGAAGTCCACGATCGAAACGGCATTCAACACCGGTTGAAAGATGAACGTAAGTGGAAACCACTGGGCATTGGCTCCGGCGAAGAAGAATAAGGTGATGCAATGACTCAAAAATCTCTCGGGCATACTGAGCTCGTTTGGACCTGCCCTAGCTGCACGTCCAAAGTCCCCGGCTTGCAGAAAACTTGCCCTGCCTGCGGTTCCCCGCAACCCCCTGATGTTAAATTTGAGCAGGGTAAGCAAGAGCTTATCACGGACCCCGCGAAACTTGCGGCGGCAAAAAAAGGCGCTGACATTCACTGTCCATTTTGCGGTACCCGCAATGCAGGTGACGCAGTCACTTGTAGCCAGTGCGGAGGCGATATCAAAAGCGGTCTGCGACGGGAAACCGGTCAGGTGATCGGTGCATTCAGCACCGAAACAAAGCCGCCCAAACAGATGCCGTGCCCAAACTGTGCCACACCTAACGTAGAGACAAATACCACTTGCACCGCCTGTGGCGCCCTCCTGCACGAAGCAAAGCCCGCCGAGGCACCTGTTCCTGCGGTGGCTGCACCAGCGCAGCCGCGCAATAATCGCTGGCTGATCTTTGGAGCGATTGGATTGGCTGTGCTGGTGATCATCTGCCTGGTCTTTGTGATCTCAAATTTCAGCAAACGCTCTGATCTTACCGCTGAAGTTGGAAGTGTAAACTGGTTGCGGTTGATACCCATACTGGAGCTTCGCGATAGCAATCAGTCCGGCTGGCAGGAGCAAATTCCCGCCGAAGCTGAAGTCGGTCGCTGTGAGGATCGTCTGTACACGACACAAGATCAACCTCCAGCATCTGGAAATTATCAGGAAGTATGTGGTACGCCGTATACCAAGGATACCGGCTCTGGTCTGGGCGAAGTTGTGCAAGATTGCCAGTATGAAATATATCTGCCTTATTGCCAGTACACGATCCAGGAATGGCAGGTGATCGATACCATTGAGCAGCAAGGCTCTGATCTTAATCCTCAATGGCCAGACCTTAAATCTCTACCAGTGCACAGCGCGAGGGTGATCGCCAGGAAACCTTTACCATTATTTTCCAAACCGAAAAGGGCACCTACACTTATACCACCAGCAGCCTAGAGGAGTTCCAAAGGTTTAGTCCCGGCAGCCAGTGGACCCTGGTGTTGAATGGTTTTGGTGATATCGTAGAAATTCAACCGTGATCCTGGCAGGAATAAATTTACTCGAAACAAGAGAATCGGTATTGACAAAGCCAAGATTAATGAGTATAATATTTATATAATTTGTCATAATAATTCTTCTGGAGTGATGATGATAGCGATAACTTGCATGTGTCTGAGGCGGGGTAAGTAACCACCGCTTCGACACAGTATAAGAGATAAAGCACTTCACCCCTGCTTTATCCAGCCAACAGACAGTCGAAGGGTGGTTGCGACCCCGCTAACGAATACCAATTCGTTGAGCTTGTGTGCACACGTTGCATGGGTCCACCGCCCTTTTTGATTTGTCTGTTGGCTGTTTTATTTTCCAGGAGTAAATTCGATGATCAACCAGATTACCAATACAAATCTCGCCATCGGCAGTTACCAGATAACCGAAGGAATTCCCTTATCAGGATTAGCTGGGACAGTGGGAAATACCCCGTTGCTGCCCATCCGGAGCATCACCAAGCACTGTATCCCCGCATGTCCAGGTGTTGGCAAAGGCTGAATGGTTCAATCCAGGTGGATCCATTAAAGATCGACCGGCAATGAACATCATGCGTTCAGCGCTTGCAAGTGGCGTCTTAAGCAAAGGGCAACGGCTGCTGGATTCGACATCGGGAAATATGGGCATCGCTTACGCAACTTTGGGAGCATCCCTTGGCATTCCAATCACGCTTGCCTTGCCAGAAAATGCCAGCCCTGAGCGCATTGCTATCCTGCGTGCTCTGGGAGCAGAGCTGGTCTTGACCGACCCTATGGAAGGCTCAGATGGAGCACGGCTGGTGGCTCAGCAAATGGCATCGGATCAACCGGATCGCTATTTCTATGCCAACCAGTATGACAATCCTGCGAACTGGCAAGCCCATTATCTGACCACCGGACCTGAGATAGTTCATCAAACCCATGGTCAGGTCACGCATTTCATTGCTGGTCTGGGCACTTCTGGGACTTTAACCGGTGTGGGTCGTTACCTGAACCAATACAACCCGGATATTCAGCTCATCGCGGTACAACCAGATTCACCTTTCCATGGGCTGGAGGGTTTGAAACATATGCCGAGTGCCATCCGACCAGGCATATTCGACATCCACTTACCAGACCGTACGATCGAGGTTTCTACCGAGGCGACCTATGACATGGTTCGTCGCCTGGCGCGGGAAGAAGGTCTTTTTGTGGGAATTTCATCCGGCGCGGCTATGCTGGCTGCATTGCAAGTCGCCAGCCAATTAGAAATAGGCGTCATTGTAACCATGTTCCCTGATGCCGGCTATAAATATTTAAGTGATCGCGATCTGTGGAAGTCTTGAAATCATATCTAAATGTGTAACCTATGACAATCATCATCCCATCCCATTTACTTAATGATATTTACGCGAACGGTGAAGCATCTTATCCTGAAGAGAGTGCTGGTCTGTTGTTAGGCGAGAGTATCGTAACAGACGCAATATCGCATAAAAAGGTGCTCGCCATCCTGCCTCTTACCAATGCCAGAGAGGACGAAGCTCGCCACAACCGCTACCTGATCACCCCTCAAGATATGCTGCATGGTGAGCAGGAAGCCATGAAGCGTGGCATGGATGTCATTGGGGTCTATCACTCGCATCCTGACCATCCTGACCAGCCATCGGAATTCGACCGGGAATGGGCACTGCCCTGGTTTTCCTACTTGATAACCAGCATCCAATCCGGTAAAGCAGCCAAATGTCGTTCCTGGTTGTTAAATGACAATCGCATAAGTTTTTCAGAAGAAACAATCGACATCGCTAACTGAACCATCCATGGGGCGGTTAGCAGTGATAGTCGGACAACCCGCATCTACCATGCGCACCAATATGGAAGAGCGATACAATACATCATTGAGAGGAAAAAATGTCACTCTATTTTGTACGTCACCAACATTCAGCAGACACCTGCCCTGCGAAAAACCCTGAAATGGGACAGATGCTGCTCACCCACCTCAGCCCGATCAATGCTCGTAAGTTCGGCATCAGCATTCAAGGCGATGCTGTTCTGGATAACCAGCATACAATGGTCTTGATTTTAGAAGCTGAGCAGAAAGAACACGTAACAAATTTTATGCAGCCGTTCGAGATGGCAGGCAGCGTAGAAATTTGGCCGGCATCGAGCTGTGAAGTAGTGGTTGACCGGGCTGGATGTGAAACACCTGCTTAATTAAATTGCTAAGGATTGGTGAAATGCCACGATTACGAATTCCCACACCACTGCGGCCTTATGCTGCAAACCAGAGTGAGCTTACCCTGGAAGGTGATACCGTCCAGGCAGTACTGGCAGCACTCACCCAACAATACCCAACCATCCAACCGCATTTGTTCAGGGAAGATGGCGAACTGCGACCTTACGTTAATCTCTTCCTCGGGGAGGATAACATCAAGGATTTGCAGGGTTTACAGACCCAGCTAAAGCAAGAAGACCGGCTGATGTTGATACCGTCCATAGCTGGTGGAACAACATCCGCTTAATTTGTGATGATGATACGATTGGGTAATGCTTATGCTTCCAAGTCTAAATCGTGAAGAAATCTTACGTTATTCCCGCCACCTTCTGATCCCTGAAGTCGGATTAGAGGGGCAGCGCAAGCTCAAAGCAGCTTCAGTACTGCTCATCGGCACCGGCGGGCTGGGCTCACCCGTTGCACTTTATCTGGCAGCCGCAGGAATTGGTCGAATCGGTCTGGTCGATTTCGATGTGGTCGATTCTTCTAACCTCCAGCGCCAGGTCATTCATGGCACCAGCGCCATCGGCACGCTTAAAGTCGAATCAGCTCGCCAGCGCATACAGGACCTCAACCCTGACATTGACGTCGAAATTTATAATGAGCCATTTACCTCAAGCAATGCGATGCAAATCGCCCAGGATTATGATGTCATTGTGGATGGGACCGATAACTTCCCCACACGCTACCTCACCAACGATTTGTGTGTGCTGCTAGGGAAACCGAATGTTTATGGCTCGATCTTCCGCTTCGATGGTCAGGTGAGCGTCTTTGATGCACGCCGCGGTCCTTGCTACCGCTGCCTGTTTCCTGAGCCGCCGCCGCCCGGATTGGTACCATCCTGTGCTGAAGGAGGCGTCCTCGGAGTTCTTCCTGGAACGATCGGCACTCTCCAGGCTACGGAGACGCTGAAACTGATCCTGGGCATTGGAGAGCCACTCATTGGAAAGCTTTTACTTTATAATGCGCTCGATCTCAGCTTTGAGTTTGTGAGGTTGAAGAAAAATCCGCACTGCAAGGTCTGCGGTCCAAACCCAGAAGTAACCGAATTGATCGATTATGAAGCTTTTTGCGGTGTCCCTGGTCGAGGACACGAAGTCGATGATGCCAGCATGGGCATGGAAATCACTGCCACCGAGCTTCAAGAACGACTAAACAAAGGCAATCATCTTTCTCTATTGGACGTGCGTGAGCCACATGAGCTGGAAATCTCCAGCCTGTCTGGTGCGGTAAATATCCCGCTCGGACAGTTAGCAGGTAGGCTTTCTGAACTTGACAGTGCTGATGATCTGGTTGTTTTGTGTAAATCTGGCACTCGCTCTGCGCGCGCCTTAGAGCTGCTGTATAGTGCAGGCTTCCGCAAGGTGAAAAATTTAAGAGGTGGGATAAATTCCTGGGCTCGTGATGTAGACCCCAGCCTGCCAATTTATTAACCTTAATATCCAGTTTAGCTAAAACAAATGTGCTATAATCACAGGTCGATCAAACGCGCCTTGCCACCGTGATCCGGGTGGTGAATTCGACCAGCTGATCAGGAAGAATCTGCCTATGCATCAAAATGTAATTCGAGTTGTTGGCGCACGTGAGCATAACTTGAAAAATATCACGGTGGAAATCCCTCGTGATAAGTTTGTGGTGATCACGGGTTTATCTGGCTCTGGGAAATCATCTCTGGCATTTGATACGATCTTTGCCGAAGGACAGCGTCGCTACGTTGAGTCGCTCTCAGCCTATGCACGCCAATTCCTTGGTCAGATGGATAAACCCGATGTCGATTACATTGAGGGTCTATCCCCTGCAGTGTCGATTGACCAAAAAGGTGCATCCCATAATCCACGCTCTACCGTCGGTACTGTTACTGAAATTTACGATTTCCTTCGCCTTCTCTATGCCCGGGCAGGAATCCCGCACTGCCCGATCTGCGGCAGCCTAGTATCCAAACAATCTGCACAAGAAATTGTGGATACACTGGAGAACTTACCTGATGGAGCGCGACTGCTGATCTTATCCCCATTGGTGCGCGGGCGAAAAGGAACACACCAATCCGTGTTGGACGAAATCCGTAAAGCTGGTTTTGTTCGCGCGCGCGTGGATGGTGAGGTGTTCGAATTGGATGAGGAAATCCAGATGGATCGTTACAAGATCCACACTGTTGAAGCGGTCGTAGACAGACAGGTGATCCACCGCTCAGCCGAGACAGCCGAACTAGAAGCCTTTCGTTCACGCCTGACCGATTCCGTAGAGACAGCCCTTAAATTTGGTGAAGGATACTTAACTGTTCATTGGTTGAATCCCCCCCAGGTCGAAACCGATTTCCCCACCGAAGAGGAAGACTTAACCAGTAAAGAGCCACCAGAAAAGGGGCGCGACTTACACTTCTCTGAATTCTTAGCCTGTCCTGAGCATGGCTCAGTCCTACCGGAGATAGAACCGCGTACTTTCTCTTTTAACACACCTCATGGCGCCTGTCCTGAGTGCCAGGGCTTGGGTGGTAAGCTTGAAATAGATCCCGATTTACTCATACCCGATCAAGATCTCGCGTTGAATGAAGGCGCTATCTTTCTGAGCGAATGGAATGGACCTCGCGAGGAAGGTGGCTATTACTGGCAGACCCTCGAAGCCGCAGCGCGTGAATTCCACATAAATTTGGACGCCCCGGTGCGTTCGTTATCGAAAGAAAAACTGGATATCGTGTTGTATGGCACGCATGGCAAAGAAGTAACCATTCATTATCACAATAAAGATGGCAGGCAGGCAACTTTCCGTACACCCTTCGAAGGCGTGATTAATAACTTGCACAGACGATATACCGAAACTACTTCGGAATACATCAAAGAAAGAATCTCCGAAGTGTTGAGTGAGGTCATCTGCCCAGCCTGCAACGGAGCACGGCTGCGTAAAGAGGCAATAGCGGTAACGATTGCCGATGCGAATATTGTAGAAGTGACTCAATGGCCTGTAGATCAGACCCTGGAATGGGTGAAAATTTTAGCCAGTCATGATACCCCGCTGTCATCCCGCCAACAAGCGATTGCAGAACGCATTCTGAAGGAAATACAGGCTCGTTTAGGCTTCCTGGTGAATGTTGGTCTGGAATACCTGACCTTGCAGCGCTCTGCAGCCTCGCTCTCTGGAGGCGAGGCGCAGCGCATTCGCCTTGCAACACAAATCGGTTCCCGTCTGATGGGGGTGCTGTATGTCTTAGATGAGCCATCCATTGGTCTCCACCCACGCGATAATTCACGCCTGCTGCAAACACTCAAAGGCTTGCGAGATTTAGGAAACACCGTGCTGGTGGTGGAACATGATGCAGAAACAATATTAGAGGCGGACTGGGTAGTAGACTTAGGCCCACGCGCTGGAGAACATGGTGGTCGCGTCGTCGCTGAGGGTACTGTTAAAAATATCCTGGAAAGCCCAGAGTCCCTTACCGGTGCATATCTCTCCGGGAGATTGAAAGTCGATATTCCAAGTAAGCGGCGCAGCGGTAATGGCAAGGCGCTACACATCTTGGGCGCGCGGGAGAACAATCTCAAAAACATCGATGTGACCATCCCTCTGGGCATCCTGGTTTGTATTACCGGTGTATCAGGCTCAGGGAAATCGACTCTCATGGTGGAGATACTCTACAAGGCGCTTGCCCGAGACTTGAATCGTGCTCGCACACAACCTGGTGCACATGAACGAATAGAAGGCCTCGAACACCTGGATAAAATAATCAATATCGACCAGTCACCCATCGGTCGTTCACCACGTTCTAATCCGGGCACCTACACCGGTCTTTTCGACCAGATTCGTAGCCTTTTTGCGGAATTACCTGAAAGCAAGATTCGCGGCTATAAACCGGGACGATTCTCTTTCAACGTTCATGGCGGGCGTTGTGAAGCCTGCCAGGGACAGGGCCAGCTGCGTATCGAAATGCAATTCCTGCCCGATATCTACGTCCCATGCGATGTATGCCATGGGGCGCGCTTTAATCGCGAAACCCTGCAGGTACGTTATAAGGATTTAAATATTGCTCAGATCCTCGACCTGACCGTTGAGGAAGGTCTGGTGTTGTTCTCGGCTTTTCCAGCAATGGCAAGTAAGTTGAGAACCCTGTCAGAAGTCGGCTTGGGATACATCCGTATTGGACAACCTGCCACCACGCTTTCAGGTGGTGAGGCTCAACGGGTCAAGCTGGCTCGTGAGCTTTCCCGCCGGGCTACCGGTCGCACCATTTATGTGTTGGATGAGCCGTCGGTTGGATTACACGCCGCCGATGTGCACATGCTGATCGAAGTACTGCAGCGACTGGTGGATGCCGGAAATAGTGTGATCATCATCGAGCACAATCTGGATATTATCAAAGTGGCTGATGCGATTATTGACCTGGGTCCGGAAGGCGGCGATAAAGGCGGTTGGATTGTCTCCCAGGGCACACCCGAGGAAGTCTGTGCTACGGATGCGTCATATACCGGTCAGTTCTTGAGACCTTATGTTTGTGGCAGTTGAATCTGGATGATAACCTTATCATGACACGCTGCAGATAAATCATCAGGGAGCGGCTGGTTGGTGCTGTCCAGGTGAACGTTAAAATATCGAGCGTGTCCAGGGTAGCGTTGAAAATATCGGGTAAACACCTCCGCCACCCGCTTATCATCCTCTATTACTTCCGCGTGAGCCTGGTATTCTTTGTTGGATAAATACACTTTTAAGCCGGCGTTATTCCGCAGATTACGCCACCAGGTGCGATTTCTACGGCTCGTGACTGTGATCATACCGGGATTATTCTCATCTAACCAGACTCCATTGACCGGCACGGTATAGATCTTCCCGCTTGTCCGACCCTTGTAGCTTACCAGGAGCAAATTCTTGCCAAGCAAGGGGTGTAAAGGTGATCGTAAAATTCGGACTACCAAGGCGTTATACCACATAGAAGCTTCTCCTGATAAATGTCACTCCAGCTTCTGCTCCCATAATGTTCCTCCTTGAGGCAGCTCCGGAACCCACAATGCGCCTTTTTTCACTCGTGCTTCTTGACCTGTAAAAAGCTCGACAAAGAACGAGCCATCTGGAATTCCCCCATGCACTACTGATAGTGGACCTGCTGGTCGAGGAGAAGCGCTCCGGTTGGCTATTACGATGACACGCCCCTGGTCATGTTCCCGCTGAAAAGCAAATAAATCCTGCTCCACCACCAGCATTTGGAAGCCGCCCCTTTGCAACACACTCGAGTTGCGCCGAAATGCGATCAACTGGCGATAAAAATCCAGGAGATGGTGATCCCATTGGTTCTCATTCCAGCGCATGCAGCCGCGCTGCGCCAGCATTGGTTCGTCTTGCATGCCAATTTCGTCGCCATAATATATTCCCGGTACGCCAGGGTAAGTAAACTGCACCAGCGCGGCCAGACGATGAAGCGCAGTATTCCCTTTGACGACACTTTGAATACGCTCGGTGTCGTGGCTGCCCAGCAGGTTATATTGCTGCTGGGCAATCACCCATGGGATGGCTGCCCGACGTTCTCGCCACATTAGCCTCAAGCGCTGTGGTAGGGAGCGGCTCATCCGAGGTCAGTACTCCTTTGACGCTGATGGATATCGATGCGATAGGGCTGCAGCCAGCGTAAGAGCGGCACGCTCATCCCGACATAGTTCATTACCCCATCCCATTGATCCCCCTGGAGCTGGCTGGTGGCATCGAAAAAGTGTTCACCAAACAGGTATGCATCGGGATTCGTCTGCTTAACCGCCTGACGTATACCCCGGGCAATTTCCACCCCGTTCTGATCAGCCCCCTGGCGGGCGAGCATATTGGCAACATCCACCCGCCATCCATCCGCTGAGAAAGGGAGGAAGCAGCCAGCGCTTGAACACAGAATCACTGCCGGCATACATCCGCTGGCGCAATTCAACACTCTGGTAATTCAACTTTGGCAATGTCCATATCGCCTAACCAGCTGGCGTATTCATCCGGATGGCTGCGAAATGTGTAGAACTCTGCTTCAGGTACAATTCTTATCCTGGCGTGCTTTCTGGAACCAGGAATGCCAGTATCCGCTGTGGTTGGGCACGATGTCCAGGATATAGCGCATCCCACGCTGATCTAAAGCCTGGCGTAAATTCACCAGACTCTGATCTCCTCCAAGATGAGCATCGACATGATCATAATCAACAACATCGTATTTGTGGTTTGAGAAGGCCGAAAATATTGGGTTGAGATAAAGCGCGTTCACTCCCAGGTGCTGCAGGTAATCCAGATGCTGAATGATCCCCTGAAGATCGCCCCCATAGAAGACAAGCGGCATGATCTGCTTTGGGTCTGCTGCTTCTCCCCACGGGTAAGTGCGTGGACGGTTGCCACGGAATTCATACTCGTCCGGTTGAGGGTCATTTGATGAATCACCATTGGCAAACCGGTCAGGAAATATCTGGTAAAAGACCGTACCCGCCAACCAGGAGACAGGCTGATATCCAGCCAGGATTTGAAAGTCGAAGGCATCCAGTGGCTCATGAGCACTAGATCCCAATCGCCGAGTAATTCCAAATACCGTCCTCTGCATCAATCATAAAACGATAATGCGTCACTGGCTCGGTTACGGACAAGTCACCAATCCACCAATTACAACCCGGGCTGCCTTGCTGCTTTTGCATCCTCGCCAGAGTTGCCTCTCCATCGGGCGAGGTGCGAAGAAAAACATTCTTGACCGGTGAGGTCAAACCTGTTCGCAGCTTCAGTCGAACAACCTCCCCAATCTGTGGGTAAGGATTTGAGACATAGCTTTCAGAACCATCGTGATGTATCGAAATTAGCCAACCAGGATTGTTTGGATGCAGCAAGATATCCTCCAGGATGTGAAATTAGATTTTTATTTTAACATGCAGCCTAACTTATCTATCCGCCAAAATTTACCATTGACAACTAGATGTATATATGTATAATTAGTTCTATATATATCGAATTAATACGACGAGGATACTGCTATGAACGAGACACCTGACACAAACGTTGAGCAATTGCTGGCATTTTTTAAAGCGCTGGCTGATTCTAATCGCCTGAAAATATTAGGCCTTCTTGCCACTCAGGAAATGAGCGTCGAGCATCTTTCTGATGTGCTCCAGCTAAGCCCATCGACGGTTTCACACCATTTATCCCGTTTATCCGATGTGGGTCTGGTGAGTGCTCGACCGGATAGTTACTACAATATGTACCGGTTCGAATCTGAATCGCTGGAAACAATGGCTAAGAGTCTGCTTCGACAGGATACCCTTCCCGCGGCAGCCGCGAACGTCGACCTGGAAGCCTTCGATCGCAAAGTTCTGAAAGCCTTTTTGACCCCAGATGGCAAGATTAAGTCCCTCCCCACCCAGCAGAAGAAGCTTGAGGCAATTCTACGCCACGTGGCAAAAATCTTCGAGCCTGGAGAACGTTACAGCGAGAAGCAGGTAAACCTGATGCTCTCACAATATTATGGGGATACCGCCACCCTCCGCAGAGAGCTGATTGATAATAAATTACTCAATCGTGAAGGCGGTGGCGGGGAATACTGGAAACCGGTAGATTAAATATTAAACCCATCTATGGTGTGGCATTCCTTCCCGCCATAGATGGGAGCTTATAATTCCCAGAGTCTCCTATAATCTTCGCGGCCGCAGAGGGATTACTTCGTCGCTGTTTAGTAAGCCATGTAATGGATTGGCATGCGCTTCCATAATTTTGCTGGCTGCAAAGTAGCTGAAATCCATACTCACAGGGTCTCCTGCTGCCTTTCCGGGTACTGGCAGCAATCGGCAGAGCAGCGGCTTCTTGAGCCGCTGCGACAATGCGCTTACATCCAGCAGGATTGCATTCAATGCCCCAGAGCTGATATCTCCGGGAAGCGGCACACAATCCAAGCCAGTGCCACAGACGGCTGCATACATTAGAAGATCTTTGATAGATAATGTGCCTTCAGCCGCACGTTGTGCCAGAACCGCATCCTCTAAAACTGGCAGAAAGAGGCCATTAAAACCTGTCCGAGGATACTGAGCCCAATCCAGTGTGTCGACCAGCAGCGCGGCAGCAGCTAAGGAGCCATGATTGCCAACAGCAGGTAGCCCCAGTAATTCCATGGCAAGACCAAATGAGCGGTCGCGCTCCGGGAAAGGCGCCATTGTAAAATCAAAACCCGCAAATCTCACCCCGGTCTCCTCAAATAATGCCGTAGCTACCGCGCCCAGGATGTCAGCATGCTTCTCGATGCTGGATACCAGAGCCCACCGGCCATCCTCGATAGAACTGGCATTTCGAAATGCATCGACCGCCAGATCAGCCGCTTCCGTACCAATGGCAAAATTTACTATCCCTCCGCTATGATAAGCACCCGGAAAGAAAGGACATCTGCCCGGCAACATTAGCGAGAGCGCCGAACCGCAAGTTTGCCAGTCCGGTTTCAGATTGGTCTGCCAGTTGGCGAATGATCCGGGCGCATGCTTTGACGGCTGGCAGGGAGACTCCATTCGGTGCCACGGTCATCATCCCTGCCATGAATGTTTGTTTTGTTTCGGCGATGATCGCTGGAATCACAGCATAACTCCAGGGATGATCTGGCAGAGCGGGACCCAATGAAAGATAGTTAATCCCGGCTTTTTCTGCCGCCTTTTCAAGAGATTGAGCCATGCTCACAATCTTCGCAGTGCTATCTTCTGGCAAGATGTGAGGAAACGGAATTGTAGCTAATCGAGTTGTTTGTACCTCGTATCCTGCAGAACCAAACGCTGAGCTAGCCTTTTGTAAAAACTCACCCGCCCCCTGGATCACAGGCTCATAGTCCGGCCAGTGAGGGTCGCAAAAGTAGGTTATCGATCGAATCTTCATTGTGCTACCTCTGATAATCCCCGTTGCCTGACAACTTCAAATAATAAGATTGCCGTTGCGGTCCCAGCATTTAGCGACTCGCATTGACCAGGCATTGGAATATGCACCCACTGGGTAGCCAGGGCTTTCGCTTGTTCGCCGGCGCCCTGGGCTTCGCCTCCAAGGATCAATGCCATGGGGAGACGAAAATTCGCCTGGGTGTAATTCACCCCTTTCCCAACATCCGCAAGGAAAACCTGCATGCCCGCTTCCTCAATCCTGTGAGCGATCTCACTCCAGGAGAGCTGTTCGATTCTCATATGAAAATGGGCACCCATCCCCGAGCGGAGCACTTTAGGGGAGTAGGGATCGACATTTCCCGGGGGAATGAAAAACGTCTGCACTCCTGCAGCGGCTGCCGTACGCAGCATACTGCCAAGGTTACCAGGATCGCGCACAGAATCAGGGATAAATGCAAAATCAAGGTGAATAATCCTGTTCGGCTCCTTATGCCGAAACACAGCCAGCAAACCTTGCGGGGTCATTGTGTCACTGATGGACCGCATTACTTCCTCGGTGACAAGGTCGACCTGAGCCTGGCTGGTCTGAAAGCGATTGACAAGCTCCAATCCGCGCGCTCCAAGGTCCGCTGTGTAGAGTACCCATTCAGCCTCCCAACCACTGGAAAATGCTTCCTCCACCAGCCGAACTCCTTCGACCACGAATAAACCTGATTCCTGGCGCGCTTTACTGGTTGCCTGTAAGGCACGGATCTGCTTTACCCTGGCGTTATCTTTCGATGTAATCACGGATTTATCCCATCGGGATGTGCAAACGCTGCCCGCCGAGGATGTGCATGTGCAGATGAAAGACACCTTGCCCGGAATGTGGTCCTGTGTTAACCACCAGACGGTATCCAGATTGATCAATACCTTCCTGTTTTGCGACAGTTTTCGCCACGGTGAACAAATGCCCAAGAAGCGTTTCATTATCTTCCATAACATCGTTAACTGATGCAATATGTTGATTGGGCACAATCAAGAGATGTGTAGGCGCAAGCGGATGAATATCGTGAAAAACAGTGACGCGATCGTCCTTGTATACCACCTGGCTATTTGCCTGACCGGTAATGATTTTACAAAAAATACATTCTGGCATCTTTTCTTCCTGTCTACATGATTACAATGCCCCGCATTCCTTTGGGGCTCGCTTCGGTTAAATCGCACAGGCGTAATCTGGTTCCAAAGCTGTCGCGGGGCATGAGCATAAACGTGCACGTAATTATCTGTCAGCCCACTAAGCTCCCAGCCCTGCTGGCCGAGACTGGTCGCACTCTCCCACAGAACGGGCAGCACCTGTCCAATTAAGCTCGCCTGGTACTGGCTGGCAGACTCTGCCAGGACAGCGCTCATTTGTGCGTTTCGCATTTTAGCGACTGGATGAGCAACTTGAGCGGGCATGCTTGCAGCGGCTGTTCCGGGTCTTGGCGAGTAGGTAAACACGTGACCATCGGCAAATTGTATCTGGCGCACGTAGTCCATACTCTCATCAAACTCAGCAGCACTCTCACCAGGAAAACCAACGATCACATCCGTGGTAATCGCCACACCCAGGATTGCCGAGCGTGCGGCAGCAACCAGCTCAGCATATGCGGTTGGAGTAGTCTTACGCGCCATCCGCCTCAATGTCGCTGCGCTTCCTGATTGTAAAGGGAGATGAAGCTGCCGGCATAAGCGAGGGTTTTGCCAAAGCAAAAAGAAATTCTCATCCAGGTCCCAGGGCTCCAGCGAAGACAGGCGCAATCTGGGCACATCCGTATCAGCGAGAATTGCGGTCACCAAATCCTTTAGTTGGAGGGGACTGGCAAAGTCTCGCCCCCAGGAACCGAGATGTACTCCCGTCAGGACGATTTCACGGGCAGCCTCATGAATAACATTCCCATCCTCAACCCACGTCGACGCCTTGATATCCTGAATTATTTCCTCAATCCTACGACTGCGGCTGTAACCACGCGCGAGAGTGGTTACGCAAAAACTGCAGCGATTATTGCAGCCATCTTGTACTTTAATAAATGCACGCGTCCTCAGCCTTGCACCGGGGATCAGAACTCTTTCCACGGGCTCTCGATCAAACAGATGTGGCGATATCTGGAGGAGATCGGGTACCAGCATATCTTTATTTGCATTGGGCACTATGTGGCTGACGCTTTTTAATTCAAAGGCTTCACCTGGCTTTAGCGTTGCCCAGCAGCCGGTGACTGCCACCTGACCCACACCTGAGCGCGCAACCATGCGAATTTTTTGACGAGAGTCGGCTTCGGCTGCCGAGGTGACGGCACAGGTATTGATTACTGCCAGGTCAGCATCTCCAGGTGCACCTACCAACTGGTGACCGGCGGCATGAAACTGGCGTGCATATCGTTCAATTTCAGCCTGGTTAAGGCGACAACCAATCGTATCCAGATATATTTTCATGGCTTCATAACTATAAAAGTAGCAAACAAGAATTCTTCCTGGTCATTCCCTATCAGGTTGCAACACCCGTAAATCAGTAAAATGGATATCCACTCCCGGTTGTTCAAACGTTCCTGCGGTTAAACCGATATCACCCTCCACAAATTCATTGTCGCGCGTTTCCCCCAATTTTTGCCCGTTGGCATATAAAACCAAACGATCTCCAACACAATCTGCGCGGATGTGGTTTACCCCCCGTCCTTGCCGGATCGCAGGATGCGGCAGCATGTTCGGAGAACTCAGCAATTTTTGTTCCTGCGCTTTTACCTTGCCAATCCCGTAATAACCATCACTGCTGATAACCAGGAAGTAATATGAGCTCGCTTCCTGGTCCACCCGGCAGAGTACACCATAAACATTGCTGTCCGGTCCACCCATATTCTCGGCTTGAACTTCAATCTGCACATCCTCAAAGTGTAAATGTGGGTTTGCCCACAGGTTGGTGTATGGCTGGTCAATCCAAATCCGGTATGCCTCATCTGCATATTGAGTCTCGCCGCGAGGCGAGGACACATGGTCCCAGCCGCTACGAGTATTTTGAAAATCATCCTGAAACAGGATATCACCCGGCGCCGCGGGAATAAGATCAGAACGCATCAAACCACACGCGGAAAGCATTCCGATGAACCACAGGCTGAATATGATGCCCTCTAGCTTAGTTGTGGATGATGAATTATTCCATGGCATACTGGATTAGCCTATCGTGGAGGTGTTATCTATTTTAGCATACTCTACCTGGCGGATTAAATTACTCAAGTCCCATTAGCGGTCTCGCCAGAAGCGGTTCTTCTGCGGCTATGGTAAAATTTCCTGACGTAGCACGTCATTGATAGAGATTGTCCGTAGCCGTAACGCATCAAGTCGCAAATATCACTGCTGATACGACGACTGAGGAAGTTGTAGGCTCTGCCCCCTTTTGGCCATTAACAGCTTCGATATGACACTGCTTACATCATGGAAGCAAGTCGAACAACTGCAGAAGAAAAACTTGCAAAGGAGGAAAACTTGAACATCGTTGTCGCAATTAAACAAGTTCCGGATAGCGCCGCCCGAGTCGTGGTTGAAAATGGGCACGCAAGCTGGGGAGATGCCCCATTAATATTGAATCCATGGGATGAGTATGCTGTAGAAGCAGCACTGGTACAAGCAGAAGCAACAGGTGCTGAGGTGACTGCCATCACTATTGGTAGTGAGTCAGCAAAAGATGCCTTGAAAACTACCCTGGCGATGGGTGTGAATAATGCGGTATTAATTTCCGATCCCGCTTTATCCAACGTCGACAGCCAGGCGATCGCACGTATCCTGGCAGCCGCAATAGAGAAAATTGGCGATGTTGGGCTTGTTTTCATGGGTCGCCAGGCGATCGACTACGACTCAGCAGTCACCGCGACGCAGACCGCAAGGGTATTGGGGTGGCCAAGCCTGACCCAGGTTGCAGTTATCCAGGAAACAAACGCTAACATAGTTCGCGTTGAGCGCGTGCTCGATGAAGGCCGGCAGCTTATTGAAAGTAAGCTCCCTGCTGTCATCAGCGTAAGCAAAGACATCGGTGAGCCACGCTATCCATCCTTTATGGGCATCCGCAAGGCTGCCCGCGCAAACATCCCAGAATGGAGCCTGGCTGATCTCGGTATCTCCGCCCCCGTCTCTGTGACCCGCTGGCTCGAAATTCTCAACCCACCTCCACGTCAGGTGACGACAGAAATCATCAGCGGTGGTTCACCCGAAGAGATCGCAGAAATCCTGGTAGATAAAATCCTCGCCGAGAAGGTGCTGTGATGAAAACAGTATTTGTCTATATCGATCAAACAAGTGGGAAGGTCCTGCCTGCGTCCCTGGAAGCAATCGGTTGTGCCCGGCAAGTATCCGAACAGCTCGGAGGCCAGATCATTGCACTTGCTATCGGTTCTGAGTGCTGAATCTGCGGCAACTGACGTTTTTCAGTACGGTGCTGACCTTACCTTCTACGCCAATGATGCCAGCCTGTCTGATTTTCGCTCAGAAAATTATGCTGCGATTGTGGCAAAGGTCGCCCAGGATAATGCTGCAGAAGTCATGGTTTTCCCATCAACGATCAGGGGACGTGAGCTCGCAGCCATGGCAGCGATAGATTTGAAGAGTGGTATGCTACCGGACATCATTGACCTGGACATTCAGGATGGAAAGCTGATTGCAACTCGTCCGATTTATGCAGGCAAACTGCTTGAAAAAGTTTACTGTGAGTCCACCCCTCAAATCATCACCACCCGAGGACGAGTTTTTGACAAGCCAAAACAGGACACTTCCCGCACCGGAACTGCGGTTTTGGTAGCCCCCGTGCTGGCTGAAAGTGAAACTCCCACCAAAATACTCGCTTATACTCAAAGTGAGTCAGGTGTCAGTCTCAACGATGCCGCGGTGATTGTAGCTGGTGGGAGAGGAGTAGCAAACAATCCTGGATTAACCCCTCCTGTTGGATTAGACGAGAAGCAGGCCGAAATCTGGCGCTCTCAGCAGGGATTTAAGCTCGTGGCTGATCTTGCTGGAGTCTTAGGAGGCGCAGTAGCAGCGAGCCGGGCGGCTGTTGATGCAGGGTACATTCCATATGCTACGCAGGTTGGTCAAACCGGCAAGCTGGTCAGCCCCAATCTGTATATTGCCTGCGGTATCTCTGGAGCAATCCAACATCTTGCTGGCATGCGCACCAGCAAAGTCATCGTAGCGATCAACAAAGATCCCGACTCTCCCATCTTCAAGCTCGCCAGGTTCGGGGTAGTTGGCGACCTGTTTACCATATTGCCTGCTGTAACTGAGGCTTTTCGTAAACGCCTGGGAAATTAAACCGTAACCCCCAACTTAAGCATATACCAGGAGAATTACTGGTATTCAATAAGAAATAGAGATTTCTTTAGGGCTGCAGTCGTCAGGCAGCCCTTTTTTTCATCCATCATTCGCCTGCGTAATTTCTTCGAATTAAACACTCAGCATCGCTAATCTGTCATATCGCCAATATGATTAAATGCAAACATCGGATGATGTTTGTCTGGTCAATGAGGACATTTGCCACTAGAACTTCTCAAAAAGTTGAGTAACATAGTGAATGTAATTTAAGGCAAGGCACGTCATGAATTCCACCATATTTGACCAGTTAATACTATTCAATGATCTTACCTCCGAGCAAAGAAGGCTGATCAAGCCATTATTCCTATCCATAGCATGCCCGGAAAATACGGTCCTGTTTCAACAAGGTGAAACTGCAGAATATGCCTACATACTGGCGTGTGGTGAGATTCTTATCCAATTCAAACCAGATGATGGACCCAATTTGACTATTGCCAGATTGCGTTCTGAGGGGGTTGTCGGGTGGTCATCAGCGCTAGGCAATCCGGTTTATACGTCTACAGCGGTTTGTGCCAGTGAATGTCAGTTGCTCAAGTTCCGCGGCAAGGATCTTCGCCAGCTATTCGAACAGGATCCTGGCACCAGCGAAATCCTGCTGGCACGTCTGGCTGCGGTTGTTGTTGAACCGTTGCGCAATACACACCCTCAGGTGATGGCAATTCTTGAGGAAGGCTTACAAGCGCGGTCCCGAAAATTGGCTCTACCAGAACACATTTCCTGATCCGAAATCAACAGGCGAACAAATTAATCACTTTGCAAGCCAGTAGACGGGTTGTATAATTTAACTATGGTATAAGGAGGTGACAGGATGGCTGATCAATTACAGCAAACGTACACAGAGGAACAGCGCTTAAGAGCCCTGGTCGAGAAAATTAGCGCCTACATTGAACATTTTCATGGTGGTTCGGTGGAAATGGTATCATTTGACGGAAAAATCTTAAAAGTGCATATGGGTGGCGCATGCCAGGGGTGTCCATTAACTCCTAGCACCCTGCATGGCTGGGTTGAAGGGACAGTCCGACAATTTTTCCCAGATGTAGAAGTGGTCGAAGGTACAGATTGAGCCAGTCAGAAGATAAGTTAATTTACATCGATAAATCCCGATAACTTATCTCCACACAAAAAAGAGGTGGTGCAATTTGAATGCGCCACCTCTTTTTTATCTGTCTGTAATTCTGCTAATGGTTTAATTCTTTCACGAGGGGGGTATTTCCCGCTTCGAGCTTACTTCGCGGCTTGAGACGCCCTTCTCGCCGCCTTGGCGCGCATGACGCAATCCATCCCAGCCACAATTCGTACCAGTACAGTGATATCGCCTGGCACCGGGGAGTAAGGTTTGGCTGAGCAGCCGATCGAATTGTGTGCGATGGACACGTTTCATTGAGCTGCCACAACGTGGGCATGTGCCGGCTGCAAACCTGGGGCTGGTTTGGTAATGATGACGTATTCGGGAGACAATATAAGCAATCACCAGAATTATTCCGCCCCAGATAACCAGGTCGCTCAATGATAAGCTGATTGCATAATCAACCAAGCCGGAGATCGCATTACGCACCCAGTTAACGACATCCTGCAATAAGGACAGGAACGAGCTTCCAGGGGATCTGCCGGTGAGTAGATCGAAGGCAATAAATCCAACTGCTACCAGTCCAAGCCCTAAGACCAGGATTTCTTGTTTATATTCTTTCCATATTTGTCGCATTGTATCTATCTCTACTTACTCTCATTTGTATGCAAGGAATTATAAACTCTCAACAAAGCATGTCAATAGGTCATCGCACACCCATCTGCGCGTGGATCGCTGCCCGCCCATAATACACCGCTCGTGTGGTCACGCAGAATAATCTGTCCTCTGCCGAATAAAGCGCGCCCATACCCGCCGACCATCGCCAACGGGTGTCCCATCTCACGCAGCATGGAGAATGTATCAGCCGGAATTCCCTGTTCCAACGCTACTTTTCCACCCGCGGTGCCATCCTCAATGCAAAAGCGAGGCCGGTCCAATGCAGACTGTGGATCTAAGGCATCATCTACCAATGCGATCACAACCTGGAGATGCCCCTGAGGCTGCATATATCCGCCCATGACACCGAAGGAGCAAAACAAATCGCCTGTATCAATTCGCGTGGCTAAGGCAGGAATGATGGTATGGTACGGGCGCTTGCCTGGACTCAGCACATTCGGATGACTCGCATCCAGGCTGAAGTTATGACCACGGTTTTGCAAGCTAAACCCCCACCCGGCTGGGACAATTCCTGTGCCGAAGCCCATATAGTTGCTGTTGATAAACGAGCATGCATTCCCCACCTCGTCAACTACACTCAAATAAACAGTGTCCGAAGCGCTCAACGGAGTGCCCCGCAACTGGTCCAGGCTTGCCCGCCGGCGATCTATCAGCTTACGTCGCTCTGAAGCATATTCCTTAGACAATAATACATCCGTATTGCCCTGGTAAAAAGCCGGGTCGGTCACATGCCAGCGCGCATCCGCAAAAGCCAGTCGCATTGACTCAATCTCAAGATGCAACCGCTCTGCCGACAATGGATCAAGCTCATTTAATTCGAATCCCTCTACAATGTTTAGCGCCAGCAATGCAGCCAAACCCTGACCATTGGGAGGACACTCCCAAATGGTGTACTCCCGATACGGAACACGTATCGGTGCTTCCCAGGTGCTGGAATGGTTAGCCAGGTCTTCCAGGTTTAAACACCCACCTGAGGTTTGAACTACCGCTGCGATTGCTTCAGCAATTTGACCCTGATAAAAAGCCTCTTTACCACCTTCAGCAACTACCTTGAAAGTGCGTGCCAATCCGGGATTACGAAATATCTCGCCTGGTCTTGGGGCACGCCCGTCGATTGTCAGCTCTTGACCACCTGACGCACTTTTTAGCTGGCCAGCAGCGCCTCTTCCCCAGAAATAGGCTGTGATCGGGCTAACCGGGTAACCATCTTCGGCAAGACGGACGGCTGGAGCCAGGATTTGAGACATGGGTAGCTGTCCAAAACGCTCAATAAGATCACACCAACCAGCACATGCTCCAGGAACCGTAATCGTGTAAGGATGGTAAGGTGGTAACGATTGATCCAGACCATCTGTTTTCAATCGTTCCAGTGTCAATCCTGCTGGCGCTCGTCCAGATGCATTTAATGCGTATACCTGCTTCGAGCTGGCCTCATAAAACAAGGCAAAACAATCCCCACCAATGCCTGTAGAGGTTGGCTCTGTGACATTTAGCGCAGCCGCCGCAGCTACAGCAGCATCGAGCAGCATTTCCTCCCTTCACCAATATTTCTAATCCTGCCGCGGTTGCCAACGGCTGTGAAGTAGCGACAATCCCTCGCTGGCTGACCACCGGCGAGCACCGGGAGTTGAATGCAATATCTTCTGGTAATTTTAAATCCATGATGTTTGTAATGTATTGCTCAGGATATCGTAATACCGCTCCCTTGAATTACTTCGCCAACCACCCAGACTGGTTGCTCCAACTCTGCAGCAGAGCGCTCGAAATCAGATATCCTTTCTGCGGGCACACTCAATAATAGACCTCCGCTGGTCTGCGCATCAAAGAGCAGCATCTGGGACGGCTCATCGATCCCATGGGCAAACTTTACATGCGGGCTGAAGTAGTGCCGATTATCATGAGATCCTCCAGGGAATATCCATTCGTCTGCGTACCGGCGTGCGCTGGAAACAAATGGTATTTGCGAGAAGTTAAATTTCAAACCCACTTTGGATGCTGTGGCAATTTCCCCAGCATGTCCCAACAGGCCAAATCCGGTGATGTCTGTTCCTCCTCGAACGCCGACTGCATTTGCTGCCCGTGCGGCATCTCGGTTAAGCCGTGTCATCCACCGCACTACTTCTTCTACATCGGCAGGAGCTGCCTCTCCCCTTTTTAAAGCCGTGGTGACTGTACCGAAACCGAGCGGTTTACTGAGCACCAGGACGTCGCCAGGTCGAGCGCCTTTTTTGGTCACCATTTTGTTGGGATCAACAAAACCCAGAACGACCAATCCATACTTGGGTTCTTTATCTTGAACAGTGTGCCCCCCGGCAACAACCACACCAGCCTGGAGTGCTTTCTCTGCACCACCACGTAGAATTTCTGCACTGACCTCTGCAGGCAAATCGGGGGGCAAAGCAGCAATATTCAAAGCCAGAAATGGCTGCCCTCCCATCGCATATACATCCGAAAGGGCATTCGTGGCTGCAATTGAGCCATAATCGTATGGGTCGTCTACCACCGGTGTAAAGAAATCAGTGGTTACGATTAGCCCACGGTCAGCACTTATCCGCCACACAGCCGCGTCATCAGGATCATCCAGTCCGACCAACAGATCAGGATAATCTGCCGAATGAAATATGTTTTGAATAGGCCGCAAAACTTGCGCCAGCGCCTCCGCGCTCAGCTTAGATGCTCAGCCGGCACAGCTTGATAGGCTTGTCAGGCGTACCTGGCGACCAGAAGTTGCACCAGGTTCTTTCACGGAATTTTCCTCAATGTTACCGGTACAAGTTTTATAGCGGGCTATGGCGTTGATGGGATAGTACTCTCGCCACTTCCTGGGGTCAAACTGGGCAGCGAAAACAGGTATGGCGAGTTGCTTGGCACCAGCATCACCTGAACGCCTGGGGCTAGCTTATTGATGTAAGTGTACTCGATCAGGTCCGGGTTGTCCTTCAGTGCCAGTGCCAGAAGCGCCAGCGCCTTGGCTTCCGCTTCAGCCTGGATGAGCCGGGCGTCAGCCAGACCTTGGGCATTGATAACCACTGCATCTGCCTGACCTTCCGCCACCTGGCGCGCCTGTTCGGCTTCCTGCTTGCGCTGCTCAACAGTAAATTTCGCTTGCTGAGCCTGCTGTTCAGCGATCTGTTTTTGCTCTACTGAGGCGGCATATTCTGGTGAAAATGTAATATTTCTCATGACAAAATCCACCAGTACCAAACCATTCTCCGCTAATTTCTTCTCCATTTCATCAGTGATACTTTGGGTCATTTCTGCACGAAGACCACTGTAAACATCCTGAACAGCATATTGAGATACCGCATCACGGATGATACCACGAGCCAGTGGTCGCACAAGATCGTCCGTATAGCGGTCTTGCCATTCAATATGCACCTGAACAACCTGCTTTGGATCGATCGTATAGATCACTGAAGAATCGATAAAGACTTCCTGACCATCGGATGTCCTGGCAGAAATCGAGTCATCACCCTGGATGGTCCCTTCATTGATAGCGATGGACATGGTGTAAGTTTGCCGGGAAATGGGATATTTCTTTACGGTTTCCAGGAATGGCACAACCCACCGGAGCCCTGGTTGCAACGGCTCTTCCCGATATCCGTTTGGCGCGACGGCTGAAATGACAACACCGCGCTCTTCGGGCTGGATGAATACCAGACCTGCGCTGGCAATCGTCAATAATGACGGTTCCGATGATCAACCCAATTACGATAGTGGTGAGCCTGCGGACGTTCGATCCACGCGACGAGCGGAAAACAATCAGGACTCCTAAACCAATTATCACAATCCAAAGCATAGTCACAAAGCCCTTTAACACAGTCGCAACATTCATTTCTTACCTCCTGGAGAAACCAACAAGGTTATTTTCTATAAGTAGGGTGAGTATCCCCTGGTCTTTTTGAACTGGCGAAATGCAGCCATCAGCGGATGCAACCTTTAAATTATAACCTCGTTTCCGAAACTACCGGGATGTGGTGATTTATGATAGCATCCCTATATGCGAGATTATGATGTTTATGTAAGTGAGATCGGAATAGACACCCGTGGGCAAATCTCTGCCAGGATCAATTGTCCAGCAACAGCCGTACCCAAAGCTGGACAATACTGCCTTGCCTGGAGTCCTGCAGACTCTTCTTCATCACTGCCGATGGCGATTTTCCTGGCACAACGCGCCGAACAGGGATTTCTAACCGCACCAGGTATGCCCGCCGTCTGGCAGCCAGGTATCCTTTTACGCCTGCGAGGTCCGTTCGGAAATGGTTTTCATCTCCCTCAAGGTATTCAAAGGATGGCATTGGCAGCATTTGGCGACTCGCCAGCACGATTGCTGCCGCTCATACCACAGGCGTTAGAACAAAACATCGCTGTAACACTTTTCTCCCAAGTTTCTCCATCCGACCTCCCAACCGCCGTGGAAATTTCACATCTCGACGAGCTTCCAGAAGCAATGCAGTGGGCAGATTTTCTGGCGATCGATATGCCAGGTCGTCAATTAAACCAACTTTCGCGCATTCTTAAAATTGATGACCCCCGACAATGCTCAATCCCTGCGCAAATTTTGATAGAGGCGCCAATGCCGTGCGGAGGAATGGCTAACTGTGGTGTATGCGCTCTGCCTAACCAGCGCCACTTAAAGCTGGCGTGCCATGATGGACCTGTGTTTGATTTGCGCACTCTGGAGTGGTAGTCAGAACTGGTTGCAGGTATTAAAGATGTCCAAATTCGACCTGATCTTGACAAAACCCTGGATGAATGCAGCCGGCAGCCTGGGATTTCGGATTGGCTCTAACTCGCTGATAGATCCATCCGATCTGGGCGCCTTCGTCACGAACCCTGTCAGTCTAAAATCGCGTCAACCAGCTCACCAGGTGCATTTCATGGAATTTCCCGGCGGGTTCTTAATGCACACCGGTCATCCCAACCCTGGCTTACATTGGCTGCTGCGCAAAGTAACCCCAACATGGGAGCATATGCCCTGTCCAATCATCGTGCATCTCCTTTGCCAGACTCCAGCAGAAGTCACCTACATGGTCGAACGGTTGGAAGGAATAACAGGAATTATTGGTTTTGAGTTAGGTTTGCCACCCCATGCAGATGCCAATTTGGCACGCGAGTTTATCCGGGCTGCTGTTCATGAATTGCCGGTGATCGTAAGAATCGCCCTTGACCAGGTCATCAACCTGGCTGATGCTTTAGCACTTGAACGAGAGAGCCTGGATATTTCTGCAATAAGCCTTGGTCCACCACGGGGCTGTTTACCAGTTGGTGAGAACACTCTTGTCCAGGGCCGCATTTATGGGCTAGCACTTTATCCCCAATCCCTGGCTTGCGTTCAAAACCTCGTCCGGTCAGGATGGAAAGTAATCGGAGCTGGCGGAGTCTATTCAGTTGAGCAGGCTCAGGTGATGCTCAATGCAGGCGCAATGGCAGTCCAGTTTGATACGGTATTGTGGCGTAATAACCCCTTCAGCCATTAACCTCGCTGCAGCAGGATTGTCACTGGACCATCATTGGCAATCTCCACCAACATGTGCGCACCAAATTCACCCCCTTGGGTTGGCACACCCTGTGCACTAAGCAGCCGAATAAATCGTTCGACAAGTGGTCGAGCTATCTCTGGTGGAGCAGCATCAGTAAACGAAGGACGCCGCCCCTTACGCGTATCTGCATAAAGGGTGAACTGCGAGACAACGATCGCCGCTCCACCAGTCTCTAACAATGATCGATTAACCTTTCCTTGCTCATCTTCAAATATTCGTAAATTTGCGACTTTATCTACCAGGTATTGAAGATGCTCTTCCGCTGCTTGCGGGTCCAAATCTTCCGGTCCCACACCGAGAAGGATGATTATCCCAGCGCCAATTTCAGCGATCACCGATCGATTGACGATGACCCTTCCAGAGCACACTCGCTGTAAGACTATTCGCATTAGGTATGCAACCTATGGTAGACCGATGGCGTCCTTCACCTGGCGGATCGTATCCTTGGCGATCACGCTGGCGCGCTGTTGGCCGTCAGCCAATACGTCCCAAATCAGGTTGGGATCCTGGGTCAGCTCATTGCGCTTTTGGCGGAACGGCGCCAGGTTTTGGTTGAGGTTGCGGGCGAACAACTGCTTACACTGTACACAACCAATGCCCGCCTGGCGGCATTCACGGTTGATCATCGCCACTTCATCCGCAGATGAGAAGACCTTGTGCAGGGAAAACACATTGCATACATCTGGATTTCCCGGATCGCTGCGCCGCTGGCGTGCCGGGTCAGTAACCATTTGCATGACGCGTGCATTTGTTTCCTCAGGCGTTCCCGCCAGCTCGATGTGATTGTTCAGGCTCTTACTCATCTTCTGCTGCCCGTCAATTCCAATCACCTTTGGATATTCGGTCGCTTTCATCTGGGGCTCGATCAAGACGTCAGTGTTATATTGATAGTTAAAGGAGCGCACAACTTCTCGCGTGAATTCGATGTGCGGCGCCTGATCAATCCCAACCGGAACAAAGTCAGCTTTATAAAGAGCAATATCGGCTGCCATGAGCACCGGATAGCCAACCAGCCCATAATTAATGTTATGCGGGTGTTGGCGTGCCTTTTCTTTAAACGTAGGCAGATCTGTTAGCTTACCCAAAGGTGTGACCATCGAGAAAAATGTGTGCAGCTCAGTGACTTCAGGCACCTGGGATTGGATAAACACGATCGACTCTTCTGGTCGGATGCCGGCTGCCAGAAAATCGAGCGCCATTTCGTAAATATTTTGGCGCAAATTTTCGGTCGTATCGACAGTGGTCAGTGCATGAATGTCTACAATACAATACACGCAATCAAAGTCATTCTGCAAAGCAACATAATTCTGAATTGCGCCCAGATAATTTCCCAGGTGCTGTCTTCCAGTAGGTCGTGCTCCTGAAAAAACTCGCCCTTTCTTGCCGTTCAACATATGCCCTCCTCAAATAATCCGTTAGTTAATCTCATAATTGCTTTCGAATTGATTCTTTGCTAAATCAATCGTTATTAATAAAAAAACCCGCCGGTGATGCGACGGGGTGAAAGCCAGCTCCACACTTCGAGTACGGCCTGGCGATAACAACCAGGTTTATAGATACCCTTTGCCCTGATAACGGTGGCAACTCCGGCTTAGGCTACAGTCTCATGAGTTGGAACTTCTCATGATTTCACCTGGCAACTCCGAGGACCATTCAACTCTAGCGTACGTGCAGGGTCTCACCCAACCGAGCATACTGCTCTCCTGCTCTCTGTATCGCCGGTTTAGAGCCTACTATTCCTCTTCACAGCAGTTCTTTATTTTATTACGATTAATTATATCACACCACCAGGTCGCGAGCCTTTTCCACGGCTTTCACAAGAAGGGAGTTCCAGCCGAAAGGATCAGGTTGAGAGCCTGGGAGGGCTGGGCATTAAACAAACGACGCGCCTTGGCAAGATTATGAAAACCATGCTGGATGGCAAGGCCGATCACAAGATTATTGAAGATCGCCATGTTGTGACCAGCATTGCCAACCGTGAGGCGCGTGGCATCTTCTCGTAAGGTAACATCTCTGCGATAGTGCAGTCCATTTTCGATCCCCCAATACTGGCGCACAAAAGCCAGCAGTCGCTCCGGTGAGGCTTCAGCAGGTGTCAGACTGGTCAAGCCATAGACGACTTGACGAGTACGGCCTTTGTACTTTTCATACCAGATGGTTCTTTCGATACGAAAGACCTGTGCCAGATGTGGCCAATCCAGGTAGTCGTTCAGCTCTGTACTAACCATGATGGTGCGTTTCTCAATCCGTCCATGTCCCTTATTGACTTGCGAAACCATCTGGCAATGTTTCGACAGAGGTGCACCTTGGCGTTGATTACACACTTCATGCACAAACAACTTCTCGATGGCCCAATGTGTGTGTGGCTGATTGCCTTTGATTGTCCAAATGTACTCGCCACCGTCAGCGACAATTTGGTCAGAAGCGTTCCGCTGGGCATGCATTGCATCGCCCAACACAATCGCACCCTACAAGTTGACTTGTTTGAGGATCTTCGGCGCCACCACAATCTCGTTTTCCTTGCGATCTACTTCAGCTTCTGCCAGCACCAGGCCTTGTTCCGGCACATAAATGCTCAACAAATGGGTGCCTCTTAGCTCTCCGCTTGGAATTGTGCCCCTGACCGTCTTGCCATCCATGCTAAACACCATCTCTAGCTCATCATTCAGTCGCCCCTGGTGATATTCTTGGATCAAACTCTCAAACTCTTCTGGTTTCACGGTGTCTGCCAGTACTCGTCGATAGGTCATGTGGCTGGGCGTCCTCTTCTTATGCAAGATTTTCATCTCGTGTAGCTGTTCAACTCGGTTGGCAATCCAGTCGGCTATCCCGCTTGGCTTATCTTCACCCCCCAATTTCGCTAACATCATCAGCATCAGCAATTGCGTTAGCGGGTACAGCTTCCCTTTGAGCTTTCGCGTGTCTTTCACTCGCTGAAAATAGGCATATAAACTTCCCACTTCGAATACCAGGCCGTTCTCATCTATGTCTTGATTAGGTCGCAGGTTGGTATAATCCATTTTGGTCTTCTCCGGTGCTTGGTGTTTGGCGCAACAAGTATACCGAAGAAGACCGCTTATTTTGTCAACCTACCTTGTGAAAGCCGTGCAATTTTGTAAGTCCATGAGAATAAAAAGTTCAACGTCCCTTCA
>CAVZGO010000002.1:0-279887 GCA_963774935.1 uncultured Chloroflexia bacterium
CCAGACGCTGATCGAGACGGTGGAGCGCACGATCTTACATTTGCAAGGAGTTATGGAGATGAGCAAACAGGATTTGTACTCTGGTTTTGACGAAGAGCAGCAAAAACAGTACGAGGTGCAGGTGCGCCAGCGCTGGGGTGATGCGGCAATGGAGCGGACGAAACCCTGGAGCGCTTACACGCCTGAGCAGAAAAATGACATCCTGAACGAGCTGCACGATATCAGCGCCGGGGTGGCAGCCAATATGGAAAAAGGTCACGACAGCGCCGAGGTGCAGTACTGGATCGACCGCTGGTACCAGGCAATCAACACCTACTTCTATGAATGCTCGCTGGAGATTTTCGAAGCGCTGGGGCACGGCTACACCCAGGACCCGGCTTTCACCGAGACCTATGAGAAGATTCGCCCCGGTCTGGCAGCTTTCATGGAAAAGTCAATGACTTATTACTGCCAGGTCAGGGCCTAAAGGCAAATACCCGTTATTCTACGGAATGGCTGTATTCCTACAAAAACAGGGTGTGAAAATATCACACCCTGTTTTTAATCCCAGGTCGCTTATGGCGAAACGAGCTGGTAAATCTCCCCTGTGTTGCGACTGGCAAAATACAGCTCACCGGCTTCGCTCTCCCCAAAGGTGGAGATGAAATAGGTCGTGTCCAGGGGCTGGCTGATCTCCCAGCCCATCCCTGCATCCCGCAAGCCCCAGATTCTGCCGCTGCAGTAATCGGCAAAAAAGTAAATGCCATCCAACACCGGGTACGCTGAGCCGCGATAAACATACCCACCGGTCACTGAGCAGTTGCCGCTGCTGTGCGAGTACACCCACACCGGCAATGTCAAACCAGTCTTGTCGCAATTCGGATTATTGTAGCAGACCAGTCCTTCCATCACATTCCAGCCGTAATTCTCTCCTCCGCTGCTGATGGTGGGCTGGAAATTGATCTCCTCCCAATTGGACTGCCCCACATCGGCAGTGTACAGGTCACCGGTCTGGCGATCGAAGGAGAAGCGCCAGGGGTTGCGCATTCCCAGCGCCCAGATCTCTTCCCGATAACCGGACTGGTTCAGGAAGGGGTTGTCCGAAGGAATGGCATAGCGAAACGACGCCGGCGAGCCATCGCTGCCTGTGCGCGCCAAAGGTATGTACTGACGATAGGCTCCAGTTGGAGCCTGCGCGGGCAGCGGCTCGATGCGAATGCGCAGCAGCTTGCCCAGCAAGGAAGCCGGGTTCTGCGCGTTGCCATTCGGGTCGCCACCCCCACCGCCATCCCCTGGGCCGAGATACAGGCTGCCATCTGGTCCGAATGCAAGCTGGCCGCCGTTGTGGTTGGTATTGGTAGGATGCTCAAGCAGCAGCACCAGCTCTTCGCTGGCAGGATCAGCCTGAGCCGGGTTAGCGCTGAGGCGGAAGCGCGAGACCTGGTTATTGCTCTGCTGATTGGTGTAATAGACATAAAAATCATCCCGCCCGGCGCCAAAGCCCGGTGGAAAAGCCAGCCCCAGCAAGCCTTCCTCGCTGCCGCCGCCATTCGCAGAGGACAGCACTCTACCAGAGATATCCAGGAAGGTGCCTGACAGGGTGCTTCCCTGCACAACCTGGATGCGCCCGGTTTGCTCAACGATGAACAGACGTCCGCTGCCATCGCCGGCGTTGGTAATTGCCGCCGGATTGCTGAGCCCGCCCACCAGCTTGACCACCTGGAAGGTAGGCCAGGCTGTTGCTTCATCTACAGAAGCTCTACCCGGAAAATAGGTGGCGACCAGCAAAAACAGGGCTAAGATCATTGACCGTATCATTCGCAGTATCCTTTCATGATCTTTCCATGGAATAGCATTATTTGTACAAACAAACTCCATTATATCCGCTTGTTGATGCAGTTGCCGATTTACACTATAATAGTCGCCATGTCTCTAGCAACCTCCCCCATATCTGCCCCTGCCATCCAGGTCGATCAAATCAGCAAAACCTACCAGGTACCCGAGCGAGAAGGCGGTTTCGGCGCTTCGCTGCGCAGCTTTTTCCGCCGCCGCTATACCTCCGTCCAGGCTGTGAAGCAGGTTTCCTTCACCGTCCAGCCCGGAGAAGTGATTGGCTTCCTGGGTCCCAACGGAGCTGGCAAAACCACCACCCTGAAGATGCTCTCCGGGCTGCTGCACCCCACCGCCGGAGGCGCGAGCGTGCTGGGTTTTACGCCCTGGGAGAGACCGCGCGAGTACCTGGCATCGATGACCCTGGTGATGGGACAGCGCAACCGCCTGGCGTGGGACATTCCGGCGGCTGATTCGTTCCTGCTCAACCAGGCGATCTACCGCATCCCCGAGGCAGACTACCAGCGCACGCTGAAAGAGCTCGACGAGCTGCTGGAGCTCGGCCCAATCATGCGCAAGCCGGTGCGCAACCTGTCGCTGGGCGAGCGCATGAAGTGCGAGATGGCAGCCGGTCTGCTGCATCGTCCGCAGGTGCTCTTCCTCGACGAGCCGACTATCGGGCTGGACATCACCGCCCAGGCGCGCATCCGTTCCTTCTTACAGGAATACAACCGCCGCACCGGCGCAACCATCCTGCTCACCAGCCACTACATGGCAGACGTGACCGCCCTGTGCGAGCGCATTATCATCATCCATCACGGGCAGTTGAAATATGACGGCGGGCTCAGCGAGCTCTCACGGCGCATCGCCCCGTTCAAGCTGATCGGCGTGGCGCTGCAGGAAGGCGCTCCTTGTGACCTGGGCTGCTATGGCGAGCTGACGGTAAGTGAGAACGGGGATGGCAAGCAGTACATCCGCGTTCCGGCTGACGAAGTGACCAGCCTGACCGCGCAAATCCTGGCTGAGCTGCCGGTGTACGACCTGACCATTGAAGACCCGCCCATCGAGAGCATTATCGAAAGCGCTTTTGCCGAGTAAATCATTATGCTGCGCATCTATCAACGATTATGGCAGGTCAACTGGGCTGAGCAGTGGCAGTACCGCGCCAACCTGATGATGTACCTGTTTTACTGGCTGGTCTCGCCAATCATCTACCTGGCGGTGTGGACCACCATCGCCAGCAGCCAGGGCAGCGTCAAAGGGCTGACCGCTAATGATTTTGTCACCTATTACATGACGCTGCTGATCGTCGACCAGCTCACAGCCGATATCACCATCCACGTTTTCGCTTACAAAATCCAGGATGGCACGCTCGCGGGCGAGCTGCTGCGCCCGATCCATCCCATCCTGACCAACAACCTGGTCAACAACCTGGCGTTTAAAGCCATTACTTTCATCGTACTGATCCCCGTCTGGCTGGTTTTATTTCTGCTGTTCAAACCGGACTTCAGCAGCGTCACCTGGCAAAACCTGCTGCTGGCGGTGCCCGCGGTGATATTCGGCTTCGGACTCAACTTCCTGCTCAGCGCGGCCATCACCTGCCTGGCATTCTGGACCACGCGCGTGCATTCGATTATGTCCTTCTACGATGCACTGCGCATGCTGTTCGCCGGCTTGTTCGTGCCCCTGAGCCTGATGCCGCCGCTCATCCAGCAGATCGCCCTGTTTTTACCCTTCCAATATATGATCTACTTTCCCATCCAGGTCATCCTGGGTCAGGTGACGCCTGACGAGCTGCTGCGCGGCTATATTACGGCATTCGTCTGGCTGCTGGTCGCCGCGGCAGTCTTCTGGCTTGCCTGGCGGGAAGGCGTCAGGCGTTTTTCGGCGGTGGGAGCCTGACCATGCACAACCTGAAATTGATCAACACGCTGTTCAAGATCAATTTTCAAATGTCGCTGGCGTACCGCGTCGACATGTATGTGAACATTCTGATCAACTTGCTGTGGCTGGCAATTGAGCTCTTCAGCCTGAGCATTATTTTTACCAACACCGAATCGCTCAGCGGCTGGGGACCTGGTGAGCTGATAACCCTGCTGGGGATTTTCCACATTGTCAATACCTTGATGATGAGCGTGATCTGGCCAGCCACCGAGAAATTCAACACCAGCGTGCGCGATGGCACCCTGGATTACACCTTGCTGCTGCCGGCAAACAGCCTGTTCCTGGTCAGCTTCAGCCGCATCGTGATCTGGCGCATGTGGGACCTGATCACAGGGGTGGTGCTGATCATTATCGGCATCCGTATGAGCGGCGGGATGGAGGCCGCCAGCATCAGCGCCATGAGCCTGGTCTATTTCACCCTGCTGACCACTTCCGGTGCGCTGATCCTGTACAGCCTGTGGGTGGGAATGATCGCCCTGACCTTCTGGTTCGTCAAGTTCGACAACAACGTCACTATTCTGCAGGCGCTGCTGGATGCCGGGCGCTACCCCGCCACGGTCTACCCGAGCTGGCTGCGCCTGATTGTCACCTTTGTAGTGCCGGTGGCAGTCGCCACAACCGTGCCGCTGCGGGCGCTGCACGGTGAGCTGGGCGGCTGGCAGGTGCTGCTGTTTCTGGGAATTGGCGCAGCCTGCTTCCTGATTGCATTACAAGTATGGAAAGCCGGGGTAAAGAAATACAGTGGGGCGAGCAGCTAGAGTGGTATCCCCAAGATTGTGTACACCAGACGCGCCTCGCCCGGAAGGATGAAATTTGGCAGCTCGGCGGCACTAAAATAATCGATTTTTGAGACTTCCACGCTCGGGCGGAACTCCCCACCTTCCAGCTTGCATTCGTAGAAAATGCCCACGTGGCGGTAGCTGGAAGCGCTGGTGACCAGCAATGGGCGGATGACCTGCACCTGCAAGCCAGTTTCTTCCATCAGCTCGCGCTGCATCGCCTCGGCAGGGTCTTCGCCGAATTTCAGGTCGCCGCCTGGCAGCCCCCAGGGATATTCTTTGCGGTAGGTGTGGTAGCACAACAGCAGGCGCCCGGCATCGTCCTGGATCATGCCAGCCACGGCTACGCGAAAACGAACCGAAAAAAGGGTTAGCACCAGACGCTGCAGCCAGTTCGGCAGCTCACGCCAGATGCGCAGCAGCACAGCATGCAGGCGTTCTTGTATCGACCATGGATGATTCATGCTTAATGACGTGTGACCAGGCGGCCAATCCAGACGTTGAAGCCCCAGATGAGCGCCGGCGCCAGCAGCAAGGTCAGGGTGACCACCAGGTAAATGCCCATGCCCCCCATCAGCTCGGAGGGGGTCAATGCGTCAAAACCCAGGCTCACCAACCCCAGCGAGTAAACGATAAAAGTCATCAGTCCGGCTATCAGGTTAACTGCCATGCACAGCCCCACCCCTCGCATCCAACGCCCCCAGCGGGTAGAAAGCAGCGCAGCGATCCCGCACAGCAGTCCCAGGCTGAAGCAAATCAGCGCCCCCAGCTCATAAGGAATCGGATCGATAACCGCCAGCGCCAGCATGGGGAAGAAGTAGATCACCACCAGCAGGCTGGCGATGCGGTCGCGGCGGAAGATGTAAACGGCCAGGATGAAGATCCCCAGCTGCACAGCAATGCTCACGATGTAGGCTAATGAGCTATTGAGCAAATTGGGCACCAGCACGCTGATTGCCTGCAACAGATAAATTACCGACGTGATAGCAAACGGATACCAGCTCGCTGCCCAGGTTGGCCAGCCCCGCCGGCGCGCCAGGATCACAACGAAGAACGCCGCCAGGCTGAGCAGCATGGTCAGCACGTTCACCAGCATGCTTTGCCAGGAGTCCTCACCCGGTGGTGAGATGGTGAATACCAGATACAAACCGCTGAGCATCAAGCCGTAAAGGAAGTACGGCAAGCCGGCGAGCAGGGCATCCCTCCATGGAGCGGGAGGATGGTCACCGGCGCTCAGCCAGTCACGCAGCAATTGAGTTGGTGCAGGTGTGGTTGCCATGTACCAATTATAGTGTAAAAACCAGCATTGCCTTGCTCGAACCTTACCGGCATCCTATACCGATGATCATTTGCAGCATGCCTGATCCCAAAAGGATGTGTTAAACTTGCAGGCATACCTCGTACGATGCCATTAGATATCCTCATGTGTTAGAGGAAGCGATAAGATGACAATATCACCACGCGTGACAGAGCTGCTCGCCCGCATGACTCTCGAAGAAAAAATCGGCCAGATGACCCAGGTTTCCCGGGTAGGGCTGCAACCGGAAGCAGTCGGGCGATACTCCATCGGCTCAGTCTTAAGCGGCGGCGGTGCATATCCGCTGGAAAACACCTCGAAAGGCTGGGCAGAGATGGTAGGCGAATACCAGCAGGCTGCCCTGGGGACTCGCCTGGGCATCCCAATATTATACGGCGTGGACGCCGTGCACGGGCACAACAACCTCTACGGTGCGGTGATTTTTCCGCACAACATCGGTCTGGGCGCTACGCGCGATCCGCTGCTGGTGCAGCAGATTGGCCGTGCCACCGCTGAAGAGATGGCTGCCTGCGGGCTGCACTGGAACTTTGCCCCCACCGTGGCAGTGCCGCAGGATCTGCGCTGGGGCAGGGCTTTCGAAGGCTTTGGGCAGGATACCTTCCTGGTGGCGCAGCTCGGGGCGGCTTATATCAAGGGATTGCAGGCTGACCAATTGGGTGATCCACTCTCAGTGCTGGCGACCGCCAAACATTTCATCGGAGATGGTGCCACAAGCTGGGGAAGCTCGCGCTGGCCAATGCCCATCCCTCCCGGCTACCTGAGTGAGCCAGGGCAGGAAGGCGCTGAGTACATGCTTGACCAGGGCGACAGCTGCATCGACGAGGCGACACTGCGCACGGTGCACTTACCACCTTATATCGCCGCGATTGATGCCGGGGTGAAGATCGTAATGGCATCCTTCTCAAGCTGGAATGGGCTGAAAATGCACGCCCACCGCTACCTGCTCACTGAAGTGCTCAAGGGTGAGCTCGGCTTCGATGGATTTATCATCTCCGATTGGGGGGGCATTGACCAGGTGGCTGACGACTATTACCAGGCTGTCGTGCGCTCAATCAACGCCGGGGTCGATATGGTCATGGTGCCGCTGGATTACGAACGGTTCATCGCCAGCATGAAACTGGCAGTGCAGCATGGCGACATCCCCATCGAGCGCATCGACGACGCCGTGCAGCGCATCCTGGACGTCAAAGAACAGGCCGGGTTGTTCGAACACCCGCTGCCCGACCCATGCTTCGCATCCCTGGTCGGAACAGAAGCGCACCGCCGACTGGGTCGTGAGGCTGCTGCTAAATCGCTGGTGCTGCTGAAGAACGAGCGGCAGGTAATGCCGCTCTCCGAATCCACCTCCACGATCCTGGTGGCTGGAGTCGCTGCAAACGACATCGGCTTGCAGTGCGGCGGCTGGACGATTGAGTGGCTGGGAAAACCTGGCGCGATCACCCCTGGCACCACTATCCTGGAAGGGATTCGCAATACGGTCTCTCCAGACACCAACGTTCTATACAAGCCTGACGGTCAGTTTGCGAATCACGGCAGCGACAAGGCGGAGGTTGGCATTGTGGTGCTTGCCGAGAAGCCGTATGCTGAAGGCTTTGGCGACCGGCGTGACCTGGCTCTGCCGGCGGCGGATATTCAGCTCATCGAACGCATGCGCAGGTACAGCCGTAAGCTGGTTGTGCTGCTGCTCTCAGGTCGCCCGCTGATCGTTACCGACCAGCTCCCTTTGATGGATGCCCTGGTAGCTGCATGGCTGCCGGGTACGGAAGGTCAGGGCGTGGCAGACGTGCTCTTCGGTGATCTGCAGTTCACCGGTAGGCTGTCATTCGCATGGCCGCAAAGTATGGAGCAGGTGCCCATGCCAGAAGGCGCACAACCGCTGTTCCCGATCAATTATGGGCTTTGAACGTTAGACTCAGAGTTCGAATCGCGCGAGGAAAACTCAAGGATAAAGATGAACAATTTGCTGAATACCCAACCATCTTTGAAAAACCTGCCCTGGGAAGACCGCCCGCAGGGCTGCAGTGACGTGGTGTGGCGCTACAGCGTCAACCCAATCATCCCGCGCAATCTGATCCCTTCTTCGAATAGCATCTTCAACAGTGCAGTAGTACCCTTCCAGGATGGATTTGCCGGGGTTTTCCGCTGCGACAATAAACGCCGCCAGATGAACCTCCATGCCGGGCGCAGCCAGGACGGTGTCCACTGGCAGATCGAGCATGCGCCAATCGAATGGCTATACCCGGACAGCGAGCTGGCAGGCTTCGAACACCGCTATGATCCACGCGTGACCTGGCTGGAAGACCGTTATTACGTCACCTGGTGCAACGGCTACCACGGCCCGACCATCGGCATCGGCTATACCTTCGATTTCGAGCATTTCCACTTTCTCGAAAATGCGCTGCTGCCTAATAACCGCAATGGGGTGCTCTTCCCGCGCAAGATCGACGGAAAGTACATGCTGCTCAGCCGGCCTAGCGATCGCGGGCACACCCCCTTCGGCGATATCTTCTTAAGTCGCAGCCCGGACATGCTGCACTGGGGCGAGCACCGCTTTGTCATGGCGCCAGCCGAAGCCTGGGAGCATACCAAGATTGGAGCCGGACCAGTGCCGATCGAAACCGCACAAGGCTGGCTGCTCTTTTACCATGGCGTGCTGACTTCGTGCAACGGCTTTGTGTACAGCTACGGCGCTGTCCTGCTGGATTTAGACGAGCCCTGGAAAGTCATTGCGCGTGGCAAATCCTATTTACACTCCCCGCAAACGCTGTATGAATGCGTAGGGGATGTCCCCAACGTGGTCTTTCCATGCGCCACGCTGTACGACGCCTCAAGCGGGCGCATCGCCCTGTACTACGGCGGCGCAGATACCGTTACAGCCCTGGCATTTGCTTATATCGACGAAGTGATCGATTTTATTAAGCAAGAATCCTGACATTAAAACAAAATGCCACGTATGGGTCAGGTAATCCAAACCCAAACGAGGCATCGATAAACAAAGGTAAGTTTACGCCGTCAGCAGGTTTGCCGGGCACACCGCCGCGCCGATAATCCCTGGACCGGTATGCACTCCCAGCACCGGTGAGATACGCAAGATTTCAAGCTTGGCTATGTTGAGCGTCTTGCGCAGCCCGTTCGCCAGCTCTTCAGCATATTCGCCAGCCTGGCCGTGCATCACGGATACCCACACGGACTCGCTGGCATAGAGCTTACCCACGTGCTTGTTAAGCGCATCCAGGGCGCGCGGGATGGTTCGCTCGCGCCCCACCGGGCTGTACTTGCCATCGGTATGGTTGACGTGGATCACTGGTTTGATGTTAAGCAGGATGCCTGCCAGCGCCTGCACCCGGCCGATGCGCCCTCCCTTCGCCAGGTATTCCATCGTCTCAAGCGTGTACACAGTTTCGGTCGCCAGACGAATCTTGCCAAGCTGCTCCTGGATGAGCTCAAGCGGTTTGCCAGCCCGCACCATCGCGGCTGCCGCCAGCACCTGGAAGCGCAAGCCACCGGATAGCGTCATGCTGTCAATATGGGTTACCTGCGCCTCGGGGACGCTTTCGGCGCCGATGTGAGCAGCGGACATGGTAGAGCTTAATCCACTGGAGATATGGATGGAAAGTATGGGCTTGACATTTTTTGCCAGCCGTTGATAAATCTGGACGAAATCATCGGGTGAGGGCAGCGAGGTCGAGGGGATGCTCGGCCACATGCTCTTCAAACGGGCATAAAATTCATCCCGACCGATCTCCTCGGAGCTGACCGTACCATCCGGGAATTCGATTTTCAACGGTGCCACCACGATCTGGTTCTCAGCGATATCTTCGGGGGTCAGGTCGGCTGCGCTATCGGTTACGATTTGAAACATAAGTCACCTCACTTTCTGTAGATAGATGATCTTATTTGCGGGGGATTACGTCGATTTTATCACAGGACTAAAAACCATTGTATGGTTTGAAAAAGAAAAGTATTTATTTCAGGCTCATGATCATGTGCACATCCTCCGGTTCCAGGGCAAACTGCGACGGATCGGGAGTGGAAGTGGGTCGAAAACCCTGGCTCAGATAGAAACCCACCGCTGATTCCGACGGAGTTGCAGAAACATACAGGCGTGCAGCTCCGCTCTGGCGCGCCAGAGCGATAATTTCCTGTACCAATCGGGTTGCGATGCCCCTGCGCCGGTATGCCTGGCTGATATGCAGGGTCGTCAATTGCGCCATATCTGGCGCCAGCCGATTGCGAATGGACGCCAATCCGATCAGCTCAACGCCATCGAACGCGCCAATGAAGGCATCCCAATGCAGACGCTCAGCCCATTCGCCCAGGTAAGCGTGCCATTCAACCAGGTCGGGGACAGGTCGCTGCCAGTTCTGCTCTGTGACTGCAAGATCATCACCTTGCTGGGAATAGACAATGGTACCGGTTTCGGAGATATCGATTGGGTTGAGGGCGTACAACGTGGTGAGAGAGGGGATTTGACGGTAGGCGATCATAATACGGCTAATTATAAATTCAAATGATATTCATTTTGAACCGGATGGTTAATGATTTTCGTTATAGAAAAACATCTTCTGGTAAACTTATAATTAGCTCGATTCCATGCAAAGGTGCGCATTTTTCTTAATAATTATCGATTTATCGCTGCGGAGGAAGAACGATGTTATCCATGTTTGAAGAGCTCTTCCTGGTTGCCATCGACGACTACAAAGGTACGGTGGCACCTTCAGTGTCCGACCGCTTGCGCTACGGGCTGGCAGGAGCACTCTTAGCTGAACTCGCACTGCAAGAAAAAATCCGCATCGACAAAGGTAAACTTGTTCCGTCTGAGGCTCCGTCCACCATCCAAGGGATTGAGGCTGATGCGCTGCAGATCATCACCGCCAGCAAGAAACCGCGCCCGGTTAAGCACTGGATCAGCGCTCTTGCTTCTAATAAATTGAATCGCCGCGTTGCCGAAGACCTGGCTGATAAGCACGTATTAACCATAGAAAAACGGCGCTTCCTGTGGGTCATACCTTACGATGCATATCCTCAGCAAGACGCTTCAGCAAAATACTGGGTTAAGCAACGCCTGCGGTCAGTTGCACTGGGAGGCATTAATCCTGCCCCTCGCGATCTTTTACTGCTCAGCTTGGTCAAATCCTGCGATATGCTCGGCTTGGTTTTCACGCGCGACGAGCGAAAAACAGCTCGGAAGAAGATCGATACACTGGTCAGCGCGAGCCCATTGGCGATGCCCTGCGTGCAGTCCTGGAAGAAATCGACTCTGCTGCCGCAGCGGTGATCATCGCACCAACAGCCAATAATTAACCATGAAATTTATCGCACTGGAACACGAAACCTCCACAGAACAAGCAGATTTCACCCCGCTCCTCAAGGCTGAAGCACAGAGCACCTGGCAGATGTACTACCAGGGCTTGCTCCGCGAGGCTTATTGGGACACATGCCAGCACACCGCGGTGCTAATTCTCGAGTGTGACGATGAAAATCAGGCTCGCAGCGCACTGGACAATCTGCCGCTGGTGAAAGCCGGTTTGATCAGCTTTGAGCTGATCCCCTTGGCACCATACGATGGCTTTAAACGCCTGTTCAGTGAATGAAGACAGACTGAGCTTACCTGCATCCAGGCCTTGGGGGCTATCGGTCATTGATGATCACTCCCCGCCCCATCGCGAGCAGCAGACAGCCCATCCCCCAGGCTGACAACAACACCTACTCGTTCTCTTCGACCCGCCCCTCAACCTGCTTTACTCAGCACCGGTGTGCTTGGAGAGTTTTCAATAATACCCTACTCACAGAGCTGACGGGTCAAACGTTGGATCTGTTCGATCTAGGTTGAAATAATGGATATTGACGGTATGGTAGAATAGGTGAGGGATGTGAATTTTTCACAAAAAGGAGACCAAATAATGCACGAAAAAAGCATAGAGCTACTCAATAAAGCCATTGCCGATGAGCTTTCCGCGGTTCACCAGTACATGTTTTTCCATTTTCATTGCGAAGACCAGGGCTACAGCATCCTATCCATGCTGTTTGAACGGACAGCTATCGAGGAGATGAAGCACGTCGAGCACTGTGGCGAACGCATTCTGTTCCTGGGCGGCGAAGTGGAACTCGTATCCAGCGCGGCAGTTGAGAAGGTCCACGACGTGAAGACCATGCTGGAAATGGCATGCAAGATGGAAGAAGGCAGCGCTCGAGATTACAACCATTGGGCGAATGAATGCTCGGCGAACGCTGACTCTGGCACGAAGAAAGTTTTCGAAGCGCTGGTGGATGACGAAGAGCGCCATTTCAGCCAGTTTGACCTGGAAGTACAAAAAATCAAGAAGTATGGTGCGCAGTATCTCGCCTTGCAATCGCATGAAGGCAGTAAAGGCGCTCCTGCCGAAGAAGCAGCTTAAGCTTGGCTCTTCCGATAAAAAAAGTGGTGCAGTTTCACCGCACCACTTTTTTATTATTCTCTCATCTGACTGTTCTAGCCGCGACCGCTGTTGCCTCCGTGGTCATCATCGTTTGCATTACCGTTGTCATCATTACTGGTTGCCGTTGCCATTGTCATCGTTGACGTTTTCGTTGTCACTGCCGTGCATTGGCATCGTTTGTGTTTTCATTGATGCTGCTATTGCTGTTTCCATCGTCGAAGGCGCTGTTGCCGTTGTCATCGATCGATTCATTGCTGTTGTCATCTGCTGCGGGAGTCTCGGTGGCCACTGCACCGGCAAATTCGATCTCGCGAGCTGCCAGGCCGTCCTGGAAAGGATAAGCATGCACTTTGACAAAATCACCTACCTCGAACAAACCTTTCAGCTCGGTGCCGGGCAGAATGGTCAGCGTCTGACCTGCCACTGTCCAGGTTGTTTCAGTGATCGCTTCGATCTTGCCGTAGAATTCGAACTCGCCCGGTCGTCCGGAGAGCTCATCCAGGCTCTCCACCGGTTCCATGCTGCCTCGGTTGACCCGGTCATCACCTGCTTCCGTCTCACGTGCGAATGCGGTCAGGCGAGATCCGCCAAGCAGAAATGCAATTGCCATCACGGCGGTAACAATAATCCAAAGGGTGCGCTTGCTGTTGCTGTTCATCGTTATTTCTCCTTATTTCATGGTTGGTTTTTGTGTTACTTCACCCTGTATGACGCCGCATTCTGATAGATGTGATGAAGATTATCTGATTATTAATCTTTTACTCATTCTCAAGATAGAAAAGCAGTGCCTGAGCGAAAACCGCCCAGGCACTGCAATATGAAGAGCTAATTGCCTTAGTCAGGAATGATACGATTGGTTTCTGGTTTGAATTACCTGCGACTGGTGCGCAGCAGCAGCAGGAACAGGTTGATGAAGTCCAGGTAAAGCGCCAGAGCGCCGATCACGATGATTCCGCCCATGCCCTGCTTGCCTTCCAGCTCGGTAGAAAGCTTCTTCAGGCGGTTGGTGTCCCACACCGTCAATCCGGCAAACAGCAGGATGCCGAGGAAGTTCATCCCCCGATCAAACCCGGCAGAGGTTGAGAAGAAAATGGTAAACATGTAGCCAAACAGCCAACCCGCCAGCGCCAGCATCAGGAACATCCCCAGCCCGCTCAGGTCACGCTTGATGAACAGCCCGACGATACTGGCGAACAGGAACATTCCCGCGGTCACCCAGAAGGTGTAAGAAATGGTTGCCTGGGAGTAATAGATAAAAATTGTTGAAATTGTCAGGCCGGTCAATGCCGAATACAGTAAGAACAGCAGAAACGCCACGAACGGAGATAGACGCATCACCGCGGCGCTGAGCACACCGACCAGGATGATCTGGAGTATAAACAATCCAAAGACGAACCAGCCGTCGGTCAGGATGCGCAGCATCAGATCTTCATTGCTGCTGACACCCGTAGCGACGAAGGCAGTAACTGACAGACCGAGTGCCATCACCAGGTAAACGCCTGCCATGAAGCGGTTGAAACGCACTTCGCTGGCAGCTTGCATTGTTTTTGCTTGAGCCATTAAAACCTCCTGTTGGATAAAGGGATCAGAATATTGTAATATATCACAACGGACCCAGGTCACCGAAAATTATTGAAATAAGATTGAAAATCTGCAAGTGCGTCGCCAGGATGCGCAGCCCGATGAAAATCAAGATGACGCCGCCCAGGATCTCCATGCGGCTGCCAAACCTGGCACCAAGCCGGCTGCCGGTGAGTAAACCCAGCATCGATAAGGAAAATGTCACCAAACCGATCACCAGCGCTGGCATGGCGATCGGCACTCGCAGCATCGCCATGCTGAAGCCGATCGCCAGGGCATCGATGCTGGTGGCAATCGACAGCATCAACAGGGTCTTGCCACGCGTCGGGATCATCTTCGCAACGCTCTGTTTGGCTCTGCCAGCCCGATCAGAATCATCTTCACTCCGAGATAGACCAGCAGCCCGGCAGCCACCCAGTGGTCAATGGCGCTGACCCAGTGCTCGACCGAGGCACCCAGGTACCAGCCGACGACCGGCATGAACGCCTGAAAAATACCAAAATGGAATGCCAGGCGCAAGCGCGAGCGGGTCGAGTTTGCCTGGTGGTTTGCGCCTACGCACAGCGAAACCGCCGTGGCGTCCATTGCCATGCCAACGGCAATAAGTAAGATTGTTAGAAAGGACATCTCGAAAAGTAAATCTAAAAGCTAGGGTTGTATCTCCTGCTGCGCCTTTGCCACCGTAACCGGCGTATTCGGCACACTCACCAGTGCTTCGTGCAGCGCTTGCGAGGCGCCCACATCCAGCAAATTCTCCAGCCAGCGGTAGCCCACGCTCTGGTAGAGCAGCTCGGCTTCGACAGTAAATGGTCCCTGGGCAGTGCCCAGGTCAATCGCCAGCCCCAGGACGTCACCACCAGGTTGGAAGTCAGCATCGCTGGCAGCTTCGCCGTGCACGATAATCTGCGACGAGGCTTGCGCCAGGTCGAAACCCTGCGGCAGCAGGCGGTTATCCTTGGCATAACTGGCGGCGTGGAGCAGGGCAGTGGTGACATTGCCCTGGCTGTCATGCAAGATGGCTTCATAGATCTGCACCTGGTCGGACGTGCTCAACTGGGTGTAATGCGGCTCGAGCTGGCTGGGATTCTCGTCATTGGCGTTGCCTAGAATGGCGCCACTGGCATCCAGCGCGCCTGATTCGAAGACTACCTGTCCCGATCCGTCCAGCACGCGCAGGTGCAGCCAGGCGCGCCGGGATGGATACCCCGCCGGGAACTTGTGCCCCACCAGGCTTTGCAAATGCACATTGCCGCTCAGCACGCCATTCTCAATTTTCAGCTCTTCCAATGCCAGTGTGGCGGTGGATTTCTCCAGCATGCGCTCGGTGTTAGCAATCGTCTCTGCAAAACCCTGGCTGGAGGCGGTCACCCCCAGCGCTGGACCATTTGCCTGCAGCACGCGCAGCATGAAGGCATTCCCGCCGGTGAACGTGTGCTGGTAGAACGGGCTGCGCAGCGGTCCACCGGTGATGGAAAGCTGCACCCCGCCGCTCGCCAGGGGCATGTGACAGCCCTGGCAGGTCTGCTGTCCCTCCACGCGGCTGTTTTCCCACTCAGAGTAGACCATCTGCTCAGGGAACTCGCCAGCTACCTGCCCGTTCTCGTCCAGGTATGGCGTTACCAGGTCATGGCAGGTGCCGCATAGCTCAGATTGTCCCAGGTGGTCAGCTTGCTGGGGGATGAAGCCGGAGACCGCCTGCATCATGGTTTGAAGCTGGGGATCAATTTCAAACTTGCCATACGCCAGGCGCTGACCGGCAGGCAGATCCAGGTCTACCTGGTAGCCGCCAGAAAAGCTGTCCGGTTGGCCCAGGTTGTCCGCTTCTACCTGGTGGCACAGGGTGCAAGACACCGCATCCATGCCCAGGCGGTGCAATGGGTTTTCCGGATCCAGAAAGCCATCGCCTGTCAGTAAAACCTCGCCATCTTCGGCGTGCTGCGTGACGGCAGCCATCGGGGTATGACAGGAGGCGCATTTCTCCTCGATCACGCCGCGCAGCTCTGGTGCGGAAGCAACTTCATTCTCCACGGTTGCCTGCCAGTATGGATCGCGGGCAGCGTTGGCCAGCATGCTGGCACGCCACAATCTCTCGGTCGAGACATCCACCCCAGCCTGGTCCTGCAGGTTCGAATGACAGGCGGAGCAGGCTCCTGAGCCCGAAAACAGGCTGCCGCGCTCCACCGGCAGGGGTTCACCTTCGTAAGCAGCCTGATCAGCAGGCTGTGTTGCCACCTGCGATACCTGCTGAGTACCTGCTGCAGGTAGAGTAGGCGCTGCCAGGGTAGCCGCCAGGTCTTCGCTGGAGAGCTGGTCACCTTCGCCCTGCACCGCCTGGGTCGCTCCGGTGGAGGCGCTGTCCGTCGGAGCAGCACCGGACTGGCAGCCAGCGATGATCAGACACATCAGGAGTAATAGCGGCAGGATTTTGGTATGCATGCGAGACCTCACTTATTGAGTTTTTCCTTCAAACAGCATCTAACATGTGAAGAATTGTACATGGAATTATTTTAACCGAGAAACCAGATTGAACATAACCTAGCTCAAGAATTTTGCGCGCAGAAAATCCTGCTTACCACGAACCCACCGACCTCGAATTCTCTAATACAGAATGTGACATATGACACTTGTTTACACAAATTGTAGTATGCAATACTAATATGCATGAACGGGGGATTTACTATTTTAATTTGCCAGGCAGGTTGGGCATCGCCCAGAAGGGAACTTAAGATGAACGGCTCACTCAAACGACCTGTGTTTTTCTTGATAAACAGCCTGGTGCTCCTTTCTTTATTCTTGGTCGTTCCATTTTCACCCAACTCATCAGGGAAAATGTCCGCCCATGCAGAACAGACCGAGAAATCCGAGGGGGCTCTCGGCTACTGTGCTTCTGAGGGGGATTATCAGAACTCTCGAATATATCAAATCCATCAGTGTCAATCGAATCTCGAGCTCCAAATTTAGAGTCCATGTAACTGTCTGGATCGATAATCCCACGCATTGCGTTGCCGGTCAATCCTGTGACTGGTATGATGACTGGCCAGAGAACCTGCATCTCTGGATCGATTGGAACGCAAACCAGAGCTTCTCGAGCTCTGAACTGGTGATAAATAAAGAACTGAGTGGCTCTGCAATAAACGCTTCCAATACGATGTTTTACTCGAAAGACATTACCATACCAACCAGCGGGGTCACCAATGGAACCACATACCTGCGTGCCAATATCAGCAAAGACAATGAAGAAGACCCCTGTACCGATGCGATAATGTTTGGCGATGTGTTTGATAAAAAGATTGCGCCAAAAGCCCCTTACATAGAATCTCTCAGCAAAGCAGGACGCAGCACGACTGGTAAAGAGCCGACCACTGGCTCGATCGTGGATTTGACCTCAAAAAACATCATTCCATCCGGCTACACCATCACCAAATGCAGCTGGTCGGGAGACATCACTGCAGGAACAGGCGATATCGCCAATAATTGTAAATACAGCTACACCCCCAGCAAAGGTGCTGGCCCAGCGGTGAAGACTTATGGCAATAAAAAGGCTCAGCTCACCATCTCATGGAAGCACACCGCTTCCGGATTAACCGGGGCAAGCAGTACCAGCTTCAGTTATAAAGTATTCTTCAAAAAATCCGGCGACGATGACGGCGACAAAACTCCCAACTGGGCTGAATACTGGCGCATGACGGATGACAAAGCTGTGCCGGGATTTGATAATAATGTCTACTACGATTCGACAACAACATCTTATGGCACCGCCGACGGTGCAAGCGATACTATTCATATTGGTAAGGATGCAGCCGAGACACATTATTCAAATAGCCTCACCGTTCCGAGAGTTGAAATTGGAACTCCTCCAAACACTATAGTTGTCTGCACGGGAGGCACCTTTGGAGGTGCTAAGGGTATCAATGCCCTTGCAGAGGTCATCAAACACGAGGATACACATATCTGGGTATATAAACAATGGCAGGCTGGAGGCAGCTGGGCAGGTAAAACAGATTCTGACGAAGGTGTTTGCACCGGTTGCGATGATGACCTGCCGGATGATTATGAAACGAACACCAATCACACCTCCAATACCAGCACCGATAGCTGCGATTTATATTCCCACAAGTCGACAACAGCCGGATACGATCGGTATGGTGATCAGGAATGGCTTTGCCTGATCCAGGCGAACGGGAGAGTCGGTACTATTAAGAATGATTGGGCGAATCCAGGTAAACAAACCAGCACCCCCTTTGCCTCAGAAACTATTCCAACCCCAAGTCAATCCGGTCCGATCTATCACAGTGAAATAACCACCTCTAGTGCTCCTTACCACACCAACGAGGCAGGTCTACAGTTCGGCACCTTGTGGGGATACTATGAAGACTCCACCTCCGATGCCGATGCGGACGGTTTGTACGACTCTTTAAACATATCTACATACGTATGGATCAAGGAAAAAAGCGTTTTCAACCTGGTGGTCTGGCTGGAAGAAATGGGTCCCTATACGGTTGCCTGGGGCAGCACGCAGGTTGAGCTGGACCCGGGTGAAACCTGGTTGACGGTGAAATTTGATGGCAAGCTGCTCAGGGATTATGGCTACGATGGATCTTACCAGATCGCCAGGGTAGAGCTTAGGGCAACCGAAGATGATATCCTCAGCGACTATGCGGAATATCCTCATGTCACTGCGTATTATGCCCACGATTCCTTCGAGCCACCCGCCATGCAGATCGATCCGAGCAGCTTTATCACCTACCCGAATGACATCGACGCAGATGGGCTTTATGAAAGCCTGGCAACCCATTTCGACCTGGATCTATTCGAAACCGGCACCTACACCTTCACCGGCGAGCTGGTGGCTGCTGACCTGGTGGCGAATGCGTCGAACGTCGTCACTTACGGTGCTGCCGCGCTGCAGCCGGCAGGCTTCGCCACAACATACCTTGAATGGCCGGTGGACCAAATTTTCCAATCCAAGCAAGATGGTCCTTATTACATGGTAAACCTGAGCGCAACCAACGAAAATGGCGAGGAAGTTGAATTCATGAGTTACGCCCACACCACGGATGCGTACACTTACAACCAGTTCGATCACGGAACGACCACCATCGATCCGGCAGCCACTACCTCCTCACAGGTGGATGTGAATGGCGACGGCTTGATCGACTACCTGGATGTACAGGTCAGCGTGACAACCGACCAGCCGCGCACCGTCACGGTCTCTGCATCGCTCACCGATAGCGAAGGCAACCCGATTGAGGTCACTGAGACCACTACCGACCTGGTCGCTGGTGCGAATCCAGTGGTGCTGCGCTTTTCGGGGGCGACGCTGGGGCAAAACGGGGTGGATGGACCCTTCCTGCTGACCGGCCTCAATGTCACCGATGAAGAAGGCACCGTGCTGGATGCCCAGCCGGGCGGCTACACCACCCCCGCCATCCCGGTCAGCGAGCTTGCTCCAGCACTGCTCAGCCTGGATGGAGCTTATACCGAAGAAGCACCTGATGGCGATGGAGATGGTCTATACGACGAGCTGCGCATCAAGGTTCTCGTCGATGTCGCCCAGCCGGGCTACGTGACTGCCATCGCCAGGCTAGTCGACGCGCATGGACGCGAGATCGCCTGGGCAGAAGGCAGTGCATATGCTGCTGGCGGCCCAGAAGACGGTGTGGTGCTGGTATTCCCCAGTCTGCTCATTGCCGCCAGCCTGGCAGATGGCCCATATTCGCTGCGAGATTTGACCGTCACCCCATCCCTGGATGCTGCCCAGAGCATCTATCTGGAAGACGCTTACACCACAACGGGAACTTATCATGCCAGCGATTTCGGAAATCTGATCTACCTTCCAATGACGATGCAGCCATAAGAGTGCTAAGTTGCGCAGTGGTGGCTGCAACACCGCCACCACTGTGACTTCGGAATCAAGCTCTTTTCGGACAATATTTATCGAGATATTGACTTACGGGGCAAAGATTTTGTATACTTTGTATGCAAATCAAGACGATGCAATAATTTTCATTCATTTCCACAGAACGATAACAGCCTGGCGCATGCCAGCAGGAAAGGCGGGGAGCAGACTTGGATACCGCACAGCAGCAGCGGGAGCATATCCTCCAGGCTATTACCGCCCTGGAGGCGCAGCGCGCGGTGCTGGGCTCACAGGTGGTTGATACCGCCCTGTCTGGCTTGCGCCAGCAGCTTGCTGCCTTCGACCCCCCCGTTACCCAAACTCCTGATATCAATGAAGCATCTGGCTTCGAGCGCCGCATCCTGACGATTTTCTTCAGCGATGTGGTCGGCTCGGTGAGCATCGCTGAGCAGCTCGATCCCGAAGACTGGCTGGAGATAATCAACCAGGTGCACCAGCTCGCCGGCAGGTTCATTCAGGAACACGGCGGAGAAGTGCTGCAGTATCAGGGTGATGGACTGGTGGCTGCCTTTGGTGTGCACCAGCCAAGCGAGCGTGATCCCGAGCAAGCCATCCTGGCTGGGCTGGCGCTGCAAGCTGCGCTGCCTGGACCTGGACTTGCACCTGCCAGCGAACACCCCCTTTCAAATGCGCGTCGGCATCCATACCGGGCTGGCAGTGATCGGTGAGCTTGGCGGGGATGCGCGCCGCGAGCTGACCGTGACCGGCGATACCGCCAACCTGGCAGCCCGCCTGCAGAGCACCGCTCCGCCCGGCGGTGTGCTCATCTCTGCAGATACCCAGCGCTACGTGCGCGGCATCTTCGATGCAGCAGCCCAGCCTCCGGTGAGCCTGAAAGGAAAAAGCCAGCCGGTGCAAACCTACCTGGTCCTGCGCCCTTACCCGCGCCCTTTCCGCACGCCCACCCGTGGAGTCGCCGGTGTGGTCACGCACACTGCCGGACGCCAGCAGGAGTTCAATGCCCTGCTCGAAGCGCTGGACCAGGCTTGCAGCCAGCACTCCGTGGTCTGGCGGCAGCTCGTCGGCGAGCCGGGCATCGGCAAAAGCCGCATGGTGGACGATTTCACCCTGCACCTGGCAGCCAATTATCCCGACGCCTGGATATTGAAAGTACGCCTGCTGCCCGGTGACGAGCGCCAGGCATTTACCCTGGTGCGGCGCATGTGGTTCGACCGCTTCAAGATACCGGAAGATTTGCCCCTCGCCCAGGCTGAGCACAAGTGGGAGGCAGCCTTCCTGCGCCTGGTTGACGCAAACAGGCAACACAATGGACAACCTCAGAACAACAGCCTCGGGTTCGATGAGGCGCATGCCCTGGGCAGGCTGGTCGGCTTGCCGTTCAAACGGCGCAAGGCAGCCCTGGTCAGCGATCCGCAGCAAGTGAAAGGTCGCGCGATCGTGGTCAGCCGACAGCTACTGGAGCTGATGCGCCAGAGCGCTGACCTGATCGTATTGCTGGAAGACGTTCACTGGGCAGACCCGGCTTCCTGGGATTACCTGCTGGAAACCAGCCTGCTGAGCCCAGCCGGGAAGCACGGTCTGATGGTGCTGTCGACCGCTCGCCCGGACTGCAGCCCACCGGAGGCATTGCTCAACCACTCCAGCTACAAGGAAATCAGCCTCAATTCCCTGCCAGATGCAGCAATCTTCCAGCTCACCAGTGAGCTGCTCGAGCAGGTTCAAGACCTGCCCGATGACGTGATTCCAACTATCGTGGCACGTGCCGAAGGCGTGCCGCTCTTTGCAGAAGAGCTGGTCAACTGGCTGATCGACCGCGGCTGCATCGACACCAGCAGCCAACCCTGGCGCTTCACCGCGGCTGGATTAGACCCCACCGCCCTGCCCGGCACGCTGCAGCACCTGCTTTCCACCCGCCTGCTCGCCCTGACGCCAGACGAGCGCTACGCGCTGCAGGCTGCCTCGGTCTTCGGGCGCAACTTTTGGGATCACGGGCTGCAGGCGCTCCAGTGTTTCAAATCTGGATATCCTCCCCCACCTGGAGCAGCGCGGGCTGGTGCACCTCCAGGCGGGCTCCATGCTGGAAGGCGAAAAAGAATGGACCTTTCACCACAACCTGCTGCGCGATGCCGCCTATGAAAGCCTGCTCAAGAAGCAGCGCCGCCAGCTCCACCATCTTGCCGGCAAATGGCTGGAGCACCAGGCACGCCCTGCAGGTCGCCTGGATGAATTCGCCAGCCTGCTGGCTGAGCACGCCGAGCAAGCCGGCGAGACGCTGGCAGCCGCCCGCTGGCAGCTGCGCGCCGGGCGCTGGGCGTTCCGGCGCGGCGCTTCGCGCAGCGCCAGGAATGCTTTCTCACGCGGCCTATCACTGGCGCCTGCCAGTGACTAGCGAGCTGCACTGGCAGTTATTGTTGGATTATAATGAAGTGCTGGGCACGCTGGGAGAAGTGGCTGCACGCCAGGAAGCTGACCAGGAGCTGCTGGCTTCTGCCCTGGCAATGGACGACCCTACGCATATCGCCGAAGCATACCTTGAGGATCGGCTATACGCAGAGCAATCAAGGAGAAGAACACGCCGCCCTGGCTGCGTATGACGCCTGTATGCAGGCAGCACACCGGGCAGCCGACCTGCGCCTGGAGACACTGGCGCAGGGCCTCAAAGTTATCAGCCTCACCCATCTCGGCTTACTGGACGAAGCCGCCCTCCTGGCGACCTGCGTGCTGGATAACGCCCGGCAGGTGAGCGATCCGGATACCCTGCTGCGCAGCTACGTTAACCTATCCGTATTTTACCTGGCAAGCGGAGATGCCAGCCTGGCGGCCAAGACCCTGCTGGAACAGCTTGCCCTGTTTGACAAATTCGGAGATCTCTCCGGTCTGGCTACAAACCTGGCGAACCTGGGCTACAGCTACTTGCAGCTCGGGCTTTATGCCGAGGGGCGCAGCGCCCTGGAACGGGCGCGTAAAATTACCAGCGAAATCGGCGCCCGGATGCTGGCAGCCTATACCGGTTTGAACCTGGGACTTGCCAACCTGCGTGATGGGGATACCCAGGCTGCCTGCGCTGTGCTGCAGCAAGCCTTACAGGAATTGAGGCAGATGGGCGATCCATTCGGTCAGGCTGCTGGCTACACCTACCTGGGACTGGCAGCAGAGGACGCACATGACCCCGAATTAGCCCAGGAGAGCTACCACCAGGCTGTGGAGGGCTACCAGAGCCTCAACGCACAGGCATTGGAAATGGAAGCACTGGCTGGATTGGGGCGAACCTGGCTGGCAAGCGGGCAGCTCCTGGCAGCCAGCCAGAGCTGTGCACAGGTTTGGGACTACCTGCAAGCCAACGGACCTGGTGGGCTGGAATTCCCCACGCTGGCATACCTGACCTGCGCCAATATCTTTTCCCAAACCGGGGAGTCCGAGCTGGCAGATCAGGCTGTTCAGCAAGGCCAGCACGACCTGCAGCAGCGCGCCGGGCGCATCAGCGATGCAGAGTGGCGGCAGTCGTTCCTGCAGAACGTGCCGGAACATTATGCCATCCATCACTGGACGCCGCCACCAGGCACGTCCTTTTGATTGGATGCCGGTGCAGGCATCTGCACTTTCTTACATTGGAACAGACACTGAGACAACCAAATTGGAGGAAACACAATGCCATTAGAACTCACCATCCCGGGCGGAACTTCGCCCACCTTTCAATCCGGAGAATGGCGCTTCAGCAGCGCTGGTCAGGCACATGTGCGCCTGGCGCTGCCTGAAGGCGTCCGCCCGGTCGCCAAGGAGCTGGTCGAGCTGCCAGCCGGAACGAATTTTCGCCCGCTGCGCCTGGTGATCAACCTGGCGCTGGTGCAGGCAGAGAATACGAGTGTGCCGGTAACGCAGGCTCATTTCACCTTACGCATCCGCTTGAAAGCCACGGATTTGTCCGCCCAGCCAAGCCGGGACAGGCTGGCACTGGCTTATTATAAGGATGGCGCCTGGACGCTGCTCAACCCTGTCCCGGACACGAGTGACGCCAATTATCTGCTGCTCGAGCTGGAATCCTGGCCGGACGACCCTGCCATCGGCATTGGCAGCAGGTAATGGAGAGCAGATATAGCAGTTGACTGAAATAATAAAATTCTGCGGGTTGGCTTGCAACCAACCCGCAGGAAAATCGTATACAAATCAGATAAATTTACACGCCTGTAAATCCTTTTTTAATGGCTTCAATCTCCTGGAGAAAATATATGAAAGCAAAACCTGTCAACATAATCTGGGGGATCGCTCTCGTCATCATCGGTGGCTTGTTCCTGGCTTACAACCTGGGCGCTTTCGGCACGCTGCCGCTGAACTTCTGGCTGGTGGCATTCGCCGGGGCGAGCTTACTGTTTTTCATCACCTACCTGGTCAGCGGGATCAAGGAGTGGGGCTGGCTGTTCCCAGCCTGCATCTTCGCCGGGGTGGCGACGACCACCTGGCTGGTGCTCTCCGGCTACGATGGCTCGCTCCTGGGTGTGCCTGTATTGCTCGGCGTTGCATTGCCATTCCTGGTCGCTTTCGCACTAAACTGGCGTGAGAACTGGTGGGCGCTCATCCCCGCCTGGTCGCTGATTGTGATTGCTGCTATCGTCGGGTTGGAATCGGTGCTGCCCAGCGAGCTGATGGGCACGATGATCCTGTGGAGCATCGCCCTGCCCTTCCTGGTGGTGTACCTGTGGAATCGCCAGAACTGGTGGGCGCTCATCCCCGCCGGCGTCCTCGGCGCGGTAGGCGTTATCCCCTTACTCGCGTACAGCGTCCAGGGTGAATGGCTGGCTGCTGCCATCCTGGTGTTGATCGGCGTGCCGTTCCTGGTTTTTTATTTGCTCAACCGCAAACACTGGTGGGCGCTTATTCCAGCGGGTGTGCTGCTCAGCGTGGCGGTGACTAGCTTGATCACGTCCTATCTGCCTGCAGGGACAAACACCACCGCCCTGGCAAACGGCTTGATCTACATCGGCATAGGCGCTACCTTTGGCGTGCTGTGGCTGCTGCGCGACACCCATGACACCGGCTGGGCAAAGTATCCTGCCATTGGAGCAGCGCTCTTCGGCCTGGTCGTGCTCACGATAGGCATCAGTGCGGAGTTCTTCCTGGCAGCACTGTTTATTGCAGTAGGATGTCTTGTTTTGGTTCTGACCTTGAGGCAAAGAAAATCATGAACACTTCCCTTAAAAATTACCGCTCATTATTCTGGCCGGTTATCCTGATCGGCATCGGTTTGATCTGGCTGGCCGGCAACCTGGGCTGGCTGCCAGAATTCGAACCCTGGACGCTGCTCAGCCTGTGGCCGCTGCTGTTGATCGGAATCGGCTTGGATTTGCTGTTCGGGCGGCGCTGGCCGATCATCGGAGGCCTGATCGGGCTGGCGGTGGTCGGTGTGGCTGCCGCGATGATTTACAGCGGCGTCTCCTTCACCCCGCAACAGGAGCTGAAAACGGCACATTTCTCGACGCCGCTGGAACAGGCAGAATCTGCTGAGATCGATCTGAGTCTGAACCGCGGCGTCACCGAGCTGCTGCCCCTGGATAGTGAAACGACCCTACTGGAAGCAGATGCGGTTTACCTGGGCAACTTCAAGTACCAGGCACTGGGCAGGACGGATGTGCAGATCAACCTGGGGCATGGTGGGGGCATCACCTGGATACCTGCATCCGATCTTCAAGATCAGCAGCGCCTTGACATCGCCCTAAATAATGCCATTCCGGTAACCATGCAAGTGAATAATTCTGGCGGCGAGGCAGACCTACAGATGGAGCAGATCCAGCTCAAGGATTTCGACCTGCATCTCTCTGGCGGAGAAATCAATGTGGCTCTGCCGGCGATGTCACTCAGCTACCCGTTGACGCTGAGGGTAAGCGGCGGCGAGGCAATGCTCCAGGCAGCGCCGGGTGCAATGCTGGCAGTTAACGCTGATAGCAGCGGTGGCGAGCTGCGCCTGAAGCTTGGCGCAGACACACAGGCGGAGCTGGAGCTTTCCGCCAGCGGCGGGGAGCTGTTCATCGAGCTGCCCCCAGGCGCTGACGTGCGGGTAGAAGTGGAGCGCCACAGCGGCGGCAATGTAGACCTGCCACCCGGTTTCACTCAGGTGGAAGACGCCGGGGATGGTGAAGGCGCCTGGGAAACCAAAGGGTACGCGCAGTCGCAGGCAAAGATCACCATCGTGGTGACCAGCATCAGCGGCGGAAATATCATCATCAGCAGGTAATTGCCGAATGAGTGATCAAAAAGACCGACTTCACATCCGCGAGATGAGAGAATTTCGCCTGGCTGTCCACCCACCGCCTGGCATGCAGGTGCAATGGCTGCAGCCATCTGCGCTGGGGCGCAGCTTCACCCTTGTTTGCGGTGAATATCTGCTTGCCACGTTGGAATTTACCTCTGCATTTGGCTCACTGGCAAAGGCAACCTGCTCAGAGGGCTGCTGGACATTCAAGCGAGTTGGTTTTTTCAACCCCCGGGTCACAGTGCGTCAGCTCGGTGAGGAGACTGACCTGGGGATTTACCACCCGCGCTGGACGGGCTCAGAAGGACGGTTGGAGATGATGAGCGGCGCCAGTTTCACCTGGCGAACTGCCAACTTTTGGGCGACGCGCTACGTATGGATCGACCAGAGCGAAACCGAGCTGATTACGTACAGCTCTGGCGCAGCATCCAGCAAGCTGAAGGACGCCTTCAAGAACCAGGCGCGCCTGGACCTCGCACCGGCATCCAGCTTGCTGGCGGAGCTGCCCTTACTGGCGCTGCTGGGCTGGTACCTGATCGAGCTGCACCACGAAGATTCTGCCGCAGGTATCACTGCAGCGACATGAAGAATATTCCTTGACCACCTCAGGGGTGCAGCCATGCTGCACCCCTGATTTGCTGTATCACAGGGTCGAAATTAATCGAACTTGAACCTCCAGATGGCGATGAGGAAGAACACCAGGGCAAACAGGCACAAGATGCCCACCTGGGGCAGCACATACAGCAAGCCTTTTCCACTCACCATCAAGGCGTCGTAGCCAATCAACGCATGCGCGTGGGGGGTGAGTTTGGCGACCATTTCCAGCGTGCCGCCTGCCTTGTAGCTGGCCACCACGCCGAAGGAGATGCAGCCGCCAATCCCCGCCAGGATAAATCCCAGCAGCGTACCAGTGGTATCTGCCTGGCGGTCGGTCTTCGAAATTGCCGCAACCATCATCCCTAAGCCGGTGACACTGAGCCCCAATCCCAATGTAATCAGCACCAATCCAAGGAATGATTCGCCTAAGGGCATGTCAAAAATCAGGCTGGCAGCCCCAAAGATCAGGCTTACCTGGATGCACACCATCAGCAGGAATGCCAGCATTTTCCCAGCAATGATCGAGCCACGCGGCATCGGCGCAGCCATCAGCCGGCGCAGTGTGCCCTCTTTCTTTTCTTTCAACAGGTCAGCCGCCATCGTTCCAACCATGAAGAATGCGAACATCACCGTGAAGCTGGGGACAATCATGGAGAAGATGTTATTGGGCACCAGCACCATCTCTTCCCCGCTAATCGTCGTGGGAGTCACTTTAATCCACGGTTCAGCCTGCATTTTCTGCACCTGTGCCATGTTCACCGCCAGGCTCTGGGCTTCGAAGGCGCGGCGCGTGCCTTCATCAGCTTGCTGGTAGGGCGTGTAATCAGAAAGCAGGCTGCGGATGCCGTACGAGAGCTCGCCCACCAGCACCACCGGGGAGATGACATCTTTCAAAATGCCGGTAATCATGCTGGCATAGCCCTTTTGGGTGGGGTCGATCACCACTTTGATCTCAGACGGCGTATAGTTATTGACATTCTCCGTCAGGTCAGGCGGAAGGAAGACCAACGCCAGCGCTTTGCTGTCGCGCACCAGTTGTTCTGCCTCGGCAGGGGTATCCAGGGTGGTGATTTTCAAGGCTTCGATCTCGCCCAATATTGTGGCGATTTGCTTGCCGTAGCCGCCTTCATCCTGGTTCACCACTACAATCGGCAGGGTAATCCCCGCCCGCGCTTGATCGAGAGCACGTTGGTTAATCGTGCCGAAAAGCACCGAAAACATCGCCGGCAGCAGCAAGACGACCACCAAAAAACCGCGATCTTTGAAGATCACCTGCAGGTCTTTCCAGGCAACGGACAGTGTCGCACGAATCGGATTGATCGGTTTCATTGGATTATCACTCCCCGCTCTCATTCAAACCGAAAGCGGCGCACGCCGACAAAGAAGAACACGGCAGTGAATAGCAATAACATACCGAGCTGCGGCAGCACGTCCACCAGACTTGCGCCTTTCGCCAGGATGTCGTAGTACGCCTGGGTTGCGTACGACTGCGGCACCAGACGGGACAGGATGTTCAGCACCGGGATCTGGGCGATCAGAAAACTGGGGATCAGGGCGCCACCCAGGAATCCAGCCACCCACAGCAGGGCATTGCTCAAGCCGGTGATCTGTGCCTCGGTGCGCGCAATGGCATAGATCATAATCCCCAGCGAAGTTGAACAAAGGGCAATGATCATCGAGGTGATGGCCCAGGCGAGCCAGTTGGAGCCAACCCCCAGCCTGCCGAAGCCCAGCAGCGGCAACAGGATGCCACCCACCAGGAAGATCACCACAATCTGCACCAGGGTCAGGAGCCAGATGGGGAGCATTTTCCCCAGCAGCAGATCGCTGCGGCTGAGCGGTGAAGCCAGCAAGCGCCGCAGGCTGCCTTCCTTGCGCTCCTGATAGATATTGTGCGCGACAATGGACGCAGCCAGGAAAACGAACAGAACGGTCATTCCCGGAATGATGCTTTTGCTCAGATCGAAGCCGGCAATCGCCTCTTCCTTTTCCTTAAGCACTTCTGATTGGGCAACTGCGATCAGTGGGATTGTGCGTGAGCGATCGAATTGTCCTTTTGCCTGGGCCAGCACTTTTTCGGTTTCAAAAGCCGTCTCACCCGATGCTGGATCGGTCTGCATGGAGCCCATCTGGCGGATGCCGTCCAGCAGCTGCAGCTCAAGCGACATATCCTTCGCCGCGCCGTTGAGCACCTGCATCACAGATTCAGTGCCTGAAAGACTGGCATCGGGATGGGTTGGGACGAGGACGGTGACCTGTTTCCCCTGCGCCAGGTCAGCTCCAAAGCCCGCCGGGATAACCAGGTAGCGTGATATTTTCAAATCCAGCAAGCTTTGTTCAGCCGCCGCTTCATCACTCAATTCGACGCGGTAACCGCCAGCGCTATCCAGCATTTTCAAAAAAAGCTCGGACTGGCTTGAGCCAGCGTCCAGGTTGACTACCACAATGGGAATGCGGGTATCCTCTGTTTCGTCGGATGATCCGCCGTAAGCCAGGCTGGCTAATCCTGAAAACAAGACGGTGAACACCACCGGCAGGACAAACAGCCATAGCACAGCGCCGCGGTCTTTGAGGATCACCGCCAAGTCTTTCTTGGTCAGGTTCCATATATTCATGGTTGAACCTCCGGTTTTTTCTCTCGTTTCCTAAGGCGCTGATTTATTCACGCAGCTTCTTGCCGGTCAGGTACAAGAAGACGCTCTCCAGGTTCGGTTCCAGGATATCCAGCGAGGTGATGGGGATATCCCGGTCGTTGAGCACGCCCAGCACATTAACGATCGCCACCCGGCTGTTCTCGGCTTCGACCTTTAACAGCCTGGCCTGCGGTTTTTCTTCGGGAGCTGCTGCCGCGGCGGGTGCCCCTTCTGCGGCTGCCTCGCTGCCATCGGTCGGAACGGGCATCAGCATGGCATTTTTTACCGCCGGAAGCTCAGCGATTGTGGTCACCAGGGCGTCATCGGCTTGCTTCACGCCGATCTGGATAACCCCGCCGCCCAACAGGGCGATGAGGTTCTTAATCGTATCCAGGGCGATGATCTTGCCCTGGTCGACGATAGCAACCCGGTTGCACAGCAGCTCGACCTCCTCCATGTAATGGCTGGTGTAGATGATGCTCATGTTGCGCTCGCGGTTGAGCTTGAGCACGCTTTCAAAGATGTGATTGCGGCTCTGCGGATCGACCCCCACCGTGGGCTCATCCAGGAAGAGCAGACGCGGGTGGTGAACCAGCCCGGCAGCGATGTTCACGCGCCGCTTCATGCCGCCCGAGAACTTCTCCACCGCGTCCTTCTGGCGGTCTTTGAGCGAAACGATCTCCAGCACGTCATCCACGCGCTCGCTGAGCTCCTTGCCGCGCAGGCCGTAGATGCTGCCGAAGAAATTCAGGTTGGCACGCGCACTGAGCGTGGGATACAATGCCAGGTCCTGCGGAACCAGGCCGATGATGGATTTAACTTTCACCGGTTCGCGCAGGATATCCATGCCGCCAATGCGCGCCGTGCCCGAGCTGGGTGGAATCACCCCTGTTAACATTGATATGGTGGTGGTCTTGCCAGCCCCGTTGGGACCCAGCAAGCCGAAGACCTCCCCTTCTTCCACGTCAAAGCTGACCCCGCTGACCGCGGTCAGGTTACCAAACTTTTTAACCAGGTTGAGTACTTCGAGTATCTTGACCATTGGTTGACCTCCTTGCAATGAATAAAGCATTAATATCATAGCAATTTACTAATCAAATGCAATATGCAATTTTTATTCAGCGTGGTATGAAATCCATGTACTGGTTACGATAAACATTTCAAAATAACCCTTCATCACAATAATTTCCAAATAAGAGCCTAACAATTTCATAACAACTGCCATTTATGATTGCACCTGGCTGACGTCCGCGAAATATATGCGAGCATGCCAATCTCAAGGCTGACTTTTCCAGCCTGGAAATGAGGTGCCATAATGAATGCAAGTAAAACGAATTGGTTACTCGATGCAGGTTTATTCATCGGTTTCTTGCTCAGCTTCTTGCTTGACCTGACCGGATTGGGCGTGCACCAGTGGCTGGGTGTTGCCGTCGCTGCTATCGGCGGCATCCATCTCTGGCGGCACCGTGATTGGGTGGTTTCGGTGACTCGACGGCTCTTTGGGCGCACTTCATCGCAGGCGCGGCTGTATTACTGGATCGATGTCGCCTTGTTCGCTGGTCTGGGATTTGTGGCGGTGAGCGGGCTGCTTATCTCAACCTGGTTCAATCTAACTCTGTCAAACTACGACCTGTGGAGCACTCTCCACATCACCGTTTCGGTGATGACCCTGCCCATCTTGGTGCTCAAAATCGCCCTGCACTCGCGCTGGATCATCCAGGTCGCCCAGAAACACATCTTCAGGCGCGCCAGCAGCGCCAAACGCCTGCCCAATGCGCAGCCCGCCCATCTGGACCGCCGTGAATTCGTGAAGCTGATGGGACTGGTCGGTGGAGCTGCCACCTTCGCGGCAGCGGGCGTTCTGCGCAGCGATGCAGCCAGCCAGGCGGGCAGCACCACAGGCTCGAAGGCTGCAGATTCTTCGACCGGCACCACGTTGCAGAGTAGTTCGAGCTCAAGCGCTTGCACCAGCAGCTGCCCAAAAGGCAAGCACTGCTCCTATCCCGGTGATTGCCGGCGCTACACCGACAGCAACCAGAACAACCTCTGTGATCATGGTGAGTGCACATAAGCATGACTTATGGGAATAAAAAAGGTGCGGTTTTTTCCGCACCTTTTTTATTCCTGGACGCCTCGTATTGCATTGTTATGATCTTCATGTAATAATCAACTGTGTCAGTCACGGCGATCGTGCACTGATTGGCTTTCTTCCACTCGCCAGGCTGAATGCCAGTTAATTCATTCAATACCGGTAGCCAAATCATGAAATAATGTAGAACGGAGGAACCACGCGATGAAGCACCATAAATTTCTTTCACTGACCATCGTCATCGTCATTATTGCACTGACAGCCGCCGTCAGCGGCTGTGGTGCAGTCGAGTCTGCCAAAGTGCTGAACCAGACCGGCAATGATTTCATGACCGCCTTAAAGGACGGTGATTTCGAGGCTGCGTACAATCTTTGTGTGGCTGAGCTGCAGACCGAGATCGGCTCTGTGGATGACCTGGCAGCGATGATCGACAATAGCAGCGCCCGCCCACAAGAGTGGAAATTTTCTTCCTGGAACGTGACGACGGATGCCAACCAGAATAATATTGCCACGGTGGAGGGCACCGTTACCTATCAGGATGGCCGCACGGGAGCTGTTACCCTGGAGCTGATCAAAGTGGGTGAAGCCTGGGAAGTGCTGAGCTTCAACCTCACCTGGTAACTGCCTTTTCAGGCATGTGCGGGAGCGGTGCTCTGGTCCAGCGTTCCAAGTGAGACCATAGAAGGCTGCCAGGCATTTTCCCCGAAAAATCCGGAATACCTTCATCTGTGCCAGTATCGTTTTCCGCTGGTGGAATTTTACGCGCCTGGAAGAGCAATTAAAATTTTAAGATTAAACTTACTGGCAATAGAATTAAATTGGAGTAAAATCTATTAACGTCATTTTTATGTGTAATTAATGGAAGGTGGTTATGAGAAAGAAACGCGCTTTTACACTGCCCATTGTTCTGCTCACCCTGCTGATAACATTGACGATCCTGGTGAGCCTCGGCTCGCTCAACCCAGCCCCCTCTGCCCGGGCGGCTTTCCCCGGTCAGAATGGACCCATCGCTTATGCCAAGCAAGCCATCGCTGGCAGGTTCAACATCTGGGTGATGGACTCGAATGGCAACAACAAAACTCAGATCACCACTTCTGGTGACAATCAACAGCCTTCCTGGTCGGTGGATGGCACGAAGATCGTCTTCGTGCGCGATTTAGACATCTGGGCGATGAACGCGGATGGCTCAAACCCGACAAATCTCACCAACACCCCGGGTCAAGAGATCGAAAACAACCCTGCCTGGTCGCCGGATGGGCTAAAAATCGTCTACCAGCACCAGGTTGGCATGACCCCACCCGAGATCTATGTGATGAACGCCGATGGCTCCGCTAAGACCGCCCTGACCACCAATACCAGCATCGATATTTCGCCATCCTGGTCTCCAGATGGAACCAAGATTGCATTCCAAACCTACCGGGACGGCAACAGCGAAATCTACTTGATGAACCCTGACGGCAGCAACCTGGTCAACCTGACCAACGACCCCGCAGAAGATGCCGGCCCTGACTGGTCGCCAGATGGCTCGCAGATTGCCTTTGCCAGCCGCCAGCGCGGGACGCCGTTCAACAATGCCAGCTACGAGATTTTTTACATCAATAACAATGGAACAGGCATCACCCGCGTCACCAATAACGGTGGTTATGCCAGCTACCAGCACCCTGCCTGGTCTCCGGATGGGCTGAAAATTGCCTACGATGGCGTCATGGGCTATAACAACACTGAAATAATGGTGATCAACAAAGACGGCAGCGGTGAGACCAACCTGACCGACGAAGGCGAAGAAGGCACACCTGACCAGGATCCTTCCTGGGCGCCCGCAGGCGTACAAACCCACACTCCCACTGCTACAAGTGAAAGCACTCCAACGGCGACTGCCACAGCCACTGCCACCAGCACTGCAACCGCAACAGCTACCGAGACGCCCACAGCCACCGTCACCGAGAACTCCTACTGCAACGCCAACAGAGACGCTAACCCCCACCCCGACGGAAACCCCGACCGCGACCCCCACCGATACGCCCACATCGACACCTACGGAGACACCCACTCCGACCGAAACCCCTACTGAAACACCAACATCTACCCCAACTGAGACCCCTACCGTAACGCCTACATCCACTTCAACCGCGACACCTACCGCCACGCCGACTGAGACACCAACCGCGACCCCAACCGAGACTCCAACTGCCACGGCGACCGCTACAGCCACGGCTACATCAACGCAAACCCTTACGCCGACCGCCACCGAAGTCCCGGTTTATTACCAGTACGTGCCCATGCTCTTTACGCTTCCAGACCAGGTCCGCCCGTGGGCGCACCTCGGTCGCTAGTCTTGACCAAAATAACCTGACCCAGCTAAATGGGGTGTGAGCAGCTCACACCCCATTTTGATCATTGCATCAAAATATTCATCCAGGCATGACGGTTCGCTTTGGATTAAAATATATAGATCGAGTTCGATCTAAAACATCGAGAGCAGTCGAAGGAGCCTTTGTGGAATTGTATATGATCAACCTGCTGGCAGTATTGAGCTTGTCCGTGGTGCTGTTCCTGCGCGGCAGTGACGGCCGCCTGGCAAAGGACAAGACTGCCTGGTGGGTCGCCACATCCGCATTCATCGCCATGTGCATATTCGCAGTGTACAACCTCTACCTTGGTTTCACGCTGCGAGATATCGGCTTTCTCAGCGGGGTGTTCTTCCTGGTGTGGGGGGTGCTTTGCCTGATGCTGGCTTTTCTGGCGTGGCGCCGGCCTTTCGACGGGGGTTTGGTCCTGATCGCGCTGGCAGGTCTGCTGGTGCTCTATCATTACATGAAGGACCTGGCAAACCTGGAATATAACTTGCCCATGGGGGTGATCGTCACCGGGGTTCCTTACTTTATCGGTTTTGGGTTGTGGTTCCTGCTGGCAGGTCTGCTGGCGAGGAGGAAGAAGAACTCATGAAACACAAAAATAATCCTGATGCTATAATTTACCCCATGACTCGAACCTCATTATTTCCAGCAATTCTGATTATCCTGATCCTGCTGATGAGCGGCTGCGCAGCTCCCACTGCCTCGCCAGTTCCAACCGCAACCGCTCCCTCGGAGCAGGCTCCCCTGCCAAAATTACCAGCCATCACCCTCGAGCAGCTCAAGAACCTGGAATTCTCCAGCCAGTTCGCTTCGTCGGGCATAGCCCGGCTGCAAGATGGCATCTTCAAAGAGCCAGCAGCGCCCAACTCAGCCAGCCAGGTGCTCATCCAACTGGCTGACCTGTTCCAGCAGGGCGACCTGGATGGCGATGGCAACCCGGATGCAGCGGTGCTGATTTTCAGTAATAGCGGTGGGAGTGGCACATTCGTCGATCTGGCAGCGGTGCTGCAAAGCCCCGACGGTCTACGCCATGCCGCGTCTGCCCTACTGGGCGATCGTGTCAAAGTGCAGTCGATCGATATTGAAAATGGCATCATCAGCGTTCGAATGCTTACCCAAGGTGCGGATGACCCAATGTGCTGTCCGACCCTGGAAGTCATCCGCCAGTACCAGCTTCAGCCGGGCGGGCTGGTTCTCATCCCTTGACACTACATCATTTGAACCAACCTGACTCACCTCCTGGCAAGCAATCAAAATCATTCAACATCCCGGTGAATATCGGTATCGCCGTCGGCGCGGTTGCGGCGGCGGTGCTGGCTTATATGATGGCGATAATTCGCCGCCCGCCAAAACCTCAAGCCACGCACATGATCTGGTCGGATAATCCTGGCGTGCCCGACCTGCTGTCACAGGTTGAAGCCGCCGATCAGGAGAATACCAAAACGAACAGCATTGCCGCAGTTGCCGCGCCGCAGACTGCAGCACGGCAAGTCTCGAAAGCCGAGATTGCAGCAATGCCTGGGACCGCATCATCACAATCTGTCAAACTGGACACTCGCTGGACTTCTACCTCGCGCTATATCGGCGGCGTATTCCTGGTGCTGGCTGTTTTCGGCGTGCTGGTTTTCATGGGCGGCAGCCTGTGGATGATCCTGCTTTCAGGCGTGCTGGCATTGCTCACCCGTCCCCTGGTGCGCTTTTTCGTCAACCGCTGGCACATGAAGAATGGCTCCGCCGTGATGCTGACCTACCTGCTGGTTGTGCTGCTGCTGCTGCTCATCCCCCTGGTGGTGCTGCCTGCCGTGATCAATAACTTTAATGAAATGCTGACTACAAATTGGCAGCAGGTTGCAGAATCTTTCGCCGGTCGACTGAGTGATTTAGAGGCAGCGATCGTTAACATACCCGTCGTCAGTGGACTGCTGAGCCCCACCCTGGATGCAGTGATCAACATGCTCAACGGTGTGTCGACGCAGATGCCTGTAACCGAGGAGGTAACCTACCAGGTGACCTTGCAAAGCTCCCTGCAGCGGCTTGGGAGCATGCTCGGATTGATGGTCAACATCCTCGGACCGGTCATCTCAGGCATCGTCTCGCTGGTTTTCATGCTGCTGATCAGCATGCACATGAGCCTGACCGCCAAATCATTCACCCCTGCCCTGCTCTCGCAAGCCCCTAAGAATTACCGCCCAGAGCTGCGCAAGCTGCTGCACAAGCTCAGTGAGATTTGGACCAGCTTCCTGACCGGTCAGTTTCGCGTTGATGGTGGTCGTTGGTGTGCTGGTATTTTTATTCAACTGGCTGGTAGGCACACCTTTTCCACTGCTGTTGGGTCTGATTTCAGGCTTGCTCGAAGTGGTCCCCACGCTTGGACCTGCCCTGGCACTCATCCCAGCATCCGTCATCGCCCTGACGATGGGCTCCACACGTCTGGATGTAGACCCATTCGTCTTCATGCTTATCGTGATTGCGGGTTATAGTTTGATACAGGTTCTCGAGAACCAGGTGCTGGTTCCCTACATTTTGGGTGATGCTGTCGATTTGCCGCCCCTGGTGGTGCTGATCGGCGTGACGGTGTTCGGCTCTGCTGCCGGCATCCTGGGCATCTTTTTAGCCACACCGATCATCTCCAGCGGCAGGCTGTTTTTCCAATATGTCTTTGATAAGGTCACCGAGCCGCCACCACCCCTGGTACCACCCGAGCCCAAGCCCAGCCTTTTCGAGCGGTTGCGCGGCTTAACCAGCAAGCTGCGCAGAAGTAAATCCAAAGAATGAAATCCTCATCCTATTATGACATCCAGAAGACATTCCTGCGCGGCCTGGTCGCACGCGATATTGCCGAACCGCTGGCCTCGTTCGATGCGAGCACACCTGCAGAGCCAGTGCGGAACCTGCTAGCTGACAAGCCCTGGCTGGTGGTAGGCATTCGCCAGGAAGGGCTTGTGATTGGATACATCGAGCGCGGCTGCCTGCTCGGCGAGCTTAGCCCAGGCGCCACCTGCGGAAGCCTGGCGCATCCATTTGACCCCGCAGAAGTCCTGCCCGATAACGCTGGGCTGGTTGAGCTGATCCAGGTCTTGAGCCAGAAGCCGGTGGCTTTTGTGCGCTTGTTGGGCGAGGTATGCGGCACGGTCTCTCGCCAGGATCTGCAGGACCCGCCTGTCCGGATGTGGCTGTTTGGCCTGATCACAATCCTCGAGCTGCGCTTTGTCGAGCTGATTGTGCGCCGATATCAGGCCCAGGAATGGCAGCGCTACCTCTCCCCCGCCCGGCTGGAAAGCGCCAAGGCGCTGCAAGCAGAGCGTCATCGCCGCAGCCTGGACACCAGCTTGTTGGAGTGCCTGCAGTTCTGCGATAAATTTCAGATCGTGGTGCGCGATGAAGTGCTGCGACAGGAAGCAGGCTTTGTCTCCCGCAAACGTGGGGACGAAGCTATTAGGATACTGGAGCGCTTGCGCAACAACCTGGCCCACTCACAGGATATCATTAACAGCGATTGGACAACCATCATCCTGCTGGCGGAGAGACTCGACCGGGTGATCCCATTGGAGAAATGATATTCAACTTTCCACCCCCGGTAATACCCACTAGGCGATTTACAAGAATACTCGACATGACTTAATCACAAACCCCTCCTCCCATTTCGGGAAGAGGGGTTATACGGAGGAGGAAGAAATTCGAGATTACTGTGGGGGCAGAAGCACGGTATCGATCACGTGGATCACGCCATTTGCGGTTTCGATGTCGGTGATGATCACTTTCACATTTTCGTTCAGGAACACACCCATATCGTCGGCTTTGATGGAAATCTGCTCGCCTTCCAGGGCGGTGTCGACCATCTCGCCATTCAGTCCAGCTACATCAGCAGCCATGAACTTGCCGTTCATCACATGGTAGAGCAGGATATTTGTCAGCGCCGGGATGTCTTTCAGCAGACCTTCGACTGTGCCAGCCGGCAGCTTGGCAAATGCATCATCGGTGGGGGCGAATACAGTGAAGGGGCCTTCGCCTTTCAAGGTATCTACCAGGCCAGCTGCCTGAATGGCTGCCACCAGGGTGGTGAAGCGTCCATCAGCAATGGCGGTATCAATGATGTCTTGCTTGTCTTCCATGCTGGCACCCATCGAGTCGTCAGTAGGGGGCAGTAGGACGGTGTCGACGACATGAATGACGCCGTTTAAGGTTTCGATATCTGCTATGATCACCTGGGAGGTCTCATTGAGCATGACCTTGTCGTCTTCGACTGACACTGCGATCTGCTCGCCTTCCAGGGCGGTGTCAACCATCTGACCATCGAGGGCGACTACGTCAGCAGCCATTAGTTTACCAGGTACAACATGGTAGAGCAGAATGTCCGTGAGAGCTGGGATGTCGTTCAGTAAGCTTTCTACGGTGCCTTCGGGCAGCTTGGCAAAGGCCTCATCGGTGGGAGCGAAGACAGTGAAGGGACCTTCGCCCTTGAGCGTATCAACCAATCCAGTGGCCTGTATTGCAGCGACCAGGGTGGTAAAGCGACCATCTGCGACAGCAGTGTCAACGATATCTGACTTTTCAGCCATTTTGGCGTCATCGGACGGGGGCAGCAGGACAGTATCAACAACATGGATCACGCCATTACTGGTTTCGATGTCAGTGATAACCACTTCGACATTCTCATTCAGGAATACGCCCATATCGTCAGCTTTGATGGCCAGTTGTGCGCCTTCCAGAGCGGTATCGACCGATTGACCATTAAGACCAACCACATCAGCGGCTTTAACTTTGCCCGCCAGGACATGGTAGAGCAGGACATTGGTCAGAGCAGGAATGTCTGCGAGCAATCCTTCGACAGTTCCTTCGGGGAGCTTGGCAAAGGCATCATCGGTGGGTGCAAATACCGTGAAGGGACCATCGCCTTTCAGTGTATCAACCAGTCCAGCAGCCTGTACAGCACTAACCAGAGTGGTGAAGCGACCATCTGCAATTGCAGTGTCGACAATGTCTTTCAATTCCATCACCTCAGCAGGGGCTTCGGTGGGCATGGCGGTGGGCGCCGGTGTGGGGGTGGCTGGCGAGGTGCATGCCGCCAACAATACTGCAAATGCTAGGGTTAAGATCAAAAGCTTGGACTTCATCGTGGTTTCTCCTTGAGATATAGATTGTATAGTTATTGTCTAACTTATGTACAGTATTTTACCGGTAATTGATATTTTGTCAAGTATTTATATCCACTTTATCTATATTCTAATCTAATGTTTATCTACGCCTTTTGGATCAAGTAGGATGCTCGGTTTACAGATCTCATGATAAAATAATACCAATTTAGTCCAATTATCCTACTGGAGACTGCAATGCCTGCTGATCCTGACTTCGACCTGACCACCGCCCACCGCTATTTTTCGGCAGCCTGCTTCAATCAAGCCTGGGACTTGATGGATATGCCCAGCCGCACCGCTGAGCAGGATGAGCAAATGGTACGCCTGACCCTCGCTTCGTCTTACCACTGGAGCCAGCGTCAGGATGTCACCGCCACAAATTACTCGGTAGCTTACTGGCAGACAAGCCGTGTGTACGCCCTGGTCGGGCAGGCGGAGAACGCCCTGCGCTACGGCAGGATGTGCCTGCAGGCAAGCCAGCAGGCGGGGGTGCTGCCCTTTTACGTCGGCTATGCCTACGAAGCCCTGGCGCGCGCTGCCGCTCTGGCGGACGACGCTCGCTTGAAAGTCACTTACCTTGAGAAGGCTTACCAGGTGGCTGGGCGTGTTGAGGACGAGGGCGAGCGCAATGCGCTCATCTCCGATTTGAAAACCATTTAGCTTTTTCCTCATAGCAAACCAAATGGGCGGACTTTCCGCCCATTTTTATTTAATTTATTTGTGTGGGAAGCAGTAACGGCTTTCTCTATTACCATTTTCGAAGCGTGCTTTGTAGTCGTCGCTTGGTGAATTGTTAAGGTCTATAATATGGAAAAGGAGGTAACGCCATGCCCTTCCCCAACCAGCCCCGATTCATCCCCGATGAAAAACCCGCAGAACCCTCCCCTGCCCCTGCGAGTGAGATCCAGCTCACCTGGGGGGTGAAGATTCCACTGCGAGACGGCGTGCAGCTCAACGCCACGCTGTATCGCCCACCCGGTGAACACGCGCTTGCCGGCAGTTTTCACCCTCACCCCGTACATCTCTGACAGCTATCACGCCCGCGCAGCCTATTTCTCACGGTGCGGCTATGCCTTTGCCCTGGTCGACTGCCACGGGCGCGGCAACTCGCAGGGCAGCTTCTCCCCGATGATCCAGGAGGTGAACGACGCCGCCGACGTGGTCTCCTGGCTGGCTGAGCAGCCCTGGTGCGACGGGCAGGTGTCGATGTGGGGTGGCTCTTACGGCGGCTTCGACCAGTGGATGGCGTTGAAAGCCGCTCCTGCAGCGCTCAAGACCATCGTCCCTGCCGCGGCGGCACATGCTGGAGTGGACTTCCCGCATTTCCGCGGCTTTTACTTTCCCTACGAAATCCAGTGGCAGACCCTGGTGAGCGGCGTTACCGGAAACGCTGCCCTGTTCGGCGACCAGCAGTTCTGGATCGAAAAGTTCAGCCGCCTGTTCAAGGAGCAGCGCCCACTGCTGGAGCTTGACCAGCTCACCGGCAACCCCAACCCGCACTATCAGGATTGGCTGCAGCGCCTGCTGGACAATTCTTATTGGACTCAAATGGCGCTCAGCCCAGAGGAGTACCAGCGTATCGATGTGCCCATCCTGACCATCAGCGGGCATTATGATGGCGACCAGCCCGGGGCGCTTCATTACTATAAGCAGCACATGCTGCACGGCAGCGCCGCCGCCAGAGAGCACCACTACCTGGTGATGGGTCCCTGGGACCACGCCGGTACGCGCACGCCCGACGCCGAGGTCGGTGGACTCAAGTTTGGCGCCGCCAGCCTGGTTGATCTCAACAAGCTGCATCTGGACTGGTACGATTGGACGATGAAGGACGGCGCCCAGCCCGAGTTCCTCAAGCAGCGTGTAGAGTACTACCTGATGGGTGCGGACGAGTGGAAATATGCCGCCAGCCTGGAAGCCATCGGCGCCCAGCCGCAGCGCCTGTACCTGAGCTCAGGCGTTGGAAGCGCCAGCGATGCATTCCACTCCGGCGACCTGCTCGACCAACCGCCCGCACAATCGGCAGCGGACAGCTACACCTACGATCCCCTGGACCTGCGCCCTGCCGAGCTGGAAGCGACTGAGATTAAGGATTACCTGACCGACCAGCGCCGCGCTCTGAATTTATTCGGCGCCGGACTGGTGTATCACAGCGCCCCGTTCGAGGCTGCCACCGAGATCACCGGCTGGGTGCGGCTGAGCGCCTGGATCGCTATCGACACGCCAGACACGGATTTCGAAGCCCTGCTGTATGAAGTCCTGCTGGACGGCTCCTCGATCCTGCTCACGCAGGACCTGCAGCGCGCCCGCTACCGTCTGGGGATCGAACACGAAACACCCGTCCCCGCGGGCGAGGTGCTGGAATACACATTTGATGGCTTCACCTTCTTCTCCCGACTGGTCGCCAAAGGCAGCCGCCTGCGCCTGGTGCTGCGCGCTCCCAACTCGATCTACGTGCAGAAGAATTACAACAGCGGTCAGCCGCTGCCGGGCGAGTCGGGAAAGGACGCCCGCACCTGCCACGTGCAGCTACACCATGATGCTGCCCACCCCAGCTTCCTGGAGCTGCCGGTGGTGCCAGCCAGGCCAGCACAGGGGAATGAGCCTCCAGCAGCCTGATGTGCCAGGCTGGCGCTCCCGCCTGATGGGAACCCACCCCCTGTGGCTCCTAGGCGGAGGTCTGCTGGCGCTGCGTCTGGCGCTGCTGCCAGCTGCCAGCCTGGCGGCACGCGCCTCGGCGCTCTACCCGCTCAGCCAGGCGGCGCAGCCCTATTTCCAGCCCGCACATGCCCTGCTGCTCTACCTGGCGATGCCGCTTCTGGCGCTGGGCAGCTTTGCTTTTTTGCTCTCACCAGGCGCCCTGCTGCTGCTTTACTTCCAGCCTCGCCAGCCACACGGTCTGCGCCTGGAAGAATTTCTGGTGAAAGCCTTCGGGCTCAGCCTGGCGCTGCTGGCGAGCCTGCACCTGCTGCTGGTGCGACCGGGATTGCTGCAGTTCTCTCAGCCCGCCCAGGCTGCCTGGATGATCACGCTGCTGGATGGGCTGTTGTGGCTGGGGCTGTGGCTGCGCTCCCGCAGCGGCGCGCTGAACTGGCCGCAGGTCGATGCCGCCTCCCGCAGGCGCCTGGCGATCGCTTCCGGTATCATCCTGCTCGGGGTGATCTTGCTGCTGCCCAAGCTGTTCTGGGAAAACTTCAACGGCGACGGGTTCGAGATCTTCGACCTGGCGCGCTCGCTGCACCAGGAAGCGCTGCCCACCTACCACACCTGGTGGGTCGAGCCTTACCGCGTCGACTTGCGCATGCTGCTGCCCGCCTACCCGGTCTTCTGGACGATGAGCGTTATCGGTCCAGTAGAGGCTGCCGCCCGTCTGCCATTCCTGTACTACCTAGCGCTGATCTACCTGCTGGTGCTGAGCTTCAGCGAGGCAGGAGCTCGCATCGAACCCAATCAGCCTCCTGACGCCGACGGAGCTTCGCAGAGACCGCCGCGGCTGGGCCTGGCAGCCGAGCTGATCCTGGCGCTGCAGGTGGCAGCCGTCGCTGTCACGCTGGGCTTCAACGCCTCCTACAACCCCTGGTTTGCCGACTTTGCCTCCCCGGCTGGCCTGGATACGCTGTTCGTGCTGCTGGCGATCGCCTGTCTGACCGCCCTGTGGCGCGGCGAGATCGCCTGGCTGGTGCTTTTTGGGCTGCTGGCGGGTTTCACCCGCCCCAGCCTGGCATACCTGCTGCTGCCCTTCGCCCTGGCGCTGGTGCTGCTGCGCCAGCCTGGACGCTGGAAGCTGCTGGCGGCAGCAGTGGGTGTGCTGCTGCTCGGTCGAGTCGTCTCGCTGGTCATCACAACCTGGCTGAGCAGCTCACCGTCTTCGGGGATGTACGCGCTGAGCGAGCTGCTGGACAAATACCGCTACCTGAAATTCGATGAGTTTCAGCGCCTGGCATACCTGATCGTTCCTGGCGGGATTTTACCCGCTCTGTCTATGCTGGCATGGCGCTGGCAGGATCAACTCTCACGAGCGCTGACGCTCACCACCGCATTTTACTTCCTGGCATTTTACGTCATTGCCTTCCAGGCGCTGCACTACTACGCCCCGGTGATGCTGCTTCCGCTGGTGGTGTTCTGGCGCATTGTGGTGCAGCACAAATTGCCAGATACTCAGACACACCACCGAAGAATGCGGTACATCCTTGGTGGGTCAGCCCTGCTTGCCCTGCTGGCGCTGCTGCTCTGCCTGCCGCGCAGCTTCCAACTTTCGAACGCCGAGCGCCAGATGGGACTCTCGCTCGATTGCGCGGTATGCGATTACACTGCTCAGCAGCTGCCCGAAGGAGTGGATCACCGCCTGCTGGAGCCCTTCCACCCGGCGGTTTTTGACGTCCCCGATCCGCACACCCGCTGGGGGATCGAGTTCACCAACGTGCTGTACTACTCCGAGCCTGACCGCCCGGCGGAAAATGTAATTACCGGAGATCAAAGTCAGCCAGATCATTTATCCCCAAACTACCTCGCCCTGCCGGCCGGCTCACCCGCACCTGTCGGCGCAGCGCAAGTGGGAGAATACCAGGAACTCCATCTTTTCGTGAGGGATGAAGTTGCCTGGCTGGCAGACCAGACCCCCAGCCTGCCGGCGGATTACCGCAGCCGGCTATATGACATCCCCATGGAAATCCTGTTCCCCTTTCGCGGCCTGGCAGCCGGTATACCGGTCTTCGATCTATTTGCCTGGTGGCCATAATGTGTTATGCTCGAAGGTAATCAAACTCAAAACAAAAAATGGAGATAATATATGATTCATAATGCCGTGATCGATACCATGCTCCAGCGAAAATCTGTGCGCAAATATACCTCGCAAATGCCTTCAGACGAAGTGATCGAGACGATTGTGCTCGCCGGTCAGCAAGCACCCTTCGCCTACCAGATGGGCAGCCTGCTGCTCTCGCGCGACGCCAAACAGCACCCCTTCCATGCCCCGCTGATGTTCACCATCTGCGTCGACAGCCACCGTCACGAGCTGGTGATGGCTCACCGCGGCTGGAAGATGGCGATGAACGACTTCTCGCTGCTGATGTTCGGCATCCAGGATGCTGCTTACATGGCTGAAAACATGGTCATCGCCGCTGAGAGCCTGGGGTTGGGGAGCTGCTTCATCGGCTCGTGCCCCTTCGAAGCCGAAGAAATCATCGCCCAATTCCAGCTCCCCGAGCGAGTTTTCCCGCTGGTGTGGCTGGTGATGGGCTACCCGGCGGAGGACAAGCCGCCCCGCCCGCGCTACCCGCTGGAATTTCACCTGCACGAGGGCAGCTACGCCCCGGATGATGAAGCTGTGATCGAGAATGCGATGCGCGCGATGGATGAAGGCTACCAGGCACAGCGTTATTACCACAATGCTGGGCTGATCGACCTGGAGAACGGGCGCCAGGAGACTTACACGCTGAAGACCTATAGCTGGACAGAGCATATCTCGCGCAAAACCGGGCAGTGGCTGCGCAAGCCGGAAGACCTGCTCAGACCCCTGGCGGCTTGCGGATTCGACCTGTATGGTGAGCATGAGGAATGACATCAGCATGCGCCCGCTGGATGACAGCGACCGGGTATGGCTGCCGGGATTCATCGCTCAGCACTGGGGCGCATCCTATGTCCTCGCCCATGACGAGCGCATCGATCCAACCGGGCTGCCGGGCTTCGTCGTCGACCAGAACGGCGATATCGCCGGCCTGGTCACCTACCGGATACAATATTCTGCCTGTGAGGTGGTCACCATCGACAGCCTGCAGCCCAACCAGGGCATCGGTGGGAGGCTGCTGGACGCCGTCATAGAGGCTGCCCGCACTGCCGGCTGCAAGCGCCTGTGGCTGGTGACCAGCAACGATAATCTTAACGCCTTGCGTTTCTACCAGAAACGCGGTTTGCGCCTGGTTCGGATGCGTCCTGGTGCGATCGAGCGATACCGAGCGTTGAAAAATATCCCGCTGCTCGGCGAATCAGGTATCCCGATCCGCGACGAGCTGGAGCTGGAGATGGAGCTATGAACACAAAATCTGCCCCAAAACCACAACCCACTGGCGATGCTGCTGCCCTGCTGGTGATCGACGTGCAGCAGGGATTATTTGAGAAACCCATTCCGATCTACCAGGCTGAGAAACTGCTGGCAAACCTGAACCGCCTGATTGATTCCGCGCGCCAGACCGGCACGCCAGTCATCTTCATCCAACACTGCAATGATAGCTGGTTGGCGTACGACTCCCCCGGCTGGCAGCTCCACCCCGAGCTGAAACATGCCCCGCAGGATCAGTACCTGGAGAAGCACCATCCCAGCGCCTTCGAACAGACAAACCTGGCAGAGCTGCTAGCTGCGCATTCCGCCAGCCGGCTGGTCATCGCCGGGCTGGTCACCCACGGCTGCGTGAAAGCCACCTGCCAGGATGCCCTGAGGCGCGGTTATACCGTCACCCTGGTTGCGGATGGGCACAGCAGCTTTTCTAAGGATGCCCCGCACCTGATCCAGCAGTGGAACGAGCGGCTGAGCCAGGAAGGCGCAAAGCTGGTTGAAGCCGGGGAAATTCCGCAAGAAGGAATGGTGGAGAAGATATTCTCATAGGAGCAAAATGACCCCTCCCACGAATACAAGAACATCCTTCCGTGCTCCCTGGAGCACCACGCTCACCCTGACCACGGTCATTTTTGTGTGCGTGCTCATCCTGGGGGTTCTTTTCACTGATGGCTGGCCATCTGTGCTGATTGCTGCAATCCTGCTTGGCGGGCTGCTGCTCTCCGTCACCGGTTACAGCCTTAAAAATGGCAGGCTGTACATTCACCGCCTGGTCTGGCGCAATTCCCTGGAACTTGCGAAGCTGACCAGCCTGGAGATCCGTCCCGACGCCACTCAGGGTTCAATCCGGGTCCTCGGCATTGGGGGAATGTTCTCATCTGTGGGCTACTTCAACAATTCTCTGCTCGGTCGCTACCGTGCCTACCTGACCGATGCCCAGCGCGCCGTGGTGCTGGATTTCGACGGTCAGGTGGTGGTGATCTCACCCGACGACCCGCACGAATTTGCACGGGCGGTGCGTGAGCTCACACATGAGATCACGGTGCACCATGAGCGATCGTGAATTCGTATTCGATGCCCGGATTTTGATTTTATATACGAGAGCACTGAAAAACTAATCATCTAGTATGTGGAGGGATCATGAGCGCGTATGTTATCGTCGATATCGATGTGCACGACCCGGTGGGTTACGAAGATTATAAGCATCTGGCGCCGGCAGGCGTGGCTGCCTACGGCGGCAGGTACCTGGCGCGCGGCGGGGCGGTCGAGACACTCGAAGGCGACTGGCAGACCAGCCGCCTGGTGATCCTGGAGTTCGATTCAGTTCGAGCGCGCCAAGAGCTGGTTGGAATCGGATGAATACCGACCGGCGCGGGCGCTGCGCCACCAGTATGCCAGCTCGAAAATGGTGGTGGTAGAAGGTGTCCCTCATTGAGCCTGTCAGGACCTGAGCCTCAGGACCACACTGCCCGCCTGCATTGGTTGAGGCAGTTCCTCGAGCAAATTAACGCCCGCTATCCTGGTAAGGTGCTGCTCGCCGCGCTGTACGGCTCTCTGGCGCGCAGCGAGGATGGACCCTACTCGGATATTGAGCTGTTCTGCGTGATTGACCAGCCCGGTCTGGACGAAGACCTGGAGTGGGTGTACGGCGGCGGCAAAGCCGAGATCAACCTGATGGGTCTCGACGTTGCCCGCCGCGCGGCTGGTGAGGTGGATGAATACTGGGCGCTCAGCGCCGGGCAATTCGGAGCGGCTCGCCTGCTGCAAGGCGACGCGGCGCTGCTCGAAGAGCTGCGCAGCCTGGCGCTGCACCCCCCGATAGAGCAAGTGCACGAGACAATCCATGCCATCCTGGTGGAGGAGCTCTACGAGTGGATGGGCAAGCTGCGCAACAGCCAGGCATCCGGAGAGCAGGCAGGCATCCCGCTGCTCGCCTGCCGCTTCGTCGAGATGACCGCGCTGATGCTCGGATTGGCATACCGGCAGCCCTACAGCACCGGCATGCGCATGCTGCCCGAATCCCTGAACCATCCAGATTTGCCGGATGGCTACGCGGCACTGTGCAACCGCGTACTGACTGGCGAGCTGGATGACCCTGCTGCACTGGCGAGCAGCATCGAGCAGCTCTGGTCTGGCCTGGGGGAATGGCTGCACCGGCACGGTTTACCCACCCTCTCTCCCAGTGCATGGCCAGACTGAAAGCGCTGCTTTTCTTCCTGCTCGTTCCAGGGACGATTTTTGTCTATCTGCCGCTGGCATTGGGCTGCCTGGGCTTTGCCAACCCAAACCCACTGCCGCTCTTGCGCATCCTGGCTCTGCCTGTCTGGCTGCTGGGACTCGGCAGCACAGGGTGGTGCATCTGGGCATTCCTGCAGCTTGGTAATGGCACCCCGGCGCCAAACGAACCGCCGACGGAGCTGGTTGCCGGTGGACCTTACCGCTACACGCGCAACCCGATGTACCAGGCTGGGCTGCTGATCCTGCTCGGATATGCGCTGTGGTTTCAAAGCTGGCTGCAGTGGCTGTATTTGCTCATCCTGGTGATTTTCTTCCACTTCGTGGTGACCTTCGAGGAGCGCGAGCTGCAGCGCCGTAATGGCGCTGCCTACCTGCGCTACTGCGAGATCACCCCGCGCTGGGGGAGACTGTCTCAAAACTGGTAGGTTTAATGAAAAAGTGACCGGACCTGAGTAAGATTGTAGGTGACAAAACCGCAATCAAACAGGAGCCGGTCATGGCGATTATTGTCCTGAAACTTCCAGATGTCAAGGCTGAACCCGAAAGTCGACCAGAAAAGTGTCCAGCATGTGGATATGACATTCTGCAGCGCTGGGGAGGTCAAACGAAGCAGGTACGCGATCCGCACGTCCATGAAGTAGTGGTGTATCGCTATTATTGTTGTCGCTGTCGACATACCTTTCGGCACTATCCAGCAGGGGTCGATCAAGCGCAACAGAGTCAGCGACTGCGCAAGCTGGCAGCAGTGTGTTGGGCATTGGGATTGAGTTATCGGGGGATAGAAGTGATCTTTACTGCGATTGGTTTTGGGATTGACCATATGACCGCCTGGCGGGATGTGCAAGCACAAGCCGAGTCCTTGCGCCAGCAGCGAAAGCAACAGCCCGTGCGAGTGTTGGGGCTGGATGGCGCCTATGTGCGCGGTATGGGAGAGACACAGCCGGTGCTGGTGGCGGTCGATCTGGGGAATGGCGAGCCGGTAGCGATTGGCTATGTGGATGAAAATAAACCTCAGGCAGTGCGACGCTGGTTAGAACCTTTGGTGAAGCAGTTGGGGATCAGTGTGATCGTGACAGACGATCTGGCGGCATATAAGACGGTCTTGGATAAATTGGATGTAGAGCATCAAATCTGCCAATTTCATGTCCGGCGCTGGGTGGGACGCACTTTGAAGGAACTGCGAGAAACTGTGCCGAAAGAGTGGCGTATGGTGGTCGATGAAGTCAAACAAATCATTTCTGAGTTACCCCCGGAAGGCAGCAAACGCCTGTTCGAACTCTGGAAACAAATCCCCGAACGCCGGATTGGGCAGGACGGCCCTCGCTCTCCCCTGGAACAACTGCGCAATCTGCTCATTCGCCTGAGTGAGCACTGGACTTACTATCGCGTGTTTACCTGGCAGAATGAGGTGCCCTGGACCAATAATGGCACTGAGCAAGTCATCGGCCGGATGAAAGTCCGCAGCAGGACAGTTCGCGGTTATAAATCCCCCAATGGCATGCTGGCTGGATTGTTGGTCGCCGCATGCCGCACTGCCTAAGCCATCTCTGACCAGATTGGCCAGCCTTGCTCCGTCGCACTTCCGGTAATTCCCCCACCAATTTTGTGACAATCACCGCTGGGGGCTGCGATTGCGTAAATCGCAAAAAAAGGTAAAATATTAAAACCTATTAATCAAAAGGAGAAAAACCATGTCAAGCGGAAATATTACGTTCATTCTCAGCCAGGTAGCCATCAACCTTCCTGTGCTGGCGGTGCTTGTCACCGGTCTGGTTCTGTCGATCATTAATCGCAAGTATTACCCAAAAGCATGCACGTATGCCATCATTGCCTTCAGTCTATTCATATTAGAAAGACTGGTGGGCGTTCTTTTGAATACTTTGATGCCATTGCTTATGATGCAGAGCAGTAATATCGATTACAACCAGTACAGTATCATCGTTGGTGTGGCAAACATATTATTTACCCTGCTGACTACTGGCGCCTATGGGTTGCTAATTGCAGCGATCTTCGCTGGACGTAAACCTGCCGTCAGTCCTGAGCAGCAGAACCAGAACTACTACCAGCAGCCCCCGCAGGCAGGACCACAGTGAAAAATGCGTCCCTCAACCAGGTGCAGCGCTACCCGCAGCGTGCATCCTATGAGCGCGCAGCCATCCATGCAATATTAGACGAAGCCCTGGTTTGCCACATCAGCATCGTACAGGACGATCAGCCGGTGGGCATCCCGATGCTGCACGCCCGCATTGGCGATGAGCTCTACCTGCACGGCGCGCACACCAGCCGCCTGATCCAGCACATCGCCTCTGGCGCCTCGATCTGCCTCTCCGCCACGCTGCTGGACGGGCTGGTGCTGGCGCGCTCAGCCTGCCACAGCTCGATCAACTACCGCTCGGCGGTGGTGTTCGGGCACGGCAGACTGGTCGATACCGAAGAGGAAAAGATGGCTGCACTGGAAGCACTGACCCAGCGCCTCTTGCCGGGGCGCTGGGAGCAGGTGCGCCAGCCCAACCAGGCAGACCTGGATCGAACTGCCGTCGTGGCTGTCAGGATCGAATCTGCCTCGGCGAAAGCACGCAGCGGTCCACCCATCGACGATCCGGCTGACCTGGAGCTGCCGGCGTGGGCAGGTGTCATTCCCACTGTGCTGCAGCGGTTGGAACCCATTCCAGTGGACCAGTACAAGGATAAAAAATAATTCTCTCCGAGAATGTTTGTTATCAGCCTTTCAGCTTTGAACAACAGGAGCCAGCATGAACCTGGATCATTACCGCCAACTGTTCGGGTATACCTTTTGGGCAAATAAACTGCTGCTGGAACTCGTGCAGCGCACTTCCCGTTGAGCAGCAGCACACCCCGGTGCTGGCAGGATTGCCACCTGTCTTCAATATTCTGGTGCATATCTTCGGCGCGCAGGAGCTCTGGCTCAACCGCTTGAACGGCATCTCGCCGGCTGCCATGCCCACCCCGGCTGATTTTCCTGACCTGCAGAAATTGGCGCACGATTGGGAAGCCCTAAACCTGCACACGCTGGCATTCCTTGCCGGGCTGGGCGAAGGCGGGCTGGAGCTGCAAGTCACCTATCAGACAACAAAAGGCAAAAGCTTCACCACTGCCCCATGGCAGGCGCTCTCCCAGGTCATCAACCATGCCACCCAGCACCGCGCTCGAGATTGCCGCCATCCTGACCGCCCTGGATCGCTCGCCAGGTGACCTGGACTTCTCCTTCTATTTGCGGAACATTGCCTGAGATGGTCACCTGCCCCTGGTGCGGCACCCATTACGCCATCTTTCAATCCAACTGCAGCAACTGCGGCGGACCGCTGCCGTTGCCGCCCGCGCGCTGGGAGCTCCCACCGCAGGGCGAACCGCTGCCGCTGCCAGAGCCACCGCCCCCGCCGCGCCCCATATCAAGCACCTATGCCTGGAAGCTGCTGGTTACGGATGCCATTGGCATCACCGGTCTGGTTTTCTTGCTTATCGGTTTCATTTTCACCCCACTTTCCATCCTTTTACTGGCTATCTCAGCAGAGACACAGCTGGTGGGCATCATCTTTGGCGTGCTCGGCATGGGATTTTTGATTATTGGTGCGCTGCTGTTCAGCCGGCGTTATCGCCGGGCGATGGGTGTGGTGCAGGTGCTGCGCGATGGGCAGTCGACGCGCGGCATGGTGAGCAGCATCGAAGAAATTTACAATGTGCGCGTCAACGGCAGGCATCCCTGGCGGATCGATTACCAGTACCAGGTTATGGGTCAGCAGTTCACCGGTAAGACCAGCTCACTCAGTCAACCCTCCGCCGCAATGCTGCCGGGCAGCCCGGTGACGGTGCTGTACCTGCCCGATGCGCCGGATCACAGTGCGCTTTATCCTCACCCTTAATCGCTGATTCAAGCCAGGCAATGTTATCAATCCAATAATTACTATTGATTATGATGATGAAACTATCGGAAATTGCTTACTTTACCAGCCAGCTCAGCGAGATGACTGCTTTTTATCGCTCGTTGCTTGGAGCAGAACCCGTCGCGCAATCCGATGGCATGTCGATCTTCCTGGTGGGTGAGACGCGCATTTTCTTGCATCACACCTACCTGCCTGCGGATGGCGAGCTGCCCCCTGAAAACCACATCGCCCTGGCAGTTGCCGATGTGGACGCAGCCTGCCTGGAGCTGCAGGCGCAGGGATTGGTGCTGGAAATCGCTGCGCAGGATTATTACTGGGGTCGCTCTGCTTATCTGCGAGACCCGGACGGGCATTTGATCGAACTCAACGCGAGCTAGCCCTCTCCAGATGCCGCTCGAGCCGGATGCACCAGTGATTATTGTCCCCTATAACCCGGACTGGCCGGGTGAATTTGCTGCCCTCGCCCGGGTGCTCGCTGGCTCAGCTTGGCTCTCTGGCACAGCACATAGAGCATATCGGCAGCACCGCTGTGCCCGGGCTGGCTGCCAAACCGATTATCGACATCGACGTGGTCATTGAGAATGATGCACTCCTGCCAGCCGTCATCACCTCCCTGGCAGAACTCGGCTATACGCACGCCGGAGATCAGGGAATCCCTGGTCGCCAGGTTTTCAAACGCCAGGGCGAACATGTGCCGTTTGTCCCGGGGGCTCTTCATCCCTGGATAGACCATCATCTTTACGTCTGCGCGCAGAACAGTGCAGAGCTCGCCCGGCATATCGCCTTCCGTGACCGCCTGCGCAGTGACCCGCAGCTAGTGGAACGCTATGCTGACCTCAAACGGACATTGGCAGCGCGTTACCACAACGACCGCGACGCCTATACCGAGGCAAAAACTGATTTCGTCACCAGTTTACAGGTTACAATTCAGCCATGAAACGGCAATCCATGCTGCCAGGGTTCATATTTATAACATTCACAATCTTCACCACCGGCGCGCTGGCGGCAGGTGTGCCGCGCTTGCCAGTCCTGTCTCCACAGGAGACCCCGCCGTATTCGCTGTTCCTGCCGCTTGTTTTCCACCAGCCACCGCCCACCCCGACGCCCACTCCCACCAGCACGCCGATCCCATCTTCGGATGAAGCCAACGAACAGCACATCGCCGAGCTGATCAACCAGGAACGTCTCGCCCAGGGCATCGCCCCAGTGCAGATCGATCCGGCACTCACCCAGGCATCCCGCCTGCACAGCCATGACATGGCAGACAACCATTTCACCAGTCACACCGGATCGGACGGCTCCACACCGGGGCAGCGCATGAGCGAGGCGGGCTATGACTGGTCTTCCTGGGGCGAGATCATCGCCTGGGGCTTTGGCGGTGACGCGGCGAGCGTGGTCGAATGGTGGATGAACAGCCCTCCCCATCGGTCTATCATCCTGGATCCCAAGTACAAACACTTCGGTGTCGGCTTTGTCTCGCAGCCTGACAGCGATTGGGGCTACTACTGGACAGTCGACTTCGGAAATCCTCACTCAGCGACACCTGGGCAGCAGCTCATGACCGGCAGGGCAGCCAATGCCTTCGGTGGCAGCAGTTGGGCGGTATTCCAGCCAGTGCCATAGTTGGTCCGATCTGGCGGAAAATGTAAATGAAAATTGGCTTCTCCCGTGTGGTTTTCAAATGTATAATTGGCTTGATTTTTACGCAATTTTTACGGGACGATCACTCGCCGAGACAAGCGGGAGAAATTTCCACCCTTAAGGAAAGCCGATGACTGACACAGCAACGACGATTTTTCTGCAGCCAAAACAATTCCGTGAGCGAGAGACCCCGCTGCTGGCAGATCGAGAGTTCACCCTCAGCACGCTGCGCTACGAGAGCGGGGTGTGCGCTTTGCGATTGCGCAACAGCCGCGGCGAGATCGTCCTGCTGCCTTACCAGGGACAGCAAATCTGGTCCGCCCAGTTTGACGGCCGGGAGCTGAACTTGGTTTCTCCCGATGCCGAGCCAAGCGAAAGCACCTGCCCTGCACGCAGCGCCTTCCTGGCGCATTGCGGCTTATCCTCCATGATACTGCCCAGAAGTGATGACAACCGACACGACGCCCGGTGAGCTTTCGAATGCGCCTTATCAACGTGCTGAGCTGATGGTCGGTCTGGACGAGCGCGGTCGCTACATGGCGATCACCGGTCGCTACCACCACACTGTGGCATACGGTCATAACTACCTGGCGATCCCGCAGGTGCGCCTGTATGCCAAGGCTGCATTGCTGGAAATCTCGCTGAGGATTACCAATTTGAAAAAATCTCCTATGGAGCTGATGTACCAGGCATGTGTTAACTTCCGCCCGGTTGCCAGCAGCCGCATCGTCGACACCAGCCTGCCAGCGATAAACCAACCTGCAAACGCACAAACTTTCACTGAAAATACTGAACAGTTATTATCAATCGACTACCTGCCTTCTACGGATGGCTGGGCGCGCTCGCTGCAGGTGCATCCGGACGGCACCGCCGACCTGCTGCGCCACCGTCCTGACCAGCTCCCTTACAGTTTGCGCTGGCTCTGCCGCACCAACGAGCTGCAAGCGCTGGGCTTCGAACCTGCCACCGCCGAGCATCCTGGCTATGCTTCCACTCCCGGAAAATCCCGGACTTACAGCCTGGAAGACGGAGAAACCTTCCAGTGCGACCTGCAGGTGGGATTGCTCAATCGGAAAGAAGCTGAGCAAGAAATCGACCTGGTCGAGCAGCTGATTAAATCCTATTGACGTACCCCCTATTCCTTGCTATCTTATAAGTAGAAAGACCGCGAATTATCTGGCGATCTTTTCCTGAGCCGTAAGGATCATAGGAGGTCGCTATGCCAGAGAATCCTACACCTGACCCAACTCAATCGAGCTTGATTCAGCGTGCCATCCAGGGGGATGCGCAGGCAGTGCAGAATGTCCTGCAATATTTGAATGCAGCCAGCCCCGATCTGCGCCACATCATCCAGGCACAGCTTCACCAATCCGGTGATACACGCATCTGGCAGCACCTGTTATATTGCCTGGGGCATGGCTGCTGGCAGATAGATGAGACACCCTCGCCGAATTTGCCTCACTCAGAGACCTCGCAGCGCGGCTTTCAAACCATTGTTGAGGTTTTCGTGATCGACGAAAATGAGCAAGAAGCTGCAGACAAGATGCAGGTTCTTCGATCTGCTTTATCTGATCCGGATGCTGACTTGCGCATTGCGGCGGCATACCTGCTGGGGCTGCGCGGCGAAATCGATGCGCTGCCCTTGCTTGAAGCCATGCTTCAAAGCCCAGGGTTAGAATGGCAGCTGCGCGCCGCGCAAGCCCTGGCAGCCCTGAACGATGAGTGCTGCGGTGCTCCTTTAGTGGCTGCCCTGGCTGCCGGGCGAGGCACGCCGCTCCACCATGCAGCCGGCAAGGCGCTGAGCGAGCTGGGCATATGCGCCGAGCCCGCCCTGCTTCAAGCCCTGCACCATCCGGATAATCATGTGCGCTGGCACGCAGCTCGCCTGCTCGGCCAGATTGGAGACCCGCGCGCGGTGGATGTGCTGGTCACCGGGCTGTGGGACGAGGACCAGCAGGTGCGCTGGGCGACCGCCAGGGTGCTCGCCAACCTGGATATGCCGGCAGTTCCGGCAATTTTGGAAGCACTCAGCCACCAGCCGCTGACCGAGGAGTTCCGCCAGGCGGCTTTCCATGCCTTACATTCCATGACCAATCAGGCAACGCAAGCGTACCTGCAGCCGCTGCTGCGGGTGCTTGGCAGCCCGGCAACCCGCAGCGCAGCCCCACCCGATCGCACAGCAGCTTCTGGCAGGCTGGAGCAGCCATGTTCCGCAAACGGAGGAACGCAATCTGCAAAAACTCTTTACCTGAAACTTCATTAAGGAACAATCTGATAAGGCAGGGTTTTGATTTCCTGTAATCGATTATCCCGGAACGGATGCAATTTTTTACTTAAATTTTCTGTCCAATTCATGAATCCGGAATTAAAATAGGATTAATTTTCCAGGCTGAGGATCGGTGCAGTTTTTCAGCGCGAGACCACGGAAAGGATGCAGTATGCTCTTGAATACAGGCCAGATCATCCATGGCCGTTATCGCATCGTCAAACAATTGTCACAGGGCGGCTTCGGCAGGTTATACCGCGCCTGGGATCTCAACCTGCGCAAAGGCGTTGCCTTAAAGGAAAACCTGGAGACAACCCAGATAGCCGCAGAACAATTCCAGCGCGAAGCCGAGCTGCTGGCACATCTCACCCACCCCAACCTGGCACGCGTCACCGACTACTTCGAAGAGCAAGATATGGGGCAGTTCCTGGTGATGGATTACGTTGAAGGCGAAGACCTGGATACCTGGGTGCAGCACAACGGACCCGCGACAACCGACCAGGCGGTGGGCTGGATCAGCCAGGTATGCGATGCGCTGAGCTACATCCATAACCAGCGCCCGCCCATCATCCACCGGGATATCAAACCTGCCAACATCCGCATCACCCCAGAAGGGCGGGCGGTGCTGGTGGATTTTGGCATTGCCAAGGAGTACGATGCCCAGCGCAAAACCACGCTCGGCGCACGGGCGGTGACTGCCGGCTACTCTCCCGTAGAACAATATGGCTCAGGTCGTACCGATGCCCGCACCGACATATACGCTCTGAGCGCCACGCTTTACCACCTGATTACCGCCCAGCACCCGCCGGAGAGCACCCAGCGTTTGAGCGCAGAGAATCTGGTATCGCCTGTGCGCATTAATCCCCAGCTCAGCCCGGCGTTAAGCAACGTGGTGATCCAGGGCATGCAAATAAATCCCGGCGAGCGCTATCAAAACGCGCAGGAGTTTAAAACCGCCCTGCTCAACGCCGTCACCCACCCGCTGCCCCCAACCATCAGCGTCCCCAAACCCATCACCACTCCGCCTCCACCCCCGCCAGCCATGACTGTTGCGTCACCATTGCCAGCGGCAGCAGTGCTGCCTTCAGCTACCGCTGCGCCCACCACTGTGCCCACCGCCTCCCCGCGCTGGATCGAGATCCTGCTGCTGGTGCTGGTAGTGGTCACCGGCATGACCTTGATTGTGAAGGGGTTGGATTTTTACCTGGTAACCCAGATCAGCCAGGGGAATGAGCTGCCCAGCGGGCTGGCGACCGCGATCAGCGGCTTGATGAGTATTGCATTTATCATTCAGTACATCCTGCTGGCAGCCTGTGGCGTGGGTTTCCTGATCTGGGTCTCGCGCACAGCGCGCACGTTGCTCGCCATGGGAAGACCACTGCGCTTCTCGCCCGGCTGGGCTGCCGGCGGGATGCTGGTGCCGCTGTGGAACCTGGTGCACAGCCTGCAGGTGATGGGCGCCTTCTGGCGGCTCAGCGACCCGAGCTTCAACCCGGCTTATCCGGCATCGGGAGGGAGCGGCGCCTGGTCCATCGTGTGCTGGCTGAGTTGGCTGACATGGGGCGCCGTCTTTATGGCAGGGACATTCATCTCAGCCAGCGCCGATCGCCTCTACGAGTATGTAAACGGCTCTGCCTGGCTTACCGTTGCTCAACTTCTGCTTTTCATTGCGGCTTTCGCTCTTTATCGATTCACTGCGCTGGTCAACCGGCGCATTCACACGACCTGATGCATATGGATTTATTCAAGTTTATTTCGGATGGAGGAGAGGAAAAATCATGAAGAAAGTTAATATTCACAGCAAAACCATCTTGATGGCGATCGTGATTCTATCCATCGTGCTCTCAGCCTGTGCAGGCAGCGACAGTTCCAGCGCTGAAATCCAGGGCACCCGCGAAGCCCTGGAAGCCACCCAGACAGCCATGGTCATGCAATCGACCGCTGAGGCATTGAAGCTCACCCAGACCGCGCTGGCTGGTCCTGCTCAGGTCCAGCCCACCCTGCCTGTGCTGCCCACCGCTGAGCCGGTGAGCAAAATGGAAGCCACGTTGCCGCCTACCGCCACAAGCGCGCCACTGGATACACCCACCGCGATGGTGATGGTGGTCACTGCCACCCCGTTAACTGCCACAGAAGCACCCACAGCAGCCTCCACCGGCTCGGCCTCGTCCGGCTCGGGCAGCGCCGCTGCCACTCCGCAGCGCGGTGAGGAAGCCATCCGCGTTATCAACAACTCGGGGAAAACCTTCAAGATCGTGCTGACTTGCTCCGGCGGCCCCTGCCAGGGGAAGAATCCCAGTACTTACAGCAAATCCTTTGGTCAGGGCGAATATCACTTTTATGTCTGGCCAGGGCGCTATAAGATCACCTGGACGATCTGCGGTAAAACAACCACTTTTGAGCATGCTTTGAACGGCCAATGGTATATTAAACTGAGTAAATGCCAGTAATCGATACCGGTCAGGAGCTGGTAAACCGATATCGCATCGTCCGGCTGTTAGGACAGGGGGGATTTGGCGCGGTTTATCGCGCCTGGGACAAAAACCTTGGCCGCCCGTGCGCGATTAAGGAAAACACATCCGCTGCAGCCGATGCACTGGCGCAGTTCGAGCAAGAAGCGCGGCTGCTGGCGAACCTGAGCCATCCCAACCTGGCGCGCGTAACGGATTATTTCGTCTTACCCGGACAGGGCCAATACCTGGTGATGGATTACATCGACGGGCAGGACCTGGACGACATGCTGAAAAATGCCTCGGCGGGGACGGACCCGACCAGTGTCTCTTCTGGTGCAGCAGGCGCACAAGCTGCGCTGCCCCAGGAGCGCGTGCTTGGCTGGCTGATCGAGATTTGCGACGCACTGGAATACCTGCACAACCAGTCGCCGCCGGTCGTGCACCGCGATATCAAACCCGGCAACATCCGCATCACCCCGCTGGGTCGACCTGTGCTGGTCGATTTTGGCATCTCCAAGCTCTACGATCCGCAGCTGCGCACCTCGCCTGGAGCGCGTGGAATTACGATGGGCTACTCGCCCCCCGAGCAGTATGGTCTGGGCGGTACCGAGCCGCGCAGCGACCTGTATGCGCTGGGCGCCACCGCTTACCACCTGCTCACTGGAGTCAAGCCGCCCGAATCGGTGCTGGTGCTGACCAACCGCACGAATCCACCCGCTCTGGCACACCAGGTCAATCCGCTCGTCTCGCCGCAGGTGAGTGCAGTGGTGGCACAAGCCATGGCGATGGAGCCGGCAATGCGCCAGAGCAGTGCCCTGGTGCTGCGCGCTCAGCTTGTCAGCGCCCTCAACGCCGTCCAGGCGCGTGGCGCTGCCCCGGTGGGAGTACCCATTGTGCTGCCTTTTGACCCGCAAGCCAGAACCGTGGTTCAACCAAAGGGCAGCTCCCCGCCAGGCACCCAGACCTCAGGTGCAAGCGGTTTTCCGAAAAGAGGCGCCTGGCTGGCGCTGGCTGCAGCGCTGGGATTGCTGGTGGTATCGGTCATAGCAGTCATCCTGTACTTCAAGCCCAAACCGGCACCAAACCCCGGAGTAGAAACCAGTCCACCCGCTGCCTCACTGGCGCCCACGACCAATCCAGCAGAAATGGTGACTCAGCCAGCGGATACCATTCCCACTGTGACCATGCTGGCGCCCACCACTCCTGCCACCGCCACGCCAGCAATGGCTGAATTAGGCGGTCAAGGCATCGTGCGGCTGACCTTTGGCGATGGCACCTACTACCGCGCCCAGCTCTCTCCAGACCAGCGCCACCTGGTCTCGTTCAAGCAGGTGAACGGTTACTGGCAGGTGGTCGAGATCGACCCGAATGGCGGCGGGATGCTGCGTCTGGTGACCACTGAGCCTGCCAACCACTATCTGCCCGCCTTTTCCAGCGACGGAGATGGGCTGATTCTTGCCTCAGATATCAGTGGGAATATGGAGATTTACGATACCAGCTTTCCAGGGGGTGAGCGGCTGGCGCAGCTGACCAACCACCCGGCAGCCGACTCAGGTCCTTTCTGGTTTCCTGACCAAGAACGCTTTGTTTTCTATTCTGCTCGTGATGGGGATTCTGAAATCTACCTCGGGTATTCGGACGGCAGGAATCCAATCCAGCTGACCAACAACACCAAAGCCGACCTTACCCCGGTGGTCTCGCCAGACGGAAAATCTGTGGCATTTTATTCCAATCTAAGCGGCAGCCCGGATATCTACCTGCTCAATGTCGACAGCGGCGTTGCTCGCCAGATGACGGACTGGTCTGGGCGAGAAGCCGAGCCGTTCTTCTCACCTGATGGGCAGTGGATTGTGTTCGAAGCTGACCGCAGCGGCAGTTATGACATCTGGGCGATTCGCACGGATGGCAGCGATGTGCGCCAGGTGACCAGCAGCGCGGCGAACGAACAAATGCCCAGCTTTTCTCCCGACGGGCGCTGGGTGTTCTATCACCTGGGACTGGGCGGGCAACTGTACGATATCTATCGCATCGAGTGGTGAGTGCCGATTATGCCGGTAAAGCCACCTCATTCACCTGAGCTTTGAACATCTGCGCAAAACGCGCTTTGACGCCGAAATAGCGCACCAGCTCGGCATTTGGTGTAGCCAGCCCGAGCGACGCTCCCAGGCTGTTCTCTCCAGCAGAATAGCTCCACAACACCCACTGCGGTTTGCGGTTCGCCCACTCCTTGGGCACTTGTGGCGCAGATGCGCCAGGCTCGTACACCCATAACATGCGGTGGCGCGCCCAATCGGTGAGCGGCAGGCGACCATTGAAGTAGGCGGCATTGGTGCGTAGGATGAGCGATTGCCCGCTGCCCTGCTCGAACTGGTTGACAAACTTTGCACCAACAGTGTTCATGTCGTTTTTGGTCAAGCCGCCATCGAACTGCAGATCGAGCGCTGGTGGAAGCTGGTCTTTATACAGCTTGACCTGCTCGATGAACTGCTGGTTTTGCGGCTTCCAATCCTCCAGGCTGGTGGCTTGCAGCAGGCACAGCAGTCCAAATGGCAAGCCAACCTGGCTGGCGCCCTGGATGTTGGCTTCCAGACTGGGATCGACCTGCCCCGCCTGGGCGGAGGCAAGGTAGACAAAAGAAACCTTCTGGCGCAGCAATGCCCAATCAGGTGTGCCCTGCGCTGCGGATAGTACCAGGCCGATGATGGCCTTGGGTGGGGTTGCTGGACTCATTACACTCTCCTTTGGCAGATATATAAATGTAACTCGGCTACTTGAAGATAGCCGGGGGATAGGTTCTTATTAAGCTATGGATACTGGAGACGGCTACCTGAGCGCCAGTCCCAGGTAATATGGCCAGACGATCAGGCCAACCAGTGCCTGCCACCAGATCAGCTTGGCAAAGGCGATGGTGAACAACCAGCCAGCAAACCAGATGATTCCTCCTGTCCCGGAGTCGACTCGGATGTAGCTGCGGCGCTTTTCTTCAGACATGTTGATCTCCTTTAAGCACACTGTTTGCCCGGAGTCATCTTGCGATGACATGATCTCTATTTTAATGCTAATTCGGGCAAAAATGGTGCGAATTTTACGAAATCCGAAATGGCAGTAGACATGTACTGATAATTCTGCTATTGTATTAATTGGTGGAACGGCATGCAAAACCGGAACCCGCCACCCTCTGTACACGTCTACGGGGTATCGGTACAGTAAATTGTGCATAGGAGGAGAAAATGAAAACAAAGATCATTCCGCTATTGATCATCCTCAGCCTGCTGTTGCTGGCAGCTTGCGGTCCGCCGCAACAGAACAGCCTGAAGAAATCGGCCCAGCAGGCATGGTCGAACAGCCGGTGGATGTCGAGAAAGCGGTCGAGGAAGCTGCAGTAGCGCCTGCAGCCGAAGCCCCGGCGCCAGCCGACTCTGCCGCGGCGGGCGGGCGCGCCGACGAAGGCATCAACCAGCTAGCTCTGGTGCCGCCCGGGCAATCCGGACGCATGGTCATCAAGGACGCCGTGATGGACCTGCTCGTCCAGGATACGCGCATCGCTACCGACCAGGTCACCAGCCTGGCAGCTTCTCAGGGCGGGTACATCCTCAGCTCCAACATCTGGTACAAAGATAATTTCCCTTATGCCAACCTGCGCATGGCGGTGCCTTCTGCGAACTTTGAAGCCACCCTGAACCTGCTGCGTGGCTTTGCCATTAAAGTGAACAGCGAAAACGCCTCCGGGCAGGATGTCAGCGCTGAATACGCCGACCTGCAGTCACGCCTGACCAACCTGGAAGCCACCCGCGACCGTGTGCGCGCCTTCCTCGACGATGCCACAACCGTCGAAGAGTCGCTCAAGATCAACCAGACGCTCTCTGACCTGGAAGGGCAGATCGAGCAGGTCAAAGGTCAGATGAAGTTCTACGAAGGCAGGGCGGCATTTTCCACAATCGATGTGACTCTCAATCCAGAGTACCCCACGCCTACACCAACGGCAACCCCCACCCAAACTCCCACGCCCACCCCCACCCCGCCCTGGAGTCCTGGCAGTACCATCACCAATGCCTCCCACACCGGCGTGGTGGTGTTTCAAACGATCATCGATGCATTGATCTGGCTCGTGCTGGTGCTGTGGCCGTTCCTGCTGCTGGCAGGCATCATCATCTGGATCGTGATCGCCATCTCACGGCGCAACCGCAGAAAGAGAGCAGCTCAGGCTGTGCCACCCCAAGCCCCCTATTATGTTCCAGCGCCTGTCCAGCCCCAGGAGCCGCCGTCCAGTGCACCCCCTGCACCACCCTCAGATACTAAAGACTGATGTATCATTGCCGGAAAACATGAACCAGCCCGGGTGAATCAGGGCGAGAAACAAAAGAGTGTCATTGAGTGCCAGCGGCACACATTGACACTCTTTTCATGAGGTGGTCGTTGCCCTCCCTGAGAAACAAGCAGATTAGCCTCCGGTCCAGCCAGAACTGTAAAGCAGCAGGGGTTTCTGAGTACGAGTGGTAGCAGTCATTATTCCTCCTCTGCCCAGCGCCGCCAGATGCCGCCCGTGCATGGTTCGAGCGCCAGGACTGGGTTGACCTGTTCATCATCCAGCAGGTTCTGCCATTGGCTGCCTTCAGGGAGCTGCACCTGCCAGGGCTGAGAACCATTGTTGATCACCACCAGCACCTGCTCGTCCTCAAAGCGGCGCAGAAAGGCGTAAACACCAGAGTTATCGTCAATAATCACTGGCTGGAGATCACCCACCCGCAGCGCAGGTGAGCTGCTCCGGATGGCGATCAGCTTCTTGTACCAGGCATGCAGCTCGTGGTCGAAGCTGACCGGAGAAGGAACCGGATGGTGAGAGCCATTGGGCAGGACGCTCTCCGCCTCATAGCTCAGATCAGGCCACACCATGGGTTTGCGGCAGCAGGGGTCGTTGGCGCCCCACATACCGGCTTCGTCGCCATAATATACGATCGGTGCGCCGATATCCGTCATCTGGAACAGCACCATCTGCATGAATAGCTGACGCTCGAATGCGTCCGGTTTACGGGTGTCGTAAGCCGGGTTTTTGTGCGGGCGGGTCAGCTCGCCGCACTCTTTCCATTCACGGTAGCGCAGGAAGTCCCGGTTGACGATGTGCGAAGCCATTCGGTCGGTATCGTGGCTGCTCAACAGGTTGTGCATCACATACGCGGCGCACTCCGGATACGACTGGCGCAGCTCGCGGCGCTGGCGGTCGAATTCAGAGACGCTTATTTTGGTGCGCTCTTCAGCAAAGAACTCCGCCAGCAGGTAGGTCCAGCGGTAGTTCATTTCCGCGTCAAACTCATCCCCCTGCAGGTAGGGCACGTTGTCATCTTCCATCACAATTTCAGCCACCAGGTAGGCATCCGGGTTGATCGCCTTGACGTGCTTGCGCCAATCCTTCCAAAATCCATGGCGGATGCAGAAAGCCACATCCAGCCGCCAGCCATCGATGCCATCGCGCGGATCGCCATCCCCGTCCGGGTCCATCCAGCGCCGGGTGATCTCAAAGATGTAGCTTTTCGGACCGGCAGTAATGCCGTTGGCATCCTGGTTCAGCTCGGGCAGCTCAGGAACTCCGTACCAGCCTGAGTAAGTAAACGGCGCAAAACGGCCTGGCTGCTGCCAGTCCAGCACCTTGAACCAATCGCGATAAATTGAATCTCTGCCCTTCTGCACCAGGTCACGGAATATCCAGCTGTTCAAGCCCATGTGGTTGAACACACCATCGATGATGATGCGCATCCCCCGCCGGTGCACTTCGGCAACCAGCTCCAGGAACATGCGGTCGGCTGCCGTCCAAACCCAGGTTGCCGGATCGGCGGCGATCTCGCTTTCGATCAGGCGCTGATCGCCCTGCGGGTCAGGCCCGAAATGCGGATCGATGTGGTGGTATGTAGCGCCATCGTACTTGTGGGATGAAGGCGCCTGGAACAGCGGATTGATGTACAGGGCGGTGATTCCCAGGTCCTGCAGAGTAGTCCAGGCGGTCGAAGATGCCCTGCAGGTCGCCGCCGTAGCGCCGGCGCTGCAAGTGGTGCCAGATATCCTTGTGATGCACCAGCTCGTATGGCTGTTGCTGATAGATATCCACCGTCCAGGGGTGCACCTGCCAGGGCTCGGACAGATCGTGCGGGTAGCTGCCTTGCAGGCTCGCCAGGGTGGGGTCGTTGGCAGGATCGCCGTTGCAGAAGCGCTCCGGGAAAATCTGATACCAGATGGCGTGTTTTGCCCATTCGGGCGTAAAGTCAGGGGATTTCATTCTTTAATAAGCTCTCCTTGGTTTTATTTGAGTTAATTTAGGTGATTATCGTTTTTAAAACCATTTTCGATGACGGAAAAACACCAGCATCCCGATCGCGGTGACGACACATACCAGCCAGAAAACCGGGTATGCCCACGCAAGATTCAGCTCAGGCAAGAAGTGAAAATTCATGCCGTAGACACCCGCTAAGAAGGTCAAGGGGATGAAGATTGTGCCGATCAAGGTCAGCACTTTCATCACTTCGCCCATCCGGTTCGAAGCCGAAGACATATACGTATCGGTTAAATCGCTGGTAATTTCACGATAGGCTTCGATGATTTCGATTATCTGGATGACATGGTCGTAGAGGTCGCGCAGATAAATCCGCGTAGATCTCGGTGATACATTCGTGCGGATCTCTGAGCAGCGAGGAGACCACCTCGCGCACCGGCCAGATCACCCAGCGCAGTAACAACAAATCTCGTTTCAGTTGATGGATTTCAGAGATCACACCGGGCTGGGTGCTTTCCAGAATGCGTAATTCCAGCTCGTCCGCCTTGTCACTATAATACTCCAGGATTGGGAAGCAGCTATCGATGATCGCATCCAGCAGGGAATAAGCCAGGAAGCTGGCATCACTGCTGCGCAGGCGCGAGCCTTTCGATTGTAGCCGCTGGCGAATTGAATCCCAACAATCGCCCCGTGATGCCTGGAATGTAAGCACCGTGTTATGCCCAAGAAAGATCGAGATCTGCTCATGCTGGAGGCGACCTGCTTTGATGTCCAGCTCGCGCATGACAATAAACAGGCGCGCCTGGTAATCGCTTTCCTCACCACCATATGTTTCCAGTTTCGGGCGTTGTGATTTGTGCAGTACATCTTCGATCGCCAGCGGGTGGAGGTTGTATTTGGTAGCCAGGGTATGGATCGCAGCCATGTCAGACAGACCATCCACGTTGATCCAACGCACAGCCGACCAATCAGGCCTGTGGCGGCTCACAAATTCCTCCAGGTTCTCTATTTCCTGGACCTCTGCCTTCGAAGTGCAGTAATCAATGCAGATAACGTGAGCAGGTTCACTGATCCCAGGCAGGTGCTCAATTTCACTATGCTCGATGCCAGGCGCAGCGCCCGGGTTGCGTTTTTGGGCGTTAATCCTTAATTTCATCGTCTGATCCTCCTCCCCAAGATCAATTCGAAATTTCTGGCCAGTTTCAGACCGCTTAAGTAGTAATGAAGAGAGCTGGTAATGGAATTTTCTCTAGCCTTATTTTAACTTGAATTGGAAATTTTGAAGGGGGGCTGATTCAGGCAGATGACGTCATCGACCAGAGGCACTTCATTCTGCAACAGGGCATTCTTCGAGATATAATTACACCCAAATTAGTCTTATTAACTATTCTGGTTGATTTATTAAGGTGATTTATGGATAAACCGAAAATTGTCTTTCATACAGTCGATGAATATATCGCCAGCTTCCCGCCAGAGGTGCAATCCATCCTGGAAGAATTACGCGCCGCGATCAAAGCTTCCGTGCCGAACGTCGAGGAACGCATCAGCTACCAGATCCCCGGCTATTTTCGGAACGGGGAATTAATTCATTTTGCAGCCTATAAGAAGCACATTGGCATGTACCCCGCCCCCGATGGACCACAGCCGTTCGTCCAGGAGCTGTTGAAATTCAAATCCGAGAGAGCCACATTACGATTTCCGATTGACAAACCACTGCCCCTGGATTTGATCACCAAGCTGATCAAATTCCGCTACGCAGAGAACCTGGCTCTCGCCGATGCGAAAGCCAGGAAAAAGAAGCTTGCGGCTGGAAAACCACAATCACCCAACGACCTGCCGGTTAAGCTCTCTCAGCCAGCCCAACGCGCCCTGGCTGCGGCTGGCATCCAGAGTCTGGAACAGGTCAGCCGTTTCAGCGAAAAGGAGATCACCAAGCTGCATGGCATCGGTCCAAACGCCATGGCACTGCTCCATCAAGCCCTGGAGGAGAAGGGGTTGTCATTTTCCAGAGAAACCCAACCGTCGCCAAAATAGGCATTCCCCTCTATAATAAGGGCATCATCAAGGAGCCCGCTATGTTCAAAGAAAAGCTCGAAAAATACCTTGCCGCCTGCGAGTCAGACCGCGGCGCTGAAGACCTACGCCAAGAGAAACAAAGCCTGCATGATCTATGAAGTCCCTGATCTCAAGCTCAGCTTTTATATGTACTTTGGCGGCGGAGTGGTCCAGTGCCGCCAGGGCACGCCGCCCCGCAAACCTGACTATACCATCAAGGTTGACTCGGATGTGCTTGAGGAGATCCTCACCGGGGAGCTGGATGGCACCGCTGCCGGTTTGAGCGGCGCGCTCAAATTCAAAGGCAACATGCTCAAGGCGATGGGGCTGCAAAAGTTGAATCCTGAGATGGTGCGAATCTACAAAGCTGCCAATCCTTAAATTGACTTGTTCGCTGCCAAAATGAAGGAGTTGAAATGGCACGAGCTGATCTCTGTCAACCTGTTCTGGTTGGCAATCAGCATCCGCAACAACTCCGTCACGGCGATATTCTTACCCTTCCTGGTTGCACAATTCGCTGCGCCCGAGCTGCGCAACACTGCCCTGGGTCTGGCGCGCACTGCCGGGCTGGTGCTGGCGATGCTCGTCCAGCCTGCAGCGGGCATCCTCAGCGACCGCAGCACCTCTCGCTACGGACGCCGCCGCCCGTTTATCTTCTTCGGCGTGCTATTTGACTTGCTCAGCCTGGCACTGCTGGCTGCATCCGGCTCCTACGGGATGCTTCTGGCAGCCTTATTGCTGGTGCAGGTCTCCTCCAACACCTCGCATGGTGCAATGAACGGCTTAATGCCCGATCTGGTGCCAGAGAACCAGCGCGGCGTCGCCTCTGGGATCAAATCCATCTTCGACCTGCTGCCCATTGCCGTGCTGGGGGTCAGCATCGCCGTGGTTGTGGCACGCGGCCAGCTCGCTCTGGCAGTGGCACTGGTAGGCGCAGCGCTGCTGGGATTGATGCTGCTAACCGTCCTGCTGGTCAAAGAGACTCCGCTAACCGAAAAGCCCAACTTGCCTTTAAAGCCTGCTCTGCTGCGCGTGCTGGGCATGCTGGCAGGCATCGCCGTTGGCGCACTGGCGGGATTGCTGCTGGGCGGCGCACTGGGTGGGCTCGCCGGGTTGATTTCATGGTCCTTTCTTGGAAAAAACGCAGCCCTGATGGTTCTGGTTGGGCTGGGCGGCGTGGCGGCGATGATTGTGGCGGTCATTGCCGGGGTGTGGGCAGGCACCTATGCCACCCTGGGCAGCGAGGTGCGCCGCCAGCCGGCGTTCACCTGGTGGGTGGTCAACCGGCTGCTCTACCTGACCGCCATCGGAGCGATCCAGTTCTTTGCAGTTTATTTCATCATGTCGATGTTCGGCGAGTCGATCGAAGATGCCACCCGCTTAACCGGCAGGCTGATCACGGTTGTGGGCGTATGCATCCTGCTCAGCGCATTACCCAGCGGCTGGCTGGCTGACCGCTTCAGCCAGCGACGGCTGGTCGCTTTCAGCGGGCTGCTCTCAGTCGCCGGTGTGCTGGTGCTGCTGGTCACATTTTTACAGCCCAGCATGAGCTGGATTTATGCCGCCGGTATCCCGCTGGGCATCGCTGCCGGTATCTTCTCTCCCGCCAACTGGGCGCTGGGCACGCGCCTGATCCCTGGCGAGCAAGCCGGGCGCTACCTGGGCGTCTCCAACCTGGCAGGCGCCGGCGCAGGCATCATCGGCGCGGGCATCGGCGGTCCCATCGCGGACTATCTGAATGCGTTCTCACCGAATCTGGGCTACCTGGTGGTGTTCACTGCATTTGGCTTGATGTTCCTGGCAAGCGTGGTGGTGTTGAAGGGAGTTAAAGAATCGTCAAACTTATAACTCAGACAGCTTCTCGCCTAAATCCAGCCTCACCTGCTAGTCGATTTCCAATTTCTCATCATCGTTATCCATGCAATGTCACTCCCTGATCATCTCTATCGCGAATTCCATGCTCTACCAGAATATCCTCCAGGTCCAGCTTCATTAACGCCGCTACGCGCTTGCTGGGCATCTCCTCGATCGCCTGGAGCAGCTCACGCGCTTGCTCGTGCCATTCTTTCCCTCCATGCGGGCAGTAGAAATAGTCGTGCAAAGCACTGGAATTGGACATAGCTTCGATATGACCACGCGGCCCCATGCGCTCGCGCACTACCTCGCAGACCGTTCCGCACACCAGGCAGGTGTGCTCAGCGACATCATTCGGTTCTTCGTAGAATTGATCGTAACCTTTCATAGGCTCCTTGTTGGTATCATTGATTCTCAGTTGACAAATAAATATCATACTTTTCCCACTTCCTTCGCTTCCCAATACCAGTACAACGCCACTTCTTCCGTCCCCGGATCGATCCCCCGGTATAAATATACGTCAAATCCGCCCAGGATAAAACCGCAACGTTCATACAGCCTGCACCCCGCCACGTTGTTGTTCTGCGTCTCCAGCATGATGCCCGGCAGGTGATTGGAGATGGTCCAGTGCTTTGCCTGCTCGATCAACGCCCGACCCACTCCCCGCCGCCGGAAGGCTGCATCGACGACGATATCTTCGACGTATGCATAGCGGTTCCAATACTTGCACAGCCGCAGCTGCCCGGCAACCTGTTCGTCACAGTATGCCAGGTAGAGCACCTTATCGGGGTTGGCGATATATGCGCGGGGGTCAAACGCATCCTCTGCATAGCGTTTGGTGTGAGGCTGCGCTGCGAACGGCGACGTGCGGATCACCCCATTCTCAGCATGCACTTGAAGATAGGAATCGATGACAAACGTCCCGTCGCAGCGTTTGGTGTCTGACAGGCGAGTTTCGTCTAACCCACGGATCGAAATTAACACAGTTAGCTTGCCTGGGCGCTGCCTTCTGAATTCAATTTCGAATAATCAACGGTTAACCAGCGTTCTGGCGTGATGCGTACCAGGATATCTGTGGCGACACCCTCGCGACCGCCAACCATCTCCAGGTACTGCTCGCCCATCTCCGGACCAAAATACCGATATGCCAGCGGGCGAACATCTCGCTCGAAGTCGACCGCTTCGATTTTTAGCGGTCCTTCGATGCTCACATACTTGTATGGAGAGGTGGGCTCCTGTACGCACAGGCTTGCCCTGCCGGCTGCGCGCAGCAAAGCTGCCTTGCGCGTCTGACCGCCGGTCCATACCCGCACATCCTCGCCTGGCTCATACAGGTACCACACCGGGACAGCCAGAGGCCCACGCCCCGCTTCAGGAATGCTGATCACACCCACTCGCACTTCGGCCAGAAAGGCTTCGCGTTCTTCTTTCGCCATTGTCGTGTTCATCCAAATTCCTCCTGATTACTATTTATTATATAACCTCAAACAGAAAAAAGCATGGAATCGTAGCTTAGCCGGATAAGCCCTGAATCAGCGCTAGACTTCTCATCCGAAATACCAAACAGCGCGCTGGAAACTATCATCGGGCAGGACCGCGCCGTGCGCGCCCTGCAGTTTGGTTTGGGGATCAAAAGCAAAGGTTTATTATTTACGTCGCCGGCTTGCCGGGCGCCGGAAAAACTACCGCAGTCAAACAATTCTTAGAAACCCTGGCGCGCTCCAAGCCTGTGCCGCCGGACTGGTGCTATGTCCACGACTTTAATAACATCGAGCGCCCGAACGCCGTCCGTTTTCCGGCAGGTCAGGCGGTGCAATTCAAACTCGATATGGAAAACCTGTTGCACAGCATGGTGCAAGATATTCGCGCCGCGTTTGAAAGCGAAGAATACCTAAAACAGCGCGAGGTTCAGGAAATCCTGGAGACGAGCATCCGCCAGGGGATTGCCGTGACCGGCTCAGTCAATCAGAAAGGAGAAATCCAGGCGAATGGCGGCGTCAATGATAAAATTAAGGGCTTCTACGAAGTGTGTAAAGCGCGTGGCTTGGCCGGTGACCAGGGCGTGGTCATCCCGAGCGATAATGTGGAAAATCTGATGCTTAAAGAATGCGTGGTAGAAGCTGTTCGAGAGGGTAAATTTCATATCTGGCCGGTGGTTAATATCGAGGAAGGCATCGAAATCCTTACCGGTACCCAGGCTGGAAAACGCACCCTGGATGGTAGTTATGAGGCAGGCAGCGTTTTTGCCCGGGTTGCCAGTCGCCTTGAACACCTCGCTGAAGCCCTTGCCGAATATGGTCGAGAAGGTATCCCTGGCTGGGAGAAAATCACAAACCGAGTAAACTATGCTCTTAGCATGACAAAATTCTATCGAGGAAGCCACTGATGAATAAACTGCACCCCGACTTGCGGAACTTCCTGACCGGCGCACTGGGCTACCTGGCAGGCGCTGCGGCTGCTCTACTACTGATTGTACTGGCAGCGCGGTTCAATCTGCTCAGAGGCTTGCTTTCGCTGATCGACCAGGATCAAACCCTGGTCAAGGTCCTGGGCATCCCGGTGTTCGCCGGCTTGATCCTGGCGCTATGTGGGGCTGTGTTGGGCGGCATTGGCGGCTGGGTGCTGGCGAAGCGCCTGGGGGTCACCCGCAAAAGACTCCAGGTGGCAGCCTCCAGCATCGCTTATGCGATTTCAGTCAGTGTGCTCGCGCTGATATTTCTCCTGCTGATCAGCTTTGTGGCTATGTACAACAACCTGACTACCAACCGCGTCGACCAGTTTGGCATCATTTTTGGTCTCTTTGGGCTGGTTTTTGGTCTGCTCGCCGGATTGCTGCAAGGACTGATGAGCCTGTGCTTGCGCTATGCCTGGAAAGTGCTGCTGGCATCCATCCTCGGTTATATGCTGGGTGGGGGCATCCTCGGCTTGATTATCCGACTCGTAAACCCGACCACAACCATCCAGAGCTCTCCGGTACTCACCGTACTTGTCCTGGTTCTGGGGCTGGCCGTACCGTTCGCTCTTGGCGGCGGCGCCCTGGGATTCACTTACGGCAGGCTCTTACGCCAAGAAAACGATAAAGGCATCACTCCAGAGGCATTGCAGCCATCCGGCTGGCAGCTTGGGATCGTCGCCGGGATTGGGCTGGCACTTACCATTTTAGTTTTTTCTACGCTCAGAGATATCAAGGGCTTCCTGACCATTCAGCCAGCAAACTTGCAGGCACAAATCTCCCCGCAGACTACCGGCGTACGCTGGAGCGAGCCCCAGCCCGTCTCCAGCGGAAATAGCGGAGCGCCAGCGGCTGGTACCAGCACCGAGCCGCTCGTGATCAATGCCCCAGACGGCGCGCAGCACAAAACCTGGTGCAGTGCTGATGGCAAGGTCCAATATCAGATGGATGACCAGCCCGTCGATACGATCGATTTCCCCGGCTGCAGCAGCCCGCCTGCGATGGCGCTCGATCGAGATGGTATGCCGCACCTGGTCTGGTACACGAACCAGATTCAGGACACAAACGGGGTAGTCCATTCTGCAGAACTGCTGGTAGAGAGCATTCTTAGCAACGATATCTGGGGGGAAGCCACCATCGCCGCCCAACTGCAAGGACCGGCTCAGCCTTCGCTCGCTTTGGATGAAGAAGAAAATCTGGTGCTCACCTGGCAGGAAGAAGGTCAGGAGTTAATGACCGCTGTACAGGAAGAATATTTGTGTGACCCCGAACACCTGACCGATATCGAAAAAGCCGGGCTTGAAAGCATCCTTGCTGGGGAGTTTCGCCCCGAAGGCAGCCCGATTTCTTATTGCGGCAACCAGTTTGTGCGCTTGCTCTATACCCCCAATCCTGAGCCTGCATACAGCCAGCAGCCCGCCACTGATGATGGCGGTTTTGACATTCTTGCCACCGTTGCTGAAACAGCTCAGTATGAGGTGTTGTTCACCACCATGCAATGGGACCCAGACACTTCACATCCTAACCCGGGCAGCGTGCTGGCTGAGGGAATTGCCGATCTTTATCAGCGTGTACAAGAGAATCCTGAGCAATACCCGCGCGGCATGACGGTGCGCATCCTGCTGGGCAATTATCCGGTTATGGCAAACTTCCAGTACGGCGAACAGATTATGGATGCGATCAGTGACCTGCGCAACGCGGGGGTTGACCGCATGGTCGACGAAGAAATCGGCTGGCGACTGGAGGTGGCGAATTTCGCCGGTACCTATCCACACGCCCACACCAAATTTATGGTCTTAGATGGCGCAAAAGTAACCTCTGCTGGTTTTAATTTCGGCTACCTGCACTTTCCGATTGACCACCCCTCTGGAAAGGGCTATAACCTGTTCGACCTGGGGATGAAAGTAGATGGACCCGTGGCGCAGGATGCGATTGCTGCCTATGACGATATGTGGAATGGCGCTAACCAGGTAATTTGCGACGATCTTTCCCTGGAAAACGAGAACTGGCAGCGCTCCTGCCAGGAGGTGAAAGCCACGGTTAGCCATGTTCCCGAGGTGCTGCGCACCTATTTACCGCCATCTGGTACATCGGATTCTTTTGCGCTCTATCGCACCACCAACCACCAGGAAGCGGACACCTTTATCAAAACAAGCCTGGCAGCTTCGCAGGAGTCGATCGATGCCATCCAGGTCAACTTTTCGTTGGAAATGATCTGCATGGTGAACCTGGTATTCCCGGATGTCTGCACGATCGATAACGCACTGCCGTGGATGAACGCCATGCTGGATGCCGTCGAGAACAATGGCGTATATTTACGCGTGATCATGGAGAACACTAACAGTAATGGATTGGAAAACCGGGTTGCCGTGCAGGTTTTGAAGGATGAGCTTGAACGCCGGGGGTTGTCGGACAAGGCGGAGTTCCGCTTCTTCAATGGGAAGCTGCACGCCAAATCCATTCTGATTGATGACAAGCTGTTATTTATCGGCAGCCAGAACCTGCATTACAGTGCCTGGGGTGAGAATGGGCTCGCCGAGTTCAGCCTCTCCAGCAATGATCCTGATGCAATCGCAGAATATCAAAAACTATTCGAAGCCAAGTGGGCGGAAGCCATACCCTTCGAAGAAGCCGAATACGGCACTTCGCCCTGACAATGCAAGCCGATCTCAGCGATAACAGCCCGACCCCGGTAACACAAGCCCTGGACCGCGCCGGCGTGCCTTACCGGTTTTTTCGCCACACAGGCGTTGTACGATCGCTGGAGCAGGCTGCACAGGAGCGCGGGCAGCAGCCGCAGCAGGTGGTGCGCAGCCTCCTGTTCCGCCTGGCAGAGGACGAATTCGTGATGGTGCTGGTCGCCGGGCCGCGCCAGCTCTCCTGGCCGCGCCTGCGCGCTTACCTGGGCACCAAACGCATGACCATGGCGACCGACGAAGAAGTATTGCAGGTCACCGGTTATCCTCCCGGCGCTGTCAGCCCGTTTGGACTGCCCCAACCGCTGCGCCTGCTGGTCGATCCTGTCGTGCTGAACCAGGAAGAAGTATCCATTGGTTCGGGCGTGCGCAACACCACCGTAATCCTGCTCCAGGAGCATCTGCGACAGGCACTTGGACAATATGAAATCTACACCGAAGGAGAAGGATGAAACAACACGACGAATTACAGGCTTTTTTTCAGGACCGACTGGCAGACTACCTGGATTTGCTGCACCAGATGGTGGATATCAACAGCTTCACAGCCAACGCCCAGGGCGTCAACCGGCTTGGAGAGCTCACCGTAGCGTGCTTTGCACCATTGGGTTTCCAGGCTGAGACCGTTCAATCGGCTAATCCACGTTACGGGCAGCACCTGTATCTCACCCGCCGCGGGACGGGCGAACATACCCTGGCACTGATCTCGCACCTGGATACCGTCTTCGCCCCCGAAGAGGAAATTCAGAATGATTTTCACTGGCGCGTCGAAGGCGACCGGGTGTTTGGTCCTGGCACGGTGGATATCAAGGGCGGCACAGTGATGATCCTGATGACCCTGGAAGGGCTGCAGCATTCCTATCCGGAGATCTTCGAGAGCATGACCTGGATCGTCGCCCTGGACGCCACCGAAGAAACGCTCTCGGTTGATTTCGACCGGGCGCTGCTGGACAGGCTGGCGGTTGCGCCAAATCCATCCGCCTGTCTGGTTTTCGAAGGCGGCACACCCGCCAATGGCAAATACCCCTATGTGACCGCTCGTAAGGGACGCGCCAGCTTCAAAGTGCTGGTCGAAGGGCGCTCGGCGCACGCCGGCAACCGCCACCACCAGGGCGCCAACGCCATCGTCCAGATGGGACACACCGTGCAGCGCATTGCCGCCCTGACAAACTATGACCAGCAGATCACTTTCAACGTGGGCGTGGTGCACGGCGGAGTGGTGGTCAATCGCGTGCCGCACTTCGCCGAAGCCGAAGTCGAGATGCGCGCCTTTTCTCCAGAAATCTTCGAGCAGGGTGTTGCGGATATGCTGGCGTTGAGTGGGCAGGCAGAGGTGGTCAGCCGGGACGGCTACCCCTGCAAAGTTGATATCCGTCTGACTGACCGCAGCGCGCCATGGCCGCGCAATCCACAGACCGACCGCCTGTTCGATCTGTGGCGCGAGGTCGGCGCTGGCTTGGGTATGCCGGTCATCCCAGAGGAACGCGGCGGGCTGAGCGATGGCAACCTGCTGTGGAATCACTACCCCACCCTGGATGGCTTAGGACCCGAAGGCAACAACGCGCACTGCTCTGAATGGGCACGCGATGGCAGCAAAGAGCAGGAGTACGCCGTAATATCTTCTTTCGTTCCGAAGGCAGTTTTGAATACACTGGCGATCACGCAGTTAATTGAAGGTAATTGAGAATCTGGGAGTCATCATGAATCTGAACCCTGATGTAGCTGCTCAAATGCTGCAGGGTATGCTGCAGTCCTGGTATAAGGCTGTAGAAGCACCATCGGCTGCCCAGGAAAAGCTGCTGCCCAGCCTGGTTGCGGATTATGCCAAGACAAAATATGGCCAGGATCACAACGCCAGCCAGGTGGGAAGCCTGGAAGACTACCGGCGCTGCTTTCCAATCATCACCTACGAAACCATCCGCCCGACGATCGAACGCGTGATGGCAGGTGAAGATGAGCTCCTGTTATGGGAGCAGCCGCTGGGCTGGGCGATCACGCGCGGCACCACCAAAGGCGAGTCGAAGTATATCCCGATGACGCCAACTGATATGCGCCTGCGGCTGAGCGCCGGGCGAGCGATGATGAATTACGTCGCCAGCAGCCAGCAATATGACCTGTTTTCCGGCGTGAACCTGAACCTGAATTTCCCTTCCCGTGTCGGCGTGCTGCAGGCAGGCGACCGGCAGGTAGAATACGGCTACAGCTCAGGCATCTATACTCGCTACGTCTCCACTTTTACCCCCATCCGCTCGCTGCCGACGCAGGATGACATTGATGCGCTGGGTGGAGGCAAATCTGTTCGCGACTGGGAGAAGCGCTTCGAGCTGGCGTATGAAGCCTGCAAGGATCAAAACGTCACCCTGGTGGGTGGGGTAGCCCCGACGGCGATGCGGTTTGGGCGCTATCTGCACCATGCCCACAAGCTTTACCCGAAGGACATTTGGAAAACGCGTATCATGACGCTGGGAAGTGTGCCGGGCATCAACACGCGCCTGGCGGACTCGCTGCACGCGCTGTATGGCCCGGCTGCCATTCGCGAAATCTACGGCGCCACCGAAGGCATGTTTGGGCAGCAGCGCGACGAACAGCGCGGCTGGGTGCCCAATTATGACCTGTTTCTTCTTTGAAGTGCTAACCCGCAATGGGATCAAGATGATGCACGAAATGCGCCCGGGAGAGATGGGCAGCCTGGTGGTCAGCACACCGGTGCTGCCGCGTTACCGCATTGGTGACCTGATCCTGGCGTTCAAGGCGCCTTACTTCCGCTGCATCGGCCGCGATACCTGGTATACCTCGTTGCACTACCTGTGGGACGAGCTGATTACGATGAATCTCGGACGTTTATAACGATTTCAGGGCGAGCGCCGGACGTTGCGCACCAGCATGGTGATGCCAATGCCGATGATGATGATCGCCCACATGACGCCCCAATCGATCAGATCGCCCAACCCGAGACCAATGAAGATCAGGGCTAAAATAATCGTGCCAGTGACCGGCTTACGATAAGCCGGCACCAGCAGGCGAACCAGAACCTCACCCAGCAGGATTACACCCGCACCAACCAGCACGAGCGGCCAGGCGCTGACCACCTTCTCGAATCCACCCAGGTTGGGCAGGTCAGTGATGCGGCTGAGGATGCAGTCCAGATAGCCCAGGTTGCTGGCGAGGAAGACCAGCCCTGCCCAGATGAAAATCACAGCCCAGGTGATGCCGCTCAACGGGTCGCGCTGCCACTTTTCTTCCGAGCTTTTTTCTTCTGTGCTTTTTTCGTCGGTTTTTTCGCGTTCTTTTTCGTCAAACTTTTCGTCCGCCATGACGAACCTCCTTCGATCATGCCTATTTACATGCTGATATTAGTATAGCATGTACGAAGCGAGAATCAAGTAGCGCGGGTCAATTATTCGGCGATTACGAATGGGGAAGCAGCGGAATTATTGGGTAGCCAGTGCCGCTGCCGGGCAATGAGCATAGAATTTACGGTAAGCGCGCGCCTCGTCTAATAAGGATGTCACAGCCTCTAAGGCGTGCTGCTCTACCTTTGCATCCGTCTGACCACCAGCTTGGAGCTGGAGGCTTCCACCGCTGCTTACCTGCCATTCCAGCCAGCCGCGTCCCGACAGCCAGTCCAGACCTGCGCGGACGGCGTTCTCAGTTTGAGCCAGGGCAGCCGCCAGGCGAATCAGGCTGGGCGGCTCGTCTGGGTGGTTGAGGGCATAGCGCGCCATACCTGCCAGGTGCTGCAGGAAAGCGGAGACCTCCTCATCGCCCGGTGGAACATTGAATAGAACGATATATTGAGGTGAAACCCGCCCCAACGTCTCTTGCAGCACATCCGCAGATGGCGGCGAAGTCCAGATTGCGAGATGAATGCACGGTTCAAGCTCCTGGCGCGATCTGGCAGGCACGCCCAGCTCCTGCAGCTTGGCAAGACCGCTTCCTTCTGCCCATACCTGCACCTGATCCAGCTCGAGGAGCGGGCGTAATCGTGGCAGTGGCTGGGCAGCGGATCGAAAATCGCCAGCCACTTCCACCGGTCGGGTGATCTCCAATGCGCTCTGTACAGCCGGGCGATGGTCCAGCCATTCAATTTGCAGCTGCCGCTGACCACGATAAGTCGAAGCGCGGATCGAGTAAGCCAGGTCGAAAGCGCCTTCGGGCAGCTCTTGGTCTGCCCCCTGCCACCAGACCAGGGAATAGGAACTGCCGCTCTGGTCGGTCACCTGCAGGCGCAGGTGCTCACCCTTGCCCACCGTCGTGACTTCGCTCAGGCGCATGTCGCTCTGCGCGAATACCAGAGTCGGGTTTCCAGCTCCGAAAGGCGCTAGGCGCTCCAGGTCGGCAGCCAATTCCAGGCTGAGCTCACTCAGGTCCAGGTAGGCATCGATCTGCAGGCTGGGCTCGGGAATCTCCCCCTGCGCCTGGATTGCGCGGCTCAAAGCCAGTCGAAACTCCGCAAGGCGCTCCACATCCAGCGACATGCCGGCTGCCATGGCATGCCCGCCGTAAGAGTTGAGCAGATGTGCGCAGCCCGTCAATGCCTGGGTGAGATTAATCCCTGTGACAGAGCGCGCCGAGCCGCGCGCCAGGTCACCTGGCGCGCCGGACAGCAGCAGCGCCGGTTTGCCATAGCGCTCTACCAATTTACTGGCGACGATCCCCAGCACGCCCCCGGGCCAGCTTGGCTGGTACAGCACCAGCGCTGCTGGGCGGATCAGGTCTGGTTCGCGCTCGATTAAAGCCAGTGCACCCTGTAAGACCTGGCGCGTTAACAGACGGCGCTCCCTGTTGTAGCTCTCAAGCTGCTGCGCCAGCAGCATCGCCTGCCCCACATCTTGAGTGGTCAGGAGCTCGACCCCCGGGTTGGCATCCCCCAAACGACCGATGGCATTCAAGCGCGGTGCAACCTCAAAAGCCAGGTGCTCCTCGCTCAGGTTGGCGGGATTAACCCGCGCCACCTCGAGCAGCGCTGCCAGCCCCGGGCGCAGCGACTGGTGCATGGCAGCCAGTCCGCGCTGAACCAGCCAGCGCGCCTCGCCGCGCAGCTTTGCCACGTCAGCAATAATGCCCAGCGCGGCAAGGTCAAGGAACTGCTCCTGCTCGCCCGGGAGACCCAGCGCCGAGAACAGCGCCTCGATGATCTTATACGCCACCCCAACGCCAGGCAGGCTGGAGAGGGGATGAGTGTCTGGTAGGAAACGCGGGTTGGTGATCGCCCTTGCCTGGGGCAGCACGGCTGGCAGCTCGTGATGGTCGCTGACCAACACGTCCACGCCGCGGCTTTGAGCATACTCCACCGCTGCGTGAGCGGTGATGCCGGTGTCACAGGTGAGCAGCACGCCGTGACCATTCATACCGGCTGAGTCCAGCCGGCGGCGCAGTGCCTCAAGCTGCACCCCGTGCCCTTCGCCCGCGCGATTAGGAATGTAATAGCCCACCTGCGCTTTGACCATGCTCAAGCCCGAAACCAGCAGGCTGGTGGCGGTCTGCCCGTCGACGTCAAAATCGCCCCACACAAGCACCGGCTCGCCAGTGGTCACCGCCCGGGCAAGGCGTTCGACCAGCGCTTCCAACCCGGGCAGCTCGTTTGGTGATGCCGAGGGGTAGGCATCCGGGTCGAGAAATTCGCGTGCAGCCTGTGGGGTGGTGATGCCGCACCGCACCAGCGTCTGCGCAACGAGTGGATGTCCACCCAATGCTTCCCTCATCTCGGCAGAGACTTCTACGAGAACAGGTTCAAGCCAGGATTTCTGGGTCATCGATTCTCCACCCAGGAGCGAATTTCACCGCTTAGCCCAGCCAGTGGGATCACATCACAGGTCCACGGGCTGACCAATGCAAGCTGAGCATCGTGTGATTCGTAGCTGTCAGTATCGAAAATGCTAATCATCAGCCACTTACCGTCCGGACTCCAGGCTGGCGCGAACGCCACCCAATGCTCAAGCTGGGCGACCAGACGCTGCTCGGAGCCATCAAGGCGGGATACATAAACTGCCTGGCCTAGCTCTCCAAAAGGTTTTTCGCTGTATGCCAGCCATTCTCCATCCGGCGAGATGGCTGCGTACGAGCGTTTGCCAGAGATGGGCAAAATCGGCGTAATTTGACCATCCGCAAGACTCACCAGCTGCAACATCTGCTCCCCACCCGTCTTGGTCTCTACCACCAGCGCCTGGCTGCCATCCGGAGACCAACCCAGCAGGCTCTGGGGGCCAGGCGCAGTCGTTAATTGGCGCATCCCGCTGCCGTCAGGGTTCATCACCCAGACATGATAATTATCGGAAAAGTAGTCAAAGCCAATGGTGGCACCATCTGGAGACCAGCGTAAATTCATGCCATTTCCGGGCTGATCAAGCAAGGTTTTCATCTGGTTATTCGCAATGTCCAGACGGACGATGCGCCCTTCCTGATCACGGTATACCATATACAACCCGTCTGGTGAAAGCGAGCCATCACCGAAAACCAGCCCGCGGCTGCCGCTGCCATCCAGGTTGGAGACAAACAGGGATGGGTCTGGTGCCAATGCCCCCCGCATGGTGAGCACGCGCCCGTTGAGCCCTTCAGGCAGTTGCGCTGCCTGACCAGCCAGCGCTTTCCAGCCCGCCAGGGTCAGGCAGGCAACAGGTTTTGGAGTTGGCGTCAGGTCCGGTGAGGCAAGCGGAGGTGTCCAGCTCACCTGGAAAGGACCCGCGAGGGTAGCCATGCGCACGCCTATCTCGTATGGGCCAACAAGCTGCCCATCGGTCATCACATCCAATTTGACCAGACCAGCCTCATCCTTCTGACCACCACCACTTCCACTACCCCTTGCATTGACTACACCGCTTTCGAAACCCATATCCATTCTGGTGAGCGCCGGATCGAGGCGGGCGGTGAACTCAAATCCTTGCATATCTCCCTGGGTTAAATACCTGGCAGAGAGGAGTTCCACCGGTAAACCAAGGATATCAAACTTCACGTTCACCGGCAATTCTAACCCGGGTTTCAGGTCTGACCCTGGATCAAATGAGAAGCTTACTGGTTCTGCCAGACTGATGTCTACATCGGTAACCCCAACTGAAAGGGGCGGGTCAAAAAAGAGCCCCTGCAGCCGCGCTGCCCACTGGGTGGGAGCCGGATTTGTCTCTCCGAGGTCCATCAGGCTGACATCCTCCACCGGCAGCTCCTCACCGGAGGCATCTACGATTCGCACAAAGCCGGAGTAAGCGTCGAAGCGCGGGTCGGTGTCCTCAAGATTGCCCGATAGAATGAATCCGTCGTCTAAAGTGACTACCTTGTCAAGCAGCAGGCGCAGGCTCAATCCCGCGGTCAGGTTATCCTCTGTCGCACCCTGAGTGGCGCTGGTGTTGGCTGCAGCCGGTGTAGCAGTTCCGTTGGCACTTTCGGCGTGGTTCTCTGATCCTGGAGAGGACGCTACCGAGTCGGGCGTCATGCTTTCCTACGGGTACTGCTGCTTGATCATCATTCGTACCCAGCTCGGTTACTGGCATCACGGTCAGGTCAGGCGGGGCAGGCATGAATTGCAGTTCCAACTGCCAGTCTTCAGGAGCGCTGCCCGGCGGCATATCATCGATGCAATCCAGCATGAAGAGAGCCTGGTTGACATCCTGTGGAACGGCCGGAAAGATAAAGCTGCGCTGGTACCCGCTGCCCCAACCAGAGCCCTCACCGGCTTGAGAGGCTAAGCGGGTGCCATCTGGAAGTTGAAGGCTGGGCGAGCCTGAGCAGTGGAGACCTGCTTCTCCACCCGCATTGGCAACCGACAGGTTGATCCCTTCAACCGAATACTCGAGTCGAGTCAAACGCTCATCCAGCACCGCACTTTCCACCCTGAGCGTGATGCCTTCGCGTACCTGCTCCACGGGTGCCACCAGAACGCGCAGCGAAGCCGGCAGGCGCACCAATCCCACTCCTGGAATATAGCCCAACAGTCCGCGCAGGCTTGCCAGCACGTTCGACGGTCCGGCAAGCAGGAACGCCAGCAGCAGCACCAAACCGACGCTTGCCCAGATCCAGCGTGCTGTTCGTCGGCGGTGCAGGCGGTGTTGAGCCTGCTGGGTGCCTTGCAGCCAGCGAGCCTGTAAACTGGCTGAAGGATGTATCTCCTCTGGCCAATCCAGCTCTCCTATAGCACGACTTAATTCCAAAAGCGATGCCTCTGCAGAGGCTGGCTCAGGCTGAACCTGATTTGACTCGCCATTGCCTGCTTCAGAGCCAGCAAGAAGTGCTGGAGAGGGATCCTGTGGGGTTGAATTCTCGCTGATCCCCAACAGCCCATCCAGCTCATGGTTAAATTGACGGATTTCAGGTGTTTCTGTCATCACTGACCTCCGCTGCTGTACTACTCACAGGTTCTGCTAACAATTGCCGCAGGTGTCTCAGGCTGCGGTACAGCAACACGCCGACATGATTTTCTCGAAGACCGGTCATCGCTGCAATCTGGCGGTTGTTCAGCCTGCCAGCAAATTTCAATGCCAGCAGGTGACGTTCGCGGTCGTTTAGCTGCATCAGTGCTGCTTCCAGAGCCTGGCGATCCTGGGTAGCTTCGATACGTTGTTCGGGAGTCTCCTGCGGGTCTGGAAGATCCAGATCATCAATTGCCGTTGGCTCCCAGCGGGCAGCGGATTTCCAGTGGCTGCAAGCCAGATTACGAGCAATGGCAAAAAGCCAGGTCGAGATGGTTCCCCGCCTGGGATCATAGCGGGACAGTGCCTTCAAGGCTCTCTCGAAAGTCTCCCCTGCCAGGTCGTTCGCTGTATCCGCATCTGCGCCGTGCAGCCGAAAAAACCGAAATAGCCTCGGATAAACATCCGGATAGGCTTGTTCGAGCGAGGCGTGCGATGAGGAGGATTCTGGCATGGAGGTGAGCTCTCGTCTCTCTATGTATATATACTCGCAAGGTCAGGAAGTATTACAATTTCTTCAATACTTCCGCTTTTCCGCGCACTTTACAAGCCGGGCAGCGCAGGAGCGTCCATTCGCCTCCAGATTTGGTCACCCCATGCGGGGAAATGAAGTTCTCCCAGGTGCCGATCTCAAAGGAATGCCCACAGTTTGGGCATTCGTAGGCATGGTGTTTCGAATGCCAGCGCACCAGCAGATACAACCCGCCCATCACCAGCGCCAGCCACAAGTACCAGAAGCGCGGCAGCAGGAAAATGGATGCCAGCGACCAGGACGATGACGATCCCGGCGTCGATCAGCAAACCTTTCGGCCAATCCTTGCGGCCGATTTTCTCGTAACGAGGTTCTGGTTCTTGACTCATTCTGGACTTCCTTTTTTTTACCGACCAGCTCAGTATTCCCTGGCAGTTTTTCTCAAGCAAGATTATACATGAGTAAACAATCCATACGGCTCAATCCTGCGATCCTGTTTGACCACACAGCATTTCTACGCGATAATCAAAGAACATCACTAAATTACGGTTTTGGGCTCGATCGTGAGGGCGCAAAACAAGTGCCCGTAGGTGCCTGGATCACAACCAAAACCTGCACAACACGCACAACGCGCGCAACACAACGTTCAGGCGGTGCCGTTGTTGCACGCGTTGCCTGTGTTGCACGCGTTGTACAACATTCAAACGGGACGCATGCTGGCACCTGGGCTCGATCGCACATGATGTATATATTAATCAAAAGCAGGCAGGTCGGAGGAAAATTATGAAGCCGGTGATAACCAGCACCGAATTCGGCTCGATCACCATTGCCGGTCGAGTGTATGAACATGATGTGCTGATTCGAGCAGATGGTACAATCGAAAAGCGCAAGAAAAAGCTTTCCAAGGAAATTTATGGCACATCCCATAAGATTTCCCTGGCAGAAGCTGAACAAATCTATCAACACGGTTTGGAGCTGCTGATCATTGGCAGCGGGCAAACCGGATTCGTAGAGTTATCCGCTGAAGCGGCTGATTTTTTCAGCAAGCAGGGCTGCAAGGTGAAGCTGCTGCCCACCCCAGAAGCCATTCTCAAATGGAACGAAGCGAAAGGGAAAACTAGCGGGCTGTTCCACGTCACCTGTTAAGCTATGCGAAAGGAGCAGCAATGAAATACGGCGTCTACATCCCCAATTTTGGCGACGAAATGAGCCCAATGGTGTTTGCAGAGCTGGCAGCCGAGGCTGAACAGGCTGGCTGGGATGGCTTCTTCTTGTGGGATCATATCCTGGTCAGCAAGACTCAGAAACTGAACCTCGTAGATCCATGGATCACCCTGGCAGCGGTGGCGATGAAGACCAGCCGGCTGCGCTTCGGTACCACGGTTACGCCGCTGCCCCGTCGCCACCCCTGGCGCATGGCACGCGAGGCTACCAGCCTCGACCAGCTCTCCAATGGCAGGCTTATCCTGAGCGTTGGTATCGGCTCGCCCGAGGAGGTTGAGTTTGCCGCTTTTGGAGAGAATCCCAACAGCAAAGTGCGTGGTGAGAAACTGGATGAGGGGCTGGAAATATTGAATGGCTTATGGTCGGGCAAGCCGTTTGGCTTCCAGGGAGTGCACTACCAGCTTGAAAAAATGACGTTTCGGCCTACACCAGTGCAGAAGCCGCGCATCCCGATCTGGGTGGGCGGATTCTGGCCGAACAAGGCGCCATTCCGCCGGGCAGCGCGCTGGGATGGTGTGCTGCCGCTCAAGCAGAGTGGTGGTTTCTTCCTGGGACCGGACGACCTGCGGGAGCTGTTAAGCTTTATCCAACAGCACCGCACCAGCCAGGCGCCTTTTGATGCTGTCATCATCGGGACACGACCCGGGCTGGGTAAAAAGCCAGCCGTTATGCACAGGGCGCTGGCAAAGCTGGAAGAAGCCGGGGCAACCTGGTGGCTGCAAAGCCTGTATATGCAGCGCAACTCTGCAGAAAAAATGCGCACAGCATTGCTTGAGGGACCCCCCGAATAGAAAAAACTGAGTCTGTCTAATATCGGATCTCGCCAATCTGATCGAAATCCAGATCAGGGAGTGATAGCGCCTGCTGTTCTTCTTCCCAGTCCTCCATGCCACCAGCTGCTACGCCACGCGCACACAGCGAGCGGTAGACGCAAAACTGGCAGGGCTTCTCCGAGTCAACGCGCGGGTAGCCGCTGTCACCAGCACGGGCAACTTCTGCCAGCAAGGCGTCCAGGTATCCTTCATCCGCCTGGTAGGCAGCCTGGCTGTAGGAAAACCGCTCAGGATGACCTGTGTCGCTGGCGAACCAGTAAACCATCTCAACTTGCTCAGGCTGGAGCGCTTCGCCGCCGTTCAGGAATGCTCCAGACCGAACCAGCAGGTAAGGATAGATGCGAGTTTGCAGCCGCCTGGCGAGCTGCTCGCGGCGCGGGCGGGAGCGACCGGTTTTCCAATCGTAGATCACTACCCTGCCATTGCGAAGGTTGACCAGATCGAGCTTGGCAACCAGGCGTCCCTGGCTGGTAAATTCGCCCGGCAAGGCAGCCGATATGCCGAGCTCTGGAATCAGACGGGCAGCACCCATCTCAGCCTCCAGACGTTCCTCAGCTACCCAGGCAAGGAAAGCACTCCACCATTTGTGCAGGTCTGGTTCACCCATACCAGGTTCCAGGCGCTGCGGGGAAACACCGCTGAAATACTGCTGCACCAGGCGATGCAATCGCTGACCGAGCTGGATAAATAGCTCGTTTTCCAGGGCTGGCTCGCTTTCGATCGCCGGCCAGGCAAGGTGCTGCAGGTAGCGCAATTGGAAACGCCGCCGGCAATCCGCAAAATCCTGGAGCGAAGAAGCGGAGAATTCATCCAATGGCAGTAAAAGTGCACTCATTCGTCTTCTCCGTGGTGATCTGCTGCGGACGTATGGCGATCCCAGGCAGCCTTCAACGCTACCAGCGCCAGAGCGGGCTGCTGCCTGCCGCTTCGACCAGTGTTCCAGGTGATCACCAGCTCCTTTTTCGCGCGCGTGACCGCCACGTAGAACAACCTTAATCGTTCTCGCACATACTCCTGGCGGGCTCTTTGACTGGCAACCCCCTCCTGATACCAATCGTAAGGATCTTTGCCTTCGAGAAAAGTAATCTGCTCCATCGCTTCGGCTTCCAGATTCAAGTTGTCCCGAAGGTAAGGTTTCTCGCTTAAAAAACGGTCGCCAGGCAGCCCGGCTGGAAAATCATAATTATTGGCAGACAGGAAGTACACCCGATCCCATTCCATACCTTTGGCTTTATGGATGGTGGCGACCACCACCTTGCCGCGGTAGCGGTCAGGATCAAAGCCGGTATCGTCCTGGCTGAAGCCTAAGAAGCGGCGCTCATTCTTGGCAATCACTCCCAGCTCGGCAGCCAGCTCCAGCATGCGCCATTCCGGATTAGCCTGCCCGGCGCGGCGCAGCAGCCCGGCGAGCTTGTGCGCCATGGCAAGCTCTGCCGGCTCGCTGAGCACATCCTGGGCAAGAGTCAAGAGCACCTGGTCGACGGGCAGCAGGATGGCAGCCTGCCAGCGCTGCACCAGCTGGCGGAACTGCCCCAATTGCTCGACCACGCTCCCATCCAGCCCGGCGCTCGCCTGCGCTTCCAGCCAGTCGTTCCCTGGACTCGGATAAAGGTAATCCTCGACTTGCGGCAGTTTTTTCAGCAGCTCAGCTGCCTGCTCCAGGCGCGGGCGAGCATCCTCATCATTGCGATCCGCTCGCCGCCACACCTGGTAAGCAGTGCTGAGCTTGGAGGAAGATTTGGGATCAGCCAGGCAGCGCAGGAGGTTGGTTAGCGCTCCGGCTGACTGGCGGGTGGAGGTCGAGCTGCGCAGCAGGCTATCATCATAGGGCAGCTTACGCTTGCGCAGCTCATCTGCCAGGGCAAAACCATGCTCATTCTTTGCTGAAAGCGCGGCTATCGTCCAATCGGAGTGATCGGGGAGCCAGTGCGCTATCGAATCAGCCACTGCCTGAATCTCCTGCTGGGAGGTATAGCGCTTCGCCACCAGGTGAATGCCAGCCGGGTCGTCCACCGGATTGGGCTGTGGATCGCCCGGTCCAGCCGGCTGTATTTCGGGAGGTTTTTCCAGCGCATCCTGGCGCGCTTCGAGCATCGGATGCTCGCGCATCGTCCAATCCACCAGCGCATTCGCCAGCCAGATGATGCTGGCAGTCGAGCGCCCTGATTCGGGTAGATCACGGGGCTGGACGTTTTTCTGGCGCATGAAGTCGCGCAAGAACTGCGGGCTGGCGGTAGTGAAGGTCTCAAAAATCGCCTGGTTGGGGTCACCCACGCGCACCCAATTGCCCTTCGGGCCTGCCAGGGTGTGCAAGATCTGCTCCTGCAGCTCGCTGCTATCCTGGGCTTCATCCTCTAATATAAACGGCCACTGATACTGCAGGCGCGCCAGGTAATCCGGATCGCTTTTCATCGCCTGCAGCGCCAGGCGGATCAGGTCATCGAAATCGACTGCACCGCGGTAAACCAGAGCGCGCTGGTAATCATGGTAAAGCTGCCAGCCCATCTCAGCCAGCGGCAGCGGCATGGGCAGCTCATCCAGGCGATGGCGCAGCAGCTCCGGGGTGAGCTGGCGGTCCTTGGCGGTGCGGATAAAGCTTAATGCCAGCGCCTTCACCAGGTCAGGAAGCTGCTCGCTGCGCAGCCAGGCATAGTAGCTGGCATCTTTCCCCCCGATCAGATATTGTTCGAGCCCCTGTGGGTTGGCAGCCAGCCAGGCGCGGGATACTTCATCACGAATTGCCTCTGCCTGTCTCTCGTCAATAATCTGGAATTCGTTCTCCAGCCCGCACAATGCCGGGCGCTGGCGCACAATATCATGCGCCAGACCGTGCAGGGTGCGCACACGGTAGCCCTGGTTGGGGAGCAGGCCAGTGCTCTGGACGAACAGGCTGACGCGCTGGTAGAAATTGTCCACTGCCGAGTTGACCAGGGTGACCACAAGCACCTCCTGGTCTTCATGTAAACGGTTGCCGGCAACGAGTGAGGCAGCCATAAGTGACAGCGTCCAGGTCTTGCCGCTGCCTGGAACCGCGGCGATACCCATCCGTCCATGCCGGTATGCCAGGATTTTCTCCTGGGCGGGGCGCAATGGCAAATCCGCCAGCGCACCGGGCAGCCGGAGAGGCGACTGGCGGTCAGCTTTCATCGCCTGCCTCCAATGTAAGCTGGCGCAGCATCCGCTGGAATATTTGCAGCAGCGGACCGCGCTGCTCATAACCAGCTTCGCCCAGCTCGCTAAAGCCCAGGAAAATCCCACCCCGGCAGCGTCGCACCAGCCCGGTTGCCAGCGACTGCAGCACTTGCTGACCGGCGCGGAGCTCATCACTGTCCGTCCACTGCCTGCCGCGCTGCCAGCTCCGGCTGAGCACGTAGGGCTGGGTCAGTGGCTGCTCCAGGCGCTCTGACCAGCCGCGGCTGCCCACATCCAGCCAGAACTGGTAGGCTGTTGGGCGGTTGCTCAGCAAGAAGGTATATGCCGGCGAGATCAGCACAGCCCCTTCCTGCGGCGGCTGCCAGGATCGCATGTACTGCGCGGCGATCACGCCATCCTGCACCATGCGCAGGTATTCCATACCGAGCGGCGTGCCTTCCTCTGCCAGAACATCGCCTGCCACCCAGCGAAATTTCTGCACCGATTCAACCAGGTTGGCGGTGATCTCGCCGGCTGCCAGGTGCTGGTGGAAGCCGAAGCCCGGCTGGGAGAGCAGCTCTCCGAACAAGCCGGCTGAGGAAATGATCGTAGGGATAGCGCTCACTCTGCACCGCTGCGCCAGCGCTGGCATGCTCGAGCCACTGGCGCAGGAGCTCGTAGCGCTCCCCCAGGCGATAGCCGATGCGCTGGCGAGATTCTGCTGAGAGCTGGTCAAAGCTGCCCAACTGCGGCACGCTTTGGCGGGGTGGGTAGACTTCGAGCGTGAGCAGCTGGGCGCGCACGCGATCCAGGTCACCAATCGCCTGCACAAGCGCTGAGCTGACATCCTGCTGACCAGGCACAATTCCCCATCCGGGATGGGCCAGGCAGGAGAGCGTCAGCAGGCACTGCGTCACCGGCTCCTCGCGCAGCGAGCGCGAGGGGCGATGCGAGCGGGCAGGAATGCCCAGGCGTTCCAGGCGCTCCAGCAGGGCAAAACGCAGCGCATCCGGCAGGTAAGGCGCCAGGATTACAATCTCCTGAGCGGGTACCTGCTCCTCCTGCACCAGCCTGGCAACCTGACCCGCCACCCAGTCCAGCATCTGCGGGTAATAGCGCGTGAACTGGTAGCTCACGGCGCGGCGCAGGAGCTGAGACTGCCGGGCGCTCTCTTTTTCGTGATTCGCGGGACAGGCTGGCGTGCTGCATCCGAGAAACCGGGTTCCAGGTGCCCGCCTGGCGGGACGGTTTGCAGCGCCTGCTCCAGGCGGCGGGATAATATTTCTATTCCAGGGGAAATGCTAAAGCTCTCATCGAATTCCCTGTGAATCTCACAGGCGTCTTTGAGGTGATATGCTGAGACCGGATCAGCGCCCAGGAAGCGCCGGTAGCCGCCGCCATGGTCGTAAACCAGCAGAGCGGAGTCCAGCTCAGGCAGCCACTGCCTGAGGATATCGTGTAAGACGGGAGTATCTTCTTCCAGGTTATCCACGATCAGGTGGCGGTAGCTTCGCCGCAAGTTGTCCCGGCACAGTCCCGAAGGCCAGAGCAGATCACGGAATAATTCTATCTGAAGCGAAAAATCCAGCAGGTTGTGCGCCAGGCAGAACTGGCGGAAGCGCTGGATGCAGTCCTGAGCGTCGTCATACACCCGACGCTGGGAGGGCTCACCAACCCAGGCTTCTTTCAAGCGTTCGCCGGCTTCGGAGATGGGAAAACCGACCAGGGCTGCCTTGTTCAGGTTGTCCAGAAGCTGGCTGAACAGGCGGTTGCGCTCGATCACCAGCGAAGAGAAATAGCCCTGCTCGAGCAGCGGGCGCACCAGGTGCGCCATATAATACTGGGCAGTTTCCAGGGTCAGGAAGACGGGCGGCTGGTCTGGTTGTGCAAAACCCGCCATCTCCCCCACCAGCGGCCAGTACAGGTCGACCATACGCTGAGCCAGTCCGCCCAGGGTCGCCAGGTTGACCATTCCACCAGCGGTCACACCCGGATGGCGCAGCGCCTGTGCGTACGGCTCAGCCAGGGTGCGCTGCGGGGTGAGCACCAGGATAGAGCTGCCCGGCACACCACCAGCCATCAGCCCCAGCAGGCGCTCCACTGCCGCGCTGGTTTTGCCGCTGCCAGCCGGACCTTCCAGAAAAATCCTTCCTTCTGGCGGCAATTCGACCAGCTCGCGTTGGGCAGCGTTCAGTTGCACCAGCTCATCTGAGAACATATATTCTATTTTACCCGATAATTCCGGATAGCACGCCTGCTTTTCCTAAAAAAAGTACTGCAATATCCACAAAGCCGCCATCCCTACCACCAGGGTCCAGATAGCGGAGCGGGTGCGCCAGGCAACCAGGATTGCCAGGCTGCCAGCCACCAGGCGATCATTGGCCAAAGAAATGTAAACCTGACCATCGGAGATGAACAGCGCCGGGAAGATAATCGCCGAGAGCACCGCCGGGGGCACCAGCCTCAACGACCGGCGCAGCCAGGTGGGCATCTCTTTCCCGCCGAAGAACAGGATGAAGGATAGCCGGATTCCGAAGGTAATCAACCCGGCCATCAGGATGGTGATCCACAGGCTGGCGGTGGACTGGTTCACCGGTTGGGTGAGGTATCCCAGCAGCCGGTCGATCATCCTGCCAACTCCCCCTGCCCGGCAGGTTGGTTTTTGCCGCGCTCTGCCAGGCTTTCCAGGGCTACTCCCACTAGGATGCCCACCAAGGCGGCAAGCACCAGACCCAGCTTATACGGCAGGTTGTTCGCCAGGACGGCGATGAGCCCGGCGGAAAGGGCTGCGGCGATGGCAGGGCGATCCTTCAACGCCGGCACTACCAGGGCGATGAAAGTCAGCGGTAAAGTGAAATCCAGCGACCAGCTCTCAGGGACAACCGCCCCTAATAACACCCCGACAGCCGTGCTGATCTGCCAGCTTGTCCACAATGCCAGCCCGGCGCCAAGGTAGAACCAGTGGCGCGTATCCTTCGGGTGCGGCTCATCCAGGCTATTCGTGGTCGGATTTACAACCTCAGGAAATTCCTGGCCGGTGGCTTCCACCTGCGCGGCAGCCTCTGCATCGGTCTTCTGATAATGCAGGATGGTCACGGCATAAGCTTCGTCCGTCAGCAGGTATGCCAGCACGAATTTCCATTTGCGTGGCAGATGGTGAAAGTAGGGCGCCATGCTGGCACTGTAAAGGGCATGGCGCAAGTTGATCACCGCCACACTGAGCAGCACCACCATCGCCGGCGCGGCTACCTGCACCAGCTGCGCGGTGAGGAACTGCGCCGCGCCGGCGAAGATAATCACAGAAATCGCCTGGGTTGCCCCCGCCGGGATTCCCGCAGACAGCGCCAGCACGCCGTAGATCATGCCAAACGGCACGACGCCAATCAGGATGGGCAGCTCAGCGCGCGCACCCGCGAAAAATTGCTTAGCCCGCAATCAGCCTGCTCAGTTCTGCATCCAGGGCGGGATCGAGCGGAGCCGGGTGGTACTCATTGAGCAGCTGCTGCGCTTTCTGGCGTGCCCAATCGCGAGCGCCGTCATGCTTCTCTTCCCACACGTTATAAGGACGCCGATCTATCAGGGTCGGCACCCAGCGCTCGCGCATGTGCTGGCGGGTGTGACGCTGCCCCAGGTAGCTGCCGCTGGAGCCAACCGCTTTGATCACGTCCAGCGCCAGGCTTTCCTGGGTGACTTCGATGCCCTTGAACATCGACTCAAGCATGCTCCAGATCTCGCAGTCCATCAGCAGCTCTTCATAGGACAGGATGCGCGAGCCATGCAGCAGCCCGGCGCCCAGCAGCATATCAGACATCGTTAGAACAGCCATGAAGGATGAAAAAGCACCGTCAACGCCAGCCTGCCAGTCAGGCTCTTTGGCACCAGTAGCGAAGGCGCCCATGGAAAGCGGCACGTTGTAAAAATCAGCGAGCAGGTTAGTCGCAGCACCGAACAGGTAATCCTCTGGCCCGCCGCCGGTGTAAGCGCCGGTGCGCAGGTCGGTCATTGTCTGGGCAGCGGCATAATAGACCGGGCAGCCCGGCGCGTGCATCTCCATCAACGCCAGGGCAGTGATCACCTCTGCATTGCCGACCACCAGGTCGCCCGCCAGGGTGATGGGCGCGTTCGAGCCAGCAGATGCCATGGTCATGTAACCCACCGGCAAACCGGCTTCGGCCGCCACCAGCCCGGCTTCGAGGCTGCCGCCATCGTGACCCAGCGGGCTGTAGGTGCACTGCATGATTGATAGCACCGGGCGCTGGCGCAGCGCATCCTTACCGCCCACTAGGGCAGCCGCCATTTCCACGGCGATGCGCATCTCGCGCTCGGTCACGATCGATTCTGTCTGGACGTGCTTCTGGCTCACCCGCCAGACGGCTTGCAGCTCGTGCAGGCTGCGGGTTTCAGGCGGGCAGTCCTGGGCAGAGATGGGCACCCAGTGAAAGGCGATGGCGTCCAGTGCATCTGCAACGCGCGATACATCCATCAAGTCCTGCTTTGTGGTGCGCCGGCGCTTGTTGGTGAAAGCATCTATAATCTCAACCCCGCAGCCATCTGTGCCCAGGAAGGAATGGTTGCCATCCAGCGGCAGGTCCAATGCCGGGTCCAGAGCTGCCAGGGTGTAAACCGGCGGCGCCATCGCCAGATATTTCTCTAATACATGCGCAGGGATGCGCGCCACGCTGGTCTGGCGGTCGACGCTGGCACCATGCGCCTCCAGGATATCCAGCGCCCATTTGGATGGGAAGCGTACACCGGTCGAATTCGATCACCTCCAGAGTGGCGTCGTGGATCTGGCGCACCTGTTCGGGAGTGAGGATGTTCAGGCTCAGCCTGGGGTCATGGATCGATTTGATTTTTCCAGCCATGTCAAGCCCCTACCAATTTTCGAGCCAGCGCCACAGCGCCCATTGCATCTTCAGCATAGCCATCCGCGCCAATTTCCTCTGCCCAGCCGCGCGTCACCGGAGCCCCTCCGACCATCACCTTCACCTGGTCACGCAAGCCAGCCTCTTTGAGTGCCTTCACCACTTCACGCTGCATCGTCATCGTGGTGGTGAGCAGTGCCGAGAGCCCAACCAGGCTGGCGTTCGTCTCGCGCACCTTATCGACAATCGTCGCGACGGGTACATCCACCCCCAGGTCGTGCACCTGGAAGCCATTGGCGGAAAGCATCGTTGCCACCAGCGATTTACCGATCTCGTGGATGTCGCCCTTGACAGTGCCAATTACGACCACGCCGGGGGTCTCCAGCGATTCCTTGCGGGCTGCCAGCTCTGGCTCCAGCAGGGTCATCGCCTTCTTCATGCCATCTGCGGCAATAATCAAATCGGGCAGAAAATACTCACCGCTGCCGAACAGCTCACCGACGGTATTCATGCCGGGCATCAATCCTTCGCGGATGATTTTCAGCGGCTCAAGCCCGGCGGACATGGCTTGCTGGGTCAGACTGAAGGTGGCATCGGGATCGCCATCTACCAGGCTTTGTGCAATTTGGTCGAGGATTTCTTGGCTCATTGTTTATCTCCTGTGTCTGAGGTTAGAGAACATTCTATCGAATGTGGTAATTGATATTAGAAAACGAATTACGAGATGCCGGGCAGCGAGGGCAGCTTCTGCATGCCAAACTTGCGCGCCGCGAACAGCGTTATTTCGTGCAATCCGTTTAAGATTTCCGGTGAAAGTGGAGAGGGCGGGCAGTCCGCCAGCAGCTCTCCGGCGCGCTCTGCAGCGCGCGAAACGACCGATCGGGAACCCTTTTGCTGCCATTCATCGTAGGAGCTCCGGTCGATAACGGTGGACGGGAATGAAAGCTCCTTGCGGTACCACTTGCGGGTGTGGGGCAGTGAGAGGTAGTCCGAGCGGTGACCCATCTGGCGCATGACGGTTAAGGCGATCGGGTCATCGCGCAGCTCAATCCCTGCCACCATGCGTTTGCACAGACCGATGATTTCAGCATCGATGACCAGTTTTTCGTAGCTCAGGCAGGTTTCATAGTCGAGCATGCCTGCACCAGAGATCATATTAGCGCCCATCAAGGCAGCTGAAAATGCACCGCCCATCGACTCAAGACCGCACTGCGCGTCGACCAGCTTGGCATCCGACATGCCCATGTAAACATGCGTGGGCAGGTTCAGGTGCTTGCCGATCTGCACGTAGCCGGCATCAATCAGCCAGGTCTCGGCAGCGCCCATGGGAGTCGTCCCCATGCGCATGTCAAAGGCTGCCGGTGATCCGCCCCACACGATCGGCGATCCGGCCTGGGCGAGCTGGTGGATGACAATCCCGCTCAGGCTCTCGGCGGTGTGCTGCACCACGGCTGCAGCCAGGGTCACCGGGGAGGTAGCGCCAGCCAGAGGCATCGAAACCAGCTCCGCCGGGATGCCGCTGCGGGCACAGTCGATCAAATTCTGGCATGTCAGGTCACTCCACAACAGCGGCGGCGATGGACAGACATCGAAGACCGCCAGCGGCTTTTCAGCGAGCGCCAAGGCGCTGCCGCGCACAGCAATGAGCAGGTCGCGCATCGTCCACCAGGTATCCTTGCGGAAGGCGCCGGTGATGATCGGCTTGCGCATGTAATTGAGTGCAACATACAGGCGGTAAAGGTCACCAATTTCTTCTGCCACATCTCGGCACACCATGGCGGTGCTCTGCGCATCGATCTGCGGCAGCATTTCCACAAGCTGGACAAACTGCGCAAAATCTGCGGTGACTGGCGGTCGCTGCTCGCCGGTGAGAACATCCTGGATGGAGATGCCCGCCGAACCGGGATCGAAATGAATCGCATTCCCACCATAGTGAACAGCCGGTGCTCCGGTGACATCGTAAAGATCGAATTCATTGGGGGTCGAAGCCAGACAGTGATGCACCAGGGCTTCTGGAATGTGCGCTACCAGGGTTTCGAAATTAACCACCGCGCCGGCTTCAGCTAACAGGCTCAGCGCTTCCTGGTTGTGGATGCGGACACCGGGATCGATCAGCAGTGCAACGCCTTCATGGACGATTTGCTTCATCGCCTGGTCGTCGAAGACAGTAATTTTTGGTCGCAACATTCAGCCTCCTCGGAATTTATAGGTTCTTATTCTTCATTACCAGGAACCCCACATTTATACCCCAAATTCACGCCTGGCGGCGAGCAGAATTTCGTCCAACGCCTGGATTTGCTCGTCTGGAAGCGGGGCAACTTCGTGGGAAGACAGGATGTGCTCAGCCACTGCCTGGGCGCGCTCGATCACCGTCGGTGCGCCGGCGTTGACCCAGGCTTCCCAGCCAGTCTCCTGGATGCGCAGGCGTCCCATCCACACCTCACCCGCACGCAGGTATTTGCGCGTGTGCGGCTCTTTCAGGAAATTTCGGTCAGTGTTCATGGCATGATGGATTACATCCACCGCCAGGCTGTCTTCATTGACTGTGAAACCCCGCTTCACCCGCTGAACGATGCCGTAGATGTCGTTATCGATAACAATTTGAACATCGCTGGAACAGGCGCCGCCAGCCATTTCGCCCACCCCCGAGAGCTCGTCTGCGCCAGCCAGGGCTGGCACCAGGGCGTTAGTCACGCGTTCGTACCCATTTTGCATATCCGCAGCGTATCCGCTGCCTGCCAATCCATAGACATTCACGGGCAAACCATAATGGTGACCGAGCTGGATCGTCCCGGCTGATAGAATACCCACTTCTGGATTACCCCAAATTGGGGCGCCGCTGTGCATATTCAACGGGGAAAGCCGCCCACAATAAACCACCGGTAAACCGGGCGTGACGAGCTGTACCAGCACGATCGAAGCTAGCAGCTCGGCATTCTGCAGCACCAATGAGCCTGCCAGTGACATGGGCGACGTTGCTCCGACGCTCGGGCAGGGCAGCGGTCCAAATGGCAGCCCCTGGCGGGCGATCTCCAGCATGACCTGAGTGATTTCACCGGTAAAGTTGAGTGGGCTTACCGGCGAAGCGCCGAGAGAAAGCTGCGGCTGCTCGCCGAATACCACTTTCGCCATCTCTGCCAGGAAGATCACTTCACGCGGTGAGCGAACACCCGGTCCATTGACCGGCTTGGTGGTGTTGCGCAGGGTCTGGTTGAACATCTCCAGCGCCAGCATCGCCCCGGGGACATCGGTGGGTGTGTACAGCGGTGTGATGGTGGTCACATTTTCCAGCGCGTCCATCAGCCGGGTGCTTTCAGCAACATCCTGCACCAGTGCAGGGCGCAGACCGTTGCCAGGAAACTGGCGCACCTCGCGAGCGCCACCCAGGTTGTGCACGTGCAGGCTGCCGTCCCCCAGCAAGGCAGAGCTCCCCCTGCCGGTCAGCCGTACCTGAGAAGGGCATTTCGCCAGGCAAGCTTCGACCAGCTCCGCTGGCAGACAGATTCGTCCTTGCGACTCGTGGCAGCCATGATCCAGCAGCAGCCGACGGGCTTCGGCATCATCCACCATCATGCCCGTCTCTGACAGCACACGCAGCGTGGCTGCGTGGACATCCAATATCTCTTGTTGTTCCAAACCATTCAGGTGCATATGATCACCGCCTTGAAAATTTTATAAAATTAGATTTAAACCTTGCACCTCGAAATAGTATATAATAATTGGTTAATACCACCTTGCGAATTTATATGATGTTTCCCCACTATCGTATGTGTACATCATCATGCACGTTGATGGATATCGAAGGAGGTGATGACCATTCTAATTATACATGGGTGTCCGGCTTGAGACAAATAATTAAGCAGCCGCCGGTACACCTGCCCGCACGATATGCTCACCCCCGCAAAAAACCTAAATCCTGACCTGTTCTATCCTTTAGGAGGAGAGACGCATGTTTAAGCATCGATGGTTGAAACTTGTTTTGTTCGCCCTGGTCATCACCAGCATGGTCCTCGCAGGCTGCGCGCAGGAGCAAGCAACCGAGGAGGCTGCGGCACCGACTGCCGAGGAGGCTGCACAAGGCGAAAAGTCAGTCCTGACGTTCATCTTTACCCAGGAATTCGACACCTTGAACCCACATGTCACCAACATGTGGTTCTCGCAAATCACCCAGCAACTCTGGAACTGCTGGGCCTGGGATTTCGATGAGGCTAACAACCCACATCCGGTTCTGGTGACAGAAATCCCCAGCGTTGAAAACGGCGGCATTTCAGCCGACGGCAAGACGATCACCCTGAAGCTGCGGGATGATATCCAATGGTCGGACGGCACGCCGATCACCGCCAAGGATTTCCAATTTACCCGCGAAATGATCATCAGCCCTCAGAATGCTGTGGCACAGCTCAATCCATACGATTTGATGGCGAGCATCGACGCTCCGGATGATCAGACCGTGGTGATTAACTTCACCGATCCCTACGCACCCTGGCTGGCAACTATGTTCAAAGGATTGCTGCCCGAGCATGTGCTGCGGCCAGTGTTCGAAGCCAATGGCACTATTGACAACGCTGAGTGGAACCGCGCTCCAACCGTCGGCTGCGGTCCATTTGTCTTCGCCGAGTGGGAATCAGGCAGCTTCGCCCGCTTTACCGCTAACGAAAACTACTGGGCAGGTCGTCCAAAGGTCGACGAAGTCTTTATCCGCTTCGTCCCGGATGATGCCTCGCAGGTAGCGGCGTTGAAGAACAAAGAGGGTGATCTCGGCACTTTCATCGCCTATTCGGATGTGGGCGCACTGGAAGAAGCTGGCATGACAATCACCAAAGCCTTCTCCGGCTACAACGAGGGCATCTATTTTGATCAGAAGCCAGAGTCCACGCACCCTGCCCTGCTCGACGTGAATGTCCGCCAGGCAATTGCCTACGCCACGAACCGCGATGCGATCAACAAAGACTTGAACCTTGGTTTGACCGTATCGGCAGCAACCTATTGGGATAACACCCCCTACAACGAGCCCAGCTTAAAACCTTACCCATTCGATCCGGAAAAAGCCAAGCAATTGCTGGATGCTGCCGGCTGGGTAGATAGCAATGGCGATGGTGTACGAGACAAAGACGGTGTCGAGCTGGTCTTGAACTATGGCACCACCACCCGTGAAATCCGCAAGGACACCCAGGCAGTGGTGCAGCAGCAGCTTGCCGATGTTGGCATTAAGGTCGAGCTGCTCAACTTTGACTCCGACCAGTTCTTTGCCGATTTCGCGAACAATGGTCCAACCTACACCGGTGAGCTGGACATGTGGCAGTATTCAACGGTTACAGAATTCCCCGACCCGGATACTCCAGAATGGCTGTGCAGCGAAGTACCCTCTGCCGAAAAGCCATCGGGATTGAATGCGGTTGGCTGCATTCCTGAGCTGGATGCGACTCTTCCGGCTGCAGGCTACCCAAACTGATCCGGCAGAACGCATTGCCACGTTCCACCAGATTACCAAGATGATCTTCGACCAGGTTTACTTCCTGGGCATGTGGCAGGATCCGGATATCTGGGCGACCAGCAACACGATTCAGAATGTCAAAATATCCGGCGTGACCCCATTCTTCAACATCATCGAATGGGAGCTCAGCGAGTAAGCTATACCAGAACTAGAATCACTCCCTGAGGATTGATTCTTACCAGCAAAACTCCCCCGCCCTCCACTCGAGGGCGGGGGAAGCTAAATAAACAGGATATGCAACGACGAGAGACTGCCTGAAGCAGAAAACGAATGACCCGCTATATTATCCGCCGTCTTTTGCAAGCTATACCGCTATTATTAATTATTAGTATCGTGTTATTCTTTTTAATGCAGAGCATCGGCGATCCGGTAGCTACGATGGGTGGACGCCAGGTTGTGCGCGCAGCGGATCGCGAGCGATTGAAACGGCAGCTCGGTCTGGATAAACCGATCACCACCCAATATCTCTACTGGCTGGCGGGCAACGACTGGACCAAAATTGATATGGACGGTGATGGCGTGCCCGAAACCCCTGGCAGGCGGAAGGGTGTACTGCGTGGCGATTTCGGGAATTCTTTCGTAGAGCGCCGCCCGGTGGTCGATGTCATCGCTGACCGAGTGCCGAATACGCTGCTCTTGATGATCGTGGCGGAAATTGTGGTCATCTCCGGTTCTTTGGTGATCGGCATCTACTCAGCGCTGCACCAGTACTCCAAGATGGACAACCTGATCACTACGGTTTCCTTTATCTTGTATTCTTTGCCTGTATTCCTGTTTGCCCTTGGATCCATATACATCTTCTCGGTTGGATTTAAAAGGTTGGGCTGGCCTTACCTTCCAGCGGTGGGTATGTACGACCCGAAGGTTGGACAGACATTCTCGCAGGTTGCCCAGCATATGGTGCTTCCGGTTGCTACGCTATCATTTATTTATTTTGCTTCCTACAGCCGTTATATTCGCAGCAGTATGTTGGATGTGATGAGCCAGGATTATGTGCGCACGGCTAAATCAAAGGGACTGCCGCGCTACATGGTCACCTACGGTCACGCCTTGAAGAATGCTGCCCTGCCATTGGTGACCGTAATCGGCTTAGATTTACCATTCCTGCTGGGAGGCGCAATCGTTACAGAAAGTATCTTCGCCTGGCCGGGCATGGGGCGTCTTTTCTATGATCATCTCTCGCGGTCCGATACCCCGGTGGTGATGGGGATCCTGATGATGATTGCTGTTGCAGTGATTATCTTCCAGATTATTACCGATGTTACCTATGCCTGGCTGGATCCACGCATCCGCTACGACTGAGCGCTTTCATGGATATCAACGCCCCCCTGCCCTCGAATAGCATCGCCTCGCTCCCCGCGGACGAGCTGGAAGCACCACCGCTAACCATCTGGCAATTAACCTGGCGGAGATTCCGCCGCCATAAAATGGCAATGTTCGGCAGTGTGATGCTTGCGCTCTTACTGTTATATGCCATTGGAGGTGCTTTTTTATTATCCGAAGCAATTTGCAAACCAGACCGAGACAGGCATGCGCCTTTCATCGCCATCTGCCGCGCATCCATTCGGCACTGACACGGTCGGTCGAGATATCCTGGCGCGTACGATTTATGGCGGACAGATCAGCATCCTCATCGCCATTTTTGCGATGGTGGTCGAGGTGATCGTTGGCGTCACCGTTGGCGCCCTGTCCGGGTACTATGGCGGCTGGATTGACAACTCACTCATGCGCTTCACTGAAGTAGTCTTGATCATCCCGCAAATTTTCCTGCTGCTGGTGATGGCAAAATATTTTGGTGATCAGGTGGGCAACATCACCCTGTTTGGCCGGACCTTCAGCGGCAGCGTGGTCATCATCGTGCTGATTATTGGCTTGACGAGCTGGCCTTACCTGGCGCGCATCGTGCGCGCTCAATTCCTTTCACTGAAGGAAAATGAGTTCGTCCTGGCTGCCTTAGCCACCGGTACCCCACGCCGCCAGATCATCTTTCGGCACATTCTGCCCAACAGCATCGCCCCGATTGCAGTGGCAGCGACATTGGGTGTAGCCAATGCGATCTTGCTGGAAGCCTACATCAGCTTTCTCGGTATGGGTGTGCGCGCCCCCACGGCTACCTGGGGCAATATGCTGCAAGGAGCATACAGCTATATCGAAACAGCCTGGTGGCTGTGGTTTTTCCCGGGCGTGTTGATGGCACTCACAGTCCTGAGCATCAACTTCATTGGTGATGGACTGCGCGATGCGCTGGATCCCCGCAGCCGGGCAGTCTGAGAGAATGATTATGGATCCAAGACCCAGTAACAAGCTGCTGCAGGTCGAGAATTTACGCACCCGCTTCCACACCCCTGAAGGGACTGTGCATGCTGTAAATGGCGTCTCATTTCACGTTGATGAAGGGGAAACTCTCGCCGTCGTAGGAGAAAGCGGATGCGGTAAGACGGTCACGATGCTGACCGTGATGGGATTGATACCGATCCCACCGGGTGAGATTGCCAGCGGAAAAGCGCTCTATCTGCCGCAATCTGGTGAAAGCACCCGTGATTTACTCAGGCTGAGCGAGCAGGAGATGCTGGATATTCGCGGCAAAGAGATCGCCATGATCTTTCAAGACCCGATGACCAGCCTGAATCCGGTACTGACCATCGAGCGGCAGATGACTGAAGCGCTGAAGGTGCATTTTGGCATGGATAAAGCCGCGGCGAATTTGCGCGCCCTGGAGATGCTCGACCGGGTTGGCATTCCGGATGCCAGCCGCCGGATGCACGCTTATCCACACCAGTTTTCGGGCGGCATGCGCCAGCGCGTGATGATTGCCATGGCGCTGACCTGCGTGCCGAATTTGCTGATCGCTGACGAACCTACCACCGCGCTGGATGTCACCATCCAATCTCAAATATTAGAGCTGGTGATCAACCTGCGCCAGCAGCTCAACATGGCAATGATCTGGATCACCCATGATCTGGGGGTAGTCGCTAGTCTGGCGGAGCGGGTGATCGTCATGTATGCTGGCTTTATCGTTGAGGAGGCACGCGTAACCGAGCTGTACGACTCACCGCGCCACCCCTATACCGTGGCTTTACTGCAAGCCCTGCCGCGCGTCGACCACGATCGGCATGAGCGGTTGAAATCGATCCCTGGAGCGCCGCCCAACTTGCTGGTCGAGCCGCATGGCTGTCCATTTGCGCCGCGTTGTGAATATGCCTACGAACGCTGCCGGCTCGAGAATCCCAGCCTGATCCCTGTCACCGCCAACCACCAGGTTGCCTGCTGGGTAGACCTTTCCACCGGGAGACCACGATGATCGAGGGTGGCAATCCCGTGGTCGGTGATCAGGCCCTGGTCCAGGTACGAAACCTGGTGAAGCATTTCCCGATTATGAAGGGTCTCGTCTTCGATCGCCAGGTTGGTGCAGTGCACGCGGTGGATGGTATTTCATTCGATATATCAGCCGGCGAAACATTCGGCATGGTGGGCGAGAGCGGCTGCGGAAAGACAACCGCCGGGCGCACCATCCTGGGTTTGTATCCCTCCACAGCAGGAACCGTCACCATTGGCGGTATAACCATGCAAACTGCCAGCCAGGATGAGATCAGGCAGGTTCGCCGTATGGCGACAATAATCTTCCAGGATCCTTTTGCCTCGTTAAATCCGCGCTGGACAGTCAATTCGATCGTCAGCGAGCCAATTCGGGTGAACAAATTGATCCAGGACTCCAAGAAGATCACCGAGCGGGTGATTGAGCTGTCGGTGCTGGTGGGCATCAGCAGCCGCATGGTGAACCGCTTCCCGCACGAATTTTCAGGCGGGCAGCGCCAGCGCATCGGGATTGCGCGAGCCCTGGCTTCCAACCCCCAATTTATCGTCTGCGACGAGCCTATCTCAGCCCTGGATGTCTCGATCCAGGCACAGGTAGTCAACCTGCTGGAAGACCTGCAGGATCAATTCAACCTGACTTACCTGTTCATCGCCCATGATCTCAGCATGGTGCGCCACATTTGCGACCGCGTGGCGGTCATGTACCTGGGGGTGATCGTTGAGCTGGCGAACCGTGATGAACTTTACGCAAATCCACGCCACCCTTACAGCGAGGCGCTGCTCTCGGCTGTGCCGATCCCTGATCCACACAAACTCCGCAAGCGCATTATTCTCAGCGGTGACGTGCCCAGTCCGATTAACCCGCCATCGGGCTGTCGCTTCCACCCACGCTGCCCGATCGCGATGAGCATCTGCAGCGAGCAGACCCCGAAGTGGCGCGAAATTTCGCCCGCCCACTGGGCTGCCTGCCACGCGATCGAGTAATGACTGTTCGTATAGAATCAACAAGGGCAGCTTCGCTGCCCTTGTTGATTCTAGGTTGCGAGAGAAAAAATCAGCGTGTGAGCGACCGGTATTTGATGCGGTGCGGCTGATCTGCAGCGACGCCCAGGCGCCTGCGCCGGTCAGCTTCGTAGTCCGACCAGTTGCCCTCAAACCAGGTCACCTGGCTCTCGCCCTCAAACGCCAGGATATGCGTCGCCACACGATCCAGATACCAGCGGTCGTGAGATACCACCACGGCGCAGCCGGCAAAGCTTTCTACAGCTTCTTCCAGGGCGCGCAGGGTATTGACATCCAGGTCGTTGGTCGGCTCATCCAGCAGGATGGTGTTAGCGCCGCTTTTCAAGATTTTCGCCAGGTGCACGCGGTTGCGCTCGCCGCCGGATAAGTTACCGACTTTTTTCTGCTGGTCAGAACCTAAAAAGTTGAACGAGGCAACAAAAGCCCGGCTGTTTCGCTTTCTACCGCCCATCTCCAGCAGCTCCTCCCCAGCGCTGATCTCTTCCCATACCGTCTTTTCACCGTCCAGGGTCTCCCGGCTCTGGTCTACGTAAGACAGCTTTACCGTCTCTCCGATGCGCACGCTGCCCTTATCGGGCTTTTCCTGCCCGGTGATCAGGCGCAGCAGGGTGGTCTTGCCAGCGCCGTTCGGACCGATGACGCCTACAATGCTGCCAGGCGGGATGCTCAGATCAAGGTTTTCAATCAACAACCGATCTCCATAGCCTTTGGAGAGGTTCTTGAATTCGATGACGATATCTCCCAGGCGTGGACCCGGCGGGATATAAATCTCCAGGTCTTCGCGGCGTTTTTCCGTCTCCTGGCTGAGCAAGTTTTCATATGCGGTGTAACGCGCCTTGCCCTTCGCCTGGCGTGCACACGGTGACATGTGAATCCACTCCAGCTCGCGCTGCAGCGTCTGGATGCGTTTGCCCTCCGACTTTTCTTCCTTCCTCAAGCGTTCTTCCTTTTGCGCCAGCCAGGATGAATAGTTGCCGCGCCAGGGGATGCCATAACCGCGGTCTAATTCCAGAATCCACTCAGCGACATTATCCAGGAAATAACGGTCGTGCGTGACCGCGATGACGCTACCTTCGTATTGCTGCAGATGGTGCTCCAGCCATGCCACCGATTCAGCATCCAGGTGGTTCGTGGGCTCGTCCAGCAGCAGGATATCCGGTCGGGTGAGCAGCAAGCGAGTGAGCGCTACCCGGCGGCGCTCGCCGCCCGAGAGCACTTTCACAGGCGTTTCAGGCGGCGGGCAGCGCAGGGCATCCATCGCCAGCTCCAGGCGGCTGTCCAGGTTCCAGGCGTCTGCGTGGTCGAGTGCTTCCTGCAGGCGGCTTTGCTCGGCGATCAGCGCCTCGAAATCGGCATCCGGATCGGCGAACTTCTCGTTGACAGCATCGAATCGCTGCAGCATCTCGATAATTGGCTGGACTGCCTCTTCGACCACCTGGCGGACGGTCTTATCAGCATCTAGCTGCGGCTCCTGATCAAGCATGCCGACGGTGTAGCCTTTGGATACGGTGAATTCACCGATAAAACCGTCGTCTTTGCCTGCCATAATGCGCAGCAAGGTGCTTTTACCAGAGCCATTCAGCCCCAGCACACCGATCTTGGCACCATAGTAAAAACCCAGCGAGATATCCCGTAAAACCTGGTGGTTGGGTGGATAAATGCGCCCCACCCGGATCATGGACATGATGACTTGTTGTTCAGGCATTAGAAATCCAGTCTATGTGATAATCAATCTAAAGGATCGTTGTTACGGTCTGTATTATACGTGAGATTTGCGGGGAATTAATCTTCCTCACGGGGAGCTGTCAGCGTTTTAACCACCAGGATAGCCAGGAACGAAATCACCAGCAAAATGGCGGATAAGGTCACTGCCATGCCGATATCTACTTCGAAGCCCAGGTAGATGGCGGTGGGCATCGTCTGCGTGCGACCGGGAAAGTTGCCGGCAAAGATGATCGTCGCGCCAAACTCGCCCAGCGCCCGCGCCCAGGCTAAAACTGCGCCGCTGATCAAGGCAATTTTCGTCAACGGCAGGACGATAAAGCGAAAAGCTTGCCACGACCCGGCGCCATCCAGCTGAGCAGCCTGTGCAATCTCATCATCAATATTCGCGAAGCCCAGCGCGGCTGTGCGCACAAAGAATGGCGCTGAGATGAAGACCTGCGCCAGGACAACCGCAAACTGCGTAAAGGCAACCTGGATGCCGATGCTCTCCAGCCAGCCGCCCACCAGTCCTCGCCGTCCAAAAGTGATCAATAATGCCACGCCAGCTACGGAGGGCGGCAGCACCATCGGCAGATCGATCAAGGTATCCACAAAGCGTTTCAGGCGGAATTGTTGGTGCGCCATCACATACGCCAGCGGCACGCCCAGCAGGATCGTCACACCGAGGCTGATGAAGGTGGTGCGCAGGCTGATCCAGATTGCCTGCTGGACGTTCTCCTTGGCAAGATTGGTGAGTAAGTCTGCCGGAGTTGTGCGCGTCAGCAAAAGCAATATAGGCACAAAGAAAAGCAGCAGCAGCGGCAGTGCTGCCAGCCGCCAGGCGATTTGTGACCAGCGCTCCGATGTTTGATATCTCATGAAAGCCTTTCAAGTGGACGACCCAACATGTTGTTCCAGGATAGCAGCAGACTAAGGAGCAGGAGAAAAGCCGAATTTCGCCAGGATCGCCTGCCCCTGGGGAGAGAGCACAAAATCGATCCAGGCACTCGCCTGCAGCGGATAAAGGCTGTCGGATATCATTATGATGGGGTATTGAGCCTTTACATTCAAATGTGCGGGTATTTCCAGGACTCCGATATGCTCCACGCTGGCGCTGCTGGCATCACTGGCATAGACAATCCCACCATCGGCTTCACCCAGGCGCACTTTTGCCAGGACTGCTTTGACGTTGTCTTCATACGACACGACATTTTCCAGGACAGCATCTGCGAATCCCGGTGGAAAATCAGCATCCCGATCCGCTTCTGGATGAACTCCAGCGAGTACTGACCAACCGGAACTTCGTTAGCAGCCAGCACCAGGCGCAAACCAGGCTTTGCCAGGTCCTGCAGACGCTGGATTTCTCCTGGATTATCCCTGGAACAATCAAGACCAGCCGGTTGGTAGCGAAAACCCGGTCGGTTCCATCCGCTGCTCTATCGCCATCGACGATATTCTGCACCTGCGCCATATTCGCGCTGGCAAACACGTCCGCCGGAGCGCCCTGAATGAGCTGCTGCGCCAGTGCCTGCGATCCGGCGAAATTAAACATTACCTCAACACCAGGATGAGCGCTCTCGAATATCCTTCCCATTTCATTAAAAGGTTCTGCTAATGAAGCTGCAGCAAAAACTTGCAAGGTGATCGCTTCCTCACCCACTGAGGATGCGATTGGAGAAGCAGCCGACCCGGAAATATCCGTGCTGGGCGGGTTGGAGGCTGCCTGGCATGCACTCAGCAGCAGGCGACTGCCAGTAAGCAGAAAAAATCCTTCCGAATACGAACGGCTATACGAACACACCTGCGTTTGCAAGACAGAAATCGACATAAGCTATGTTTGTAAGGTGCCAGCAACGATGAGCTTTTCGATCTCAACCGCGATACCCGGGCTGACCCCCGGAATGCTTTGCAGACCCTTTTGCCCCATGCTGCGGTAGAACAAGCCGATCTCCTCCTCCATATCATCGACCGCCCAGGCAGCTTTGCGATAAGCCCAGATGCGTCCCTGGGTGGCGTTATCCAATTCAAGCGAGTAGGTCCGGTCTGCCAGGTGCTCAGCAATACGCTTGTTCAGCGCCCGTTTCTCACCGGGAACCACCGGGCGAGCCTGGCGGTCGCGAATGCCATAACGCTCACACAGCTCGCGTATGCGCCGGGCAATGTCCATCCACGGGTAATGCAGGGGCGCGTAGCTGCCAGGTGGATAAAGTTGCTGATATTGAGCCAGCAACTCTGGAAAACGCTGCTGCAGCATGGTAAAGAAATAGTCGCGCTGCTGGTCTGCCAGGGTCAGGCTGGAGGCAAGCACGAACTGTCCGCCATGATCCGCAGTCCAGCGCACCACGTTTTCCAGGTTGGCGTGGTCGTCGCACAGCCCAGGCAGGATGGGCATCATGCAGATTCCGGTCGGGATGCCGGCATCTGCCAGCTTGCGCATGGCGAGGAAGCGCTTTTCGGCTGCTGGCGCCAGGTGCTCCATCTGGCAGACGCGCTCGTAGTTTGCCGATCCGGGCGCGCTGATGATCGAGAATGCCACCACAGCGCGCGCCCGCGCGTGGATCGCCTGGATCAGCTCCAAGTCGCGCAGCACCAGGGGAGAGCGCTCTAAAATGAAGACCGGGAAGCCCAATTCGAGACACACTTCCAGCATCTTGCGAGAAATCTGGAATTTGCGCTCGGCAGGCTGGTAATCGCCAGTGAAAATAGGGTCGAGCGGAGCTTTCACAAGAGCGCGGCGCAGCAGCTCGGGGGCATTTTCTTTTACCTTGATGGTATACGCAAAATCCAGCGGGTCATCATAGGGAGAATATTTGCTCTCGCGGCAATAGCAAAATTCACAGCCATGCTGGCAGCCGATGTACGGATAGGCGCTGTAGCGCGTCCAGAACCAGTGGTCAGCGCGCTTACCTTTATTCAATACATGCTTGGGTTGGTATGGCTGAAAAACAGCCCGGCGGGTCATTCTTGCTCACCCAGCACACGCCGGCGCAGATCGGGGGGCAAATACTTGATCGCCTTGCGAAGCACCACCGCCCGGGCGGGTTGTCCCTTTATCACAAGCTCTCCAGCCAGCCAATCTGCCAGCAGATCAGGATAATAACGCCCCAGGGTTTTCAGACCCCAGCCAACACCGCCGGCAGCATCTGGGTGGCGCTCATCCAGCATGGGCGCCAGAAGGCTCAGCAGTTGGCTGGCGCTATCGAGCTTGGCTGGATCGCCATGGGCGCGCTTAGCCCACCAGTGCACCGCAACCCCAACAGCCCGGCGCACCCAGTAATTTTTGTCGACACGCCATGCTTCTAATACCGGAAGAGCTGGATCAAGAAATTCTACCAGCGCTGGACCCGGCAGGCGCTCTCCCAGGCTGTCGCAGGCATACCAGGCATCCCCCAGGATGATGTAATCCTGGCAGCGCTTCATCGCACCCGGCAGATCATCTGCAAGATGGGATCGCAGCGATGTGCCGATCAGCGCCCAGCCACCAATCGACCGCCCACCTGCCACCAAATCAAGAAATGGATCGAGCTGTATGAATTCTGCTCCACCCACCTGGCGAGCGATCACATCCAGCAGGCGAAAGGCGATGCGCTGTGAAAGCAGCGGCTCAATCTGGTTAAAAGCCGCCTCGGGTTCACCGGCATCCAACAGCTCCCGTGCCTGACTACCGATATGACGAGCCGACAAGGTGTCCATCACCATCAAGACCCCAGTTCAGACATCACTGTCCGGCAGAAGCCTTATGCCCGAGCAGCTTTAATCCATTCCAGGCACTGGCGGATGTCTTGAGTAATTTCATCGAATGCTCCAGCCTGAAGACGCGCCGGGGTAATCAAATTCGTGCCCAGCCCGACGGCGCAAACTCCAGCTTTGAACCAGGCTTGCAGGCTTTGCTCAGTAGGTGCAATATCGCCCGTGGGCATCAAGCGCGACCAGGGGTGCGGCGCCAGCACCATCTGGATAAAGTTCGGACCACCGGCGGCTTCGCCGGGGAATACTTTGCAAATTTCAACTCCCCATTCCTCAGCGGCAGCGATCTCGTTAGGGGTAGCGCAGCCTGGAATGTAGGGAATTTTATGGCGGTTGCAGAGACGGGCTACCTCGACGTTAAAAGTCGGACCCACGATGAAATTGGCGCCGCTGGCGATATACATCGCTGCGGTGGGCGCATCATCAACTGTGCCCGCGCCAAGAATGACCTCTGGAGCCTCCTTGACCAGCATGCGCTCCAGTCCGGTGTAAGTCTGCCAGGCGAAGTCACCCCGATTGGTAAACTCAACCACCCTGGCGCCGCCTGCCAGGCAAGCGCGCGCGATCTGGAATGCGACAGCCGAGTCGGATACGTTATACAGGGGCAGTAAACCGATCCTCAATATTTCATTTAATACGTCCAAGCGGGAATAGCGAGCCATCTCAAACCTCCTGTTAAAAAATAGCGGCTCGATCGCCGCTAAGTTCCATCCGTTCCCAGAATTTGCGACCGGTAGCACAGCAAATAATGGAAACAACTCGTTTGTGCGCTGGGTGGGAGTTGAACCCACACGCCTCGCGGCACATGGCCCTCAACCATGCCTGTCTGCCAATTCCAGCACCAGCGCAAAGCAGAACTATTATAACCAGCTATCGCTGCTTGTCAAGCAGCCTTCCTTTCGTTATAATCCACGGCGGGTAGTTACCAGGAATAATTCATCATGTCACCTGGAGAGACCGAATACTTCTAGCCTCTCAACAAGTGATCATGCGGGAATTCCCAAAGCTCTTACTGAGGAGAGAGATATGAAAATTGCACTGGACGCAATGGGCGCAGATGCCCATCCAGAACCAGAGCTGCAGGCTGCAGTTCAGGCTGCTGCAGAGTTTGGCGACGAAATCCTGCTGATCGGCCCGGAAGCCGAGCTACGCCCGCGGCTGCAGGCGTTGGGCGGCAATCTTTCCCACATCCATCTGGTGAACGCCACCGATAAAATCACCATGCAGGACAAGGGTCTGGCGCTGGCGCTCAAGGCGAAACGGAAAGACTCCAAAACGACCCTGGCGGTTGGAATGGACCTGCTCTTGAGCAACCAGGCAGATGCTTTGCTGACCGCGGGCAACACCGGCGGTGTTCTGGCGACGGCATACCTGCGCCTGGGCACGCTGCCAGGTGTGGAGCGCCCGGCGGTAACCGGCCTGTTCCCGGTGAAGGGCGGCTTCTGCACTGTGCTGGATATCGGCGCCAACCCCGAAGTCAAGCCGGAGCACCTGCTGCAGTTCGCAGTGATGGGCTCGATTTATGCTCGCCAGATGCGCGGTGTAAAGAATCCACGCCTGGGGCTGCTCTCTAACGGCGAAGAGCCTGGAAAGGGCAATGAGCTGGTCAAACACGCCTACCCCCTGCTGGAAGCCAGCGGTTTAAATTTCATCGGGCCGGTGGAAGCCAAGGAAATCTACGCTGGCGAAGCAGATGTTGTCGTGACCGATGGCTTCTCCGGGAACGTATTCCTGAAGACCAGCGAAGCCGTCGCTAAAATGCTTTTCGATACCTTGCGCACTGAGCTGACCAGCAGCCTGCGCACCAAGCTGGGTGCAATGCTGGCGAAACCCGCCTTTGGGGCGATAAAAAGCATGCTCGATCCTGCGGAAGTAGGCGCGGCGCCGCTGCTGGGTGTCAACGGGCTGGTGTTCAAGGCGCATGGTCGCTCGGATGCACGGGCGATGTATAACGGCTATCGCACTACCCGGCTGGCGGTCGAAACCGGTCTGCTGCCAGCGCTTCGCAATGCAATCGCAGAGCAACTAACTGCAAATCCTATTTCAACTCTGGAGTCTTGATGAATATTATTACGAATGAAACATTAATCAAACGCATGGGCATCATCGGCCAGGTCTGCATGTACTCCGGTCTGGCGATATTAGTCGGCGGAATGGTGCTCTCTTTTAACAACCCGGCCAAGTATTTCTACGTATCGTTAGTTTCCCTGATATTAGGCTTTATTCTCTCTCAAGTGGGCATTAATTACACCAGCAAATTTGGCCGCCCGCCGCGGCCGAACGATTTATTCAACCAGGCATTGAAGGGTATGGACCGCAAGAATACGATTTACCACTTCATGACGCCGGTACCCCACCTGCTGGTAGGTCCACTGGGTGTGTGGATCTTAATCCCACGTCACCAGCGCGGGCGTATCACATTTGAAAAAGGACGTTGGAAGCAAAAAGGCTCTAACCTGTACCTGAAGTTCTTTGCCCAGGATAGCATCGGGCGGGTGGACCTTGACGTGCAGAGTGAAAAGGATAAGTTAACCAGCTTTCTCAAGAAGCATATGCCTGAAGAAGAGCTGCCTCCGATTTATGCCGCGGTCGTCTTCACCAATCCGAGCGCGACCGTCGATATCCCCGAAGATGTCGAAGCCAGTGCAATCACTGTAAAAATCAATGACCTGAAAGAGGTGCTGCGTAAGGATAACAAATCGAAGCAGCTGCCGGCTGCCAAAGTACAGCAGATTGTTGACCTCTTCCCGGAAGAGTCGCAGTAACAATTCCTTTATTTCATCAGGATTAAAAATAACGGGGTTACCTCGGGCTTAAAAACCACCCAGGGTAACCCCATTTTTTCTCTATCGAAAAAGGGTCAGTCCTGCTTCTCTTACCCTTTGAGGAACTCGTCCAGCGCTTCCTTGCTGATGCGGAAAGCGCTGCCAATTTTCTTGGCTTTCAAATCACCGGCTGTAATCGCAGCGATGACATCTTCTTCCGCAACGCGCAGATAAGCAGCAGCTTCCGCAGGTGTCATAACTGAGGGAGCCGGAGCGCTCCAGCCGGGGGCGTGCTTGCAGGTTGAGCTGCAGCAGCGCCTGCTGCACCAGCAGCCGGGGTCATGCCCTGCAGCGACTGGTTCAAGACGCCACCGATGCCCATGCCTGCTCCGATGCCGGCAGTCAAGCCTGCCCCGCCGCTGGGGTTCTGCGCCGCATCCCGCATGGCATCTGCCGCCTGGAGCTGGGTGTAGGTGGTCATGTCCAGCATGCCCATGGCGCGCAGCTCTTCCGCCGACTTGGTGGAGGGCTTAAGATTCTCCATGTAGAAGGTTTTCAGCGTCAGTCCCAGCGCAAGGAAATCATCCTGCACTTTCGCGCGCACACCGGCACCAATTTCCTCGGTCAGTCCGATCAGCTCGGGTACGCTGTACTTGGCGGCAGTCTCACCCAGCAAGTCGCTCAGCTTGGAGAGCAGCATCGCCCGCATTCGTGCTTCGATATCGGTAGTGCGGTACACGCCGTAACCGCCCACCACCTGGGTGACAAACTGCTGCGGGTCGCTCACCTGGAAGCTGTACGTGCCAAAGCCCTGCAGCAGCGCCACGCCCAGACCCATGTTGGGATTGCGCACGATGATCGGCTGCGGAGTGCCCCATTTGCGGTCAACGAACTCGCGCATCGAGACGAAGTACACCTCAGCCGGGAATGGCGTCTTATCATTGAAAAGCTTGCCGAGCAAACCTGTCAGCAAAGGAATATTGGCAGTGGTGATGGTATGCCGTCCGGGACCAAACACGTCCAGGGCATTGCCATCGCGGAAGAAGACCGCCGTTTGATACTCACGCACGATCAATTGTGAACCGATGCGCAGATCGCCGGGTCCCTGCTCGGGAATCCGGTGAACGATCTCTTCACGCATATCATTGGGATATTCAATAACATCTAAAATTCTTGCCATGGTCAGGCTCCTATCTGTGAATAATTAACCAAACTGGTCGAATTGTTTACGGTATTACCCGGGTAATCAGAAGTCTCGCGTATCTATGGTGGTACGTTTGATTTTGTCTGCTCGGCGACGCGCCTACTCCTTCAGGTTGCGCATAACCTCGTCACGCTCATTGAATGCATCGATCAAGGACTGGCAGGTGCTGCGCAGATGACGGGTGGCAGCCGGCACTCCATCGGTGCCCAGCGACGCCTCGATATTGTCAATCGCTCGACCTGTCTCATCCAGTAAATCCATCATAGTTGAGTCATATTGGTAGACTTTTTGAAGCTCTTCCTCATTTATTTTCACAGAATCAAATACACCTGCATAGCCGCGAGCGGCGCGGCGGATGCGATCGGCGAAGGTGCGCAGCTTTAGCGCAGACTGCTCCAGATCATCCAGCAAGGTGATCTCTCCCTGGCTGATCAGATCCTGTTGTAAAGTTGAGATACGGTGGTAGTGTTTTTCGGTCTCTTCTGCAATGGTATCACGCAGCAGCTTATCTGCGTCCCGGTACTCGGAACGTTTGATAAAGCCCCCCAACCCAGGGATGCGTTTGATTAATTTCTTGATGGGATCCATGTCTCCGCTTACTTCCGATAGAATTTGATCAGTCATTTCTTTCTCCTAATCTGAGGCTGCATCATCCCCGGTTATCCGAGGGCTTAACGAACTCTGGTATTACACCTGATGGTGTTTATACCTAATGATTATAATATTCGTTCACTCGAAATGCAACAAGGATTACAGCCGGGGGACATTATAATAATAATGACATGCCTGCTTCTGACCAGGGTTCTCTCAGCGGACGTTACAGCTTTATCCCCCGTACGCTGGTCTTCTTGACCTGCGGTGAGCAGATACTCCTGTTAAAGGGCGCTGCAGATAAACGCCTGTGGTCGGGAAAGTACAACGGCATCGGTGGGCACCTGGAGCGGGGCGAAGATCCATACAATTCTGCCATGCGGGAAGTCCTGGAAGAGACCGGACTGCGAGTCGAGGACCTGTGGCTGTGCGGCTTGATTACGATCGATGCTGGAAAGGAAGCTGGCATCCTGATCTTTGTGCTGCGCGGGGAGGTCTCTACTGGCACAATCGCTTCTTCGAACGAAGGCACCCCCGAATGGCACACCCTTGAAGAATCATTGACTCTGCCTCTTGTTGAAGATCTGCCGCTGGTGCTGCCGGTGGTTCTGAGTAAAAAGCGTACTGATCCCCCCTTCCTGGCTCATTATCACTATACACCAGGTGGTGAGCTGTATATAAAATTCTTACAAAAATAATGTCTCGCACATCCCGGATAAAAAAATGCAGCCTGAGCTGCATTTTTTATTTCTATACTCAAAGACAACTGTCACGGCACCGGTAATGTAAAGTGCATCAACCGGCTGTTACCGGTATCACTCACCCAGACGCCGCCAGCCGGGTCAGCAGCCACCGAACCCACCAGACCGAATGTATCCAGTCCGTTACCAAAATCGCCCCAGTAACGGATGAATTCTCCCTGGCTGGTGAATTGCAGCACGCGATAGCCTTCCGGATCAACCGCAAATATATTGCCATTTGCATCCGCGGCGATGAACGGCTTATTATCCAGTGACTGGCCGTACCAACCTACCACATCCCACTCAGCCACCGGACCGAAAGCTCCACTGGCTTCCTGGAATACCTGGATACGCTGGTTCCAGGTATCTGCCACGTAGACAAACCCATCGCTGTCGACAGCCAGCCCAACCGGTTCATCGAACTGGCCTGCCTCCAGACCAGCGGTTCCAAACTGGGTCAGATATTTGCCGTTGCTGTCGAAAACCACCACGCGTTTATTTCCTGTGTCGCTTACATACACCCTTCCAAGCAGATCGGTAGCCACATCACGCGGACCCCAGAAGGCGTCCGGTTTCTCAGCCTGACCAAAGTAGCCCCACATCGTGACAAATTCTCCATTGAGGGTGAACTTTTGCACGCGGTGGTTCCAGGTATCGGTCACGTAAACTGAGTTATCCGGTCCAATCGCAATGCCCCAGGGCTGGTTGAATGTCCCGCCGGGCGCCTGACCGGTGGTGAGATCTCCATATGAGCCCCAGGTCTTGATCACCTGCCCATCCCGCCCGATGTGCTGGATGCGATTATTGTCTGTATCGACCACGTAGAGACTGCCATCCGACGCCACTTCCAGGTCACGCGGCCGGTTGAACTGCCCGGGCTGTGCTCCGGCGCTGCCGATGACCTGATCCGCAGCAAGCACCACCCCTTTGCCTTCGTAGGGGTCTGCTGCTACTTCTTCCGACATGGTCGCAGATCCGTATTCCCAGATCAACCTGGCGACATCCTTACGCACATACAGGCGCATGCGGGTGGATGGGCTCCAGTTTTCCAGGCTCATATCTTTGCCAGTCACCTGACCGTAACGAGTGTAATCGCGGTTCAGCCAGACATCGAACAACGCTTCACGCATCAACGGGTCGGTAAAAGCGGTGCGAATACGCTCCCAGGTCAGGTTGAAGTAATCCTGGTTGGGCCACCACAGGCGGATGTATTCCTGGTACTCATATGCCTGCCCGACCACAGGCTCGATCTTGTCAAAATTGGTATCGCCAACAATGATCACTGGCGCTTCACGCAGGCTGCGGGTAGGAGAAGAACCGAAATAGCGCGCGTTCGGGAAATGGCGCAGGTACCACCAGAAGGGATATTCGCCATCAAATCCAACGATCGCCTGTTGACCGCCAGTGGTGCGCTGCGAGATTTCCTCCACCTGGCGCATAACTTCTTTCACTCCGCCAGCAGAGTGAGCGTACACCAGCAGCTCGTTGGCGTTATCATAGTTAATAAAATTGGCTGAATAGGCGGTTCGAAAAGTCAGCAGCGCCATGCCTGCAAACACCGCCCAGAAGAACAGCTTCACCAGCTGCCCAGGCGACCAGGGCTTTGCCAGCTTCCACAAGCCAAAACCACTGCCAAGTGCCACCAGGAACGAAGTGACAAATGTGCTGGTCGCCTGGAGCTGATCCAGGCTTTGACCCTGGAATGGACGGTTGGTGCCAAGCAGCGAGCCTAGCATTGCCCCCAGGCTGAGCAGAAATACCGCCATCACCAGCACCACCAGCCAGCCCCGCCAGCGCTTGAAAGCGCTCCAATCGGTTGTATCAGCAACATAACCGAGCGCCCACCCGCCCAGCAGCACCATTGGCCAGGCGATGTGCACTGTCAGCCAGGGCATTTTCTCTCCAGCAATTGAGTAGGCAGCGATACTGCTGATCACCCAGAAGATGAGCAGCGGTAACACCGGGGCTGGCTCTAAAACCACCGCTGGCTGCTCTGTAACATCCAATTTCACAGTCTCGGCAGCGAGGCTGGCGCTGGAAACGCTGGCCTCGTCGGGTGTACTGCCGGTAAGATCCAGTCCACCCGCCGAATCTGCCATCGCTGTTATCGATGTGTTCGCCATTTCGGGTGCCAGGTTCGCGGGAGCATCAACTCCCTGCGCTGCCAGCTCCAATTGTTTTTGCTGAGCCAGGTATGCCTGGCAGCTCTCGGTGAAGCGCGTGACCGGTCGTTTGGCAAATGCAAATAACGCCACGCCTAAGGCGCTCGCAATGGCTGGCAAATACTCATAAACCGGTATCTGCACCAGCATGTAGTAATACCAGGGCTGGTTGCCGCGGTTCACTTCCTGCTGCTTGAGCCAGTAACCTAAAGAACCTACCAGCCCGGTGAAGAAGCCAGCCCCATTGGTGAACAGAGTGGTATAAAAAACAGTAAAGAAGGCATAGAAAACCGCAGCGTTCACCAGCCACAATTTTGGGTTCCACAGCAAGCCGATGGCAATCGCAAGCAGCCGTCATTGGCACCAGGAACACCGCGATATGCAAGATATCGACACTCGGTGAGAGCGGTAACCGCGCTGGCATTGGTGGGCACATTCCATCCCACCATGAAAACCATGAAAGCCGAAAGCATGGGCAGCACCATGGTGCCCATCAGCACCAGCAAGCTGAATGAACGCTCTTTACGCAACTCTTTCCAGGTGATTCCCCATACCAAAAACACAATACCAGCCACCGCTGCCAGTAGACCCAGAATGAGAGGTGCAATAACCAGTATCGAAGGTGCTTGCAAGGGTAAATTGGGCAACGCTGTGCCGGGTACAGCCGGTGCTGCAGTTTCTGCCGCACCCAGGATGCCTCCCTGCTGTCCTAGCAGGGTAAACCCTCCCGCAATCCCCAGGAATGCAAGGCTCGCCACCAGCGCCCCAACGAAGGGCCAGCGCATTTCAGCATGGGTCCAGCGCATTCTGCTCAAGCGATAGATGAAATAGAACCCGAGGAATAACAATCCCTGAGCCTGGTAGATAAATGAAGTCTCTTTCGCTGTGAAATGCAGCACCGTTGCCAGGGTGAGCCAGATGGTGTACTTATCCTTACCGGTTTCCAGGTAGCGCAGAATCGCCCACAACATCACCACCCCGGCAAAAGCCGCATAAGCCTCGTTGCGCACATAGCGCCCATAGAAGAGCAGGTAAGGTGAGATGGTGGCGAACAGCATGGCGAATAACGTACCTGCCCTGCCCAGGTAGCGCCGGTAAAACCAGATGAACCCTATCGTTGCAAGATTAAACAGGACGGCTGGGACGCGGGAAGAGGCATCACTATCGCCCAGCAGGAAGTACGCCAGCGCCACCACATGCGTCTGGAAGGGTCCATGCGACAGTGGATCATGCCGGTAGCCCTGCCCGCTGAACAACGACCAGCCATTGTAATAAACATGAATCATCTCGTCGTGGCTCATCACGCGCGCTTCCAAATCATAGAAGCGGGTGAACACGCCCAGGGCGAGGATCAGCAAGATGATGATCGTCTCCCAGCTCAGCTTGAATTTACCGAATGCCGGGCTGTCCAGCCAGGAGGCGGGTTGTTCAGACGGAGACTGCATAAAAAGACCTCGAGTTCTTATTTTTTCTTTTCTGCCGGCTTGCCTTTCTGAGGGCTGCCGGAGGTTGCTTTCCCACTCGTCGTTTTCGGTGGTACAGATTTATAGTACGTTTTACTGCCAGTTGGCTTTCTGCCAGGAGATGGTTTACCCGGTTTAATATCACCCGAGGTGCTTTTATAATAGCTTTTACCTTGTGTCCCTTTGGAGTGATAAGTTTTTGCCTTGGCGTGCTTCCTCGACACATTACCCTTCTGAGCGGGCGCCTTTTCAATTTGCAGCGCGCCTGGTGACCCGCCCAGACTGGCGATTTCCTGTGGAGTCAGGTAGCGCCACTGGCGTGGTATCAGACCGCCTAACTGCAGGCTGCCAATGCGAACGCGAATAATTTTTACCACCGGCAAGCCAATCAAGGATCCAGTCTCGCGGATCTGGCGCTTGCGACCTTCGTGCATCACTACGCGCAGCCAGGCGCCATTTCCAAAGGTGTTGGTCTGGGTTACCTGGACCGGTGCAGTTTTATAGCCATCTTCCATCACGACGCCTCGCCGCCAGGCCTCAAGCTGCCGCTCATCTGGGCGACGGGCTACCAGCACACGATATTCCTTCTCGTGACCATAGCGTGGATGAGTAAGCTTATTCGCCATCTCGCCATCATTGGTGAGCAAGATCAAACCTTCACTGTCTACATCCAGGCGACCGACCGGGTAAAGCCGTCCAGGCACTTCTACCAGATCACGCACCGTCTGGCGGTCTTCCGGAGAAGAAACCGCTGAGATCACGCCGCGCGGTTTGTACAGGGCAATATACACCAGCGGCTCGGAAAGCGGCAGCAGATCGCCATCCACCGCAATGCGATCCCGGGTGGCGTCAGCCTTCTCACCGATTACAGCCGTGCGCCCGTTGACGGTCACGCGTCCTGCAACGATCAGGCTTTCACAGTCACGCCGCGAGCCTAATCCGGCACGGGCTAAGATTTTTTGTATGCGCTCATCCATGAAAGTTCATTATAACGCAAGCGAGGAAAACAGAGTTGAGTGAGAGCTTAATAAAATCATTCTCCACCTGCTAATGGCGGCAATTCTTCCAGCCCATTCAAACCGAAATATTGTAAAAACTCCGGCGTGGTGGTGTATAAAATCGGCCTTCCCAGACCCTCCGCCCGCCCCGCCTCAATAATCAAACCCTTACTCAGCAGGCTTTTTAGGACCGCATCGCTGTTAACCCCACGGATGGCATCTACCTGCGGTCGTGTAGCCGGCTGGCGGTACGCAATGATTGCCAGTGATTCCAGGGCAGCCCGGCTGAGACGGCTGGAAGCATCCAACCCGAGAAAGCGCTCAATTTGCGGGCTGATTTCTGCAGCGGTGGTGAGCTGAATCCGTCCGCGGTGGCGCTGCAAACGCAGACCCCGCTGCTCGCTTTTGTCCTGGTATTCCGCCGCCAGAACATCCAGCGCCTTTTCAATCTCCGCTGTGGGAACATCCAGCGCCATCGCCAACTGGGCAGGTGTCACGGATCCAGGTGCGACGAACAATAGAGCTTCCAGCTCAGCTACCAGGCTCAATTGGGTTGGTGTGCTCTCAGGGCTATCCATAGGTGTGATACAATTCCAATTCGTGAAGTTTACCAGTATTTGGAGCAAATGAAAGGTATGAAAACTAGAAAATTAACGATATTGCTGGTCTTGGCTGTCCTTGCTACTGCCAGCTTTGCCTGCCGGTTCCCCGGCTTGAATGCTGCACTAAGAGATCAGGTTGTTCCATCCGTCATGGTTGGAGACCTGCCTCCTATAGACCTCACCCTGGAAGCAAACCGGGGAACTGTGGTTCTCAGCGAGGCGCAGATTAACACTTTGCTGGCTCAGGAACTGGCAAAACGCGGCGAGGATATGGTGCAGGACCCATATATCGACTTGATCCCTGGTGGAATGATCATCCAGGGGAATGTCCAGCAGGGTGGATGGACCCTCCCGTTACGGCTGGAGCTGCAGGTCGCTGCTGACGGTCAGGGAGGTGTAACGTATTCACTCGTCTCAGCCAGCATTGGACCTCTGCCCTTACCCGATTCTATGCGCCAGAAGATTGACGACGCGCTGCGCAGCTCATTAAGCAGTGAGATTGCCCGGGCGACCGATTATATCTACATCGAGCAAGTCACGATTACAGATATTTCATTGACTGCCAGCGGATATAAGCGCTAGCTGGTATAAGAATATTACCGTTGGAGCGGGAATCATTTCACCTAGTCTGGCTTCAGCAGGATAGAAGGATGGGAAAATTATGAGAGTTTTAATCACCGGCGCGGCGGGCTTTCTAGGCTCGCACTTATGCGACCGCTTGCTGGCCGAAGGCCACAGTGTGGTTGGGATGGACAATTTCATTACCGGGAGCCCGCAGAACCTGGCACACCTTGCCAGTAGTGCCAGTTTCTCGTTCATCCGGCACGACGTCTCGAATTTCATCTTTGTACCGGGCAAGCTGGATGCGGTAATGCACTTTGCCTCACCCGCCAGCCCCAATGCCCACTCACCTTTCGGGTATGTGAACCTGCCCATCCAGACGATGAAAGCCGGAGCTCTGGGCACCCACAATACACTAGGCGTGGCACGCGCCAACCAGGCGCGCTTCCTGTTAGCCTCCACCAGTGAAATATACGGCGACCCTCTGGAACATCCCCAAAAGGAAACCTACTGGGGACATGTCGATCCGAATGGCGTGCGGTCAGTTTACGACGAAGCCAAACGCTTTGCCGAAGCGCTCACGCTGGCATACCACCGGGCACATGGCATTGATACGCGCATCGTGCGGATATTCAACACCTACGGGCCGCGCATGCAGCTTGACGATGGCCGCGTAGTGCCCAATTTCATCAAGCAGGCGCTGAATCGTGAGCCGCTCACCATCTATGGCGACGGTCAGCAAACCCGCAGCTTCTGTTACGTGGATGACCTGATCGAAGGCATCTATCGCCTGCTGCTTTCAGATGAGCACGAGCCGGTGAATATCGGCAACCCGACCGAAACCACAATCCTGGAATTCGCCGATGTGATCAATCGCCTGGCTGGCAATTCCAGCGGGGTGGTGTATAAAGATCTCCGCACCTCCGGCGACCCCCAGCGCCGCCAGCCTGACATCACGCGTGCCCGGCAGATCCTGAGCTGGGAACCGAAGATCAGCCTGGAAGAAGGTATTCAAAAAACCATCCCATACTTCCAACAACGACTGGTATCGGAATAGCTCAGGGATGACTGCCAGCGTGACCGCCATTATCGGAAACCAGCGCGAACGGACTCGCTTCCTGCGATTCGCAGTGGTGGGAGGTATCGGCTCGGTGATCGATTTTGGGGTGATGAACCTGCTGAAGAACAGCCTGGGATTATCTCTGGTAGCCGCGGGCACCGTCTCTTTCATTGCAGCAGTCGTCAGCAATTTCACTCTCAACCGTTATTGGACCTACCCGGATTCACGCAGCAAGCCATTTGCGCGCCAGCTTGCGATGTTTTCCGCCGTCAGCGTCGTCGGACTGCTCATCCGAATACCGCTCCTGGCAATTTTGGAACCAATCATTGAGCGATTATTCGAGCAAATGTGGAGCACCTGGCAGATTAGCCTGCCTTTGGGTGGCGCAAAATTTTACGCAGACAATGTGGTCCTGGCAATCGCCATCACCATCGTTATGCTGTGGAACTTCCTGGCAAACCGCTACTGGACGTTTAATGATGTAGAGTAATCTCTGGATGCAATTATATGAACAAAGAAGTACTCGGAAAAACAGTTAGCGCTTCCAAAATTACCATCGCTCAAATGATGCATCCCGAACACGCCAACTCGTTAGGGAATGTACATGGCGGTTGGATCATGAAGCTGGTAGATGAGGCTGGCGCTCTGGCAGCCATGCGCCATGCCGGCAGGCGGGTTGTCACCGTGGCAATCGACCGAATGATTTTCCGAGACCCCATCCGTACCACCGATCTGGTCATCTTGAACGCTGAAGTTAGCTATGTCGGCAATACATCGATGGAATCCGAGGTGAATGTATTTGCGGAAAATCCAATTACCGGCGAGCAGCGCCACACCAATAGAGCCTACCTGGTATTCGTTGCCCTGGATGAGAACGGGCAGCCCACCCCAGTGCCACCCTTAATTGCCGAAACGGATGAGCAGCGCTTGCGCATGCAGGAAGGTGCTGCTCGCCAGGCTTACCGGAAATCGCATTACGCTTGAGCCCATCCCTTTATGACCCTTCCAGGGTCGGAGAAACGAGAACCTATGAAAACACATCGCGAAAGATTGGAAGATGCGCTTGCAGGTGTGCGACCCGATCGCACGCCCGTTGCCCTGTGGCGGCACTTCCCTGTTGATGATCAAACCGCTGGAGGCCTGGCGGCTGCCAGCCTGGCATTCCAGAAGACCTACGATTTTGATCTGGTCAAAGTGACACCTCAGTCCGCCTTCTGTATCGAAGATTGGGGAGCGATCAACGAGTGGCGCGGTGACCCTGAAGGGACCTGCACCTATACGCACCGTGTGGTTCAGGCGCCTGAAGATTGGACACGCTTGCAAGTGCTTGACCCCAATAAAGGCCGGCTTGGAGAACAGCTTGCCTGCCTGCGTATGCTGCGGGAAGCCCTCGGACCTGACACGCCCCTGGTTCAAACAATTTTCAGCCCGTTAGCTCAGGCGAAGAACCTGGCAGGCGGCGACCTGGCACTTGTCCATCTGCGCCGCTATCCTGAGCAATTCAAAGCTGGCATGGCTACCATCGCCGAGAGCATTCAGCGATTTATCGAAGCCAGCCTGGCGACCGGCATCGATGGTGTGTTTTACGCCGTCCAGCATGCCCAGTACGGATTGCTCTCCGAAGCAGAATACCTGGAATTTGGGCGAACCTTCGACCTGCGCGCATTAGAGCCTGCCAGCGAGCTGTGGCTGAACCTGCTCCACCTGCACGGCTTGAATGTCATGTTCAACTTATTTGCTGATTACCCGATCCAGGTGATCAACTGGCATGACCAGGAAACTGAGCCTTCGCTGAGCGATGCTCAGAAACGCTTCAAAGGCGCCTTGTGCGGCGGTCTACAGCGCGACCGCACCATGCTGCTGGGCACACCTGAGATGGTCACAGCCGAAGCGCAGCGCGCAATCCAGGCGACGAATGGCATGCGCTTCATTCTGGGCACCGGTTGTGTATCCCTGACAACGACGCCATTTGGCAACCTGATGGCAGCCCGGCGCAGCGTGGAGTAGCCCGTGCCCGGTTTGCGCATCATCGGCGGTACAGCCAGAGGCCGGCGGCTGCGCGATGTTCCCGGCGACAGCACCCGTCCGATCACCGACCGCACCAAGGAATCCCTGTTCAACATCCTGGGCAACGATATCCTGGACGCTACTTTCCTGGATTTGTTCGCCGGCACCGGCAGCGTCGGTATTGAGGCGCTCAGCCGGGGGGCGAAGTTTGTGCGTTTCAACGACCTGAACCGCCAGGCAATTGAAACGATCAAATCCAACCTTGAGAATTGTGGGTTTTCCAGCGGAGTGAACGGGGCTCCTGCCCAGGTGCTGAAGCTGGATGCATTCAGCCTGCTGGAACGACAGCCCGATGTTCAATTTGATTACGTTTATATCGCCCCACCGCAATACAAAGAGCTGTGGCTGCGCGCCCTCCAGACCATTGACCAGGCTCCTGGTTGGCTGGCGCCAGGCGCATGGGTGATCGTTCAGATCCACCCGGTGGAAGCACAGCCAGTGGAGCTGCGTAACCTGGTGGAATTTGACCGGCGCAAGTACGGCTCAACGCTGCTTATTTTCTATGAGCTTGTGAGCGAATAAATATAGAGGGGATAGGATCGGAGCAAGGGATTAGCGGATCTCGTCATCCGAGTCTTCAATCTCGTGCATTTCGGAGGTTGCCACGTAAATCGTACGCTCGCAGATATTGGTCACGCGGTCTGCCATGCGTTCCAGGTTATGCGCCGCCCACATCAAGTGGTTCGCCTGGTCAATCGTGGTACGATCATTCAGCATAATCACTACCAGCTCGCGATACACCTGGGTATAGAGGTCGTCAATCTCATCATCTTCTTTGGGGATCTGGCGAGCGGCTTCCACATCGATATCGATGAATGCTGCCACTGCCCGGTGGAGCATGTCGACCGTTTTGTTCGCCATGCGCGGAATATCGATTAGCGGTTTGATCAGTGGCTGATCCCCGATCAACAGGCAAATGCGGGCAATGCCCTTGGCATAATCTCCCATGCGCTCCATTTCACTGGCGACATCCAGCAAAGAAGCCACCCGGCGCAGATCACGCGCAACAATCGGCTGCTGGGTTGCGATGGTGATGATACAGTCGTTCTCCAAGGTGAACCTGCGGGCGTTTATTTCCTGGTCGGCGAGGTAAATCCTGCGTGCAGATTCGAAATCCTTGTTTTTCAAAGCTTCCACGGCGCCTAAGGTTGCAACTTCCACCATACCCGCCATGACTTTCAACTCATCTGCCAGCAGCTGCAATTTATTATCTAAACTCTCTCGAGACATCCATCACCTCCTCGGGTAACCGATCACCAATAATTTACCCGAACCGTCCTTCAATATAATCACCGGTGCGAGGATCTGCTGGGTTCAAGAACAGCTGCTCGCCAATCCCCACCTCTATCAGCTGCCCTTGCAGCAAGAATGCCGCTGTGTCTGCCATGCGTGCGGCTTGCTGGATCGAATGCGGAACCAACAGAATTGTGTATTCCTTCTTGAGCTCCTGCAAGGATGCCTCAACCTTACTGGTTGATATTGGATCTAATCCGGAGGTGGGCTCATCTAACAGGATAACCTCCGGCTCCAGCGCCAGACAGCGCGCCACACATAAGCGCTGCTGCTGCCCGCCAGATAGTGCTGTGGCAGGTGAATCCAGGCGGTCTTTCACTTCATCCCAAAGTGCAGCCTGGTTCAGGCTGCGCTCGACAGCCTCAGCCAGCACAGTGGCTCTTTTTTCGCCTGCTACCTCCAGACCATAGGTAAGGTTCTGGCGAATCGATAACGGCAGCACCAACGGTCTGGCAAACACCATACCTACTTTCCTGCGCAGGGTGATCACGTCCAATTTCGGATCAAGTAAATCCTGCGCTGTTCCTTGCGCGTCGAACATCTCCACACTGCCAGAAGTATTTTTGACATCTGCCAGGTCGTTCAACCGGTTCAAAGTTCGCAGGGTGGAAGATTTCCCCCCGCCTGCAGGGCCAAACAGCACAGTGATGGCATTCGCTTCGATATTCAGGCTTATATGCTGCAGTGCCTGCACCCCGTCCGAATATTCCAGTGAAAAATCCTTCAGCTCAAACTTGTTCATAAAGATACTTTATTTCACCATTGCCGGCGCCGGCGAGCACGCGAGCGAATGATCGTTGCCAGCAGGTTAAGCCCCAACACCAGTGTGAGCAGTACCAGGGCAGTGCCATACTGGATGCTAATTGGCATTTCAGGAATTTGGGTGGCGATTACGTAAAGATGGTATGGCAGCGCCATGGTGGGATCAAGAGGTGAGCTCGGCAAAGTCGGCAGGTAGAACGCCACACCGGTGAACAAGATCGGCGCGGTTTCTCCGGCAGCGCGTTCCAGGCCCAAAATAACACCCGTTAGAATCCCGGGTAAGGATTGGGGCAGCACAATCCGGCGAATAGTTTGCCATTGCGTCGCTCCCATCGCAATACTCACCACGCGGAAAGAGCGTGGCACTGCTCGCAGCGCTTCTTCAGCCGTGCTGATAATCACCGGCAGGGTCATGATCCCCAATGTCAACGCGGCTGCGATAATGCTCGTGCCGAGGCGAAAAAATAACACAAAAATGCCCAGTCCAAACAGACCATATACTACAGATGGAATGCCTGACAAATTAATGATTGCAATGCGAATGGTACGCGTCAAGGCATTATCGGTTGCGTATTCTGATAGATATACAGCAGCTGCAATACCCAATGGCACCGCTGCCAGGGTGGTGCCAAAAGTTAGATATATCGTGCCCAGGATCGCCGGCCAGATGCCCCCTGCACGCATCCCATCTTGCGGAAACCCGAATAGAAATTCCAATGAAATCTGCCCAATACCTTGAATGAAGATATAGGCAACAATAAATAAAATGACAAGCACTGCTGAGAAGGCAACCACACCCAGACCAATGAATCCCAATAGCTGGATCCTGTTGCGTTTGGAGGAGCTTGATTTCAGACTTCTGTTGGAATGCATCATACCTGGCATCCGGTTACGAAAGGATTCGTTCAGCACGGCGTCGCTGTCGGAAGATGACTGCCGAGGCTGACAGGTTGACTATCAGCGAGATCAGGAACAACACAATGCCGATAAAGAACAGCACATGATAATGCGTGCTGTCCGTAGCAACTTCGCCCATCTCGGCGGCAATGGTAGCTGTCATGGTGCGTATCGGTGCAACGATGGCGCTCAGGCTCGTAGGCATCACAGGAGCATTGCCGGTGACCATCATGACTGTCATCGTCTCGCCGATGGCGCGCCCCACGCCCAGCATGATCGCAGTTAAAATTCCAGATCGGGCAGCCGGAACGGTAACTTTCCAAATCGTTTGCCAGCGGGTTGCCCCCAACGCCAGCGCAGCATCTCGATACGATCGTGGCACGGCGTCCAGAGCGTCTTCAGCAACTGACACGATTGTCGGAATGGTAATCAGTGCTAATAAGAGTGCGCCTGCCAGAGCGGTCAAGCCTGTTGGCAAATTGAACAGAGTGCGCAGGTTGGGCGCTAATACCAGATAGCCCAGGAATCCCAACACAACCGAAGGAACGCCTGCCATGATTTCTATGAACGGCTTGAGCAGCTCACGTGCCCATCTGGGCGAGATCTCTGCAATGTAAACGGCGGTACCGACTCCAACCGGGACAGCGAATACAGCCGCAACGAGGGTGACCAGCACCGAGCCTAATAACAGCGGCAATATGCCAAAGTAATCCTCAATGGGGTACCAGCGGGTGCTGAACAGATCACCGAGCGGTACTTCTCTGAGAGTCGGCATCCCTTCCGTGATCAAGAATACGAATATCAGGATGACAAAGATAATCGCTGAATAACCCGATACCTTGATGGCTGGGGTGATGATGGCTTCGCTCCAATTACGGGGTGTCTTCATAATTCCCAAGAGGCTCCGGTTATGATTAGGGCGATTAAATCGGCACAAAACCCAATTCCAGCACGATTTGCTGTGCCTCAGCAGTCATAATCCAATCGATGTATTCTTTCACAAATCCCTGCGGTTCGCCGGCAGAATAGATATACAGGTCACGTGAGACGGGATAAATATTCTGATTGACCGCCTCGACCGAGGGGAGCACATACACATCACTGTTTGTGTCAGCGATCGCCACCATTTTGACTTCATCAGTCACGTAGCCTAATCCGTCATACCCGATGGCGTTCGGATTATCGCGCACCTCGGTAGTAATCCCGACCGACGACGGCAATAACAGCGTATCTGTTGAGAATAAAGTCGTATTTTCACTGTCGCCAAGGCGCAGTACACGCTCCAAAAAGTATACATGGGTGCCCGAATTGGTCTCACGCGAGACCCGCACGATCGGACGATCCTCTCCACCCACTTCGCGCCAATTGTTTACCTTGCCCGAAAAGATATCCGAAACCTGCTGCAGTGTAAGCTGGTTTACCGGATTGGTTGGATTGACGATCACCGCAATAGCATCCCTGGCGACGACGAATTCTACTGGCTCCTTGCCGTTGGCTTCCATCTCTTCGACTTCCGAGTCTTTGATCGCCCGAGAGGCGTTGGCTAAATCTGCCGTGCCATTTTGCAAAGCAGCGATGCCGGTGCCTGAGCCACCACCCGTAACCGTTACATTGATGTCCGGCTGCAGCTCCTGGTAGCGCTCAGCCCAGGCTAATGCCAGATTGACCATTGTGTCTGAGCCTTTGTTTTGGATGGTTGTTACTGTCGTAGAAGATTTAGCAGAAGCATTTGAGCAGGCGCGTAATCCCAGTATCAGAATAAGTATCACGATCAGGATAAGGACTAACAATAATATGAAGCGAGTTAATTTCATGATGGAGATTATATCCAGATTAAACCCAACCCACAAGTTACTTTTTCCCGGGTTTTCTGTAATTGGAAACGAAATTTTCAGGTAGAATTACGCTCATGACCGGGATTGAATCAATCTTCAGTGTGAACAACCTGGATTTTTACTACGGAGATTCCAAGGCGCTATCACAAATTAATATGGAGGTCCTTCCCCAAAAAGTGACCGCCCTGATCGGCCCTTCGGGCTGCGGGAAATCCACCTTTCTGCGTTGCCTGAACCGGATGAACGATACCATCCCGGGCACGCGCGTGGAAGGGAAGATCATGCTGAATGGAGAGGATATTTACGACCCGGAAGTCGACTTGACCATTCTGCGCCAGCGCGTGGGGATGGTCTTTCAAAAACCCAACCCCTTCCCGCAATCGATATATGATAATGTCGCCTTTGGCCCGCGTGTACTGGGTATGGTGCAGGGTAAAGAAGGGCTCACAATGATCGTCCAGCACAGCCTGGAGCAGGCAGCCCTGTGGCAAGAAGTAAAAGACTCTCTGCACAAGGATGCACTCGAGTTATCCCTGGGGCAGCAGCAGCGCCTGTGTATTGCCAGAGTGCTGGCGGTACAGCCGGAAGTAATCCTGATGGATGAACCAGCTTCAGCATTAGATCCTATCGCGACCGAGCGAATCGAGGAGCTGATCGACGAGCTGAAGGCGAAGTACACTATCGTGATCGTCACGCACAACATGCAGCAGGCAGCCCGGGTTTCTGATTTTACGGGTTTCTTCTGGTTGGGTCAGCTTGTGGAATTCTCCCCTACCACGCAGATGTTCGTTTCACCCAAGAATGAGCTTACCGAAACCTATATCACAGGTCGGATGGGGTAGGATTACTTTTCCGTCGCACCCGCCGGATCAAATACATATCCGGTGCCGCGCACGTTGGCGATCCACTTCTCACCGCCGGGAAAGGCTGCCAGCTTACGGCGCAGCCGGCTGACCAGTGGACGAAGGACTTCTGGAGCTTCCCAATCGGACGCATCGTAGCCCTGCACCTGGATGACCAAATCCCGGTGCGACATGACATGACCACGATTTTCAGCCAGTATTTTGAATAATTTACCCTCTGTAGGTGTCAGGATGACGCGTGTGCTGCCGCGATAGACTTCCCGACGGATAAAGTCCACCACGACTCCGTTCTCCAGACTCAGTACAGCGTGATTAACTGCTGAAGTGTTTTCTAACCCTTCGATATCTTTCAATCTTTGCAGCGAGACACCTAACTGTTCGAGCAACTGGCGCTTTCTAATTTGCTCCGCACGCGCCGATAAAGCTCGCTCTACACTGTTTAATATCTCACCGGAAGAGGCTGGTTTCAATAAATAATCGTTTGCGCCAAGTCGCAGCGCTTCTATCGCCGTTTCGAGAGAGCCATGCCCGGTGAGTAATATTACCCGTGTCTCGGGGTTATTGGAGCGGATAGAGCGAAGCACATCGATGCCATCGACACCAGGCATCTTGAGATCGAGCAACACCAAATCGAAATTATCAACACGCAGTACGGATAAAGCATCTGCACCTGAGGTGACCGCAGCGACTTGATAATTTTCAAGACGTAAGATTTCCTCTAATGATTGGCATACCTTTTCTTCATCATCTACCACCAGGATGCGTGCTTTCATCAAATTTTATCCTCCGGAATGATAATGCGAAAACAGGCGCCGGGCTGTTCATCTACCACCAGGCTCAAGGAGCCGCCATGCGCCTGGATGATACCATAACTGACCGGCAACCCCAGACCCAGCCCGCCATCCTTGGTGCTGACGAAGGGATCAAAGATGCGTTCCCGATCTTGCTGAGCCACTCCGTAACCACTATCACGAACAATGATCTCCACCGCCCTTGGCTCCATGCTCGTGTTTTTTCTTCGCCGACCTGAGGGAGGAACCTCACAGCGGGCGGTGCGAATGATAAGCTTGCCACCCTGCGGCATCGCCTGTAACGCATTTAAGATCAGATTTAGCAATACTTGCTGGATCTGGTCTGCCACAACCAGTACCTTGGGCAGGTCTTGCCCCAGCTCCAGATGCCCCTCCACCGCCTGGTTTTGGAGCTGCGGCTTTACCAGTGCCATGGTGCGCAGGACTAGCTGGTTCAAGTCGGTGGATTGGCGATCCCTGGCGGTGGGTCGGTAGAAATCCAACATGCGCTGGGCGATATTCACCAGCCGGTCCAACTCGCTGCGCGCCATCGCCAGGTAGCGGCTTCGTTCGGCTGGCTCCAATTCGCTATGATCCGCCAGGTAAAGACAATTATGCAGTGCTTGCAACGGATTATTAATTTCATGAGCGATCGAGGCCATCAAGCGTCCGGTGGTGGCTAACTTTTCGGATTGAACCAGCAAGCTCTCTGCCTGGCGCTGAGCCTCACTCCGCTGTTGCAATTCATCGTAAAGCTCGGCGTTGCGAATGGCAATAGCCACGGTGGGAGCCAGTAGCTCGATTGACTTCAAATCATCCTCAGTAAACTCTCGCTCCGGATGATCATCCATAACGATCAGGACGCCAATCACCTCTCCTTTGAACAGCAAAGGCGTGCCGATTGCAGCCCGAAACGGTATCGATGGTGCTGATTTAAGCCGGTATTCCCACTGTTCGTAATCCTTTACGCGGATCGTCTGCCCTGTTAGCAACACCTGGCCAGCCAGGCCCTCTCCCACAGGCAACTCCAGACCTTTAAAGCTCTCCCAGGGGTTGTCACTAATCTCGAGACGGATGCTCTGACCGTCGGCTTCAAGCAGACCTAGCTCAGCACCCGGCGCGTGCAGCAGCGTCTTTGCCCGCCGGACCACGTTATGCAGCAGGATATCCAGATCATAATCTGCGATGATATCCAATGCAGTCTCGTGAACAACCCTGCGCTGGTGGGCTTCGTCTTCCAGCTGGCGTTTACGCTTCGCATTCTGCAAGGTATTTGAAAGGAGATTTACAAGCGCTTCTTCCAATAAATAGCTGTATTGCCACTCGCTGGCTTCGGGCGAATGCAGTAAGGCAATCAATTTTTCGGACGACCGTTGGGCAGAACCGGGTTGGTCACAAAATCTGCTGATTTGCGATAGCAGGTCATCAATCAACGCCAGGTTTCCATCCTGAGCGGCTGATCGTGGTTGATCCACCTCAGTGGGGGGAAAAGCACGATCTTGCAGCGGAGGATGCGCGGTGTGCTCTACCACCAGGCGCAGGAGCTCCTGTGCCTGCCCGGTCAGACCATCTGAGCCCACCAGCAGTGCTCGCTCGCTTGATGATGCGCAGAACAGATATACCTGCTGGCTGCCTAAAGAGTCAGCATCACCTTTAAGACTGCGGTGACGCATGCGCCTGGTTTGCATCCCACCTGATATCCAGCCGGAAATCGCTGGCTGGGCAACAAAGTGGAGCAGATGCCCTTTACTACTCCGGTTCAATCCAGCCGAATCGGTCAAGGTCCACAACCCATCCCTGAGCTTCAAGAAGGCTGCCCAGTGTGCTGGACATATCCGGCATATTCCGTCTAATAAGTTGGTGGTAGATTTTTGGCGGGCATTCATAATATAGACACCCCCCTCACGTGCCAATCCTTCTTCACCTCCCAGGTGAAATCAGGATTGGCAGCAAATACTGCCAAAACTCTCCTGGGGAATAGATCAAGGCCTGGGATTACCACCAGCAATTGGACTGCTACGCGCAGAGGCGTGATCCAGGTAGCCATAGACTGACCATTAGACGCTGCCGGGTGGTTCCTGGCTTGTTCGCTCGACCTTTTCGACCACGATCGTCGCCTGGGTGACCAGGGCTGCTAAAGCGCCAAGGGCTGCCAGCTGCGGAGCAAGCAATACGCCCAGAACACCGAATGTCAACGGAATATCCAGCAGGGTCCTTCCTTCATCTGTCTTGATGATGATCCGCCGGATCGTGCCTTCTCGGAGGAGCTCCTTTATCTTTTGCAGGATTTCATCGCCTTTGACCTGGAATTCCTCTGTTTTGACCTTTTCGTCTTCCATAGCGTCCAGTCCTTATTTTTTTAACAAATACAGCTCATTGATCTTGGGTCGATGTGCCCGGCGATAGGCATTTTCGCCGCATAACGATCCAGACCGGAACAGATCGACACTTATCTGCCAATGTGACATGGGTTGAGCTTGCCCCTTGATTAGATTATAACAATAAAGGGAATTTGAAAATACATATATAATGAAATTATGAAATCCAATTTCCAATTCGAGATCAGCCACATGATGATTGCTCCACGTCCTCTCGGGATGCGCCTACTGGTGGCGGTGATATTGATTCTCCTGCCAGCGAGCGCGGCAGCGCTTGATGGGCTGTTGAAGAGTTTGTTTTCTGATGGCAATTGGCGCCCGATGCTGCTGCCCATGGTAGTGATCTATTACATCTGGATTGTTTCACCAATCGTCGATCGCGGTCAAGCTGCGGTTGTGGCTGGCTTTCGCCCAATTACCCAATTAGACGATGAGACCTTCGCACAAATCGTTGCTAAAGCCGGGAGCACATCCCCCCTGGGAGAAGGGCTGGCATTGCTGATTGGAGCAGCCGCGGGGATTTTAATCGGTTCGACCGGCGTACAAGGGCCGGATATTTTCTGGCTGCGCTGGTATTGGCTTGCTGCGAATGCGCTGATGTTTGCTCTGCTCGGGTGGACGATCTTTGGCTCGATCCATTCGACACGGTTGTCTGCTGTGCTGCAGCGCCAACCACTGCACTTTGATCTCTTTGACCTGCACCCTTTCGAACCAATCGGTCGCCAGAGTCTGGTGCTTGCACTGGTGTTCATCGGTGGACTTGTCCTGGCAATGCTCTTTGGGCTCAGCGCGGAAAACATCCGCATGTGGCAGACCTGGCTTTTTTACATACCGTTGGCTCTGATGGCAGTACTGCTTTTCTTCCTGAACATGCGCGGAACCCATGCTGTACTGACTGGTGAAAAAAGGCGTCTGCTGTCACTGGTGTCTGCCAGAATCAGACAAATAACACCATCCCTACAGCAGTCCGTTGTGTCGAACCAACCGTTACCAGAGCAGGCTGCAGAATTCAGCACGCTGAGCGCCTACGAGGCGCGGTTGAACTCGGCTCGCACCTGGCCCTATAACACCAGCATGCTGCGCACCCTGGCATTCACCATCCTGCTGCCGCTAGTGATCCGCCTTATCACCCTCCTCTTGTTTGAAAATTAATTTCAGCCTTTGACGTACGATAGCTTCTGAGCGATGAGCCCGTCCTTCAGCAGGTATTCATCAATGCCGCGCACATGACCGGGGCTGCCCTGGTTATCCACCCACCGGTAAATCCAGCGCATCCACACCCGCTCGCCTGCCTCGAAAATTTCTTCGATCTCGATCCTGGCATGCAACGAGCTGCGAAAGAACTCTTCCCAAAATGCCTGAACCGCAGCCTTGCTAACATACCGCTCACCATCGGGAGCCGGCGAAGTGTTCTCGAAGACACAATCGGGGGTCAGGCAGCGCATCATCGCTGCGACATCACGCACATTCAGAGCATCGTTGAATTGTCTCACAATCCCTATACCGTTATCCATTCTCGTATCCTTTCCTGGGAAACCAATAAAACAGATCCAGGGCAAACCCGACATCGATTACCCACAAATCTAGCTGATGCAATTATACTTTCTTCGTCCCTAATGTACATAATCCTACAGGAGCAGCTACCGAATGAAAAATAGCGCATGACACACTTGCCGGGCAAATCGCCAGTTAGATTCGCCACCTACCGCAGGTCGAAGCCATCGCTCTGGCAGGCTCCCAAACCAGCAGGTCAACTGACGCCGAATCGGATATCGATCTTTATGTGTATACTCGCGCAGAGATCCCGCTATCGGATCGAAGAACCATCGTCGAGCAAGCAGGGGGAGCATCCAGAGCCAGCCTGGGTCTGAATTTCTGGGGTCCAGGAGACGAATGGCTCGATGCTGCCAGCGGGATTGAACTCGATCTGGTTTATTTTGATACCGCGTGGATGACAACCCAACTGCAGCGGGTACTAAAAGAATACAAGGCAAGCCTGGGATATTCCACCTGTCTCTGGTACACGCTCCGGCACTCACTGGCTCTATACGACCCCAATGGATGGTTTGCCAACCTGCAGGAATTCGCAAATGTTGAGTACCCGGAGCCTCTGCGCGCCAACATCATTGCATTCAACCATCCTGTGCTGCGTGAAATAATACCATCGTATGCCAATCAATTGAAGAAAGCAATCCATCGCAAGGACCTGGTCAGCGTCAATCATCGCCTGGCAGCTTTGCTTGCCAGCTATTTCGATATCATCTTTGCATTCAACCGCCAGCTCCACCCGGGAGAAAAGCGCTTGGTGGAGCATGCTCATGGCTGCTGTTCGCGACTGCCGGAAAATATGGCAGTAGATATTACGCGTTTGCTTTCCAGCGCAAGCTCAGGCGAACCTGCATGCCTGGAATATCTTAACATCCTGCTGAATCGCCTCGACGCTTTGCTGGTAGAAGATGGGCTCCTTTAGCGATGAACCAGAGGTAATGAGACAAAAGGAAACCATTGATATCGAAGTGGATCTGCTTCGGGCAGATACTCATAAGCGCCGATATCACAACGACCAGAACGTTCCACACCGCGCTGGTCAAAGGCTAAAATTTCACCATGATCATCCTGACAACCAAGAGGATCACCAGAATCAATCGCCGGACTGTACTTTCCAATAGGTGAATACGGCGGTGGGTCCCCCTGGGACGGAAACACCGCTGCTATCTGGCCAACAATGTCATGATAAGAATTGATTAACGAACATCCTTGCGGGCTTCCAATTAAATTATATCCATGAGATGTCAACATCCCAAAGCAGTCATCAGTTCCATCCTGGCTCACGTTCTGCGCGATCAAGCTGTTTTGGATAGAAATTTCACCTGATTGATGATATATCCCACCCCCGGTTGCAGCCTGATTATCGTTAATCGTTGTGTTATATAAGGACAACTTACCCTCATTATATATTCCCCCACCAACTTCATTGTTCGCATTATTCCCACTGATTGTGCTGTTGACAATGATGGCTTCACCATAATTACACAGTCCAGCGCCAAAATTGGGATAAAACGAACCATTATCAATCACCGCACTTTGGGAAATCCGGGGAGTGGCTAAATTTATGGGGTAAAATCATACCATGCAAACATGCCCACACTGTCACCAAACCACACGCCAAAATCGAGCTGGCGAAACGCAATCAGGATCACAAAGATCAGATGCTTACGAAGTGGCTTGCTGGCATCGGCGTTGACCGAAGATCCTATGGAAATCCGTAAGGTTCCGGTATTAGAGATACCGGTGCAACCCCAGCGCAGCACAGAACCCTGGATCGTAGTGTGATCAATTTCCATGGTTCCATAGTTCGTAATGCCGCACCCATAGTTATCCTCCAATCGCGTATTGGAAATTGCCATCGAACCGTCATTGATAATTCCACAACCACCACTTTGAGTGATCATGCTCTCGTCTATTGACAGAACGCCTTCATTATAAATAGCGGAGTCGTTTATAGAAGATAAGGTGAGATGATCGCTGTAGAGTTCACCGGAGTTATGTATCCCGAGGTCACTGATAGCTAATATCTCAAATCTTGTCAATTGGACTATTACTGTTTTTCCAATAGTTATCCCTCTTGTTTTATTTTCAAGTATGGTTGTATTATCTTGCGATGTAAATGAGTCATTCCACCCACCAGATAATTCCGTATTCGTATTTACCTGGATACCGAGGGAGTAATCATAACCAAGCCGATAAACACCTTCAGCGACAAGGATCATATCTCCAGATAAAAATTCAGGCTTCGCCAGTACCAACATGATTGTGGCACATGGTGAATTTGACAGATCACAACTGTTGTTATCATCGCCTGAAGGAGTAACATACCAGGCACCTGGCTCACCACCAGACATCTGAGTTGGAAAGGTTCTTCCACCACTTAGCAATATAATTAAACCGAAAATAGCCAGGATAGTAAATTTATTCAGGTTCATAGATGATCAAACTATAGTCTTGGGAGTAAATAATGTCAATAATCGAGGACATGTCAACATCAAATTATTACAATCTCCTCACCTTATAATAATGCCAACCCTTCTAACCATTTGACAGGCAAATTAGCTGTGTTATACTGATTCAAGAGCTTATGAACACCCAATCCTATATCGAACTCGAAGACCAGTATGGCGCCCATAACTACCACCCGCTGGATGTTGTGCTATCCCACGGGCAGGGGGTATGGTTATACGACGTGGAGGGCAACCGCTACCTCGACTGCCTGAGTGCTTACTCGGCGGTGAGCCAGGGGCACGTGCATCCCAAGATCCTGCAGGCGCTGCTAGAGCAGGCTGGCAAGCTCACCCTCACCTCACGAGCATTCAGAAACGACCAGCTTTCTTTATTCTACAAGGAGCTGTGTGAGCTGACCGGCTATGAGATGGCATTGCCGATGAACACCGGCGCAGAAGCGGTAGAGACCGCCATCAAGCTGGCGCGCAAATGGGCTTACGTGGTGAAAGGTGTGCCGCGCCACCAGGCTGAGATCATCACCGTAGAGAACAATTTCCACGGGCGAACGATCACCGTCATTTCTTTCTCCTCGGAACCGCTGTATAAGGATGATTTTGGCCCTTTCACACCGGGTTTTATCAGCGTGCCTTACGGAGACGCCCGGGCGATCGAAGCTGCTATCACACCCAATACAGCCGCCGTGTCCATCGAGCCGATCCAGGGCGAAGCCGGGGTGATCCTGCCTCCCGATGGCTACCTGCACCAGGTGCGCCAGATCTGCGACAAACACAACGTTTTGTTCATCGCCGATGAGATCCAGACCGGGCTTGGGCGCACAGGTAAACTGTTCGCGTGCGATCATGAAGATGTTCGTCCGGATATGATGGTCATCGGCAAAGCGCTGGCGGGCGGGTTTTATCCGGTCTCGGCGGTGCTTGCCGACCAACCGCTCCTGGGCCTTTTCCGCCCGGGCGAGCATGGTTCAACCTTCGGTGGTAATCCACTGGGGGCAGCAGTCGCACGTGCCGCCCTGCGCGTTCTGGTAGAAGAAGGCATGATCGAAAACGCTGCCAGCATGGGTGAATACCTGATGGAACAACTGGCTGAAATCCCCAGCCCACACGTAAAGGAGGTGCGCGGTAAAGGCTTACTGATCGGTGTTGAGCTAAAGCCAGAAGCAGGCGGGGCACGACGCTTCTGTGCTGAGCTAAAGGAGCGCGGCATCCTGGCGAAGGAGACGCACCAAACCGTAATCCGCATTGCCCCACCGCTGATCATCGACAAGGACACAATTGACTGGGCACTGCCTCATTTTCGAGAGGTGCTCAACATGCCGTGAAATCAACCCTTTGTGCCTGCCGTCGGATACAGAGGGTTTTTTATTCAAACGAACCAGACCTGCCAGGCGACCGGGTATGGACGCCATCTAGAATAAAAAGATGAGGAGCATCCATGAACATCGGCATTCCTAAAGAAAGACGACCCTTTGAATACCGTATCGGATTGACTCCCGCCGGAGTGCAAATGCTGGTTAAGCAGGGCCATACCTGCTATATCGAGCATGATGCCGGATTGGGATCGGGTTTCAGCGACATTGAGTATGAACAGGCTGGGGGTCGAATAGCCTATTCTCCGCACGAAATATTTGGCCGGGCAGATTTGTTATTGAAAGTCGCCCGCCCATTATTGGAGGAGATTGAGTGGATGCGTTCTGGGGCTACCCTGGCGGGCATACTGCACCTCACCTCGGCACGAAAAGAAAAAGTCGACGCGCTGCTTAAAAACAATATCACTGCCATTGCATACGAGCATATCACCCTGCCGGATGGCAGCGTTCCGGTACGCCGGCCATTGAGCCAGATCGGTGGACGGTTGGCGGCGCAAATCGGAGCCCGGCTGCTGGAGAATAGTGCTGGCGGAAAGGGCATCTTAATTGGCGGCGTCCCGGGCGTACCGCCCGCGGAAGTTGTTATCGTTGGTGCCGGTGTGGTTGGAACATGCGCCACACGTGCCTTCCTGGGTATGGGGGCTCACGTCACGGTTCTTGACTCTGACCTGGCAGCCTTACAAACCCTCTCGATGCGCTTTCCTGAAGTGGTGACGTTAATGGCTACTCCCTACAATATCGCCCGCTCGGTGGGCTACGCGGATGTTGCTGTCGGCGCGGTGCTGGTCGTTGGCGAGCACCCACCACATGTGATCACTCGCGAGATGGTGCGCTCGATGAAGCCACGATCGGTCATCATGGATATCAGCATCGATGAGGGGGGGTGTGTCGAAACATCTCGCCCAACCACGCACGAGCATCCAACATTTGTAGAAGAAGGCGTCATCCATTACTGTGTGCCGAACATGCCCAGTTTGGTTGCACGCACTGCTACTTATGGTTTTTTGAATGCAGCCTTTCCATTCATCGCAGAAATCGCTAACCGGGGTGTGGATGTGGCAGTAATTGAAGATCCTGGCCTGGCTAATGGTGTCGCCACATATCGCGGCGAAATCCGCCATTTCTCACGCTTCTCCCCGCTGGCTCAAATGGAGTGAGCATCATGGATGTCAACCGCCTCTACCAAGCTCGACTCACCACCGCGGAAGAAGCCGTCCGCAATATAAAATCCGGCGACCGGATCTTCTTGACCGGCAACTGCTCGGTGCCGCAGACAATGCTGGCTGCCCTGGTCAAATATGCTCCGAATTTGCAAAACATTGAAATTTGCCAGGCACTGACCGTTGGCCCCGCGGATTATGTCGCTCCTGAAATGGAGGGGCATTTACGGGTGAACACCATGTTCATCAGTGCCAACATCCGCAAAGCAGTGCAGGAAGGGCGCGCGGATTTCACGCCAGTGCTGCTTTCCGAATTTCCCCTCCTATTCAAAAATAAACACCTGCCCGTGGATGTGGCGCTGGTGCATCTCTCCCCGCCCGACGAGCATGGCTTTTGCAGCTTCGGCATCGAGAACGGCTTGACCAAGTCACCGGCAGAATCAGCCAAGATGATTATCGCTGAAGTCAACGAGCAAATGCCGCGCACCCTGGGAGATTCGTTCATCCACATCAGCCGTTTGCACCATATCGTCCCAACCAACTATCCCTTACCGGAAATGCTCATGGGCGCAGAAGGCCCGAGTGAGACTGTTGACAAGCTGGCTACCCATATTGTCGAGTTAATCCCCGATGGAGCGACGATGCAGATGGGTATCGGCGCTATTCCAGATGCGGTCTTAAAATACCTGTACGATAAAAAAGACCTGGGGGTTCACACCGAGCTATTTTCGGATGGCGTGATGAACCTTGTAGAAGCAGGGATCATTACCAGCGCACGAAAAAGCCTGCATCCCGGTAAAATCGTGGCTGGATTTATCATCGGCAGCCGGGTACTGTATAAATGGGTCGATGATAATCCCCTGATTGAGCTCCACCCGACTGAATATATCAATGATCCGTTCGTGGTCGCCCAAAACGATCGCCAGGTGGCAATCAATTCTGCCATCGAAGTCGATCTGACCGGACAGGTATGCGCGGACAGCATTGGTCCAAAATTATTCAGCGGTGTGGGTGGGCAGCTCGATTTCGTTTATGGCGCATCCAGATCAAAAGGCGGGGTGCCGATCATCGCATTGCCCAGCACCACGACACTACGTAATGGGCAGGTTGTCAGCCGAATTGTTTCCATGCTAAACCGGGGCGCTGGAGTGGTAACCACGCGCAATCATATCCGGTATGTCGTCACCGAATATGGCGTGGCAGAGCTGTACAGCAAAACGATCCGCCAGCGCGCCAAAGCACTGATCAATATTGCTCACCCTGACTTTCGAGACCAGCTTACCCACGAGGCAAAAGAACTAAACTATATCTGATGATAGGATCGATGAGACTTATTATCGAAATATATTGAATAAAATGAAAATCATATGAGGCAACTATGACACGGGGTACCAAAATTGTCGGAACTATAGGTCCTTCCAGCCAGGATGAAAATACCATCCGGCAACTGATGCAGGCTGGCTTAAACGTTGCCAGGTTGAATTTTTCACACGGAAGCCATGCTGACCACCAAGCCATCTACGAACGGCTGCGCCGCATCTCTGCTGAATTGGGTCGCTCCATCAACATCATGCAGGATTTGCAAGGACCAAAAATTCGCACCGGCGAGATTGGTGGCGGAAAAGTCGAGATTAAGGCGGGAGATCCGCTGACATTAACCACCCAGGAGATGCTCGGAAACAAGCACGTCGTACCCATCGATTTTCCTCAGCTCCTGGAGAGTGTTCGACCAGGCAACCGTATTTTGCTGGATGACGGCAATTTGGAGCTGGCGGTCACAGCGGTCTATCCCGACCGGGTGGAAACTCAGGTTATTCTGGGCGGCGACTTGAAAAGTCATAAGGGCGTCAACCTCCCTGGAGCGCAAATCAGTATTCCGGGATTCACAGAGAAGGATGAAGAAGACCTGAAATTTGGCCTGCAGCTCGGGGTTGACTCTGTAGCAGTCTCTTTTGTCCGCCGGGCAGATGATATCCGGATGGTCAGGCAGGCAAGTGAGCGATTCTCCCCTGGACGTAATTTGCCGATCATCGCCAAGCTCGAGCGCCCAGAAGCCCTGGATAATCTGGATGAGATTTTAGATGTTGCCAGCAGGCGTAATGGTGGCGCGCGGCGATTTGGGTGTGGAGATGCCTCCGGAATCCGTGCCGATTGCCCAAAAGCGCATCATCGAGGCAGCCAACCAGCGCGCACGAGTGGTCATAACTGCCACGCAAATGCTCGATTCGATGATTAACAACCCGCGTCCCACGCGTGCTGAGGCTTCAGACGTCGCCAATGCGATCTTTGATGGCACCGATGCGGTAATGCTCTCTGGAGAAACCGCCAGCGGAAAATACCCGGTCCAGTCGGTTGAGATGATGAACGCCATCATTGAGCAAGCGGAAGATCACCTGCAATCCTGGGGACGCTGGCAGGGTCGCTGCGGTCCAGATGAAGGCAGTGATGATACCTACTTCATTACGCAGGCTGCGCGTGAGCTGGCTCACGATCGTAATGTGGCTGCGATCGCCATTTTCACCCACAGCGGACGCACCGCATTATTGATGTCGAAAACCCGCCCAACGGTACCGGTATTAGCCTTCACAGACCAGGCTGCAGCCTACCAGCGCATGAATATCTTCTGGGGAGTCACCCCACAATTGGTACCGCATGTCGATAATTTGGCAGACATGATTCGAATGGTCGAGGCAGCCATGCTGCAAAACACACCATTCAAAGAAGGCCAGCAGGTAGTCATTGTTGCCGGGTTCCCAATCCAGGCAATCCGCCCTACCAACCTGGCTCTGCTGCACAAACTCGGAGAGCCATTGTGAGTCCCTGAGGCGCGAAGGTGAAACCGCTGGTTTTTCGAGGACAGATATCCCAGCCCGCGGGCACTCCACCGCATATATCTGCTCGCCAACCTCCAACCTCCAGTAGCTCACCTCCGCTTCTGACACGCTATCTGCCGCCGCTAACAGAAGGCAGCGCCCAATCCTGGCTGGAAGACCAGATCCCCAAAGGCGCCTGGATCATCGATCCGTTTGGCGCTGCACCGCGCCTGGTTGTGGAAGCAGCCCGGGCTGGTTACCGGGTGGTAAGCAGTGCGAATAATCCAGTTGACCGCTTCTTGATAGAGCTCTGGTCACAGCCACCTACCCAGGCTGAGTTAAAAGCTGCGCTGGCTGACCTTGCCTCCGCGCCGAAAGGCAACCAGCGCATCGAACCGCTGGTGCGCGCTCTTTACAACACCCATTGTGCCAGCTGCTCCCAGGAGGTAAGTGCACAGGCATTTATTTGGGAACGCGGCGAGACGAGCGAGCCTCCCATCCTGTCGCGGCGGATTTACACCTGCCCCGCCTGCGGTGATTCAGGAGAGCGCCCTGTCGCAAGTGAAGATGAAGCTCACCTGGCTCAGTTCCACAGCCCACTGCACAGGGCACGCGCCCTCGAACGAGTGGCTCTACATGACGATCCGGACCGCCCCTTCGTTGAAGAAGCCCTGGATACCTACCTGCCGCGTGCCTTATACGCCCTGTTCATTTTGCTGAACAAGCTTGACAGCCTGCCATCTATCCATCATAAGGCGCTGGTGACTATGCTGCTGGCAGCCTTCGACCAGGCAAACAGCCTGTGGGTGCACCCACCGGCGCGCACCCGCCCGCGCCAGCTTGCCAAGCCGGCGCGCTTTCGGGAGCAGAATGTCTGGTTAGCGCTCGAAGAGATGGTAGCTGCCTGGCCTATCAATGAAGCAAACCGTTCACCTGCCCTGCCGCTGAGCCACTGGCCGGAGCTGCCTCCCCAGGCTGGGGGAATTTGCCTGTTCCCCGGTCGGCTGCGAGATTTGGCAGAAGCGCTGGAACAGCGGCGTGTCATTGCTGCCGAAACTCCCATGTTCCAGGCGGCTCTGGCAGGTCTGCCACGCTATAACCAGGCATACTGGAGCCTCTCTGCTCTCTGGGCAGGCTGGTTATGGGGGCGTGAAATCGCAGCGCCGTTTAAAAGCGTCTTACGCCGCCGGCGTTATGATTGGGCATGGCACACCAATGCCCTCCAATCCGCTTTTGCCAGCTTAAATGCTCTCATGCCTGAAGGAACGCCTGTCTTCGGGTTGATCGGTGAATCAGAACCGGGATTCAGCGCCGCGGCATTGCTGGGAGCTCGCCTGGCAGGATTCGAGCTCGAGGGGTTGGCAATGCGCAATGACCTCAACCAGACCCAAATCACCTGGCGGGCAACCTCGCAGAAGCTGCCTGGATTTCGCGAGCGCGAAGGCACGAGCGAAGATAGCAGCCCCGCGCACCTGCCAATGCAGGAACTGCAGGCTACTTGCCAGAAAGCCGGTATTGAGGCACTGGCAATGCGCGGCGAGCCGTGCAGCTACCAGCAATTGCATGCGGCAATTCTGGCAGCCGTAGTGGACACCAACCTGCTCGGCGATCTGCATAACCTGACACCCGCAGAAATATTTGTCCAGGTCAATGGCGTACTGCAGCAAGCACTCTCTTACCGCAGCGGTTTCGTCCGGTACGGGGGCTCTTCCACCTCACAGGAGGTGGGGTACTGGTGGCTGCGAGAATCTGCAGACGATCTGCCCCCACAAATCCTTGAAACAGGCATACCTGCACAGGTTGGACGAAGCCAGACTGCGGCTGCAGCAGGGCTCGCCCTGGCGGACCAGGTTGAGATCGAAATTGTGCGCATGCTGCTTAAAGGAGAAACGGTGGGTTTTGAACAGATCGATCATGCCATTCGCAATATGTTTCCTGGGCTCCTGACTCCAGATTTGGAGCTCGTTGAAACGATCATGGCATCTTATGCTGAACCAGAACCGACGAACAGCGGACAATGGAATCTGCGCCCACAAGACCGGAGCCAGGCGCGCCATCAGGACATTGCAGCTCTGATCAGCGTACTGCAGAAGCTTGCCGAAAAACTGGGCTTTCAAGCCAGGCAAACCGGTGAGAACGGACGCGTGGTGATCTGGCAGTCTGCTGATGGCGAAGCGCACTACCATTTCCATCTCATCGCATCCGCAGTCATCGACCGTCTGGCGCTGGAACCCAACAATGCAGATTTAATCAACAAGAAAATCAGCCCGCGGCTGAAGAACATCCTGGTTTATCCAGCAGGGCGCGCCGCATTGATCGCCTACAAGCTGAACACCAACCCGCGCCTGCGCCAGTGGCTGGAAGAGAACTGGCTGCTGGTGAAATTCCGTCATATCCGCCGCCTGGCAAACAGCCCCACGCTCACCGCCGAGAACCTGGATGAGCAGCTTTCTCAAGATCCGATCACAAACCAGGACCAGCAAATGGCATTGTTGTAAGAGGTTAATTTAACGACCATCGAGGTGCACAAGCAGCCTCGATGGTCATAGATTTCTAATTCAGAACCGCAGATGTTACGGCGTTGGACTTGGTCCAGGGGTATCCTGCGGAAAGCCTGGGGTTGGCGTTTCAAGGATGGGTGGGAAGGTCGGCCAGATCGGGAGCGGCGTCCACGTTGGCAGCGGTGTCTCCGTTGGCACTGGAGTATCTGTAGGCAGCGGAGTAGGCGTCGGCACCTGGATGTCGAGGTGCAGGAAGGTCTCTGCGTAGGTGTCTTCGGTACTGTGGAGCTTCAACCGCAGGGTGACTCGACCGGGTTCTACATCACGCAGATCCCAGGTATAGATTACAGCCGGTTGCGGCAGCGGGCTGCGTATCTCCTGGAGCAGGCTCCATTCCAGCGGCTCATCTCCACGCCCATATTCCAGGGTGGCATAATCAAACCAGGCAGTTGCATCCACCACTGCATAAATATCCAGTGGGCTATTGTTGATTGTGCTGTTATCGATCGGCGATACAAAAGCCAGGCGCGGGCGCGGGTCGTCGCTGCGGCATTCTCGGGTGGGTGCAAAATTCACCGGGATATCAAATCCCATCGATTCAGCCCAGTCTCTACCCTGTCCATCCTTATTCACCCATTTTTTGCCCCACAGGTCGTCTACTGCCAGGGTGAGGCGCGAGTCGGTAAAATCGGGGCAGGCAGCGGAAGCCAGCAAGGCAGTCCAGGTGTCCAGGACTGGTTTTTGCCACAGGTCCTTGTCAGCCGGCAGCGGAGGCTGGTCGACGGCAAAAATCTCTACGCGCTGCTCCGGGCACCACTGCGAAGGTAATGTGCCAGAAATGGCGCAAATTACCTGCTCGATGATGGCACCCGGGCGAGCGAAGGATGTAGGGTTGCCGCCGCTGACCTGCGGCACAGCCCACTGCATGAACTCAGACCAGATCGGGGCAGCGCCGGTCAGTCCTGAGGTATTCTGCATCGGAGTGTAATCTGCGTTCCCCACCCAGACTCCAACTGCCAGGTCAGGGGTATAACCTAAGGTCCAGTTATCGCGGAAATCATTGGTGGTGCCGGTCTTTGCGGCTGCCTGGAAGGGCAGGCGCAGCACCGAATTACGCCCAAACGCAGGTGAGCGCGCTTCGTTATCCGACAGGATGTCTGAAATCAGGTAAGCATGCTCTTCGCGCACCACCTGTTCGCCGGTGGTAGGCTGGTGTTCATAAACCAGCTCGCCGTTGTAATCAGTGATGCGGCTGATCGCCACAGGTGGAATGCGCCTGCCGGAATTGGCAAACGTGGCAAAGGCTCCGGTCATCTCAAGCAGGGTCACTTCACCGCCACCGAGGGTGAGCGATAATCCATAATCGTCACGATTGAGAGTCGAGATGCCTAATCGCCGGGCGAAATTGAGAAAACCGTCCGGGAAGCCGGTGGCTGGATCATCCTTGATGCCGATAAATTGAAGTGCCTTGACCGCCGGAATATTGTAGGAATTTGCCAGCGCAGAACGCAGCGTGACCGGTCCATGGAAGCGCCCATCATAGTTCACTGGTATGTAGGGCTCACTGTATTCATCCGGCACTCCGGAAGGCGAAAAATCGCTCGGAACATCCCAAATCAAAGTGCCGGGCGTCCAACCTTTCTCGAAAGCGGCGACATAAGTAAGCGGTTTGATCGATGATCCAGGCTGGCGTGGCGAGTTCGCCATATTAACCTGACCGGAGATCGCCTCATTATAGAAGTCGGCAGAACCGACCATCGCCAGGATCTCACCAGTGTTGGGACGGATCGCCACCAGGGCGCCGTCATTAGCATTTTTATCTGCCAGGTTAGCTACCTGGTTTTTTACCGTCTGCTCCGCCTGCTCCTGCAGAGTTGGATCCAGGGTGGTATATACCTGAAATCCAGAACGGTAAATCGTTTGTGGGTCATACTGCGCCTCCAACAGCGAGCGGACATAGGTCACCCAATGAGGAAAGCGCATCTCGTCCGCGCGGCGCACAAAGTTGGTGCTGCGGATCTCATTATTGGCTTCAACCACCATCAGCGGGTCGACGCACACCCGCTCGGGAGAGTTGCTGACGTAAATACAGCCATCCTGCTGGCTGACCTCATAGGTCAGTGTGAGCACATCTTGCAGCCGATCTAAAGTAACCTCCGGATTGGTGAATACATCATAAACCGAAGGCGCTTGAGGCAGCCCAGCCAGGAAAGCCGCCTGTCCGAAGGTGAGCTTATCGGCAGAGGTGCCAAAGTAAGTTTCTGCCGCTGCCTGGATGCCATAAGACAGGTTTCCGTAGTAGTTCTCGTTCAGATAGAGCTCCAGGATCTCATCTTTCGTGTAACGACGAGTGATCTCGGCAGCCAGGACGGCTTCACGTATTTTGCGGGTGTATGACTGCTCAGAGCGCTCTTCGGGAGTGAAAACCAGGTTGCGGGCTAACTGCTGGGTGATGGTCGAGGCACCGGAGGCGATCTCGCCAGCCTGGTAATTCTGCCAGACGGCGCGAGCGATGCCAAAAATATCAAACCCCGGATGGCTGTAGAATGCCTGGTCTTCGGTAGCAATCGTCGCTGCGACCAGGTAAGGTGATATTTTCGAAAGGGGCACATAGGTGCGGCGCCCGGCGTTGGGATCTAAGATTTCGTAGAGCACATTGCCATTGCGGTCATAAATGCGCGTGGTTTCAAACTGGGCTGCATTCTGGCGGATATCGCTGATATCCGGTAACTGCGAGGCAATCGAGTAATACCAGTAAAAACCTCCCACCAGTGCACAAACAGCCAGCACAACGCCTAACAAGAGGCCAAAAAAGGTCAGGCGTGCCAGGCAGCTCATATTCTGGCGCCAGCTTCGCGGTGCAGCTTGCGCCGGCTTCTTTTTGGCCGCTGCCTTTTTCCCTGCCTGAGGCGGTTTCGCGGCCGCCTTTGCGGGGGCATTCGCAACGCTGCTGGCATTCGGTTTTGCTGCCGGTGCGGGAGCTGGTGCGGGAGCTGGTGCGGGGCTCTGGAGTGTAACCGGTTGTGGGGCTACCCCTGCCGGGCGTGTAGATTCCCAACTGCTGCCGCTTTGTGCGGCGCTGACCGGGGTCGGCCGCGTGATTGGCGTGCTGCTGGCTCCACCGCCTGCCATCTGGCGTGTAAGCGCATTTTGATCATTCGTCCCAGCTGCCGGGAGCGGTGGCTGAGACATCAGACGGGTGGCATCTTGTGCACCAGCGGCAGCAGAAGCCGGACCGGGAGGCGGAGTGATAGCCTGTGCAGCAGTTAAAGCTAACCAGGGCTCTGCCGGCCTGGTTGGGGCACTGCTGGAATATTGATTTAGGTGATTATTATTGGCAGAAGTCTGCGAATTGATCGGCGGAACCGCATGCTTAAAACCTTCATGCTCCATTTCACCCAAAATACGCCGGTAACGCTTTAAAGCATCTTCACTGCCAGGTGGCAAATTATTTTGTTCGGGCATAGCTCAAGATTACAATAGGGCAGCCCTCCGCCCTCGAACCACAGGCTTACTCGGCTGGTTTCGAGGCGATTAAGGCGTTCCAAATACCTTTCATAACAGTTTCATCGCGCTGGTTTTTGACCTGCGCTTCGATAATCACATTCCCACCGCCCAGACGGCGTACTTCTTTGGTCTCAAGGACCTGCAGCTCTGCATGCACCGTGTCACCCAGGAAGACTGGTTTGGTAAATTTCCATTCGGTGATTTCCCGAAACGCGAGCACGGTGCCTTCCATCATTCCGGTCTGAACGGTGAGCCCCATTGCTATCGACAGGACGAGAAGACCATGAGCAACTCGCTGTCCAAACATCGCGGAGCTGGCATATTGCGCATCAACATGAATCTGGTTGTAATCACCGGATAAACCCGCAAACGCGACCACATCTGATTCAGTGATCGTACGACCGGCAGTAACAATTTTCTGACCGACCTGGAATTCTTCCAGATACAAACCACGGCGGTTGATCGACATCGGGCTCATAGACTCTCCTTTAGCGAAGGATAAACACCCATTCTAGCATAAAATTGGTCTGTTAAGTGCCATTCGAGGCTTTGAGCCGGATGCATGTGACCCTGACGAAGTCTTGCGTAAATCTCGTAATTAACCTTTGACCATTCTGAAGTCTTACCATAAAATGAATATATGCGTGAATGGAGCCTGCGTAAAGGCGATCCGCTTTCTTTGCTTTTAGTCTCCGATGCCCGTCTGGGACCGACCGAATATGCCAACGACCATATTTGGGAGCTTTCACTTGGTGGTGGAGAACCGGCTGCCCTGGTGCTGCAAACCACGTTTGGGCTGAGAGCTCGCGCTTTTCGCCTGTTCCCGCGTTTTAGCCTGAAAGGCATAGCGATTACCGATCCATTGGATTTCAGCAAACCACCGACCGTACACAAGCTGTTTCCAAATTTCATTCTGCTCACGTTTTCACCATTTCCAGGGATAGACGTAACCTACGAGGCATGGGTTCCACAACCAAAAACACTCGCCGCGCGGATTTCTATCACTAACGTAGACGAAAAATCGCAGATGCTTGGCCTTGAAATGATTGCACAACTGGCGCCGGGCGAAGGTCAACGCATGATACCGGTCGAGATGCAGTCTGCTCCGGTGCTGCTAGGTCAGACCGGCAACCTTTCCCCGGTCGTGTTTTTCACTGGCGGACCGCACTTCGGTCCCGGCTCCTACCCTTCTTTGATGCAAGAGCTGGAGCTTGCCGCCGGTGAAACCCGTCGCCTGACCTGCAGCCTGGCAGCCCTGGATGAAGCACAAAGGTCTTTCGAACAGGCGCGCCTGACAGCGGCACGGCGCTGGGACGCTGAACGCACTTACCTGGAGATGTTTAATGGCAGCGGATTGGAGATCCTGACGGGTAATCAGGACTGGGACGCTGCCTTCATGCTGGCACAGAAAAGCGCCGTCAGTCTGCTTAGCGGTCCAACAGACATGCTTCCAGCGGCATCTTTTGTCAGCTCGCGCCTGCCGGATCAGGGTTATTCGCTGCGTGGAGATGGCAGCGATTACCCCTATCTGTGGAATGGTCAGACAGCCCTGGAGTTCGATCTATCTTGCCACCTTCCTGCTGCCTGCAGCTCCACAGGTGGCAGCCGGTTTACTGGAGAATTTCCTGGCGGTTCAGGAAGACGATGGCTCAATCGACTGGAAGCCCGGTCTTGCTGGCCAGCGCAGCTACCTGATGGCTGCTCCATTTCTCGCCCATCTGGCGCAGATGATCGCCGATGTCGACCCTCAGGCTGACTTCAGCGAGCGCGTTTTCCCTGGATTGCTGCGTTTCTATCAGGCATGGTTGAACAGCACAAATGATCGCGACCAGGATGGGGTGCCTGAATGGAGCCATCCCATACAAACTGGATGGGATGACCATCCGGCGTACGCACGCTGGCAAAACTGGACTTTGGGCGTTGATGTCAGCACGATCGAATCTCCTGGATTGCTTTCCATGCTGTACAGCGATTGCCTGAGTCTCATCGAAATGGCACGCCGGTTAAACCAGCTCGAGCATATCCCCGAGCTGGAAAACAGCGCCGGGCGGTTAAAAACCGCTCTTGAACGATGCTGGGATGAGACGCTGGCAACCTATCGCGATGTGGACCGCGATACCGACCTGCCTTCCACCAGTCGATTGCTGCATGAAAGCCGTGGGCCAGGTGAGATTGCTTTGAGCCTCCGCTTTGAGCAGCCTGAGCGCCTGGTGTTGCGCATCCAAAGCCACAACGAGCAGAACCGCAAGCCGCGGCTGAAATTGCGCGGCCGGGATGCTCGCAGTCGCATGGCATCCGAGCAGGTTGATGAAGAACAAATCAAATGGAACCTCGGACAGGGGGTCTACACCACTCACCAAACCTACCGCCGCGTCGATATACTGCAAGTGAGCAATCTCGAGATGGATGACCAGATTCAGGTCTTCAGCGCAGGGACGAATTATATGGATCTCTCATATTTGCTCCCGTTATGGGCTGGCATCGCCGATGAAGACCGGGCTCACAAGATGGTTGAGCGCCAATTCACCGGCTCGGGTGGTTTATGGAGACCTTTCGGATTCGCAGATTGCGCGCCTTTTTCCGGTGTCGAGCAGCTTACGCTCTCCACCACCGAACCTGTGCCATGCCAGGGTCGGATCAACCTGCTCAGGAATTACCTGATCGGCACTGGTCTGGTGCGATACGGTTTCCGTTCTCAGGCTGCCGAGCTGGTGACCCGCTTGATGAGCGCGGTAATTAACAATCTGAAGAGCGAAGCATGCTTTCGCCGTTATTACCACGCTGAAACGGGCAAAGCGTTTGGCGAGCGCGATGTGCTCCCCGGAATTGCTCCTGTTGGATTATTCCTTGAAACGCTGGGGGTGCGAATTATGTCTCCCTCTCGGGTAGCGCTGGCTGGTTTCAATCCATTTCCCTGGCCAGTTACGGTAAAATATCGAGGATTGACTGTCCTGCGTTTACAGGCGAGTACATCAGTGATATTTCCTGATGGACAGGTGATGACTGTGCAAGATCCCGACCCACAGGTCATCTCCCTGGAGAATAATACAAACACTTAAAAGGGATCGTTGGGAGGCTCCCTATGCCAGAAAAACCTGATATCGACCGGCTGATGACTGCCGTGGTGCAAACCCAGGATGTTGAGATTGCGATCCAGGCGCTTACAGCTCAAGGGCTTTACGTAACCCGAATATCGAGCAGTGGAGGCTTTCTGGGACATCGAAATGTCACATTGCTGATCGGTCTGGCAGCCGGGCAAGAAGCAGCAGCGGTTTCTGCACTGTCATCGAACTGCCGGCAGCGCGTGGAGTACCTGGCTACCCGCCTGGAAGGTGCGCCATACCATTTACCTTTATCTACACCAATTACAATTGGTGGTGCAACGATCTTCACCCTCAAAGTAGAACACTGGGAGGAATTGTAATGAAACTGATAATTGCGATCGTGCGTGACAGTGATAATGAGCCCGTCTCCCAGGCACTCATTATAGAGGGTTATCGTGTGACCCGTGTTGCCTCGACCGGTGGTTTCTTCCGGCGCGGCTCAACCACTCTCCTGGTTGGCGTGGATGATGAAAAGGTAAAAAGTGGAATCGAGGTCATCCGCAGCAACCTGGGACCTGGCACAGAGCCAGGAGCAAGCCGGGCAACGGTGTTCGTTGTGGACGTAGAGCATTTCGTTCAGCTTTGACTGAATAATTTATTCGTGAAACTCTTCTACGTGATAAATATAAACCTGAAGAGATTTCCTGCGCCATAAGTCTGCTGGAGCACCCATTTTCTGGCACAGGTGCTCCAGGAAATCGACCGGATTGGGCAGTTTCTCCCAAACTTGAGGCAAGAACGTTGCTTTGCGCCCGCTATCCATCAGGATCACCCCATCCTCACCCACAATCAGTTTTTTTATCAATTCATCCGGACTTTTATACTCCAACGGCTGCGGGATCGTCAGGCGCGAAATTTCTATATTGATATACGGGAGCTCTGCTGCATCGACTGGCAGGAAGCGGTAATCTTGCAGCGCGGCTGCTACGGCATGCTGGCGGACATCCTCTGCCAGGGGCACGGAGGGCTCCAGCGCACCTATACAGCCGCGCAGCGCACCGTGTATGGTCAGGGTGACAAAGCTGGCTTCTTTCTGGCGTAAGCGGGGCGAGAGGCTGTCTAAGTCAAGCCGCGGCAAGCGCTCCCCGCGCACGGCGGCTTCCATCGCCTGGCGGGCAATTTGGAGTAACACCTGTCGCTCTTCCGCAGTTAATGGATCGCTCATTTATTGATCTCCCAATATTCTCGCTCGTGATAGACCAGAGGCGGCAATTTTTCACCCAGGCGCGACGCCACCACCTGCCCGATAAACAAGCGGCTGGCGCCAGCGTCATATTTGAATACCACCTGGCAATCCAAACCAGCCAGACCGTCTGCTAATAGTGGAGCGCCTGTGAGGAGCGTGTATGTCTCCAGGCCGGCAAAGCGATCCTGGCTTTCTGTAGTGCGCCCGGCAAATCGTTCTGACAATTCGCGCTGCTGGCTATTAAGGATGGTGATCGCAAATGCTCCTGACGATTCAACCATCCTGCAAGTGCGTGCATCCACCGCCAGTGCCACACCAATCAACGGCGGATCGAGGGCAATCGAATTGAATGAGTTCACTGTCATGCCATGCATCTGATCCGCATCGCAGGCTGCCACGATGGTCACCCCAGAAGTCCAGCGGCGCATAGCACGGCGTAGATCTTCCGAATTAATAATCATTTTATCGCTCATCAAGAATGTCCCTTTCTCAAATTTCATTATAATCCTGAACCTGAAAACACGGCTTTCACAAGGTAGGTTGACAAAATAAGCGGTCTTCTTCGGTATACTTGTTGCGCCAAACACCAAGCACCGGAGAAGACCAAAATGGATTATACCAACCTGCGACCTAATCAAGACATAGATGAGAACGGCCTGGTATTCGAAGTGGGAAGTTTATATGCCTATTTTCAGCGAGTGAAAGACACGCGAAAGCTCAAAGGGAAGCTGTACCCGCTAACGCAATTGCTGATGCTGATGATGTTAGCGAAATTGGGGGGTGAAGATAAGCCAAGCGGGATAGCCGACTGGATTGCCAACCGAGTTGAACAGCTACACGAGATGAAAATCTTGCATAAGAAGAGGACGCCCAGCCACATGACCTATCGACGAGTACTGGCAGACACCGTGAAACCAGAAGAGTTTGAGAGTTTGATCCAAGAATATCACCAGGGGCGACTGAATGATGAGCTAGAGATGGTGTTTAGCATGGATGGCAAGACGGTCAGGGGCACAATTCCAAGCGGAGAGCTAAGAGGCACCCATTTGTTGAGCATTTATGTGCCGGAACAAGGCCTGGTGCTGGCAGAAGCTGAAGTAGATCGCAAGGAAAACGAGATTGTGGTGGCGCCGAAGATCCTCAAACAAGTCAACTTGCAGGGTGCGATTGTGTTGGGCGATGCAATGCATGCCCAGCGGAACGCTTCTGACCAAATTGTCGCTGACGGTGGCGAGTACATTTGGACAATCAAAGGCAATCAGCCACACACACATTGGGCCATCGAGAAGTTGTTTGTGCATGAAGTGTGTAATCAACGCCAAGGTGCACCTCTGTCGAAACATTGCCAGATGGTTTCGCAAGTCAATAAGGGACATGGACGGATTGAGAAACGCACCATCATGGTTAGTACAGAGCTGAACGACTACCTGGATTGGCCACATCTGGCACAGGTCTTTCGTATCGAAAGAACCATCTGGTATGAAAAGTACAAAGGCCGTACTCGTCAAGTCGTCTATGGCTTGACCAGTCTGACACCTGCTGAAGCCTCACCGGAGCGACTGCTGGCTTTTGTGCGCCAGTATTGGGGGATCGAAAATGGACTGCACTATCGCAGAGATGTTACCTTACGAGAAGATGCCACGCGCCTCACGGTTGGCAATGCTGGTCACAACATGGCGATCTTCAATAATCTTGTGATCGGCCTTGCCATCCAGCATGGTTTTCATAATCTTGCCAAGGCGCGTCGTTTGTTTAATGCCCAGCCCTCCCAGGCTCTCAACCTGATCCTTTCGGCTGGAACTCCCTTCTTGTGAAAGCCGTGAACCTGAAAAACCTTCCCCTTCACAATTCTGCTATTCTGTGATAAATTAATCCGCCGGTCGTGCTACGACCAGCTTTCCGCTCCCGGCTCACCGACGGTGGTGTCCAGGGGCATATCCCGAGGAAAGGAGGCATTCCCAATGCGCGAATATGAGTTAGTTCTCGTCCTCAATCCAGATCTGGATGATACAGCCGCGACTGAGCTGGTCAATAAGATCAAGGGTTGGATCACCGACGGCGGTGGTGAGCTGGCTAAAGTGGATGTTTGGGGTCGGCGCAAGCTGGCTTACCTGATCCGCAAGCAGAGCGAAGGTGTATATTACCTGCTGCACATTAACATGGACCCAAAGTTCGGCATCACCCTGGAACGCAATCTGCGTTTCGCTGAGCCAGTGATGCGCTTCCTGATCATTGCCAAGTAATCCGTTTTGGAGATAGTTTCCGGCAGTTAGCTGCCGAGGAGTACCATAATGACTCGCGGATTAAATAAAGTTTTGATCATCGGTCGGGTCGGGCGTGAGCCAGAAATGCGCTATACCCCCTCAGGCAGACCGGTGACGACCTTCAGTGTGTCCACCAGCCGATCCTGGAATACCGCGGACGGCGCCCGGCGCACTGAAACCGAGTGGTTCAACATCGTCGCCTGGAGCAACCTGGCTGAAATATGTAAGCAATATTTAACCAAGGACCGCCTCGTATATATCGAAGGTCGTTTGCAGACCCGCCACTGGGATGACCAGGAAGGCAACAAGCACACTGCAACCGAGATTGTCGCAAATGAGATGATCATGCTGGATGAAAAGCGTGATGGTAATCATGGCGGTGAGGCTGAGGCTGAGGAACATGATGATGAGTTTCCGTTCTAACGACAGTGTGGGCTCAATTAACACTGGAAATCTTTCATAGTATATACGGCGGGAATTCTCCGCCGAAGGAGTAATATCGTGAGCGATCAATCGCTAAATCAAAATGAAGGTCAAGGTGGTCGCCGGTTTTTTGCCCGGCCAAAGGAATGCCAGTTTTGTGGTGAGAAAAATACTGTTATCGACTACAAGAACGTCGAGCTGCTGCGCCGATATATCACCGACGAGGGCAAAATCCGCCCACGCCGCCAAACCGGTACATGTGCCCGCCACCAACGCGAGCTGGCTATCGCGGTCAAACGCGCCCGCCATATTGCCCTGGTTCCATTCTCAGGCGAAGTCCTGCGCTAACCCAACCCTATGAGCACGGCACCCAGAAATCCCGTTCCTACCAAGAAACACCTGGCACGCCAGCAAAAAGAACGGAAGTACACACTTTATATTATCATTGCTACCATTGCGGTTGGGGTAGCGGTGGTTGGATTATTGTTATACGGTCTATTGCAGTCCAGCGTATTCCAGCCCCGGCAAACCGTAGCCGATGTGAATGGTGAAAATATCTCAACCGGAGATTGGCAAGCCCAAACCCGCTTCGCCAGGGCGAACATTATCTCCAATGCGACTTACACATTGAACATGGCATCGCAGTTCAATGACACATCCTACCTGTCCTATTTCGCTCAACAACTCAACCAGTATAAAACTCAGCTCGATCCTCAGACCATCAGCAAGCAGGTGCTGGACCAGATGGTTGACAATATTATCATCGAGAAAGAAGCTGAGAAACTGGGCGTAAGTGTTAGCGATGCAGAGGTAGATGAAGCCATCCAATCTGCATTTGGCTTTTATCCCAATGGTACCCCGACCCCGCAACCGACGTTAGTCATTAATCCCACATCGACACTGAATCCATTACAGCTTACCTTGACCGCTCCAACAGCGACACCGGTAATCACAGCAACGGCAACCTCAGTCCCGACTTCTGCTGCGACAGCCACTGCGGCACAACCACTCGAGGCTACTCCGGTGGTTACCAGCACTGGCGTGGTCAGCCCAACCGCTACTGCTGGACCAACCCTGGTTCCAACTGTGGTCCCGACTGCCACACCTTATACCGAGGAAGGCTTCAAACAGCTCTATCGCGAGCGGTTGGATGAATTCAAAACCAACTACAACGTATCTGAGAGCACCATTCGCAGCATGTTCTTTTATGACCTTCTGCGTACTAAGGTGCAAGATGCAGTATTGGCTGATCTTGAACCTACTCGCCCCGAAGTATGGGCGCGCCATATCCTGGTTGCCGATGAACTCGTGGCAAACGATCTCTATGACCGCATCCAGGCTGGAGAAGACTTTTGCGACCTGGCAGCAGAAAACTCAACCGATGAAAGCAACAAGTTCAACTGCGGTGACCTGGGCTGGTTCCCTAAGGGTCAGATGGTTGCCGCATTCGAAGATGCTGCCTTTGCAATGAAGCCTGGCGATCTCAGCGAGCCGGTGCAAACCGAGTTCGGCTGGCATATCATCCAGGTGATTGGCAGCGAGGTGCGCTCGATCTCGGAGACAGATTTCAGCTCGCTAAAGCAAACAAAATTCACCGAATGGCTGGATGCAAGAAGAAGCGAATACGAAATCAATATACGTGATTTCTGGGCTGATCGTGCACCTACTGAGCCAAGCTTACCGGTAGAAGTTGACCAGTTCCTTGCGTATGTCGAGCAAGCGCAACAGCAAACCCCTGTTGCTACCGAACAAGTTATCCCTTAACTATTTGCATTAACAAAAAAGTTGAGCATCAGTTTCACCTGATGCTCAACTTTTTTATTTAAGGATTAATCCACTATCTTGCTAACTTCATCCAGCTTCAGGCTGAGTACCTGGCTTACCGAGTCATGGCCCATCGTCACACCATAGATTATTTCTGCCGCCTGGACGGTGTTGCGGTTATGCGTGACCACCACGAACTGAGTTTGCTCGCTCAGCTCACGCAGCAGCTCTCTGAAACGACCGACATTGGCTTCATCGAGCATGGCATCCACTTCATCCAGCACGCAGAACGGCGTTGGTGAGACACGCAGCAGCGCAAACACCAGGGCAACCGCAGTCAGGCTGCGCTCACCGCCTGAGAGCAAGGAAAGCCCCTGCGTGCGCCGGCCTGGAAGACGTGCATCGATATCGATGCCGCTCTCGGTCAGGTCCTCCGGATCCGTCAGGAGCAAACGCGCTGTTCCGCCGCCAAACAAGCGGGTGAAAATCGTTTTGAATTCGCTTGCCACCGCGTCGAAGGTTTTCCGGAAATCGCGCTGCATCAAGCCGTCCAGCTCGTGGATCACCTCGCGCACGTCGGCTTCTGCCTTGTGCAGGTCTGCCAGCTGGTCGACCAGGAAAGCGTGCCGCTCTTTGACTTCTTTGTACTCCAACTGTGCTTCCGGATTGACCGGTCCGATGCGGCGGAGCTGGGCGCGCTGGCGACGTATGCCTTCTTCGATATCTGCGCCCAGCTCGGTCAGCCGTGGCAGCTGCTCGACCATGCCGTCAAATGGCAGCGGCGCCTGTCCTGAGACCTGCTCGGCAAACTCAAAGGCAACCAGACCAAAATCCTCTTCGATGTGGCGCTGCAAGGATGCCAGCCCTTCCTGCCGGCGTACCAGGGTAATGCGTGCCTGAGAGACGCGGTGGTCAGCCAAACTGACTCCCTGGCGAGCCTCCGTCTCCGCTCCGCTGAGCGCCTCATGCTGCTTCTCGAGCTCATCTAGCTGCTGTTCAGCCGGTTCGATCTGGCGGTTCAGCTCTTCAATCTTCTGGGTAAGCTCAGCTTCCGCCTGGCGAAATCCGGCTTTGCCCTGCTCCAGCGCCTGCCGGTTGGACTCAAGCTCAGCGATGCGCTTTTCCACACCTTCACGCAACTGGTGGTTTTTTTGCACAATCAACTGGCGCTCTTGCTGGCGCTTGGCTGCATCGCTCAGGGCGCGCTCAACAACCGCCAGGCGTGTATTCCAATGTGCCAGATCACTCTGCAGCTCGTCGAGCGCTAATCCGGCTAACACAGCGCTGCGCTGGCGTAAAGAATCTCGGGCGTCATTGATTTGCTCCCCCAATGTTTTTAATTCTCTCTTTGCCAGATCCAGCTCCGTCTCCAGACGATTTATTTCCGCGCTCAGGTGCTCTCGCTGTTCAATCTGCCAGTCAGACTGGCGCCGGGCTTGTTCTAACTCACCCTGGTGTCGCATTACATCAGATGCTGCTTTTTCCTGCGCTAATTTAGCGGTGTTTTTCTGCTGGATGAGGCGGCGAGCTTCGATTTCCAATTCTTTCTGTGTTTGAGTCAAATCGGCTATGCGCAAGCCAAGTGCTTGTACAGCTTCGTCCGATTGGCGGTGCAGCGCTTCCAACTCGACTTGCTGGCGCTGGCGGGCTAACAGGCTGCCACGACCATCGATCGCCGGAACTCCATCGCTTTTTCCCGCGCTGATGACCGGCCCGCTGGCATAGAATATTTCTCCAGACAGGCTCACCAGGCGCAGGTTCATACTGTTTTCAGGTGGCAAACGGCGCACCTGTTCCAGCTTGTCGATGCAAGCCTGGCGGTCACGTAACACCCAGGCACGCCCTAACAGAATTTCTAATGCCGGACGAAGAGATTCAGGTGCCACTATCAAGTCTGCCGCTACACCCACCCAATTTGGATCTGCAGCATCGATCATTCCTGATGCCAGTGGATCCATGCGGGAAGCGATTTGTAACTCTGACAGGGGCAATAAGACACCCCGGGTGCCGCCTTGAGCCAGCATTGCAAGCGCCTGGAGAGCATCAGTCTCTAACAATACCGCATCAAAGAATTCACCCATGGCAGAAGTGATGGCTGCCTCCAACTCAACGGGAACCTGCAGATGCTGGATGAGCGCGCCTTTCACGCCCTTGAGCTCGCTCTGGCGGCTGGCGGTGAGCAAACGACGAACACCATCTGCATAACCAGTCAACGCCGCCTCCGCCTGCTCCAGCACTTGCTGCTGCGCTTTCACCCTGGCGAGCTGCGCATTCTGATTGGATAGCTCATCAGCCAGCGAGCGCCGGTCGGCATGCAGCGCCTCCTGGCGGGCAGTGTGCTTCGCCAGTGCTTCCTCTGATTCTGCGGCTGCCTGGCTCACCTCAGTCAAGTTTTGCTGAGCCTCTTGATGCCTTTGTCTGGCAGCCTGCAGAGCTGCAGCAGATTTGTCTATCGCTTGCGATGTGCTTTCGAGGTTCAGGCGGCTGCGAGTGACCAATGCCTCACGTTCGCCCAGCACCGCCTGCAGCTCTCCCTGGCGCGCGTTCAATGCCCCCAGTCTCTGGCGGGCGCTTTGAATTTCATCTTCTGCTTTCCGCCGTTCTTCCAGACGCTCTTGTAATGCCTGGCGTGCTCCGCCTGCTTGCTGCTGGGCTTCATCACGCTCGGCTTCCAGCCGCTCCTGCTCATGCTGGCTCGCAATAAACTGCGCCTGGCTGAGCTCGATTTCTCCATCCAATCTCGCTAGTTCATCCTGCAGGCTTTCCTGCTGGCTCTCGAGCGAAACCACCCGCTCGCTGGCTACAGCCAGCTCACGGCTGGCGGCTTCGCGCTGGTTATGCTGCAATGAAAGCTGGCGGTGCCACTGGTTGAGGTCCACTCGCAGCACCTGGAGGCGTTCGCGCAGACCGGTGATCTGCCCATCGAGTTTTTCCAGCTTGCTGCGCTCTCGCTCAAGCACGCTTTCCAACCCTCGCACAGCTTCGCGCGCTTCCGACCACTCCCGCTGGTCGCGGTGCCAGTGGTATCCATACCAATCTCGCAGCAGCAGGCGCAGGTCAGCCTTCACCTGGTCATATTCCTGGGCGCGGCGTGCCTGGCGCTCCAGACTGCGCAGGCGCGGTTCCAGCTCCGCCAGGATATCCTCCACCCGTTCCAGGTTACGGTGCGTTGCATCCAGGCGGCGCAGGGCTTCCTCACGACGGGCGCGGTAGAGTCCGATGCCTGCAGCTTCCTCAAACAAGCGCCGGCGGTCCTCAGCCTTTAATGCCAGAGCAGCATCCACCAGACCCTGACCGATGATCGTATAGGTGCGCTCTGCCAGCCCTGATTGCGCCAGCAGCTCAGAGACATCCTTCAGTCGAACGCGCTGCCCATTGATCAAATACTCGTTGGTGCCATCTCGATAAGCACGGCGGGTGATTGCCACTTCACTAAAGTCGATCGGCAGCCAGTTATCCTGGTTGTCAAAAGTGATTGTCGCCGAAGCCATACCCGCGCGCGTGCGCTGCTCCGAGCCCGAGAAAATCATGTCCTCAGTGCGCTTACCTCGCAGGAGATGGAAGGACTGTTCGCCCAACACCCAGCGGATGCTGTCTGCGATGTTCGATTTACCGCTGCCATTCGGCCCCACGATCGCAGTAATGGCGCCAGCGAACTCAAAAATTGTGCGATTGGCGAACGTCTTATAACCCTGCAGATCTAAACTTTTTAAGCGTGAGACCATCAAAATAATCCCAATTCATCCAATGCATTACGTGCAGCAACTTTTGCAGCTGCTTGCTTGGTGGAACCAGCACCACGTCCATAAACCTCATCAGCAGCCACAACTTCTACTTCAAAGGTTTTATCATGTTCGGGACCACTGACATTTATGATATGGTAAACAGGCGGACCATACCCTTGCGACTGCACCCACTCTTGAAAAACACTTTTTGGGTCACGATCCCGGCGCTCTTCCAGTATAGGATCGATGGTCGCTGTGATCAGCGGCTCAACGAAGGCGCGCACGGCATCCATGCCAGCATCCAGGTAAAGTGCACCCACCAAGGCTTCGAACCCGGCACAAAGCAGCGATGCTCGCTGACGCCCGCCATTTTCTTCTTCCCCACGACCGAGGTGGAGTAGCTCACCCAACCCCAACTGGCTGGAAAATTCCGCCAGCTGTTCGGTGCGGACCAGCGCTGAGCGCATGCGAGTCAGCTCGCCCTCCGCCATCTCGGGGAAATGGTTGTACAGCCAGTCGCCTGAAAGGAAATCCAGCACAGCATCGCCCAAAAATTCCAGACGCTCATTATCCTCGATGGCTTCGGGATGCTCATTGAGATAAGAGCGATGGGTTAGCGCCCGATTCAGCAGCAACAGATTATTAAATGGCAGCTTGAGAGAATTAGCAATCTCCTGCAGATCGACATACTGCAGGGAGTCGGAATGGTGAGAACCCATATTTCCTCCTACGGGAACTCACGGAACGCCAGATACCCCAAACCAGTTTGAGCCAGTATCGAGTAGCTGGCGACCCGTTAGTTCACTAAGATGTTGATAGAACAAGGTGATATTATACAACAACTGCAACGGCTGACGCCAATTTATCTCCTGCAAGAAAAGGTATGCTCTTACACATATTCCTTGAGTACCAGCACCGCGTTGTGTCCACCGAAGCCGAATGAGTTGCTGATCGCTGTCTGGATGCGCGCAGGACGCGCCTGATTCGGCACGTAATCCAGGTCAAGCAATGGGTCTGGGGTACGGTAGTTGATCGTCGGGGGAAGGATACCGTCTCGGATAGCCTGTACGCAGAAAATGGCTTCCAGTGCACCGGTGGCACCCATCAAATGACCGGTCATCGATTTGGTAGAGGAAACCGGTATCTGGTAAGCCCACTCACCAAAAGCAGCCTTGATGGCACGCGTCTCCGAAAGGTCGTTGAGCTTGGTTCCTGTGCCATGTGCGTTAATATAGTCGACCTGGTCAGGATTTACCTGAGCTGATTTCAACGCCAGATGGATCGCTTTCGCACCACCAGCACCATTTTCTTCGGGCGCTGTAATATGATACGCATCTGCTGTCGCGGCATACCCCGCCAACTCGGCTAAAATTGCTGCACCACGCTGGCGTGCATGCTGCTCACTTTCCAGCACCAGGATGGCAGCCCCCTCGCCTATCACCAGCCCATCACGATCCAGGTCAAATGGCTGCGGCGTGAGCTGGTGTATGCCATCCTTGCGCGACATTGCGCCGACCCGGTCGAAAGCTGCTACACCCACCGGCGTGATGGCTGCCTCACTGGCTCCAGCGATTGCAGCATCTATGACGCCAGCGCGGATGAGCATACTGGCAATTCCAATGCCATCGGCACCAGATGCACAGGCGGATGACACCGAAAAACTCGGCCCTTGAAAGCCGTAATCGATGCCAGTCAACCCTGCCGCCCCATTGGACATCAGCATCGGGATGGCAAATGGGCTCATACGGCGCTGCTGACCAGCCTTCACCAGGGGGATGGCTTCCTCCAAAGCGGAGACACCACCAATGGCTGCGCTGATAATGATCCCCACACGCTCAGGCTGCACATAGTCTGCGGTCAAACCAGATTCTGTGAGGGCTTCCTGTGTTGCCACTGCTGCGAGCTGCTGGTAGCGGTCACGGCGGCGCGCTTCCTTTGCATCCAGCCAGCGTTCCGGTTGAAAGTCCTTCACTTCACAGGCAACGTGGACGTTGAAACCAGTGGTATCAAACAAAGTAATCGGACCTAAGCCGCTGTGACCCGCCAGGAGCTTGCTCCAGGTTTCAGGGAACGAATGTCCCAGGGCGGTAATCGCTCCCATACCAGTAATGACTACTCGTGTCTCATTCATAAGTGATACCTATTATAGCTGTAGATGCGTGTATCGGTGACAAGCAATTATTGTCGCCAGGTCGATCGCTATAGGATATTAAATTCTACTCGGTAAATTTCAATCCAGAGCCAGTCAGCACAACCACCACGGGATCAGGGAGCTGGTCAAGTGATTGCTCCAGCCCATCCCAGACGATTGCCGAGGTCGGCTCTACATAAAACCCCCGTCGAGCTAACTCGTCGCGCCCTGCCAATATTTTTTCCTCCGCGACGGCAGTCATAAAACCGTGATGCTCCCGGATACATGCCAGCACAGCATCACCGTGCATTGGGTGCAGCACGCGCACCCCTTCTGCCAGACTATCGCCTTCAGACACCCAGCTCATCCCAGCAGTGCCATATTGAAAAACTGCCCAAAGTGGAGCACAAGCCAGCGCCTGCACGCCAAGCAGCACAGGCAAGGTCGAGATTACACCACCGCGCTGCATCGCCTGAAAACCGCGCCCCAGCCCCAACAGCAGGTTGCCTTGCCCGGCAGGCAGTACCACTGCGCCAGGCGCCTGGCCAAGCTGCTCAAACAGCTCATAAGCCAGCGTGGCATATCCTGCCAGCCCGTGCGGCAGGTAGGCATGGCTGGCATACACCGGACCGTCATCGGCTGCTCGCTGAACTGCCTGAGCGGCATTGCTGCGCGGACCATCAATGTGTACCAGCTCAGCGCCATAGAGCTCAATCTGGCGGCGTTTGGCTTTCGAGCTGGAATCTGGGACGAACACCCGTGCGGCAATCCCGGCTCTGGCGGCGTAGGCGGCAAAGGATGCACCGGCATTACCGGACGAATCTTCCACTGCTGTCAGGACGCCGCGCCCCTTCAAGAAACTCAGCAGCACCGCTGAGCCACGATCTTTGAAGGAACCAGTCGGATTGCAAAACTCCAGTTTGAAGGCTACTTGCCTGCCAATGGCTTCACCCCACACTAGCGGTGTGCCACCCTCGCCCAGACTGACCGGTGGAGTTGATTCCGCCAATCCGAAGCTTGCCCGGTAGCGCCAGATGCCTGGCTGTGCGAGATCCACGCTTGCCAGAGCAAAATCGGGCAGCTGCTTGATGTCGTAAACGCCGGTACAGACTGTACAACGATAAGGCGTCCCCTGCTCCGGGTAAGGTCTGCCGCAGTTACTGCACTTTACGCCTTGCATGGCTCAGTCTCCACGCACAGGGGTATACCCGCCTTCGACCCAAATTTCACCGGTGGGTGAGACTTCCTTCTTCCACACGGGCACGATTTCCTTCAAACGGTCAATGGCATAACGCGTGGCTTCGAATACTCCCGTATCGCGATGGGCGGCACTGCAGGCGGTGATAACAGTCGGTGTGCCAGCCGGAAGATACCCGATGCGCTGAATTAAGGCGATGCCTTCGACGGAAGGCCAGCGCTGGCGGATCTCGTCCGCGATCTGGTGCAGCTTTGCCTCTGCCATGGGGATGTAGGCTTCATACTCCAGGGAGAGGGTCTGGTGGGCGTTTTCACCCTGGGTAATGGCGCGCACCATGCCGGTGAAGAGGCATACTGCCCCTGTCGATGGCAGGCTGATGCTCGCAGTCACCTGATCTAAATCCAAAGGACCTTCGACAATGGCACACAGGGTGGGCAAGGCACCACCGCCGCTGACCTGGGGGAAGAAGGCGGTTTCTGCCCCATCGCTGAGCAGGGTGTCCTCGAAGGCAAACTCTTTATTGCAGGCAGCCACGGCGTGCGTTAATGCCGGCGCCAGCACGGGGTATACCGTCGCCAGGTGAGCTTTTAGATCGGCGACGCGGGAGCCTTCGGGCAGCTCAACCAGCAGCTCGCGCTGCCCGACCAGGTCGCGCAGATTGGCAAACAGCAGCACTTTTAACCTAAGCATTATAGACATCTCCGCTGAGACCACCATGTTTCTCCACTAGGTGGATATTTTGGATGTGCATACCCTTCTCGACCGCCTTCGCCATATCATAAACGGTCAGGGCGGCTACCGAGACGGCGGTGAGCGCTTCCATCTCCACGCCAGTCTTGCCCAGGCAGCTCACTGTGGCGGTGATGCGCACACCTGGCAGGTCAGTATCAGGTTCCAGATCGACTACTATATGGGTTAACGGCAGCGGATGGCACAACGGGATCAATTCTGCGGTACGCTTGGCAGCCATCACCCCGGCGATGCGCGCCACGCTGAGCACATCGCCCTTTTTCAGCTTGCCAGCCTGGATCAACTGCAGCGTTCCAGGCAGCATGTGAACTTCGCCATACGCCACGGCGGTGCGCTGCGTGTCTGGCTTGGCGCTCACATCGACCATGCGCGCCTGACCGTTTTCGTCAAGGTGGGATAATTTTGAGCTCATCATAGAATTATATCAAGTCTGGTCTAATTTATCGTTCGTTGATGGTTGGCGCTCGAGGATTAACCAACCAGCCAGCAATGGACCTGCCAGCAGCGTCGGCAGGATGTATCGGGCGATCTGCCCACCGCTGAACACTGCCAGCGGCAGGGCGTTGAACAGCACCGGGACAATCACCACCAGCACCTGCCAGGAGCGCCTCCGGATTGCAGCCGCGGCGGCGCTGATGACCAGCACGTACATCCAGAAGGCATTGCGCCAGAACAGCCAGTCGATAAACGGCTTCTCGCTAGCAAGCGTAAGCTGCTTCAGTACTGGCTGCAGCACCGGCAGGACAGGGGCAGGCTGGATGCCGAAGGGATTTTCATAAATGCGCAGCTCGACATAGCCCAGGCGTGCCAGCGGAGGTTGGAAAACTGTCAGCACGTAACCTACCTGCCTGAGCAAGAACTCCAGGCTTAGATCGGGACGCTGGCGGGTAAGGCGCAGCGCCATTTGCTGGGCAGATTGGGCATTGCGCGCCAGCTCAACCAGGTCGAAGGACTGACCACCTGGAGCGACGTGCTCAATCAAAGCCAGTTCTTCAGAGAGCAGCTCAGCGCCATTCTGGCGATGATAATCTGCCAGCAGCACAGCCCAGCCGGGGATGCCCAGGTTTTGCCCGCCGGTCTCCTGGCGCGTATTCACTCCTGCCAGGCGGTACACTGGTCCACTCACCAGCAACCACAATGCAATGCACAGCGCCAAAGCCGGCAGCAGAGGCTTCCAGCGCCGTGGGTAGCCGACTAACAGTAACAACAGCGACCCTATCGCCACCGGGGCGCCATTATGGCGGTAAAGCGCCACCAGCGCAGCCGCTAGTCCGAGCCAGAGCCAGAAAAATCGGTTTTGTAAATGCTCTCCGCGCGAAACCACCACCTGGAAGATTAACAGCACCAGCCAGATGACTGCAATACTATAGGCGATGTCTTTCCAGGGATTTATCAGCATCAAGCCGGTGGCAGGTGATAAAGCCAGGAAAATCGCGCCTGCCCAGGCACTCCAGGCTGGTGCGCCATGACGCTGCATCAGGCTGAATCCCCAGCCCAGCAAGCCAGAAAGCAGCAAAATTTGCAGCAATACCACCGGGGCAGGTGAAAAGCCCAGCCGGGTCACCAGCCAGAGGGTCATGGTATGGAAGGCAGGATGCCAGTTGTTCAACTGCCCGGCTGCTATTTCTGTAAATTGGTCGAGAGAATCCGTGCTCAGGAAACCCGGCCAGTAAGCCAGCAGGTAGATCAACCAGGCGACCAGCATCGGCAGCGCAAACTGCCACCAGCGATAAAACCGGACAGAATGGCGTGCTTTTGCGGCAGAGCTCTGTTGAGGCACAGCCACCCACAGGCTGAAAGCCAACAGCAGCAAACCGAGCGCGACCGTATCCACCGTTAGCAGCAATATCCGGAGCGCTTTCTCTCCTTGACTGAGGCTCACCGCCAGGAAAACATCCTGTGTACCGCCAGATGGGGCATATAAATCCAGGCTGGTTCTTTGATCGTAGTAATCAAGCTGCATCTCACCGGACCAGGGATGAACCCCAAAGCGCACCAGCATGGGCTGGTCGCTGTAGACTGTGCAGACTAATTCTGATGGCTGGTTATAAATAGAATTAAGAAAGCCATCCCGCTGCAGCCAATCGCCGCGGCAGTAATGCTCAACTCCCCACCAGGGAGCCCGGCTGCCCGTATAGATTTGCGCCAAGAGCACCTCACTGGCTCCGGCTTGCGGATTTTTTTGCCCGGTTGCAGTGATCCGTATCTGGTTAGGATGCGGGTATACCGTGATCCCTAAGGCATACACCAAATAAAGCCCAGCCAGCAGGCAAGTAGCAATCCATGCCCAGCGCTTCAGGGGTGTGTATCCTGCCAGGCGCGGCTCGATGACATCAACTACCAGCTTATCGGCTGCCACAATGCCCGCCAGGACGAAAATAATATAGGCAGGCAGCAGCACCAGTAACGACCAGTCCAGGCGTAAAAACTGACTGCCGACTGCCAGCGCCAATGCCAGCCCCAGGAGCAAGTCAAGCACCAGGCGGCGCCCGCGCATGCGACGAAGGTAGCTCATTCCCGCCCCCATTGCCTGACCTGCCTGAGCCAGCTTAATAATCGCCGGCTTGCCATGCCACCACGAGATAGGCGATCGACCAGGCGCGCTGACCAACGACGCTGGGCTGGTTGGAGCGTTGCCCCAGGCAATCTGAACCATTCCAGCCAGGGCTGGAGCAGTTCCTGATGATGTGCTGATAGCTGGTTAATCATTGCTTCAAGCTGATTTATAAGCTGATCTCCGGGATGTGAAGCAGGTGTTCTTTCTTCTCGGACTTCTAGCAAGGCTTCAGGAAGCTGCAATCCAATCAATCCATGGTCTTCCAGATTCCACAACTGTACGGCTTCGGTTAGTATACCTGCCTTGTCACCAAACTGCTCAAACAGTGGTGAGCCAGACTCAGTGCGCAGCATGAGGTTGAGCGGCGGTCGACCAGGTGGCAGGAGGTCGATTTGTGGTACCAAAGCAAGTGGTCGCGTGGAGAGTTGATTCCCTGTAATTTTCCAGCCAGCTACCCCTGCCACCCTGGGCTGGTTCTTCAGTGTTTGAAGCCCGGTTTGCAGCGCGTTTGCAGAGGGTATACCACCGGCTCTGATGATCATCACCGAATCTTGTGCAAGGATTGTATCCCAGGGCTGAACAGCACCTGTCTCGTCCAGTACCTGCCAGGATTTTTCCAACAGGCGACCAGAATTTGGCACACCCACATCCGCCGGAATCAGGTGAAGGATGCTTATATCCGATCCGCTGCAGGCTGCCAGGGCGCGCTGGCTAGACTGCCAGTTTTCAAGATTATTCTCTTCATCCAGGATCAGCACCAGCAGGCTGGCTGGCTCCAGCTCCACTGCAGGCTCCATCCAGCTCGATATATGCTCCTGGCGATAGAACGCCAGCGGATCGCCAATGGAATCCAATTGTGGTTTTAGCCCCAATTGCTGGCGTACATCAGGATCGTCGAGCAGACGCTGCGCCTGTGCTGCCAATCCGGGAGCGCCAGCGTTGAAATACAATGCGTCCTGTTCGGCTAGAAAATGATCCTGGAAGGCCGGTAAGTCGGCAAGCAAGAGCGGGATTCCCGCAAGGCGAAGCTCGTGAGCTGCCAGGCAGAAGCTCTCATAGCGGCTGGGGAAAACCGCTGCCAGCACGTCAGGCAGCACTTTCTGAAGAGCTTGAGCGTCGAGAAATCCTGTAAAAGTAAAATGTGATTGCAGCTCAGCGGGCACCAGGCTGCGCAGATAAGCCGCATAGCTGGCGTATTTCGGATCAGGCGATTCGGGTGAGTCGCCGCCAACCAGATAAAAATCTAGCTTCCGCCCCGGGTTCGCACCCAGCAATTGCAAGCCAGCCTGGATGAACACATCCGCGCCCTTCACGGGGTAAAGCCTGCCGTAATAGAGCAAGATGTGCGCATGTCCAGATTCGGCTGCACGCCGGACCGGAATTGAAACAGGAGGTGGAGAATAGACCGCTTCCCCGAAGCAGGGCGGATCACCTCGACCGTTCGCACCGCTTAAGGATGAGGGGGTTGGATGCAGAACCACGTCTGCCAGGCGCAGGGAGGCACTCTCCAGGGCATACAGCACCAGACGCTCCAGATTGGGCTGGCGGCGAGAAGAATACCTGTCTATCTCCTGAATAGCGCCATGAACTCGTACTGCCAGGCGGGTCTGATGGTATGCCAGCCCGGCAAGGCGGGCACACAGAGCATAATAAGCCGGACCGCAATAATCGACGAACTCGACCAGGTCGGGCTGCTCTAACTCACATAACTGGCGAAGGGCGTAATCATAACTGACGGATTCCCATTCGTAACGTGTCAGGAAATCATCACGCCGGAACGGAGCCGTCCGGCACAGTTCCTCGACCAGGTACGCGCGGCAATGCTCTTGACTCGCCATCTCAGAGCGGCAGTGATCCAGGAATTGACGGTACTCCAGCCGTGGCAGGTCGAGCACGAAAACCACCTGAATGCCCTCTGCAATTAATCTAACCGCCAACTGGTAGATCAAATTACCGGCGCCACCCGGGCGCACGGGGTAAATTTCGTTGGTGACGAAACAGACTTTTCGCATTCTCAGTTAAGCACGCAAGTCCTGGGTTGTATCCCCAACTTTATCTTGGAAACCATTATTTCCTGAACATCCGCTTCAGCCAGGGAGCATGCTGGTTCACCCAGCGATTGAGGCGGGAATGCCCAAGCGCGTAGTAACCTCTCTGCCCAATACTACGAAGCCAGCTCTGCATCGCATCGTCACGGTTTTCTACCACCACCTGCTCACGTAAAGTATGGCTGCGGTTCGCCAGGGTTAGGGGGAAGCTGCTCAGCCTGCTCTTGCGCCAGGGTTGATCATCTCTCAAGATTATATAATCCAGCGTCTTTTCATCCAACGGAGGCGGTTCGGAGGCATCGAGATGAAGCAGAACCTCAGGAATCACAATGCCGGTCGCCTCGGCTGTATCCAGGCGCCAGAGCGCTTCCAGCTCGCCATAGCGCCCAGCGCGTGGATCGAACACATCGATCAATAATTGACCCGGCGAGGTACGCAGAATGGCGCGGGTGAATAGCTGCAGCGACAGGAAAGGGGCTAACTCAGGCGCGGCATCGATGGGAAAAGTATCGATGAATCCCCGGGCTCCATCGTGGATATCCTTGTAACAGCTCACAAAGTTGATTTGCGGCTGGCGACTCAATGTGGATAAACCAACCTGGAGAAAACGATTATCCAGCCTGTCGCCGCTGCAAAGCAACAACAATGCCTGAGCTGTCAGAAGCTCGGTAGGCGCCAGGGCTCTACCTGCCAAATCATAGAGGGTATACATCTTACCCAACAGCCAGGCAGGTGTGGCGTTTAACCTGCCTTCTTGCATTGTCTCGGCAGGTAAGCCGCTGAATGACTCAATGCCGTTATCTTTCCCCCACGGGAGCAGTAATACGATCTGCAGCTCTGGTAAATCCGCTGATTTTAAGCCAGCCAGAGTGCTTGCCAATCCTTCCGGATGGTCACACAGAATGCACACCAGGAGTGATAGTGGTTCTGTGACTGGTCGCGTCTCAATCCAACCAGGATGCCCGGATTCCTGGTAGTACGCATCCAGGGTCTTTTTCGAAACCGGATAAGGCCGGGTAATTCGCTGGCGCAGCGCATCATCCTGCCGCAACCGCTTCATTTGTACTGCCAGATCACTGGCGCTGCCATCAAACACGAGGGCGTTGCGCTCATGCTGGAAAATCCCCTGAAAAGCCGGCAGATCAGAAACGATCAATGGTATCCGAGCTTCGTAGAGCTCATGCGCAGCATAGCAGAAGGATTCATAATGGCTGGGGATTGCCGCAAAACATACCTGGGGCAGCAAATGTCCCAGCTCGCTCCAGCTCAATTGACCATGGAACTGGAAAGCACCGCGTAGATGCTGCGGAATTTTTTCTAGCAGGTAAGCCTGGTAGCTCCCTTCGCCTCCGGGAGGCAGGTGGGAGTCATAACCCACCAGCGAAAATCGCAGGGGTGGATTGGATGGCTCATTCAGGTAGAGCACTGCGGCATCCACAAAGGTATCTACACCTTTAATCCCATGCAACCTGCCGTAGAACAGCGCAGTATCCGCGATTTGAGTGGACGCCTCTGCTACAGGAATATCGATGAGTGGCGGTGGAGAAAGGACAGCCTGACCAAACCAGGGCTCATAAATGGGCAGGTAAGCCTGCTCAAGGAAAGCCTGAGAAGGGTAAACCACTGTTTCAGCCAGGCGTAATGCGTGGCGCTCCAATCCATACATGAGATAACGATCGATGCCATGGATGCTGCCCGGCTGCTGGCGGTCAATCAGCTCAAGCGAGCCATGCAGGCGCACGGAGATGTGTGTGCCAGCATAATCCAATCCAGCCGCCTTTGCGCAAAGAGCGGTATACGCTGAGCCGGTGTACTCAAAAAATTCGATCAGCTCAGGCTGCTCCAACCGGCAGAGCTGGCTGGCTGCTTTATGGAAGCGATAAGATCGGTATTCGAATACCGATCGAAAATCTCCCGGTTTAATTGGCAGATCTCCAGCCAGGTCCTCCACGCGGTAAGCGCGGCAGGCTTGAGGATTGGGAAGCTGCAAGCGGTCGATTTGATCAAACCGTTGGAACTCTGCAGCGGTCAGATCAAGCAAGAAGAGCACTTCATGCCCTTCGCCAAGCAACAAGCGGGCAACATTATGCAGCAGCACGCCTGCCCCACCTTTTACGGTAGGGTAGATTTCGAAGGATGCAAAACACAGGCGTGCCATTGGCTTTATCCGACCGGAAATTCGAGAAACTCTGCCAGGGCTTGAAGCGCCCGCCGGTTGTTTTCTGGCGCATAAAGACGATAAGCAGCGATTATTTCCTGGCGCTCCTCCAGCGCCTGGCGAGCAGCGGTAGCGATCGTCAGTGATTCATCGGGGATTGGCACTACCAGGCGCTGGCGCAGGTAGGCATGATCCTGGAAATAATGCGTGGTGGGACCGAACAGGCAGGGCGAGCCAACGGACAGGCTCTCAAGGGGCATCATCGGAGCGCATTCGGTCAGGGTCACGTACAGGTTCAGGTGCATTTGCCGCATCATCTCCGGCACCTGAGACTGGGCTAAAGCGTGATACTCGTATTCGGCAGGTATCTGCAGCAGCCCGGCAAACTCTTCCAGGCGGTGGCTGACATGGAATGCATGACCCTGGGCGCCGGGCAGCATTTTAAGCGCTGCCAGCATGGCATAAGGCGATTTCTTCCAACTGCCATCCGGCTGAGCCCAGATACCGATATGCGGACCGCCATCCAGGGGTTGAGATGGGGCATCCGGGATCCGCCTGACCAGGTTAGGGATAAATGCCGACTTGATCCCCGCCTGGTTCATGATCTCCGCCATTCCGTGTTTGACGAAGCCGATTTTTGCGATCTCACCGGAGCGATGCAAGCCAATTACTTCTTTCAAAACCTGCCAGTCGTAATCTTCGCGCATGTGCAGGAAATTGCCATGATAAATGACATACACAGGCAGGCGTGGAGCGAGGCGGTTCAGCGCTTTCACCAGATGCAGGTAAGTCTTTGGAAAGCCTTGAATGGTCAGTGAGGGTACACCTGACTCAATGAACAGGCGGGCATAATAATCGGCGCGTTTTCGGTCCAGGTCATCCGGTACCAGGTACAGGTTATCAAAAAGCTCACGCGCTGAAGCCAGGATGCCGCGCCACTGCGGGTGATTGATCGACAGCGGCCGAGGCTGCGCCTGTTGAGCCGCCAGCCATTCCAGGTCACGCGCCGCGATCTGATCCCGGCGCAGGAGCAGCAAGGCTGGTTGCCCCGCTGCAGCAGCGCCGGTTCTGGAATCTACAATTCCATCGGGCGCTTCTTCTATTTCGAAAGCTTTGTAAACAACATCCATGGGAATGCGGTTGGGATAAACCGAGACTACTCCAATAGCATTCGAGTGCAGGTCAATAATCTTCTGCTCACTGCCTCGCCGCAGCTCAAGCCGCCCGCTGCCCGGGTTGGTCTGAAAATCGATGCGCAGGTTTTCATCCCGAGTGTAGAGGTAAAGCTCGTCTATTTGGGTGGTGTAGATTGCCTGACCAAATGGCGCAACGATATCCGGGTGCTGGCGCCATTTTTTCAAGGAGCGCTCCAGCAGCTCCAGTGGCATTCCATCAGGATATTCGTCGTACCAGATGCCCAGCAGGGTGGTTTCAGGTGCGTAGCTGCCTGCCTGACCTGCGCCGAGCAGGCGAATACGAACCAGGCTGTCTTTCAACCGCCAATGGCGCAGCCAGCGAAAAAGCAGGCTCTGACGCAGCCGAGAACCCCACTGGAACTCTCTGCTGCTCTTCAGAAATTCCAACTCGGCACGCAGCTCTTCCACCTCAGGCAGGCGGTAAGAGACAGGTTCGTTGATTGGCGTTTGACTGGGCATTTAACATTTACCTTCTAAACTCTGCTGTTGCGCAGGTACCAGCGGCGAAGATTGTCTGATCCCTGTTCAAAGAACAGTCGCGCCCATGCCTGCAGCATGTAGAAGTATTCCACTGCGAGTGCCTGGCGCTCTCCGCCCGCCATTCGCAGCATCTTTTTTACATTGCGAGCAAATCGCTGCGCGCCGCGCCAGTTGTTCTTTACTGTGATCGGGCGCGGCAGGTACTGGTCACGGTTCATGTGATAATGGATGATGATCTGGGCGATGATCGTTTTTCGCAGGTAGGTGTAAGTAAACCGGTTCTGCTCTGGCTGATGGTCTACCTCGGCAGTGGGCTGGATGGCAACGTCAAAGCCAAGCCGCTGAGCCAGAATGGCTGCAATCAGCTCTTCTCCACCGCTGAAATCTCGCTTGCGCCGTCCATACTGTCCGCGAAAACCGCCCATTTCCAGCAGCGCCTGCCGGCGGGCACACCAGTTAGCGCCCCAAGGAAACTCCATATAATTTTGAACCTCTGTGTAGCTTCGCTGGGGGGTAATAAACTGTGTCCAGAAGCGCTCCAGACCTGCTTTCAGAACCGGCGGGCGTGGCTGGGGGTACTTCAGAAAGATATGCCCACCCGCCACGCCTAAATCGGGGCGAGATTCAAATGCCTGCCAGATCTGCTCCAACCAGGCGGGACGAGCCAGCGCATCATCGTCCAGGAAGCAAAGCACTTCACCACGCGCCTCTGCAATGCCTGCATTGCGGGCATAGGATAAACCCGGGATGGGACATTCCACCAGGCGAATCCGCTCACGATCATCAGTAAAATATGATTCCTGCAGTCTAGCGACTGCCAGGGGCGGATTTGGATCACTCGGGTCATTATTGACCACCAGGATTTCAAAATCCTGGCGAGGGAAATTCTGCCGGGTCAGGGATTCCAGCGCTTGCTGCAACAGCTCGTCACGACGGTAGGTGGTGATCACCACGCTCAGCTTACGCTTTGGGGGTGGAAACTGGCGGGCTTGGGCTTCAATAATGCGCAAGTGGTGAGCATGCAAGCGGACATCCAGCAGGCTGGCAAGGATATCGACATCCGCTATCGAGCCCCAACCCTGCCAGGGCTTAGAAAGCAGCGACAATGCGCGGCGCGGCTGGTCCCAGGCAAGGCATAAATCCCAACCGGGATCCACCACCTCAGGCAGGCGCTCATCACCTACAACCAGCAGCATACGCAGAGCGCGCTGAGGATAATCAAAAGGCAATATTGCCTGGCTTGCATCCTCGGTGATTGTGATAAAAATGCTTGGCGACCACCAGGAGGAGAAGGATTCGGGATGGTAATTACCTTCATCGAGGCGGATGTTTCCTGCACGCAGCAAGGCGTTCTCCAGGCTCTCCCCTAACTCGCGACCGAGACGGCCGCCGGATTGGGCGCGGATTTGAAATGCCCACGGAGATAGGAAGAAATCCCGGTAGAAATCCGCCCAGACTGAAAATTTTTCTCCGCCATCGCCCACCAGGCGATTGAATAATCCAGAGGTTTGCAGGATTTCCGGGAATTTGTACGCTGTTTGTTTTGTTGCATTTCGTTCTCGGGGTGAAACCAGTGTACGGCTGCGTCCGAAAAGCCCCACTTGCAGCCAGTATGGATTGAAACTGATACCACCGCGGAGCGGCGGTTGTGCTCCAAAAATCCATGCTAATTGGCTGCGCAACATAAATGGTGCTCCAGGAATTGGCTCGTCCGCGACATAAGCCAGGTCGGCACTGGGGTCCTGACGGAGCATGTCGATTAACCCTTTGAACCTGGGGATTTTGAGCTGGTCAGGATCCTCCGCTCCGACGATCCATTCACCCGTGCAAGCATCACCTTCACGGGTGGCTGATTGAAACTGGTATGTCGGAAATGCCAGGCTGAGCGTGTTACGTTTTTTTTCGCCGCTGTCATCATCATCCGATCCTGGCAAGAGACAGGTCACACGATCAGCATTACACGGAAAAATCACCCGACGAAAATCTGCCGGATAGAGCTGCTGGCGAATCTCTCGAAAACGGTAAATTTTATAATCCTGCCAGCTCATCATACGCAGGAAGGCAGGAGAAGTATCTTGAGAAGTGACCAGATGATTCATAAATGCGGTTTACCGGCGCCAAAAACGGGTAATCAATTATAACAATGAAACGGATCATGATCGACAAGCCAGTTGAAGTTGTTTATAATACGCCGCATGTCCCCTGAGACAACTGGAAACTTGAAACCGGCCGGTAGAGCGCGCGTGCTGTGCATTCCCGACCGTCCGGATTGGATTTTCAATCGCCACGCCCAGATGCTTTCACGTTACCTGAGTGATGAGTTTGACTTCACGGTAGTTTACCGCGGCGATGATTATCACGAGGACGATTACGATTTAATCTATCCGCTTGAATGGAATATGGTCGACCTTGAGCAAATCCGCAAACCGGAAAAATATGTTACCGCGATTCGCTCTTTCGTCTCGTGGGTTGATTGGGACTTTCAGCACCTGGTCGACTTGCTGGTGCATCGCTACCAGGCTGTGCACGTCATCTCGCGCCAGCTATACGACTTATTTTCCCCGTTTATACCCGGATTACAGCATATCACCCAGGGCGTCGACCTGGAGGCATTCACCCCACAGGCATCTCCTGGAGAACCGATTACACCAGTCAGACAGGCTGGAAGATTGCGTTTAGGATGGGCAGGAAACCGGATATCGATGGTCAAAGGTTTTCAAGAGTTCGTCCAACCAATGGCGGAAATCCCTGGGGTAGAGCTGGTCGTAGCGGGTTTTGCCGACCACAACCTGCCACTGGAGCAGATGCCGGATTTTTACCGCTCGATCGATGCTTACATCAGCGCGTCGAGCTTTGAAGGCAGCAATAATTCGATCATCGAAGCTGCGGCAATGCAGCGTGCCATCGTCACAACAAGGAACGGAAGCGCTCCGGAATATCTGACGAATGAACAAAATGCTTTGATCGTAAATCGCGACCTGGACGAATTCAGAGCTGCGGTGATCCGGCTGCGAGACCAGCCTGAGCTGTGCAGCCGGTTAGGTGCTGCTGCCCGGCAAGCGCTCATCGATGGCGGCTGGTCATGGGTGCAAAAAGCTGAGCACCACCGGCAATTCTTTCGACAGGCGCTGAGAGGTGAGGGCGGAGCACCAACCGGGCGACCGCCGGTTTTGATCCATTCTGAGAGCGATTATCTGAGGGTTTTACAAGCCCAGTATGAGCTGGAACGTGAGTTACGCAGCGGCTATGCGTGGATGGAATTCAACCGGCGTTTGGAAATCGATGAATTACGCAGGCAAATTGCCGAGCTGCGTGATTCCGAGACCTACCGAATGGGTGAAAGATTTAAAACGCTACCAGGCGGGCGCAGCCTCACCCGGCTCTACCAGCGTCTGCGGAAGAATCCACAGTAAGTAAGCTCGCATAACGATCAGCACCCTGTTCCAGCAGCTCCAAGAGAGCGGTTTCTTCTCCTTGTTCTAACAGCTGCTCAAGGGTTTCCAATTGCTTTCGATAAAGACTCAGGTTGGATAAGATATTGCTCTTGTTGGAAACCAGGATGTCCAGCCATCATCCGGCGCGGTGAGGCAGCCAGGCGAGCCGTGCTGCGAAAACCTGGCCCAATTAGCGCAGTGGCTTCTCGGGGTGTGATGGCAGCCAGCGCATTCGCTGCCAGGTAAGGCAGGTGACTTGTTGATGCCACCCAACGGTCATGAGTTTCGTCATCCAACCAGATCGGATAAGCCCCTACCTGTTTGACCAGCTCCAGGACTAAGCGCCGCGCCCGTTCGGTTGTATTCGACAGCTCCGTAAGCACGAAGGCAGCATTCAAGTAGAGATCAGCCTGAGCATTCACCAGCGAGCCATGCTCCTTGCCGCAGATTGGATGTCCTCCAACCGCTTCGAACGGAGCTGGCAAAGCGGACATTGCCGCGCAAATTTGTGCTTTCGTAGAACCAAGGTCTAACACAACAGAGCCAGCCGGTTGAATACCGGGTAACTCTTTGATGATTTGAAGAATGGCGCGAACCGGAGCTGCCAGGATCACCATGCCCACCTGCGGCAGAATTTCGGCCGGATCTTGAACACAGCGGTCGACAATCTGACGCTGTGTCGCCATGGAACAGACTTGCGGATCAGGATCGCAGCCGTATACAGCCGCCACACGACCACGTAGCGCCAGAGCCAGTGAGCCGCCCATCAAGCCCATGCCGAGGATGGCAACGCGCTGCTCCGACAGCGAGGCGCTACGATCCATTACGCGCTGCTTCCTCACCAACCAAGACAGACTTATAAGATGGCGATGGTAACGGTTGTTGGGGTGCCAGGCGGCGCCCCAGTGCTTCAGCGATGCCTTTCACCTGAGTGATCAGCTCAGCGAAGCGTTCTGGCTTCAACGACTGACCGCCATCGGACAGGGCATCTGCAGGGTTAGGATGCACTTCGATGATCAGCCCGTCGGCGCCGGCGGCAATTCCTGCGCGTGCAATCGCAGTCACAAACGCCCAATTGCCCGTGCTGTGGCTTGGATCGAGGATAACCGGCAGGTGAGTGAGTGATTTCAGAGCTGGGATAGCATTGATGTCCGTGGTGTTGCGGGTGATAGTTTCGAATGTACGGATGCCGCGCTCGCACAGCACCACCCGCCGGTTGCCATGCGAGAGGATGTATTCAGCCGACATGAGCAGCTCTTCTACCGTTGCGCTCATGCCGCGCTTGAGCAGCACCGGCTTCTGGCTCTCGCCCAATGCGTGCAACAAAGCGAAGTTCTGCATATTGCGCGCCCCCAACTGGAGCATATCTGCATAATTAACCACCATGGGAATCTGCTCTGGCGACATCACCTCGGTCACAATTGGAAGCCCCGTAAGCTGTTTTGCTTCGCTCAGCAGCTCCAGCCCCATCAAGCCCAGCCCTTGAAATGAATATGGTGAAGTGCGCGGCTTGAAAGCACCACCTCGCAGCGCATGAGCGCCAGCTTCGCGCACTGCCAGGGCGGTCTCGAGAATCTGAGTGCGGCTCTCCACCGAGCAAGGCCCGGCAATGATGATCACATCCTCTCCGCCAAACTTCAGACCTCCATTCACGGTAAATTGCGAGTCATCTTCTCGAAACTCGCGGGAAGTCAGCTTATACGGGCGCGTGATGGGCACAACCCGGTCTACGCCAGGCAGCATGGTGAACAAATCCCGATCAACCGGCCTGCCGTCACCGATCGCGCCGATGACAGTGCGCTCAATCCCCGTTGATAAATGGGCGCTCAAGCCAAGCAGCTCAACCCGTTCCACCACATGGTTGATTTGATCCTGAGAAGCATCGGTGCGCATGATGATCATCATAGCGGTACTCTCCTTTTAAATGTCAATAAAAAAACCTAATTCGTGATAAAGGCTGCTTTGATTTATCCTAAAATTTCCATTAATCCATCATGTCAAATTCACCAGGTCAGGACGCAGCCGCGCTGCTTCGCCCAGGTACACGTGCTGAATGGCAGATTGGTGAAGTCCAGTATTCCAATGCAATAAGACCCGGATGCAAAGCCTCAAGCTGCCTGGCACAGGTATTTCCCGGGCGCAAAAAAGGGGGACCTGGCTCCAGCCGATCTGTCGGGCTGCGCGCGCTGGGTAGGCTGCATCCAAATCCTCGGTGACCGTGAAAATCACGCTGGCCAGGTCGTCGGTACGCAGGTCAGGATTGGCAGCCTGAATTGCTTCAAGCAACTCCCTGGTTGCGCTGAGGATGGCACTTTCGCTATTCTCACCAGCCACATTAGCTCCCCTGATCCCACGAACGGGCATCACCAAACCTCCTGACCGTGTTAATGAAAAACGCGAGACCGTTGGTCTCGCGTTTTGGCTGTTTGCCTGGTATTTAGCCTGTCACGCGTTGCCAACGGCCAGACCTGGCCGTAAACTCACCGTAATAATAAAGTCCACTTGCACTCAGCAGAACAGGCATCATGGAGCTGAGTTTATCTTACCCGACAAAATAAGTCAATATTCCGACTGTTTAAATTTCGTAAAATCGGCTCAATATTCGTTGAAGGTGAATGTTGATTCAGAGTAGTAGCGGATGGCGTCGCTATTCATGCGCTCCATCAGCCATTCTCGCAGCCAGAGCTCTTTTTGCTCCAGAGGCCAATCCACCGCAAGCACCCATAATGGGATATTTACATTCAATGCCCGCGGGGTAATGATGTGCCGGGTGATTCCAGTAGGCACTTTTTGCCCACTCCGCGCTGCTGAGATCACATCACCTTGATGCAGGCGAGGAAAGATGACCAGGGCTGTGATGCCCGGATAATAAGGCTTCTGTATTTCCCAGATATCGTTCGATGCCCGGAAGATATCTGACCGGTCACGGTAGGTGCTGACGATCTGATTCAGTAAATTTACATCTGCTGCGAGCACTCCACGCGTATTCCTGGCAATGCGCACACCACTTTCGCAGACAAGGTATGCAGCCGCTTTGTGTTCCGCCAGTGCCAGGCGGGCATCCTCCAGACTGGTAGCCTCCAGCCGTAAACCAGTCACCTGGGTTAACGCATGTTCGAATTCCTCGATCGGCATACCAGCAACGACATGGTACCAGGTATCCAACTGAACGGTTGGCTCCTGATATGCCACCCATTGGGCGACGATGTGCGGCATACCCAGGCTTTGGATCGCCACCGTGCGGTTGGCGCCGTCTAAAACCACGAATTTGTCAGTTTCAGGGATGCTGGCAACAATTGGAGGGTGCTTAAACACCCCTTCCTGCTGGATGCGCTGGCTCAAGCGCTCCACCCGGCGCGGATCCCAGTCCTCGTGGGTGACCAGGAGTGACGAGGGCAGCATACGCAGGTCTGGTAGGACAGTACTATCGTGCATGTAACTGATTCCCGGAAGATCAAAGGGTTCTGACTAACAGAGTATACAACCTGACCGTGCAGGAATGGTAAAAAAAGGATAAATTACATCTACTAATTTACAATTGATTACAGGAGTGGGAAATTCTTCTTGAAAGAACCCATGAAGGTGATAACCTCTCCACCGAAACCTGACTTAAAACGCGTGAAACCTTCCCATTCTTCATCCTCTTTGTAACGCTCGTCTGCGATGCCGTCAAAATCCAACCAGGAGCAGCCACGCCGCTTCCCTGCGAGCATACCCGCCCATACCGCGGCATTTGCGGCAAAATCGTGGCGACCTGCCTCGGTAGAGCCGTTCATCTGGTATGAGATTGTGTCACCATAAAGGATGTAGGATGCCACAGCTCCTGGCTCACCATTGCTCAGGTGGGCGAAAACCACATAATAGTTATCTCCAAAAGCCTGGCAAATGCGTTCCAGGAATTTGATAGAAGGCGCCTTCATCTTCAAACGCTGGAAATTTTGCTGCAGCACAGCAGCAAATTGATCCAGCAGAGCCTGTTCTTTCAGCAGGTCCTCCCCTGTAGCAATCTGGGTTGTTACCCCCCGGCGCTGCGACAGGCGAATGTTATAGCGGGTTTTTGACTCCATGCGGGCAAGCATCTCATCCTCTTCCGCAGTCAGATCTACAAGGATGGTCTTCGTCGGCGCCACCGCCACCTTGTCCCATCGATAGCCATATTGCTCGAGCCCCTGTTCCCAGGCATCCGCGCCTGGTGAACCGACAACCGCTTTTGGAGCAATCCTGGCGCTGACGAGGTGATGCTTTCGCCGTAACGGCTCAACTGCAGACAGCACTTCTGGCATATCAACGCCCTGAATAACTAACAACCGAAGGAATGGAATTGGAAATATTTTCGAGATGATCCCACCGCAACCATTGCCAAGGTCAGCGAATTCGTATCCACCTTGAGCCAGCAAATTTCGGAATTCCGGAGATTGGCGGAAGTCAGAATACATCTCTCAATTCCTTCTTTCGAATCGTTGATCACCTTGCATAATATAGTTGTGGTTTATCATGGGAAATTTTTGTTAATATCAGCCTGGTTCAGATTTCCCATATCAATTTTACCTGGATCATCCAAATATCTCGATTATTTTTATCGTCGTTTTACGCAGCCAGATACTGATCGTTTGCTGACTATTACTTTCGGTAATTACCGAGGTTAGTGGAGCATATAGTAAAATCTAGCTTAGCAGCATTCTATATTCCACCTGGCAGGAGAACATCAAATGGGAAAAACCTATGCAGTGCTCGGCGCGGGACGGCAAGGCACTGCCGCAGCGTACGATATAGCCCGTTGGGGAGATGCATCCAAAGTCGTCTTAGGCGACCTGAACCTGTCCGCAGCAGAGCGGGGAGCACGTCGCGTCAACCAGATGCTTGACCGTGAGATCATCGTAGCGCGCCAGGTGGATGTGACCGATGCACCTGCTGTCCTGGCTGCCCTGGAGGGTGTCGACGCATTTCTCAGTGCCGTGCCTTATTATTACAATTTGGATCTTACGCGTCTGGCCATCCAGGCACGCGCCTCTATGGCTGACCTGGGGGGCAATACCAGCATTGTCATCCAACAGCACGCATATCATGCTGAAGCACAAGCTGCCGGCATCTCGATCATTCCCGACTGCGGTCAGGTACCCGGTGTGGGCACCGCCCTGTGTGCCTATGCGATGAGTTTGCTGGATGATACTGTCGATGTGTTCATGTGGGATGGTGGCATCCCGCAGAATCCGCGCCCGCCATTTCAATACCTGCTCACCTTTCATATCGCCGGATTGACGAACGAATATGCCGAACCAGCGATTTTCTTACGCGACTGGAAAGTTACCGAAGTCGAGCCGATGAGTGAGCTGGAGATTGTGGAGTTCCCAGAACCCATTGGCAAGCTGGAAGCCTTTGTGACCGGCGGCGGCACGAGCAGCATGCCATGGACATTTGAAGGCAAGCTGCGAACCCTGCAAAACCTCACCCTGCGTTATCCGGGGCATTTCGCACCAACTGCGCGCCTATTGGGATCTGGGCTTGTGGGATCAAGAACCGATTCAAGTGGGGCAACAAAGTGTGGTGCCGCGCGAGGTTTTCCACGCCCTGTTTGAGCCAAAAGTGGTCATCCCTGGAGACAAGGACGTATGTATCATCCGCATCCGCGCCGTTGGGCGAAAAGACGGTCGCCCGGCTGAAGCCCTGGTAGAGCTGATCGATTATTTCGATGAGTCGAGTGGCTTTTCAGCCATGGAACGCATGACCGGCTGGACCGCCGCCATCGCTGTCGAAATGATGGCGCATGGTCAAACGCCGCACGGCGCTGGCGGAGTGGAGTCTTTCATTCCCCCGGCGCAATACGTTGCCGAGCTGCGCAGACATGGATTAAACGTAACCGAGAAGGTGTCAGTGGAATAAGGAACCAGTCAATGTTTCAGTTCGTCTTTAATGAGGAGGAATAAAATGTCTACGAATCGTAAAATACTTTTTCTCATCGTGGTAACACTCATCATTGCTGGCTGCTCCAATGCCGCAAGCAGCCCCACCGCGGCTGAACCGCCCAGTGAAGAACCAGCCAAAGCTGCTCCGGGCGGTTCAAACCTGCCCACCGACGGCACACCCATCTCCAATCCGGACTTATTAGCATCTCCACCAGTCGCAGCGATGAATGCACGCCAGGCACTGGCAGATGAGCTGGGAGTTCCTGCATCAGATATCACTTTTGAAGAAATCGAGCAGGTGGACTGGCCAGATGGCTGCCTGGGGATACACCAGCCGGACATGATGTGCACCCAGGCAATCGTTCCTGGATACAGGGTCATCCTCAGTGTAGATGACCAGCTTTATGAATACCACACCAATCTTGATGGCACTTACGTCCTGCCAGCTTCAACATCCCGCCCTAATTGAAAGCATCTTTACGATTTAAATGCAAGTGGTGTCAGTGCGGTTGATTCTGCACTGACACCACAAAAAATCGGTAGGAAAAACCTTATGCAATTATGCCTGGGGAACACCAACCAGGCTAGAGATATTCGGTCCAGGTTTACGGTGCGTTGTTGTTCCAGAACCAGTTATAGGCGAAGAAGACATTTCCCTGGGTGCGAATGGCGATTTTTTTGGAGCCTGCCAACGCCGCTGGGATGCTGAAGGTCTTCTCGATGTACCCACCAGCCCCGGAGTTAAAGCTGCCAACTGCGATCCCGCCAACACCTTTCGTACCCATCGGTCCCATCAGGACTGTGAAATCGGTATTGGGTGGGTAGTTATAACCCTGGATGGTCACGCTGGTGTTCCGGACAACGGATTTGATGAAGAAGTACGGATACCCCGTATATCCATCACCACCATTCGTTCCGCCCCCGGCGGTGTTGTTCCAGAACCAGTTGTAGGCAAAATAACCCGAGCCAGTAGTGCTCTGCAAGCGGATTGCCAATTTTTGTGAACCCGCATAGCCGGCTGGGATTGGATAGGTAGCCTGTTTGCTAGCCCCATTGCCTGATTTATAAGTTCCGACCACAACTCCGTTCTTCCCCTGGGTGCCGTAAGGACCAATTAATACGTTGAATTTATCCTGCGCAGGGAAGTTGTATGTCTGGATGGTCACGGATGTGTCCCGCGCCACCGAGACGATGGAGAACGTGGGTATCGTTGATGGGCTTGGGGCGGGGGCAGTACCCGTGGTAGATACACACAACACCTGACCTGCATATATCTTATTCGGATTAGCGATATTATTCAGGTCAGCCAGATACTGCCAGCTCACACCGAACTTCGCCCCAATCTTGGCCAGTGTATCGCCCTTCTGGACTGTATACCAGGTGGTGCAGGTGGCAGCCTGCGCCGGCTGGAGCCCAATGCCCAGACTGGCACAGAACACAGCCAGGATGGTCAGCACAATGATAAGTTGCTTAGTTGTTTTCATTGGACTTCTCCTTACTTAAAGAATTGAATATTGTCGCTAGATTCTCCGAAAGAGCGATCATCCAGGAGAATCACCCATACCTGATCCTGTGACGAATGCTATGCAAGATTAGTTCCACCCGAAACCCGAGATTGGATAATAATCAATCTCTCATCTATCTCAGGCATATTTTAATTATACATGAAAATATGATAATATTCGTATAATTCAGCCAACGGGAACACAAATTTTACGTTAATATACGTCTTAATTATGGATGAAAATTTGTGTAAGGAGGAAAATCACATGAAAAGCTCACAAGCCTGGATCTATGCAGGTGTTGCCGCAATGATTGTGGTGGTGCTGAGCGCGATGTGCGCAATTGGTTACTTTGCCTTCTTCCGCCCGAGCCAGTCCACACCAGATACGTCCGCAGCTTACACCGAGGCAGCCCAAACGATCGTTGCCCAGGTTACCCAGGACGCTGTATCGACCCTGATTGCTCAATTCACCCAATCAGCAGTTGTTACGAGTACGCCGCCTCTCATCCCAACCTTTCCGACGTCTACCTCATCGATACCTGTAATCCCCACCAGCCCGCCGGTAGTCGCCACGCCCACCTGGCCGCCGGTCCAACCACCGACCGCCACGGCGATTACCATACCGTGTGAACGGGTGACCTTCATTAAGGATGTCACCATCCCCGATGGCACGGTACTGGCAGCAAACACACCCTTCCGCAAGACATGGCGGGTGCGAAATGATGGCTCCTGCACCTGGGACCCCAGTTACCTGCTGGTTTTTGTCAATGGCACCGCAATGACCAACCAGACAGCCGTGGCAATCCCCGGCGTGGTGCAGCCCGGTCAGCAGGTAGATGTCTCCGTCGACCTGGTCTCGCCTGCTCAGCCGGGTAACTTCCAGAGCAACTGGAAGTTCCGCAGCCCGCGCGGTGTCACGTTTGGAACCGGCTCCAGTGGGGCAAATGCGATCTGGGCGCGCATTACTGTACAGGAACCCATCAAGCCGAATCCAAACTATGCGTTCGATTTCGCCGCCAATTTCTGCAACGCCCAATGGCGCACCGCGGCTGGATTGATCGGCTGTACTACGCCCAGCAATGACTCCAGGGGATCGGTCACCCTGCTGGCTAACCCTGGCATGGAAAACCGCATCGAGAATGAGCCCGGGCTGTGGGTGCGCCCAAATCAGGCATCCGGCGGATTCATTCAAGGACAATACGCACCCTATCAGGTCAAAGCGGGTGACCACTTCGTTACTGAAATTAGCTGTGCCCGGGACAGTAACAACTGCAACGTCATTTTCCGTGTGGATTACCAGCTTGCAAACGGCACCACAGGAACCCTGGGTCAGTGGGGAGAAATTTACGATAATTCAACCAAAGTGGTTGATATTGACCTTTCCGCATTCGTTGGACAAAGTGTTCAGTTTATCCTGCGCATGACCAACAACGGCAATGTCGCCCATGCCAACGGCATCTGGTTTGTGCCTTCCATCCGCAACAAGCCGCCCACCCCAACTGCTACGCTTGTTCCGACAGCGACGGCAACTCCGACGTTGGTGGTTCCGACCATCCCGATCATCACCATCATACCAACAATCGCCCCGCCGATCATTACACCCCCGTCTCCATAACCTGCTGGAGATATAAAGAAACTGGCTGCCGTTCGATTTCCTGGCAGCCAGTTTTAATTGTCAATCTTGTTCCTGAGCGATCAGGTCGACAACCTGGTAGGGCACCTCGATGATCACAATGCCCGGCTTGAACAGCAGCGCCATGCGCAGCCAGAGTGCAGTCTGGGCGTGCAGCAGGTTGCTCCACCAGTGTTCGGTGACGAACTGGGGCACCACGACCGTGATCACTTCGTCCGGTTGTCGCAGCCGATACAGCTTATCGATATATTCCAGCAGGGGCTCAAGCAGCAGGCGGTAAGGCGACTCGATGATCACCAGGCGGATGCCATCGCCCCACTGCTCCCACTTCTGCTGTACTTTCTCAGCCTGCACCGGGTCAAGGGAAATATGAACCGCGGTAATATCGCGTGAGATCGTTCTAGCGTAGTTAAACGCCAGCATTGAGCCGCGATGGACATTCGAAAGCAGCAGCAACACCCTCTGGCGGCGAATGTTGTGAGGCTGGTTGAAATTATCTAAAGTTAAGTTTTTCGCCAGGTTGCTGTAATGCCGGTGAATCCCGAAGAAAATGAGCACCAGTGCGGGCGTGGAGATCAGCACAATCCAGGCGCCATCGCGAAATTTCGTGAACGCAAAAACAAGCGCTACAACGGCGGTACAAACTGCACCAAAACCATTGACCGCCATCTTCACCATCCATTTGCGGTCAAATTTTAGGATTGAGCCACGTTCCTGCACCTTGACGCCTTGCTCCAGCCGACCGGATTTCCACCAGCGGCGCGCCATGCCCATTTGGGAAAGGGTGAAGGCGAGGAATACACCAATTGCATATAATGGAATAAGCCCGGTCACATGCGCCTGAAACACCAGGATTAAGAATGATGCAATGAGCGCTAAAGTCAGTATCCCGCGCGAAAACACCAGCCGGCTGCCGCGATAGGCTAGCTGGCGCGGCATGTACCCATCTGCAGAAATCAAGGCACTCAAGCGCGGAAAATCTGCGAAGGCGGTATTGGCAGCCATAATTAAGATGACTGTGGTAGAAGAAATGATTAATAGGTAAAAAATATTACGCCCATCAAAAACTGTTCGGGCAATTTGAGAGATTACTGTCTCCTCGATTGAAGGCACCGCCAGTATTTTGGTTGAAAGAAAACTGATGCCAAGGAACATTACAGCCAAGATGGAAGCCATCCAAATCAGGGTGATACCAGCGTTGCGGCTGCGCGGCTCTTTGAAAGCCATGATGCCATTCGAAATAGCTTCCACGCCGGTTAATGCGGTAGTTCCGCTTGAGAATGCATGCAGCAAGAGGAATATACTCACCGCGGCGGCTTCTCCAACGACTTCCATGGGTGGCGGGTTCACCACGGTCCCCAATTGACCGGTAAGATACTGGTAAATCCCTGACCCAACCGTTATCGTCATCATCAATAAGAAGAAATAGGTTGGAAGCGCAAAGACTTTACCCGATTCCTTTACACCGCGTAAATTCATCAACATGATAAAAAACACCATCCCAATGGCTATCCACACCCGGTACGGAAAAGCCGCTGGAATGGCGGAAGTAAGCTGTGCCACTCCGGAGGATATAGAGACAGCAACAGTCAGGATGTAATCGGTTAACAGTGCTGCGCCGGCGATTGCCGCGGGTATCTCCCCCAGGTTATCGCGCGCGACGATGTACGAACCCCCACCACCCGGATAGGCATGGATAGTCTGCTCATAAGAGATGGTAACGATTGCCAGCAGTATGACTATGGCGAATGAAATCGGGATGACGTAGGAGAATGCCGCTGTGCCGGCAACCGCCAGGATGACCAGGATTTCTTGCGTGGCATAAGCGGTAGACGACAGCGCATCTGAAGCAAAAACCGCTAAGCCTACCGCTTTACCGATCGTCTGGTGGGGTGCATCGGCAGTGGGTAAAGGTCGACCGATCAGCCAGGTACGCCAGCTGCGCTTTGGAAGGAAAACCGTTTCCTCGTGGAAAACTGTAGTCCCCTGATGCTGTTTGTCCGGATCCTCTACGAGAGGCATTACATAATTATAAAGTATCTTTCTCTAATGATTTGGCGTCTCTTACCTGGTATGGAACCTCAGTGATCACAATCCCCGGCTTGAATAATAAGGTCATGCGCAGCCATAAGGCAGTCTGGGCGTGCAGCAGGTTTGCCCAAGGTTTTTCAGGGACAAACTGCGGGACTACCACGGTGATCATCTCCCCTGGCTGGCGGAGCTTGTATATTTTATCGATATATTCAAGCAATGGCTCTACCAATAAACGGTAAGGTGACTCAATAATCACCAGGCGGACGCCATCTCCCCACTGCTCCCATTTTTGTTGGACAGAATGAGATTGTTCGGGATCCATCGAGACATGCACTGCGGTGACATCATCCGAAAGCATGCGCGCGTAGTGCAAGGCATTCAACGAGCCGCGATGGACATTCGAGACCAGCAGCAGCACACGATGCCGGCTGGCATAACGAGGCGGGTTGAAATTCGCCAGGGTCAGGTTTTTTGCCACTGTCTTGTAATGCCGGTGAATGGCGAAAAATATTGTAACCAGAATTGGAGTGGAGACCAGAACGATCCAGGCACCGTCATTAAACTTGGTCACCGCGAAAACCATCATCACAACGGCCGTACAAACTGCCCCAAACCCATTAACGACCATCTTCGGAAGCCAGCGGTCATCTCGCTCCAGAGTTGAGCCAGGTTCTTTGATTCGTTCACCTGGTTGCAGCTTACCTGATTTCCACCAGCGGCGCGCCATACCTGTCTGGGAGAGCGTAAACGACATGAATACACCGATGGCGTACAATGGTATCAGACCGGAAACACTCGCCTGAAATAATAACAATCAATAAACACGCAACCAAGGCTAAAGTAATAATTCCCCGAGAATAAACCAGCCGGCTGCCACGATAGGTAAGCTGGCGCGGCAGGAAACCGTCGCCAGCATGTAAAGACGCCAGGCGCGGAAAATCTGCAAAAGCCGTGTTCGCCGCCATAATCAGGATTACTGTGGTCGCTGAGATAACCAACAGATAGAATATATTACGCCCATCGAAAACTGTACGGGCAATTTGAGAGATGACCGTCTCCTCGAAAGAGGGGACTGCCTGAATCTTCGTTGCCAGGAAGCTGATGCTGAGAAAAAGCGTCCCTAAGATAAATGACATCCAGATCAGGGTAATACCAGCATTACGGCTGCGCGGTTCGCGAAAGGCAGTAATGCCATTCGAGATCGCTTCGACTCCGGTTAGAGCCGTAGTACCACTTGAGAAGGCATGCAGTAATAAGAATGCAGTCACAACGGTCGTTTCACCCAGGACTTCCATTGCAGGAGGGTTAACGACGGTGCCCAATTGACCGGTGAAGTACTGGTAGTAGCCTGCTCCCACTGTTATCGTCATGAGCACTACGAATAAATAGGTGGGAACAGCAAAAACCGTGCCCGATTCTCTAACCCCACGCAGATTCATCAACATGATAAACAATACCAGTACCACTGCAATCCACACACGGTATGGGTAAAGGTCAGGGAATGCGGAAGTGAGTTGTGCTACACCCGACGAGATTGATACTGCAACAGTTAAAATGTAGTCGGTTAACAATGCTGCGCCAGCCGTTTGAGCCGGCAGCTCCCCGAGGTTATCGCGTGCCACGATGTAAGCGCCGCCACCGCCAGGATAAGCATGAATTGTCTGCTCATACGAGATGGTAACAATCGCCAGCAAGGCAACAATGGCAAAGGAGATCGGGATCACGTATTGGAATGCAGCCATGCCTGCAACGGCCAGGATCACCATTATTTCCTGGGTGGCATAGGCTGTGGAAGATAACGCATCGGAGGCGAAAACCGCCAGACCAACCGCTTTGCCGATCGTCTGGTGTGGAGCATCGGCTGTCGGCAGCGGTTTGCCAATCAGCCAGGTGCGCCAGGATCGAGGTGGCTTTAATACCAAATCTTCGTGCAGTATCGTCGTACCTGGTGAATGCTCAAATTGATCTTCAGTTAATGGCATAATGACCTGCTTCCTTTGATAGACAGTGGTCAATTATAATCCGGACTATTGGGTTGCATAGGGGGGATGAGCCTGGCAGGTAAACTGGCGAGCGAGCAGGTTGGACAGGTGATCTCTTTTAGATTTCCTGGCAATTCTCAGCCAGACTCGCGTCGAACATCAACATGAGCTGGCGCGTCAACAAACCCGGCTTTCCGCTGGCAACGATCCTCTCATCCACCTGGCATACAGGCAGAATGCCCCGGCTGGCACTGGTGATGAATGCTTCATGGAGCGTCGCCAGATCAGCCAGTTTGACAGCCTGGTACCGCATCGAGAAGCCCGCGGTTTCTGCCAGCGCCAATACCTGGGCACGCGTGATCCCCTCCAGTACACCTTCATTTGCAGTCCAAATGACCCCACTTTGAATGCCAAAAAAGTTGCTGCTCAGTCCCTCCAGGATGCAGCCTGATGGGTCGACCAGCAAGGCTTCATTCACGTCAGGCGGCAAAGCCTGGCGAATCTCACTGGAACGCTCGATCGATTGGGTCAGTTTTGCGCGAGGATTGGAGCGTTGGAAAGAATATGTGATTACTTTAACCCCGTGGCGATAGTCTCGTGCCGATGGAACCTTCAATAATTCGGCAGAAAGCCAAAGCGCCCCCGGCTCATCCTGGAGCGCTATTGTCAAACGCATGCGTATCTCACGGTCCTTTGGCAGACTGGCTAATACTTCACGCATTGCAGCCCGCAAAGCCTGGCGATCCAATTCGATTGGCAGTCCGGCTAACGCTGTGGTTTCTTCCAGCCGGTCGAAATGTGCCTCCAGGTGTAAAACTTTGGTATGGTGATATGTGCGGAGTGTCGTATATGCACCCGAAGGCAGCTGCAGACTGACCTGGTCCAGATTAGAGGCTTTCAGATCGATAGGCTGCAGGTTAACCAGGCCATTCTGCAGATTAATCTTCCAGGTAGACGGAGGTTGGGTCATCACAATTCAACTATACTTCACCAGGCTCCAGATGGATAACGATCTGCGCCAATCCAGGCAGGCGGCGCGTCAACTCGTGTTCAACCATCGTGGAAAGCTGGTGAGCGAAGGTCATGGGAGTGGTGGGATCGATATCGCAGGTCATCGCAATGTAATAGCCCTCCTGGAGACCGTGCTGGTAATTCATGGTGATCTCGCGGGCAGATTTGAGCTCCGGAAAACCTTGGACAACCTCCATGATTATCTTTCGGATTGCCTGATCCGCATCAGGGGGCACTGTTTCGCTTTCTTGCACCTGGTCGCTTGCCATTTCGATATGGCTGTGGAATTCTGCCACTTCTGGAAGGCGGTGGCGCAGCTCGTGCTCCAATTGATCCACCTGTTCGTGGGCTTCAGACAGTGTCAGGCAGGGATCAACACCAAGATGGGCTTCCAGCACAAGCTGTCCATCTCTGCGCTGCACCCAGCTTTCGTGCACCCGTAAGCCCATGCCAGCCGCGGTATGCTGCAGCGTGGCATAGATTTCGGCAGCATTATTCTGCTGGTTCCGCTCGGCTTCAACATGCACTGTGACATCGCTGACGCCATTCAGCGCCAACAAACGCCGGCGAACTTCATCGCCAATGGCATTCGCCTGCTGGACGGTCAGTTGAGGCGAGACGCGCACGTGCAGGTCTACAGCAGCGCTGTCTGGCGTGCCACGGCTGCGGACGCGATGGTAAGATTCTACCCCTGCGACCGTGCTGGTAATCTCCTCTATCGTCCGCGAGTCGATGACCGCGCGATCGACCAATACCGGTAAGGTCTCGCGCAGGATATCGACACCGATCTTGGCAATCATCATTGCTACGATAATCGCCAGGATCGGGTCAGCCATTGGATAGCCCAATCGCACCACGCCTAACCCAACCAGCACCGAAGCGGATACAAGGATGCTGGCGCGGGTATGGTAAGAATCCACTACCAGCCACTCACTGTTCAAGCGGCGTCCCTGGCGATATTCATACCAGGCAGTAAATCCCTGGATCAGCATGGAAGTAAGCATGGCGAGGATCAACCACAATGTGACATCAGGAGTTACGGGAGATTTCAGACGATCCCAGGCGGTCTGCAGTAACTGCCATGTAGTCAGAAATAGGAGAAAGGAGATGCTCAAAGCAGCTACCGTTTCGAACTTACGATGACCGTAGGGATGTTCTTCATCGGGCGGTTTGCTAGAAACGTACAGCCCGGCAAAGCCGCTGATGTGTGACAACCCATCGAACAGTGAATCCAGACCATCGGCAACCACGCTGAGCGAGCCCGTCAGAAAACCTGGAACGAGTTTTACGAATGTGGCGAGAAAGTTCAATAACATGGTGACGAGCATAACGCGGAAAATCGCGCGCGTATCCCGCTGCCCGTGGTTCAGATTAAGTTCGGCTTGCCCATCCGGTAAGCTGGTCATGGGCTCGTTTTTACCACAAAATGGCCTAATTGTTTATGGCAATTGAATTTCGTACACCACTGAATTGTCGTCGCGGTAAACTTCAACCATCGCCTCATCTGCCTGCGCCTGGCGGATAAAATCATCGTGGCGCAGGTCGCTGATCACATACGATGCCCCGAAGCGATCATGGATCAGCCGGGCAGGTTGCTCTATCTCGCCCCTGGTGATCTCAACCCACTGGTCATAAAGCTCTGAGTTGTAGAGCTGCATATAGGTGGGATCCAACCCGATCAGGTAGGTATTTCGGGTGTTGTAATAAAACAAACGCGGAAAATCATCCCAGTCCGTTTGAAACACACGCTCGCCTGCTTCCGTATTCGATTTCAACCAGGCGCTTGATCCAGCGAACAAGGCATAGGGTTTGGATGTGCGGATGCTGGCGCGCGCCTCGCGCAGCGTTAGAACCATACCCCCGAGAAAAACAATTACGAGGAGGATAACCGGCAGCCAGGGCTGCAATCTATGCACGGCTTTATGCTTCCAATCTGGAGCGGTTGAGACATCCATAGGTTCGGTTTTTCGAGATAGCAAAAATGACTCGATCAGCGGCTTCCAGGCGAATGCGCAAAATATCAGTGCGAAGGGTGGAAAATACTCGATAAAGCGCCGGGACTGAAAGAGCATCAAACCGAATAATGCGGTCATGAAAAAGCTGGTAGCGGTGGGCACATCCATGCGGCGATTGTTCAAGCCAAGCGCAATGACTCCTGCCAGAAACGCAACCAACGCCAATGGCGAATTCTGTAATAACTGCGCCGTCGTATAGGGATACCACTCGCTTCCCACACTCACCGAGGTTGCCTCAGTCAATTTAGGCGCCAGGTGACGTATTAAAAAGATAAAGTTATCCGGGAAATACGGGTTCACCACCACGCCCAGAACCATTCCTATGCCCGCGTACAGCGCTGGTTTATACTCGAAGCGCTTCTCTAATAGCAATACCGCCAGGGTATAACTGGCGACAAGCAGAATCACCAGCGGAAATGCATCATACAACCAGACATAAGCGAAGGAGAATGGCAGCAGCCAGCGGTACTGGCGGGAGAGGAGCAAGCTTAATCCCAGGGCGAGGAATGCCAGGGAAAGCGATTGCGCCCGCGTAATGCTCATGCGGTAGATAAACGCTTCTGAGATAGCCAGCAGACCAAAAGCCCACAAGGCGGCATAGGGCACCTTTTGGCGGTAAAACAACCACCAAACGCTCAAAAAAGCCAGGCCTGCAAAAATCACGCTGGCCCACTTCGCCCCCAGGCGTAGATCACCGAATGTAAACGGGATGAGGGCGACATGGAAGAGAAAGTGGTGGTCGGAGAATTCACGTTCATTCAGAATACTGAGCGGCAGCCAGGGAAAATTCGGTTTCAAACCCTGGGTACGCATTTGCTCTGCCAGACGAATGTGATAATAGCCATCGTTGTCCGGCAGGTCAGGCGAAGCGAACTGTACCGCCGCCATGAAGCCAATGAAGATGGCAAAAATCAAAATGGCCTGGTACAGTCCGCTGCGTTTATTTACCTCGCTACCATCACGGCTTGTCGTCGTCATCACCCTTCCCAGAGTTGTCGTTACCATTCGAGTTGGATGAATCATCACCGTTCGAATTCGAATTATCGTCTGTTGTTGTGATCGTTGCTGTTGTCGTCGTTTATGTTCGACCCGCCGTCATTCGAATTGTCATTTCCGTCATCATTGGAATTGCTGTCATCATTCTCATTGCTGTTGTCGTTCCCGTCATCATTCACATTGCCGTTGCCACTATTATCATCGTTGGTATTGGAGTTGCCATTCCCATTTGTGTTGGCGTTTTCGTTGCCCGGCAGAGAATCAGCCAGCTCGATCTCCCTGGCAAGCAGAGAACCATCGGCTGTTGGTGTTGCATGCACTTTTACCAACGCTCCGACGACAATATTCCCTTTGATTTCGGTTTGTGCGGTTATGACCACAGATTTGCCGCTAACTACCCAGATGTTGCTGCCCATCTGCTCAACAAAGCCCACGAACTCCACCTCACTGCCCTGTCCGATCTGAGCGGATCCTTCAGACTGAGAAAATTGAATCGCAGCTTCCAAACTGGTGCGGGCTGCATCTGGCACGTTGCCCATCATCCCGCTTAATACCTGGCTGTAGCGGGTGAGCAGGTCCGTAATCCGGCCAGCCAGCTCTGTAGCTTTGACCGGGTCACCGGCGGCAACATCTTTCATCGCCTCCAATGCCAGTTGAACGTATGTCTGGTACTCGCTGGTCGCCAACTGGATGTCATCATAACGCCCTTCAGCAATCAACCGGGCGATCTCATCCAGGCGGCGCTCGGCAAAGCCGAGGTAAAGCTCCACCTTACGAGCGGCATCTCCCGCCAGGCTTGCCTGGGTTTGCTCCAGGCCGGTTTTTACGCCGTATAAAGCATCGCCCGGAAGCGCACTTTGTGCCGCATAAGCTGTGATTCCAGCACCACCGAACAGGAAAGCTAAAATCATCACTACAGCCACCAACGCAGTCAGGGCAGCCCGCTGACGAGAATTGGATTGAGTCCCAGCCAGCCAATTCTTAAACTGCTGCCATCCAGAAACATGACTCGCTGGCTGAGACATGGGTGCGGGCATCGCATCCACCTCAGCGACAAATTTCGCACGCCCTCGAGCCACTGCTTCGGGATCTCGCGCCGGCACATCCTTAGCCGCATCAAACATCGCTTGCAAGCGAGGGTCTAATTCATTTTGAGCATCATTGTTGTTCATTTTTCTATCTCCTGTTCGCCCAGCATGCGGCGCAGCGCTGCCAACGCACGGTACTGCAGAGCGCGTGTTGCCTCGGCAGATTTTCCAAGCACTGCTGCAGCCTCCTCATGAGAGCGGTTTTCCAAAAATCGCAGTGACACTACCAGCCGCTGCTCCTCCGGAAGATTTCGCATTGCAGCTCGCAAGCGCTGGCTCTCCAGAGCTTGATCGACCTGGTGATCAGGGCTGTGTTCATGCCCGGCATGCAAATCCTCATCCAGCTCTTCCAGCGGCGGCTGGCGGCGGTACAGATCCGTGATCCAATTGTGCGCCATGCGATAGAGATAAGCCTGGGGGTTATCGAAGGTTTTACCCGCGCGCGCGGCTCGCAAGAAGCGGCTGAATGTTTCCGCTACACATTCTTCAGCGTGATCCTGGTCACCAATCAGACGGTAAGCATACCGGTAGATACCAGGACTGTATGACTCGTAAAGGTTCACCAGCGTCTCTTTATCGTATTGACTCACTGCAGTTGTAGAGAGTGCATTCATTTGCATATTTAATTCACTCATTTCACCTGTATGACGCCAGGCAATGGAAAATGTGACGGAAGTTCTCCATTTTTCCATTTTCTTATTCAATTGTCAAGCAAGAATTTGGGAAAGCTAGTCCCGATCGACCCCCAGGGCACGGAAGTCCCAATCTGCCATAACCAGGCGCAGCTCGTTCCGGCTGTGCACGTTAAACTTGACCAGGATATGGCGGATGTGGGACTTGACCGTAGCGCCAGAAATCACCAGGTGGGCGGCAATCTCACTGGTGGTGTAGTTCTGGCAAACCATTGCAACCACCTGCTGTTCGCGTGGCGAGAGCGTCTGCCAGCGCTGCCAGACATCTTCCATCTCCAGCCGCCGGGCAATTGCCTCCGAAATTAACCCCGAAGCCACTTCTGCTTCGCTTACCTTCTCCTGCTCGGCCAGGCTGCGCAGCGTCTGCACCAGCTCATCATCCAGCAAATACGTGCGCTCCACGGGTACACGAAAGCCCAACCCACGCAGCAGGCGATACCAGAAAGACATTCAGGAAAATTCCTCGACCACCCGTATACTCCCTTGGATATTTCTGCCACGCCGCGGGTGATGCGCCTCAGAAATATTCGCTATAATAGAACTTTTGTTCTGTTACAACAAATCATAACGGGGATTGCCTGAATTGTCAATATGCGCAATAAAATATTAAATTTCCTTGTTGGTAGTCAGGTTTAATGTTAGAGTATGCGCACCAACAACTGGAGGTTGCTGTGCCCCCCGAACAAACTGCAAAAAATCTACCAAATCTCACCTATCTGCCGCAGTATGCTGAAACGTGGATTGTTGCACTGCGAGAACCGGTCATCTGGATGGAGGAGAATGAGAGATTTCACCGCCCTTTCCTGGCTTTGATCGTAATTAATGGACCGGATACAGTGATTGGCTCCGAAATATATGATCATCGTCCCAACGCTCAAGAGATACAATCACTGATCTGGCGGGCGATGCGCAAGCCGGCTAAGGAATTGCTCCAGCAGCCTCACCGCCCAGAGCGGGTGGAGTTCGAGCAAGCCGATCTGTCCCAGGCTCTGATGCAGCCGCTGGAGCAGGCAGGAATCAAAGCCGGCGTGTGCCCTGTAAATGCACAGGTAGACAAAATATTAACCAAACTGGAGAAGGATCTCGGCGACGAGGATGAACGCCCAGGTTTATTAAGTGTTGCGGGTGTCACCCAGGACCTGGTGGGCAGATTGTTTGCTACAGCGGCTGAATACTACCATAGCGAAGCGTGGATCTACCTGAGCGACGAGCAGCCGCTTGCCTTTGAGCTGCTCCCCGTCGGGAAGAAGGGTTTTGTGCAGTTGATGGGACAAGGGGGGCTCGAATATGGCCTGATCATCTATGATACCTGGGATGATGTGATGAAAACCCTGCTCAGCGCCGGCGATCCGTTGATGAGTATTCCACCAGGGGGATGGATCGCGTTATCCTATGCCAGTCCTGAGCTGCTCAGCGTGGATGATGTACGGGCGATAGAAAAATATGGATGGAAAGTCGCCGGCACGCTGGCTTATCCGCTGGTGGCTGTGATGCATGCCGATGGCAGGGTGGAACTACCCAGTCTGGACAACCTGCACGTGTTCCTGGCGCTGCTGCAGGCAATTCCTCAATTTACAGCCAAGCTTCAACCAGATTATGAAGGCGATTATCTGGCTTTAGAAAGCAGCTTTCAAGTAATAATGGAAAGTGGCGCTGGTGAGATCCGCCTGGCGTATCCGGCAGGAGATTTACGCCGCGAGGCTTTGCCGGCGGCGCTGCCAGCTATGATCCCGCTAGATGAAGGTGACAATGAAGCGGATTTAGGGGATGAAGCGGAGTGGACAGCAGATGGAGACCGGGAAGAATACGTAGATGCGGAAGACGACGAAATAGAGTTTGGCTTGAGTGATTTCTTACGTATCGAAGAAGGACGCCTGGCTATGGAGGATGGCAATCTGGAAAACGCTTATCCCGATTCTAACCTGCGTGCAGCCCAGGCGATAATGTACCGCGCCTGGAAAGAGCCCAATCCTGAACAGCGCCTTTTGCTGGCCAGGGAGGCTTTACAGCTCTCCCCACTCTGCGCGGATGCCTATGTGTTGATGGGTGAAGAAGTCGCGGTAAACCTGGGCCAGGCATACAAATATTTTCAAAAAGGGGTGACTGCTGGGCAGCAAGTCCTCGGAGATGAATTCTTTACCAATAAAACCGGTTTTTTCGGCGAGTACCTGGCTGCCCAGCCTTACCTGCGTGCCCGTGCCGGACTGGCGGAAGTACTGGCTGACCTGCATCGTTATGATGAAGCAGTTGAGAACTACCAGGCATTATTACGACTGGATGAAAATGACAGGATTGGAAATCGTTACCCACTACTGCAAATCCTTATCCACCTCAAGCGCGACATTGAAGCCCAGGATCTGCTGATGAGATTTACAACTTCGCCCGATATTCTGTGGCTATATCATGCTGCGCTGGTAGCGTTTCGCCTGGAGGGCAGATCAGATCTTGCGGATGAAAGTCTGGAGCTTGCCCGCAGAGCAAATCCTTATGTACCTGACTACATCACCGGACGCAAGCGCCTTCCCACTGAGTTGCCCTACCTGACCAAACCGGGCAGTCAAGAGGAGGCTGTTGAGTATGTTGCCTACTCCATTGCCGATTGGAAACAAACTCAAGGTGCCATCGAGTGGCTCAGGGCAACTACCCATAAGAGCACTGCCACAGCAAAAAAACAAACTCAGCATAAACCACACCAACGTAGACGAAAGTAACCAACGACGCTCCACAGATGACTGATCGGCGAGTACTTTTCACTGCGCTCCGTCGAGCTATCTCGCTTGGGTTGATTTTTCTATTCATCGAGTTCTTCGATGAATTAATCTACGGCGTGCAGACGGCTGCCTTACCCCAAATCCGCCTGGATCTCGACCTGACTTATGCTCAGATCGGACTGCTCTTAGGGCTGCCGAACATGATCAGCCTCTTTATCGAGCCGGTATTGATGCTGTTAGGGGACACAAAACTGCGAAAACGACTTGTGTTGGGCGGCGGGTTGGCGATTTTGATATCGGTGCTGCTCACAGCTAATGCCAGCAGCTTTGGCATGTTATTGGCAGCCTTCATCCTTTTCTATCCAGCCAGCGGCGCTTTCGTCAGCCTCTCGCAAGCGACTTTAATGGACCTGAATCCAGGGCGTGAGCACCAGACCATGGCACGCTGGACGGTCTATGGGTCGGTGGGCAACCTGCTGGGTCCGGCGCTCCTGGCTGGGATATTTGCCCTCGGTATGAGCTGGCGCTCGGCTTATTGGGTAATGGCAGGGCTGGGCTTATTATTGGTCCTTGCCCTCCTCCCACGCCCCTTCCCTCGCCATCCGCAAGCCAGCATCGAGGCTGCATCTGGGCACTTGCCTCCAGGATCGGGGATGTCCACATATCTGCAAACCATCCAGATTAACCTTCGCCAGGCGCTGACCAACCGGAGCTTGCTGGGATGGGTTGGCCTGGTATCCATCGCCGACCTCCTGCTGGATATATTTCTTTCTTACTCGGTGCTCTATTTTGCAGACGTCGTTGGGCTGCCCCCTGCCCAAACCAGCCTGGTTCTGACGGCACTGATGATTGCCAGCCTGGCGGCTGACTTGCTGCTCATTCCGCTGCTGGAGCGCTTCCCTGGGCGCCAGGTGGTGCGCGTATCAGCAGCCGCGGCACTGGTGGTTTACCCGGCATTTTTGCTGGTGCCCTGGATTTGGGTAAAAATAGGGAGTGGCTAAGATAATGGGCCAATGAAATCCTTGATATGAGCTGGGTAGTCAGGGAACAACTGTTTATGAAGTTGCCGCCTGTTGTAACAGTAAATAAACAGGCGTAAGGCACATTCAAGGGCGTGGGGACAGCGAGAGAAACATCGGGAGGATCTTGCCAGGCGAGCCAGGTAGTGGCGCAGCTCGGCGTTGTCACCTTCCACAGAATAGGTATCAGTTTTACCTTCGGAAACTTCATAACGACCATAGTGATACCACAAGCGATCGTAAGCATCAAAAGCATCGCTGAAATACTGTTTGGCCTTTGGTGCTTTGTCGACCATCCCCTGAATATCTTGTTGTGTGCGCTCCCAGACAACTTTGCAACTCAAGTAGCAGCGTGTTTGGCGGTCTACGATCGTGATGATGTAAATCCTGTTTTTTTCTTGCCGATAAAGGTGAATAACTCATCCATTTCGGCGGTCTTGACGTCTTTAGGTACTGGCGCTTCGGGTAAATTAGCCGCACTCGCTTTGACCCATAACGACACGGTGCGATGGTGGATACCTAGATGGCGACCGATCCGGCGTAAATTCATGCCATCCACGTATAGCTGTAGCGCTTGTTTTCGCACTTCGTCGGGATAACCATGCTGTTTTGGTTCTGGCGTATACTTGTGACCGCAGTGCATGCACTTGTATCTTTGTGATCCTGATTGCGTTTCGCCAGCTCGATTTTGGCGTGTGGTTTGGTGACAGTGTGGGCATGTTTGCATGGTATGATTTTACCCCATAAATTTAGCCACTCCCTAAAAATAATCCTCGTCATCGCCATCCGCTTCACGACCCTTGGGTGGTACCCGGTGCTGAAGGGTGAGACCTATGCAGCCGCGCCGGGTCGTTCCGGCACAGTGGAAGCGGTCAACTCGCTGGGTGGTCTGGTCAGTGGCGCGTTAGCCTGGATCGTTGGCATGGCAGCCAGTCAGTTTGGGTTATCTGCGGCGATGTGGCTGCTGATGGCAGCACCTGTCACGTTGATCCTGGGGGTCCCCAAGGCTATCCCGGCTCCGGAGTTTCATTAACGGCATCTTGAGACCGTGCTGTTGTAACATTTCTGTTTTTCGGGTATGATAACCTGAACATTTACCTGTACTATCGTATCGTATCTCTGGAGGAAAAATGGTTGATCTCACCGAACAGATCCTGGAACTAATCCGGCGCACCTCCACTGACCTGCCTCAAGACGTAGAGAACGCCATTCGAGAAGCCTATAACCGCGAGATAGATGGTTCAGCCGCCAAAGGCGCACTTGACACCATCCTGCAGAATATCGAAATATCACGCCAGAATTCCACCCCCATCTGCCAGGATACCGGCACGCCGATCTTTTACGTGACCTACCCGGTAGGCTGGAGCACCCGCCAATTGCGCGCCCAGATTGAGCAAGCTGTGACCCAGGCTACCGAAAAATCCTATCTGCGCCCCAACTCGGTTGAGACTCTATATGACCGAAACACCGGCGGGAATGTGGGCGACCATTACTTCCCAACCATCCACTTTGAAGAGGGCGAGGATGAAACTTTGAGGATTGAGCTGATGCTCAAGGGGGGTGGTTGTGAAAATGTTGGCGCCCAGTATTCCTTACCATATTCTTCCCTGGGCGCCGGGCGCGACCTGGCTGGCGTGCGGAAAGTTGTTCTGGATGCAGTTCATAAAGCACAAGGTTATGGCTGCGCTCCGGGAATTTTAGGGGTTGCAATTGGCGGCGACCGCGGTTCCTCCTACGCGGCATCCAAAGAAGTGCTCCTGCGTAAACTCGACGACACGCATTCCGACCCGAAGCTTGAAGGACTGGAGCAACGCATTACTGAAGAAGCCAACCAGCTCGGAATTGGTGCAATGGGCTTTGGCGGAAAGACAACCTTGCTAGGCACGAAAATGACCAGCTTACACCGCCTGCCGGCAAGCTACTTTGTGACTGTTTCTTATATGTGCTGGGCTTACCGACGGCGCTCGATGACTTTTGCTAACGGAGAAGTCGCATACGACTGAGATCACCCCAGGTGCTTCATAAGATTTTTGGAGGCTAAATGAAGAACTTACAAATGCCATTCAACGAGACTACCATTCGCAGCCTGCGTGTGGGTGATCCGGTTACTTTAAATGGGGTGATCATTACCGGTCGTGATGCTGTACATAAGTGGCTGATTGAGACTTTCATCCAGCAAACACGTCCACCGCAGGGTGACGATCTGGAAGTTTACGAATCCATCCTACCTTTACTTCGAGACCACGCCATCTATCACTGCGGACCGGTGGTTTCAGGATTGGATACCAAGGATTATCGCTTTGTGGCGGCTGGACCGACGACAAGCTCTCGTGAGGAGCCATACCAGGGAGATGTTATGCGCCACTTCCAGGTGCGCGGCGTGATCGGGAAAGGGGGAATGGGCGCGAAGACCCTGGCTGCCTGCCAGGAAGTTGGCGGAGTATACTTCCATGCCATTGGTGGTGCTGCTTCACTGATTGCCAAGACAGTGAAACGCGTCGTGGGGGTTTACAAACTGGAATTTGGCGTCCCGGAAGCCATGTGGGTGGTCGAAGTGGATGCCTTCCCTGCCGTAGTCACCATGGATTCGCACGGCGGCAGCCTGCACGCAATAATCGCTCAGGAATCAGGTGCAATATTAGATGACCTGCTATCAAAGTCCTGATCTTCGACCAAAGCCAGGTAAACCCAGGGCAGCATAGCAAAGAATCCCGCCAGCGCCGGACCTTTCAGACCGTTTTGCAGCGCATCCACAATATTACTCACGCCAGCCATTGCATAGGAATAAACCGGTAAGCGCGCAAAGGCTGGATCAACCTTGCGTGCTGTGAGTACATCGTCTAGATGATGCCATAACCGCCGCCTAAGAAGATTGAACAACGACAAAATCAGGAACGCGGTCAACCACCAGCCCGCAAAATTATGCAGCGGGACTCCAAAAAAGTCACCCGGCTTTTCCCAGACCCAGTGTTGTGCATTGTTCATCAGGGGATCCAGCACAAGGTCCCAGGCTGTCATAACCAGCGCACCTATGGCGGCAGTACCTACATCCGCTCGCCAGCCGCGCCACCAGCCCTGGCTCACACGCCTGGCAATGACCCAGGAAGGATAAATCATCATCAGCCATGCCAGCGGGATGAGGTATGGCACCAGCCCAAGGAACATGGGTCCTAAACGGTTCGTATAATGATAAGGACCATAAATCAAACCAGTGGCAACCCCCAGGCTTTCCATGCCCAGGCTGATACACAGGCTTAATCCAGCCAGAAGTAAGATTTGCCCCCAACCTAATAATTGCGATCCATGTGCAAATGTGAAGGCAATGGCTGCCAGAATCATCAAGCCATCTGCCTGGGGCGGGATATCCAACCCCATGAAGCTGCTGAGACCAAAAAAAGCCGCCAGAGCCAGGTAAAAATAAAACGATATCCAGGTCAGGCGGCGCATTGCATTATTCTGTTAATGTGGTTGAACTTGCTTCTTGCTCCAGGATCTGCAGCTCTTGCATCAGGTTATGCTGGCGGATCACCATGCTGAGGATATACAAGAGGATTACGCCAAAAATTACGGCATAACCGGCGATCATATAACTGGTAGTATTGGCAGGTGCACTTTGAAATAACATCATTTCCTCCACCGGTAATTATCCCATCACCTTCATCTTCAATTGTTCCACACGATCCGAAAGCCGACCTAAGCGGTAACGGTGCCAGAGCAAGTCGACAAAGAAGATGCTGAAGGTGAGCAGGCTGAATAAAAAGGTCTGCAGCATTTTTGGTGTCATATCAAAGCCGCCTTCCGCGCCAGGCTGGTTGGTGCCCACCACGATCGGGTGGATGGTGCGAAACAGTCGGGCTGACATGAACGTCAAAGGCACACTGATGACACCGATAATTGCATACACCGCGCCAAAGCGAGCACGCCGGTTTGGATCATCAATTCCAGCACGCAGCATCAGGTATGCAGAATAGATGAGCAGCATGATCGTGGTGGTGGTCAAGCGCGGATCCCAGGTCCACCAGGTATTCCAGATCGGGCGCGCCCAAATTGAACCGGTGACGGTAGCGATGAAGGCGAATGCTATGCCGATTTCAACTGCAGCCAGACCGAGAATATCGAACTTCCGATCAGCGGTAACCAGATAAGCAATGCCCACTCCTGCAGCAACGATGAAGCTCAACATGCCAACCCAGGCTGCAGCAACGTGAAAGTAGAATACGCGCTGCACATTGCCCATCACGGCTTCCATTGGAGCGTAGAAGAATACCATGCCGATGGCAACCAGCATTAAGATAGCGGTAATGATATCCAGGATAGTTAATAACAGGGGCTTACGTTCCATAAATCCTCCATTGATAAAAATAATCTTGATTAATCATTCTTCCACTACATAATCAAAAACCATAAACGAAACAGCAGTGAATACAAGATCATAAACGATCAGCAAATTCAACCAGGGAGAAATTTCGGTCATCTCCAAGCCTTGCAAGAATCCGGTACTGGCTTTAACCGCTGCGATAAACAATGGCAGTGCCACTGGAAATAACAGGATCGGCAGCAGGATATCGCGTGTGCGAGTTTGCACCGCCATGCTGGATAATAACGTCCCAACGGCGACGTAACCAATCGATCCGAGCAATATCACTGCCAGCAATCCAGGATTGAACAGATTCGTATTATAGAGAATGCTGTAAACCGGCAGCACGATGATCTCGACAATCAGCATGAAAACCAGGTTGCCAAGCATTTTACCGAAATAGATTGCACTGCGGTCCACCGGAGCCAGGAGCAAGCCATCCAGGCAGCCGCGATCTTTTTCCATCGCCATCGAGCGGTTCAAGCCCAGGGTACCGGCAAATGCGAAGGTCACCCACAGCACGCCGGAAGTAACTGTGGCACGTGTCGTGGCATCCAGCTCCAGGGCAAAGTTGAAAATGAAAATCACGAGCAGGGCGAAGACCAGCATCGCCGAAATCACCTCGCGGCTGCGCATTTCAGCCGCCAGGTCTTTCCAAACCACAGCCCAAACAGCGCGGAGAAACTCCTTGAGCACCGGTGGGCGCTTTGTTTTTACCGGTTGAGCCAATTCTCGACTTGCATTTGAATTAGAGGCAGCCATTTAAGCGCCCCCGCCTTGCAGCGCACGGCGATAAAAGCCCAACAATTGGTCTGGTTCAAGGTCCTGGCGAGAGACTGAAGCAACGATCTGGCCGCGTGAGAGCACATCGAAGCGGGTAGCCAGGTCTGCCGCCCGAGCCAGATCGTGCGAAGTCATCACCACCGTGCGACCGCGCGCTGCCACTTCACGCAGCACGTTATCCAGCATCAGGCAGGCTTCCTGATCCAGGCCAGTGTGCGGCTCGTCAAACAGCATCACATCCGGGTCGTGCAAAACCGCCCGACCTATCGCCAGGCGCTGCTGCATGCCGCGCGAAAAAGTGCGCACCAGATCACGTCGACGAGCTGATAATCCCACCAACTCCAGAACCTGGCTCACCCGCTGATCCAGGGCTGGAACCCCATACATGCGGCCGTAAAAACGCAGGTTTTCATCCGCGGTCAGGTCACCATAAAGCAGCGGCAGGTGCGAGACCACGCCCAGGCGGTGACGGACCGCGGCAGCCTGCTGCGGCAAATATAAACCGGCTATACGCACCTCGCCCATCGCCGGGCGCGACAGGCTTGCCAGGATGCGCAGGAAGGTCGTTTTTCCCGCGCCATTCGGACCAAGCAAAGCCACAAACTCACCTTCTTCCACGTTGAAATCCAGGCTGCGCAGCACTGTTTTCAACCCAAAGCGTTTATACAGCTTCCTTACATGGATGACTGTAGATGTAGGTTGGCTCATTCGGGCGATCTTCTTGTTACTTCAACGGGTTAGCAATGGATGACTTTAATCTTGACCCTGCCCCAGCAATTGCTGGAGCCGCGCTTTTAGCTCGCCCCGCCGTTCAAGGTAAGCCTCCTCTGGCAGGTTACCGGATTGGTAAAGATCATCCAGAGCCAATATTGCGTCCATCAGCTCATCTGAGGTTTCTTCACTCACCACAGGAGCATCAGCTTTGGCTGGCGTATCGCTAGTCTCATCCCCCAACTTCCGGCTGCGCTGGTACAGCCAAACACCGCCGATCACCAGCGCAAGCCCCAATGCAGCCAAACCAATCAAGAGCGTAGAAAGCGTGGGATTACCAAATAATCGCGAGAGCGAAAAACTCTTACCAACGGTCAGGCTCAGATCTTCTCCCTGAGCTAAGCCAGCCAGGTTATACATCTGGTAATTAATGTTTTCAACATTGCGGGTTCCTGCCTCTTCCAAACCTTCACCCTTAACGCTGAAGGTTCCCTCTGGCAGCATGACCACCACCGCGTCCACCGGCAGGTTCATTCCCTGGTTAATTTCCACACTGCGCTTGAACGGAAGATTATATGCAAGCAATACCTGATAATTGCTCTGCCCGGGATAAATTGTAGCAGTATCGCCAAAACCATCTGGCGTCTGGATGAACCTGCCGCCCAGCTCACCATCCTGGAACTCTAAATCTGTCGCGCCATCCGGCAGTTTGAACTCCAGGCTGGGCTGGCCTTCCGCTGCCGGTACCACGGTCTTATCGCCAGTGTTGGATAGGATGAACAGCTCAGCCACGCGTAGCTGACCATCCTCCGACGGTTCAAAGAACAGGTGCAGGCGGTCAATCTTCAATGCTGAAGTATCTGAGGTGCTGTCATAAATCCCAATCGGCAAATCAATGCTGCTCATGGCACCAGTGATCGTGCTGACATCCGATCCGTATGTCACGCCCTGGTGCTGCAGCGTGGTGAACAGCATTCGCCCGTCAGGCAACTCGACGTCTGGAAAGGTGTAGCTGCCATCAGGTTGAAGGGTAACCGTATTTGAATACACGAGCTGCATATCATCAAAGGCATGCAAGGTGATCTCGGCGCCGGAGGGCAGGTCGCTACCCGACAGGTTGGTGACCAATCCTTGCACAACGCCAGCCGTTAGTGCTGTCTCCAATGTAGCCGTTACGGTATTCGTACTCGTGATCGTGCTGCTCGAGGTAAGCTCAGGTACAGCAGCTTGCTCTCCTGCCTTAGCAAAACCCAGGCTGCGCAGGTATGCAGACAGCGCCCAGCGCTGCTGCTCATCGAGCTGGTTTTCATAGGCTGGCATCTCGCCTTTACCTGTGCTGATGACCTGGTAGAGATCTGCTGCGGTGAGGCTGGCCATGCGCGCTTCATCAGTAAAATCTGGGACAGTCGAAGACAGCGCTCCAGCATTTACACCGTCACCCTTGCCGGAATCGCCATGGCAGCCAGCACAATTTTGACTGTATAGCGCCTCGCCGTCTGCGAGCTCTTCCGGACTCACGCTCATCTGTAAGGCATACGACACAACATCCCAGCGCTGGCGGTCATTCAGGCTCGGAAAAGGCGGCATGAAGCGCTCGAGGTTCCCCTGAGTCGACAACCTCATACCAGCTCGCTGGCACAGCCTGGCGCGCAATTTCCGGAGAACCGATCGCCGCAACGGCATTCGGCAGTCCGGCAGCGTTTTCACCATCCCCCAGTCCCAAATCGCCGTGGCAGGGAGCACATTTATCAGCGTAGATCGCTTTTCCGTTAACCAGGTCTGGGGCAACGAGTGGATATAACTCATTGGACTCTGTCTTGGCTTGCGGCATCTGTGCTGCAGATTCGTATCCAGGCGGGGGGGTCACATCCGCAGCCAGTGAAATATTACAGGCGCTCAACAACAATGTGAGGATTGCGGTAATCGTAAAAACAGCGAGTTTATTAGAATTATTCATTGTCATAAATACTTTGTAGGAATTAATACCTATTTTGATTTCGGACTGCCATTCCGGGATTTGCCATTCGAGCCAGCGGTGGTATTGGCGCTTTTATTTTCGTTCTCACCGATCCGAGCACCACACTTAGGGCAAAATTGGTCGGACTGGCGCATCGGGTTGCCGCAGCGCGGGCAGAAACCGGTAGATTTTTCCTGGCGTGCCCGGCGGCGATCCGCCAGAATCATCTCCAGGTTGTCATCCGGCGCTGCCACGGCGGCAGCCGGGTTCCTCACGCCATTTCCTTGCGCACGAGCAGTGCTTCCTGCTGCTTGCTGAGTGCCATGCCCGCTCATCGCAGCCCGCGCAGCGATGGCGGCTTCGAGACGTGCATCCGCTTCTTGAGCCTCTGCTGAACTCCCACTGCCCGCGGCAGCTTCCAGCTCATCAATCTGGCGCAGCACTCCGGCGCCATATTCCATCAATCGGGCTCGCTGCACAGGATAATCAGCTTCAGGGATTTTTCCCAGGGCATTGTCAAAATCCAGCTCCTGCAATGCATTGAGAACACGATCGCGTTCTGCTTTCAAACTAGAGAGCGTATGATCCTGAAGCGCAACATCTCCACCCGCCTGCACACTGCGAGGCTCAAACAATGGTCGGGTTATGAATAATGCCACCACAATAAATAAAGCAAGAATCAGAAAAATGGAACCAATATCCATGATTATTTCTCCAGCAACGGGTCGATGACTGCCTGAATCTCCTCTACTGACAGGAAGGGGCTAAGCTTGATATAAGCCAGGTTACCTTCCTGATCAACTATATAGGTCTCAGGCACACCTGTAGTCCGGTAAGCTTGCGAAATCCGTGTACCCAGATCAGGCCCGTTGGGGTAAGTAATACCGAACTTCTCCAGGTAAGCCATCGCCTTTGGCTCGGTGTCCGTCCAGTCGATGCCCAGGAATTGCACCTGCCCACCTGGCTGGTAATAGCGCCAGGCAGTTTCCAAATCGGCGGCTTCCTGCTCACAAGGCTTACACCAGGAAGCCCAGAAATTCACCAATACGACATTTCCACGCAGCTCAGAGAGCGTATAGGTTTGGCCATCAAAAGTAGTTAAGGTGAAATCTGGCGCGGGAGAGCCAATTTTAACAGGACCTTGCTGGCGCCTGAAGAGCTGTACGCCCACAATCACCAACAATCCCACCAGAGCTACCCAAACGAGTATGATAATTGCAATTTTCCAGGCGGGTCTGCTTTGACGGGTGCTGCCTATTTCAACTTCTGGTTTCGTGATATCCAAGCCTTTGTTCTCCTTGTGATCAGCGATTCTTTAATTCTTCTTCCAGGCGTGCCATGTATTCATCGGTTGGCTTTGGAGCGCTAGCTGGAGGCGAAGCAGATTCCATGGCTGTTCCTGCCGTTGGATTCTTACCTTGAGGCGATCCGGTTGTCTCAACAACCGCTCGAGATTCTGAACGGAAGCTGCGATAGAGGATGAAAGCACCCACCAGCAGCATCACACCCACTACAAAAATGACACCCAGCACGTAAAACCAGGTATTGAAGCCTCGGGCGCGTGGAGCTGCCAGCACTCGCTCACCATACTGATCGGCGAAATAAGTTTTGATCTGCTCCTCCGACCAACCCTCCGAAAGCTTCAAGCGGATCAAATCACGCCATTCTGCGCACGCCTGAGTCGAGCAAACGTCCAGGGGGATGTTCTCGCACACCGGGCAGTATAACTGCTTGGCGATGGCGTTCACGGCATCGTCACTCGGCTGTGGAATACCTTCTTCCTGTGCGGACACATTGGAAAACAGGATTAATGCCGTGATCAGCGCAAAGAGCATCCAGGTAGAACGTTTCATGGAACCTTTATTACTTCCAATCCAACGAATGTTCAATTTGTTACCCTCTCGCTGTGGCACCAGAGTATTGAGATTGGCGTGCTTGTTCTTCGACATCTTCTGGATCTTTTTCGGGCCAGGCGGCGATGAGGGTGCCGAAGAAGAATAACCAGGCGCCAAACCATAACCACTTCACCAGGGGGTTGTGGTAGATCTTAAACGTCGCACCTTCCGTTGAAACCGGCTGCCAATCTACCAGCAAGATGTACAAATCATCCTCGACGGTGCTCCGAAGACCGGGAATGGTCATTGGCTGCTGCGCTTCTACGTAATAATCCACACGTGGATGAAGCACAGCAATTGTCTCTCCACCTTTGACTATATCGACGGTGGCACGCGCTACCTGGCGACCATCTTCGGTGGGGAATTCTACTAATTCACGATAGACCATCGTATAACCAGCTAATTCGAGGCTTTGTCCCTGGGAGATGGTGCCCTGTGTCTCGGTCTGGAATATCTCAATGCCGATGATGCCAATTGCCATCAAGACGACACCCAGGTGAATGACATAGCCTCCATAGCGCCGGCGATTGCGCGCGACAAGGTTCACCAACGCCACGAAGAAATTTTCTCCAGCTCTTCGATGACGTGCCCAGATACCGCGCCAGAATTCATACAGCGTGACAGAGATGACCAGCGCGCTAAGCCAGAAGCCAATCAATGCACCAATGCTGCGTACGCCCATCACCAGGCACAGCACGAGGACTACCAAAGAAGCGACAAAGGGCTTCCAAATGGCTTTGCCAAGTGTCTTGGCTGTGGAATGACGCCAGGCAGCCAGCGGGGCAACCCCCATCAACAGCAGCAAGCCCGCAAAGAGCGGTGCAGTGGCGCGCTCGTAAAATGGAGGCCCAACAGTGACTTTCTGACCGGTAAATACTTCAGAGATGAACGGGAAGATCACACCCCAAAAACAAATCACCAGGATGCCCATGAACAAAATATTATTGAGCAAGAACAGCGCTTCACGCGAGAAAACCGATGACATGTAGGTTTCGGCTTTCAAGCTGTCCCAGCGGCGCATCAGCAGCCAGAGAGATGTAATCAGCGTAATTCCGATGAAGGCGAAAAACAACGGTCCAATGGCGCTTTGTGCAAAAGCATGCACCGAGGAGAGCACACCGGAGCGGGTAAGGAAGGTTCCGAAGATAACCAGTGAATAGGTCAGGATGATCAGCACCATGTTCCAGTGCTTGAGCATGCCACGCTTCTCCTGGATCATTACCGAGTGCAAAAATGCCGTGCCGGTCAACCAGGGCATGAACGCGGCAATTTCCACCGGATCCCAACCCCAATAACCACCCCAGCCGAGTACATCATAAGCCCATCTGCCACCCAGGATCAAGCCAATCGAAAGGAAGAACCAGGCGACAATCGTCCAGCGGCGGGTGATGCGGATCCAGCGATCATCCGTGCGACCGGTGATCAGCGCTGCGATGGCGAAAGCGTAAGGAATGACAAAAGAGACAAAACCAAGGTACAGCGCCGGTGGGTGGATGATCATCCCGGGATGGCGTAAAAGCGGGTTCAACCCACGCCCATCACCCAGCGAATATAGCACAGAACCGGCAGGTTGGAACATCGCCTGGACCACATTTCCGCTGGGGGTTGCCCATAAACGATTGAAGGGATTTTCGAAGAAGATGATCAGAATTAAGAAAAAACCCAATGTAATCAGAGAGACAACAACCACCCAGGGCAGGAATTCACGATCGCGCTTCCACTTTCGCAAGGTGACCGCGCTGGCAAACGCGGACATCAGCCAGGCCCAGAAAACGAGGGAGCCAGACTGCCCGCCCCACAAAGCGGTCACCCTTAAGTACAGCGGCATGCTGCTGCTGGTCACCGAAGCGACAAATTCCACTTCGTAGTGACCAGTGACCAGTAAGTAAATCAGGCTCAGCGCGGAGATGGTGATCAGTGGAAACGTCAGCAGCATTGCCAGGCGAGCGCTTTCCACCCATTGTGGCTGGTTGCGCCGGGCGCCATAGATGGCCGCCACAATACCGTAAATCGAGACAATTAATGTGAGTAGTAATGCACCGTAACCAAAATTCGCAACCATAAGCACTCCGTTATCGGGATGTGACCTACCGATGGAAAGAACGAGAAATCGTGATCTGCAATATCACACAGATCACGATGATTGATGGTAACTACTTACCAGTAAATAAACTCCGCCAATCAGGGGGATAACGGCTACCGCCCTGATTGATTGGAAGCGAGGCATTAATTGCCTCCCTCCACCTGCTCAGGCACAGCCTCTTCGTACTTGGTCGGGCATTTTAACAGCAGATCGTCTGCTTGAAAAGAGCCATCGTCATTCATCCTGCCTGTCATAATCGCTTGCGCTTCGTTTCTGAGCAGATCAGGTTTCACGCCGTTGTAGATGACCTCTAATCGGCTACGAGTTGGATCATTGACTGCCGTATTAAGGACTGCTGCCAGACCGCCCTGGGCTTCGATTTCCTTGTTATCACCCGGGATATTGGCGACTGTGAAGCGCAGGGTTAATGTTTGCGGGTCATACTGGATCGTGTCACCGATCACTGCACCAGATATGCGCAGATCCCGACCACGGACATCATTACCTTTAGCCTTCAGCTCATCGATTGTCAGGAAGTACTGTGCGCTTGCCTGCGTTGAGGAGACGATCAAATATATGATGGCAACCAGGATAAGAACACCACCAATGATAAATTTCCACCGTCCACCTGTACGAGGTTCAACATTCGGCGAAGATTCCATAAATAATTTCCTCCGGATTGCAGTAATAATACGTAGGCAAATTCTGTCATAGCAAGATTAATATAACCTGAGACTATGGCAATAAGAAAATGAGAGGTCAGACACGCAATCATCCCATTTATGATGTAAAATCAAGGTAACCACTGAAAGGAGAATCGCCGATGAAAAAAACACTCCTATTTATTACACTGCTGATCGTATTGATCCTCGGATTGGCGGCTTGCACAGGTCCACAAGGAGAGCAAGGACCCATGGGTCCACCAGGACCTCAGGGACCGGAGGGCCCCCAGGGTCCTTTGGGAGAAGCAGGTCCGGCAGGGCCCGCCGGCGAAGCCGGAGCGGTGGGTGAAGCCAGTGGTGGCGCAAATTATGTTGGCGCACAAACCTGCAGCGGTTGTCACCCAGATGTCTATGAAACCTTCTCGAAGACCGGGCATGCCTTTGCATTGAGTAAAATCAGCGAAGGCGCAGCTCCACAATTTCCATTCTCCCAGCTTGTGGATCCACCAGAAGGTTATAGCTGGAGCGATATCAGCTATGTGCTGGGCGGATATGGTTGGCAGGCTATCTTCGTTAACTCTGACGGTTACATTATTACCGATGCACCGGGTGCAACCGGAAGTACGGAGTTCCTCAATCAGTTCAACCTGGCAAACGCAGCCCTTTCAAAGGATGCTGGTTTTGTCTCCTTCATGAGTGGTCAGGAAGTTAAAAATGACTGTGTCGCCTGCCACACCACCGGCTATAGCGCCTCTGGCAGCCAGGATGACCTGGCTGGGATGGTGGGCACCTGGGAGGAAGATGGGGTGCAGTGCGAGCGCTGTCACGGACCCGGAAGCCTGCACGCCAGTAATCCCCAGGCTGTCAATATGGTGATCGATCGCAGCAGCCAGACATGCGGGGAATGCCACCAAATCGATGACACCAGGCAAGTTTACGCCAACGGCAGTTTCATTAAGCATGCCCAACAATATGCCGAAATGTCTCTGAGCAAGCATCTGGTGCTGGAGTGCTCAGACTGCCACGACCCCCACTCCGGTGTTGTACAACACAAACAAGCCAACGAAGCGGTCACCAAGCTGGAATGCAAGAACTGCCATTACAATGCCGCGAATTACCAGAAAGTACCCATGCACCTGGGTTTCGCCTGTACCCAATGCCATATGACCCCGATTGTCCAGAATGGTTGGGCTGATGCGGAAAAATTTACCGCGGACATGCCTACCCACCTGTTCAGCATCAACCCGTTCCAGACAGGTCAATTTTCATCAGATGGCACTACCTCACTGCCGCAAATCTCAGTGGATTATGCATGCAAGCATTGTCATAACGGAAGTTTTGCCACCATTAAGGATGATGAACTGCTGAAAGCAGCCGCCAAAGGGTATCACGAGCCGGTGGTCGAGACGACACCATAATACCTGAAAGGCTACCCTTTTCACTAATCTAACCTCGATGCCCACAGGTGGGGTGGAAATAAATCACCGTCACCTGTGGGTATTTGATTTAACCAACTGGACTGCTCCCCTTCCAACATTGTGAATGGTTTTTCCGCTTAGGACTGCTTCTGGCTCCGAGAAAAAAGAGAGGCTGTCATGTTAAAGAATAATGAATGACAGGTAATACATCCAGTAATAAGGTGATATTTATCACTACACAAATTTACTCAGATTAGTCAAAATACCATGGCGCGAATCTGTTTCATACCTGGCAAAAAACCATAATTGTGGAGAAGATGTGATGAGAAAAGATATTATTCGGAAATTGCGCAACCCCTGGCTGGTTTTCGTCTTAATCTTAAGTATCAGCATAATGATCGGGGGTGCTGCCAGCTTCATTACTCCAGCCGGCGCGGCATCCGATCCGGTAGGTTTCTATCAGGAAGGTGGGACTTTTACTGGCCCAGAGACTTGCCAGAGCTGCCATCCCGAACTTTACGACACCTGGAAATCGACCCGCCACGCCGAAGCATTTTCATCGCCGATTTTCCAGCAGGATTGGGAGAGTAAAGGTTCAACCTTCTCTTGTCTGGAATGCCACACAACGGGATTCGATGGTGAAAACCAGACCTATGCCCATGAGGGTGTCACCTGTGAATCCTGTCACGGTCCTTTCCAGGAAGGTCACCCCAGCGCCTTGATGTCAGTTGTCCCAGATGCCGAGCTCTGCGCTACCTGTCACAAAACCACTACTGATGAGTGGAAAGCAAGCCCCCATCATGCAGCCAATATTCAATGCCAGGCTTGCCATAACCCACATTCTCAAACCCCACGCGCTGCCTCCGTAACCGAGCTGTGCACCAATTGCCATAAAGATATGGGCGATTCCTTCACCCACAGTACACATGCCAATGCTGGATTGGAATGCAGCAACTGCCATATGTATACCAGCCCGCGCACAGAAAATCCTGTGATGGGGTTAGTTCCCACCGGGCATACATTTACAGTTGGCTCAGAGGCTTGCATCAGCTGCCACCAGGATACCGTTCACACGCGCGACACCATCGCCCAGCTCACCGGTCAGGCCGCAGGAATCGAGGAAGCCAGTACTGAAGAACTTCAAAAGACAGTGAGCGAGCAAGCGCAGACCATCACCGAGCTGGAGACCAGGGGATCTGTCCGCCTGTATACGGGTCTGGCTCAAGGCGCAATCGTTGGATTGATCACCGGTGGTGTTGCCGCCTGGGTAGTCAGCCGCCGCATCCGCGTGGTGGAGGAAGAAGATGAGTAAGAAAACCAAGGTAAAAGTAGATCTCACCCGCCGGGATTTCTTGACCGTTGCTGGAGCCGCGTTAGGCTCAGTTGTCGCCGCCCAGGCACTGACCACCGGTCCGCTATCTCCCTTCTCCAACCTGAAACAAGGTATGATCGAGGAGGCAGAGGTCACCGGGCATGGTGCAGCAACAGGTGAATTCCACTGGGGGATGGTCATTAACCTGGATGCCTGCATCGGTTGTGAGTACTGCTTGCGTTCTTGCTGCGCCGTAAACGATGTCAATCCTGAAAAACCATGGAATATCGTCGTAGAGGAACAAACCAGCACTGGCACTCCATTTTACTTTACTCGCCCTTGCCTTCACTGCCAGAATGCGCCCTGTGTCGAGGTCTGTCCGGTCAAAGCAACTTACCACCGCGATGACGGCCTGGTGATCATGGATTATGATCGCTGCATCGGCTGCCGGTATTGCCAGGTAGCCTGCCCATATGATGCTCGCCGTTTCAATTGGAAGGAATATACCGCAGAAAATCCGTACGTACCCACCTACGGCGCACCTGAGGTCGAACGACGACCACGCGGTGTGGTAGAAAAATGCACTTTTTGCATCCATCGCATCGATACTGCACTCGGCAGCGGTAGTATGCCCGGTGAAGATCCCGCAGCATCGCCGGCATGCGTGGGGATTTGCCCGGTGGGAGCACGCACATTTGGCAATCTGAAAGATCCAGAGAGCAAGGTCTCCAAGCTGATCGCAGAAAACCCGACGATCCGCTTGCGCGAAGAGCTTGGGGCAGAACCCAGCGTATACTATATCCCGCCGAAGGAGGGCCTGTAAACATGGCTACCGTAACTGAGGCTCAAAAACCCACCCGCAAACCGCCATTATATTGGATATGGGTTGGATTCATCGCGATCCTGATCATCGTCGGCTTGATGTCTGCCATCAATGTGTTCGTCAACGGTCTGGTTATGACCAACATGTACGATACAGTACCCTGGGGATTATGGATCACGATCGATCTCACTTCCATCGCCTTAGGTGCTGGCGCGTTCACCTTATCAGCAGTCGTGTATATCTTCGGGATCAAACGCTTTCGCCCGCTACTACGACTGGCGGTATTTGTCGGTTTCATTGGCTATAGCAGCGCTTTACTGACCCTTGTCATGGACATCGGTCGACCGGATCGCTTCTGGCACCCCTGGGTATTCTGGAATGTACACTCTGTGCTTTGGGAAATCACATGGTGCATCACCATCTACCTGGTGATCATGGTGCTCGAATTTGCGCCAGTGATCACAGAGAAGAAATTTTTCGACCGCATTCCGTGGATCCGTGAAGTAGCAAAAGTCCTGCACAAAGGCGCGCCGCTGTTTGCGGTGCTTGGTCTGGGTATCAGCCTGCTGCACCAATCCTCGCTGGGCGCTACATACGGTATCGTCAAATCGCGTCCAATCTGGTTTAAACCCAGTATGCCGATCATGTTCATCCTCTCAGCGATCTCTGTAGGACCCGCTGTAACTATGGCAGTCGCGATTGTTGTTGAGTGGATCACCGGAAAACGCAGAATACCCTTTGACGTCTTGCAGGCAGTTGCCCGCTTCAGCGGTTTAGGGTTACTCATTTATGGTTATATCCGTATGTGGGATCTGGCAGCTATCTCTTATTATGGTCGCACACCAAGTGTGAGTGCTGCACTGCACCTTCTGAACCAACAGACACCATATAATTTTGCCTTTTGGGTAGGGGAAATCCTGATCGGTGTCGTCATCCCGGCGATCCTGTTCCTGACACCGCGTTTCAACCGCAACCCGGCTGCACTCGTACTCGGGGCAGGGATGGCAATGGCAGGTATCTTTATAAATCGCTGGAATGTTACCGTGAGTGGTTTGTTCGTCCCATTAGCGTATTCGCCAGGAACAGCATTTGTGCTGCCTGCTGGCAAATATTTTCCAAACCAGATTGAGTTAGGTGTCGTCCTGGGTATTATTGGCTATGCATTAGCCATGCTGACCCTCGGTGTGAAGTATCTCCCCTTGTTCGAAACGGACGAACACACCTGATCTGTTTCCTCTTCTCATTTTCCAATGGTGGTTATGGGCGGTTGCGCTAGAAGTTTGCGCCACCGCCCAGCTTTCTTCAAATTGTATTATGCAGTTTGATTAATAATTTGTTAGAATAGCGGTGATTATCTGGTATATTATATCTGTACCTTTAGCAACACTTGGGTAGTCCGAACTATTAAGTAGTCCAGTCTGGCAACTTGAAGTAAGAAGCTCTAACACTAGGAGCAAACAATGGATACGGCTGATTTGAATCCAATTTATGTAATACTGTTCTATGGATTACGCTGCCTGGTCCCGTTGGGTATTATGCTTGGTATTTCCTATCTACTAAAGCGCTTTGGATTTATAAAAAGTCCTCCGCCCCCGCCAAAGGATTGGGATGATAGTGAGAGCGAAAATGACACGAAAGGAAATGGAGGTCTGGTCCATGGCTAGATCCTTCCATCGATCTCAAATGGTGCGATTGATCTTCGGGTCACTGGTAATCCTGGCATTCGCGTTTATCATTGCTGGCTCAGCCAGCGCACAGGAGCCAATCCAAAATACCGAAGCATCCTGCTTGAGCTGTCATAATGACCCGGGGTTAGAGATGACACTGCCAAGTGGTGAAGTCCTTTCGCTTTATATCTCCCCAGACAAATTGCATGATTCAGTACACAGTCCCCTGGGCATTGAGTGCCAGGCATGCCACACAAACATCACTAGCTACCCACATCCTGCAATTGAATACCAAACCCGGCGCGAATTATCACGCTCTTATTACCTGTCCTGTAAAAAATGCCACTCCACGATCTATGACAAGACGCAGGACAGCATGCACGCTCAAGTCTCCGAGACCAACCCGAATGCACCGGTTTGTACTGACTGCCATGGTTCCCACTACATCCAATCACCAAACCAGCCGCGCTCTCAAATTTCCACGACCTGTTCCACCTGCCATACTGAGGTTTACAACCAGTATAAGGAAAGCATTCATGGCTCCGTCCTGATCGGGGAGGACAATCCCGATGTACCCGTTTGCACCGATTGCCATGGTGTACACAACATCCAGGATCCTCGCACCGAGCAGTTCCGCATTGATAGTCCTGAAATGTGTGCTGGCTGCCATGCCAATGAGGAGTTGATGGCGAAATATGGCTTATCGGCGGATGTTTATAACCTGTATAACCTCTCCTGGCATGGTGTGGACGTTTCTGTTTACAAAACGAACTGGCCAACCATTCAACACGAAAGTGCGCTGTGTACAGACTGCCATGGAACTCACAACATCCTGCCAGCCGATGATCCAAATTCAGATGTACATCCTGACAACCTGCTGGCAACCTGCCAGAAATGCCACCCGGGTGTCGGACCGAACTGGACAAGCTCCTGGACAGGCCATAACGAGATCAGCCTGGAGAAAACCCCCTGGCTTTTCTATGTAAATTTGTTTTACACAACGCTTACTCCGGTTGTACTCTGGGCTGCAGGGATCTATGTGTTTTTACAAATCCTGCGTGCCACTGTTAACCGGGTCAAGAGGAGCCTGAAATGAGTGAGGAGTTGGTCGCCACCACCCCCGAGAGGCAAGTCGTACGGACAGTCAGAATTTTCGAACGCTTTCGACGCCGCCAACTGGTGGAGCATTGGGCGCTTTTGTTGAGCTTCACCACATTGCTTCTAACCGGCTTACCGCAAAAATACCGCACCACCACGTGGAGCCAGCAGATCCTGGCAACGCCTGAACGACTTGAATTGCTGCAGACCATTCATCACATTGCTGCGATCGTGCTGATCCTATTGGTGATTTACCATCTTGGCAATGCCATCTACCTGTTAGCCCGCCGAAAGATGCCAGGCGATATGTTTGTCAGCATGCAAGATTTGCGAGATGCAGGCAAAATGATTGCTTACCTGCTCTTCCTGCGCAAGGATGTTCCGAAGTATGGCAAGTACAGCTTTGAAGAAAAAATTACCTACTGGTTTCTATTCTTCAGCGTTGGCATCATGATACTTTCCGGGATCATCCTGCTGTACCCAGAAGCGATCACTCGCTGGCTTCCAGGTGGAATTATACCGGCAGCTATACTGGCTCACAGTACTGAAGCCATTGTAGCTGCGATTTTCGTTGTCATCTGGCACTTTTACCATGTCCACTTCCAGCGTCTCAACTTGAGTATTTTTTCTGGCAAAATGAGTGAAAATGACATGCGAACCTACCATTCGCAGGAATTTGAGCGGCTTACCGGCGAAGACGCAGAGCTACCAGGTGAGGGTTCAAAATGAAACGGCTGCCCCTCGCGCTTCTGTTGCTTTGTCTGCTGGTGATCCTGTTCGCTCTCATGGCTGGCCTGCAAGCAGGCTCTGCGGCACCTCTTGCCCAGGTGACTCCGACACTTTCCAATCTGTCCATTGCTGATGAAACCTGCCTGGGCTGCCACGGCCAACCAGGCCAGACGTTAACGCTGGAAGACGGCAGCACTCTGGACCTTTATGTCGATCCACAGGCACATGCTACCTCCATCCACGGGCTCACAGGCATCGCGTGCGCCCAATGCCACACGGATGTGGGAGAATATGCTCACCCACCTTTCACTGCGACCAACCGCCGTGATGTCACCCTGCAGTTGAATGCCGTATGCCAGCGCTGCCATGCCTCACAAAAAGAGAAGACATTGAACAGCGTTCATGATCAAGCGCAACAAGAGGGAAACACCGCAGCAGCAGTTTGCTCCGACTGTCACACTGCGCATGCAGTCCAGGATTGGGTGGATAACGCGACTCTCGAAACCCTGCCGGAAGCCAGAACGGTCATCCCGCAAACATGTGCGCAATGCCATAATGCCATCTACCAGCAATACCTGACCAGTGTGCACGGTAAAGCGCTGACAGAGGAAAATAATCCAGACGTACCCACCTGCATCGATTGTCATGGGTCGCATGAAATCCAGGATCCCAACTCGAACGAATTCCGCCTGGCTTCACCCCAGATGTGTGCGGACTGCCACGCTGACCCAGCGCGCATGGCAAAGTATGGCGTTTCGACGGATGTGCTGACCACTTATGTAGCCGATTTTCACGGCACTACCGTGACGATTTTTGAGAAACAATCCCCGGATGCCGAAACAAACAAGCCGGTATGCTACGATTGTCATGGGGTTCATAACATTAAGCGCGCAGATGATCCGGAAAAAGGATTACAGGTACAGGAAAACCTGCTTGCCACCTGCCAGAAGTGCCACCCGGACGCACAGGAAAATTTTCCCACTGCCTGGCTGTCGCATTATATCCCCTCCCCTGATAAATACCCCGTCGTCTACTACGTCGACCTCTTTTATAAAATCTTCATCCCGACAGTCCTGGGAGGGATGATCTTACTGGTGGTTATGGATTTCACTCGCAGCACCATCAATAGAAGCAGAAGGCGAAAATCTTTACAATTGGAAATTTCGCAGGCAAGCCCCCCACACGCTGGCGAAGGAGGAGCTGAAGAAACTGCGGTGGAACCTTCTGGTGCTGAAGAGAACGCATCGTCCGGATTTGTTAGCGAACAAACGGAACTTGTTGCAGAAGAACCAACCCCGGTCGAAGAAGCCATCATCCCGGAAATAGTTACAGAGGAAATGGAAGCGCCTGAACAGACAGACCAACCGTCTCCGGATGAGGAAGAAGCAAGCACACATTCTCCAGATGGCGAGAACGAAGAAAATCCAGGTGAGGAGGTCGATCATGGCTAATCCACCGCAGACCGAAGCGCCTTCGAATGAGATTCACGAAATGGCAGCACAAGAAAAACCTGAAGTATCTGCAAAATACTACCTGCGTTTCGATCTATTCCAGCGCATAGAGCATATCGCCTTCTTGGTTTCGTTTTCGATCCTCGGCTTGACAGGCTTGATCCAGAAATTTTCACAGTCTTATGTCAGCCAGTACATCATAAACGCACTGGGCGGGATAGAGACAACTCGACTGATCCATCACTTCTTTGCAGTCGTGATGATGATCGTTTCTATCTATCATGTCATCAGTGTGCTCTACCGCATCTACGTCTTACGGACACCGCTGACCATGGTGCCGTTGATTGAAGATTTCAAACATCTGTACACCGATATTATGTACTACTTCGGATTGCGCAAGCATAAAGCTTATTACGGGCGATATTCTTACGCTGAAAAAGTAGAATATTTAGCCGTTGTATGGGGTACGATAATCATGGCGATCACAGGCTTTATGATGTGGAATCCCATCGCCACCACCAGATTTCTAAGCGGTCAATCCATCCCGGCTGCCAAGGCAGCCCACGGTGGCGAGGCGATTTTAGCCGTCATGGCGATTATCATCTGGCATTTTTACCATGTCCACCTGCGGCATTTCAATAAAAGTATGTTCAACGGCTACTTAAGCCACAAAGAAATGGCGCACGAGCACCCTGCTGAGCTGGCTCAGATTGAGAGTGGGGAGAATTACCAGAGACCACAGCCCGAGGTGATTCGCAACCGGCAGAAGAAATTTTATCCCGTGGCAGCCATCATAGCTGTGCTGTTCAGCCTGGGATTGATCGCCTTCATCACAATCGAAGACACCGCGATTACCACTATCCCTCCTGCCGAGAATGTTGAGGTTTACGTACCAGTTACACCAACACCGCGACCGACGCCAACAACCGGACCCGAAGCGACCGTTGCCGAAGGTGTAAATCCTGAGAGCTGGGACGGTAAATACTCTGCTCTGTTTAAAAACCGCTGCAGCACCTGTCACGGGGTTACCAAAGTTGGTGGTTTATCACTGGCAACTTACCAGGAGGCACTGGCGGGCGGTAACAGTGGCCCTGGCATCGTACCAGGGAATGCTGATGCCAGTATGGTGGTGCAGATCCAGAAAGCAGGCAATCATCCTGGTCAGCTCACTCCCGAAGAATTACAACAGGTCATCGATTGGATCAATGCAGGTGCGCCGGAGAATTAAACGCTCTAAATTGAAAGATGGCAGATTTTTTCTCGAATAACATCATCGGTGTTTTTTTCTTTTACGGCCTGGCCTTCTATTCGATGGGTCTGGCCGTTTTACTTGAAATCAGCCACTCGACTGAGTTAGACTTTGCGGATGCCCTGAAACCGCTGGCTTTTTTCGGGCTGATCCATGGATCGCACGAGTGGTTCGAGATGGGTCTGCTCATCCAATCCCACATGACCGGGAAAGTTGAATCCGATTGGGTGTATTACCTGCGCCTGGCGCTACTTGGGGCATCGTTCATGATGTTAATTGCCTTTGGCGGGCGCCTGATCCTGGGTCCCGGACACAAACGGCTGTATTACAGTATGCTGGCAGTCGTGGCGGCGTTATGGGCGTTTGGTTTGGTGCTGATACTGGATACTCCAGTTCCTACTCGAGCCCAGTTAATCAGTGCGGATGTATACACACGCTATGCCTTGGCGATTCCAGGTGCGGCACTCACCGCCTGGGGATTGGTTCTGCAAGGGCGTGAATTCACCAGAAGCGGGATGAAACGCTTTGGGATCGACCTGTTTATTGCCGCGGCTGCCTTCGCGCTTTATGGAGGCATTGGCCAGTTGTTTGTATCGCCGAGTGCTCTATTTCCGTCAACGTACTTAAATTCAGAGGCTTTCCTGCGCTGGCTGGGCTTCCCAATCCAGGGTTTCCGCGCTTTGATGGCAATCATCAGTGCTATCTTTATCACTCATTCGCTCCGCGCCTTCGATATCGAAAACCGGCAGCGAATAAAACAGCTTAGTGAAGCCCAAGTTGCAGAACAGAAGCGAGTCCAGGCAATGCGCGCCGAGCTGCTGCACCGGACCGTCGACGCTCAGGAGAAAGAACGCCAGCGCATCGCTCGTGAATTGCACGACGAGACCGGACAAACTCTGACCGCCCTCGGCCTGGGTCTCTCCGGCCTGGTACAAACCATCCCAGGCAACCCCCAAAGAGCTGTGGAGCAAGCCCACCAGCTCCAGAAAGTCGCCTCGGACGGCATCACAGATTTACAGCGGATGGTGTCTGGTTTACACCCACCCCAGCTTGATGAGCTGGGTTTAGTCCCTGCTTTGAGGTGGTACGCCCAGGAAATCCAAAAATATAACCCACTGAAAATCGAAATATCAGGCTCGTTTCAAGATGATTCTGTAGAGGCTGAGACCCGCCTGGCCATCTTTCGCATCGTGCAAGAAGCCATCACCAACGTGCTTCGCCACGCCCAGGCTTCCCAGGTTTATATCCAATTCGAGGCGAGCAACGGGAATGCAAAGGTCCTGGTACAAGACAATGGTCGAGGGTTCGATGTGGCGGCTGTATTAGCTGGTTATGAGTTCAACTGCCTGGGTGTTCTGGGGATGATCGAACGGGCAAACCTCATCGGTGGTAATTGCCAGGTACTCTCTACCCCAGGGCAAGGCACGACTGTGGAGGTTATTTTTCAGTATGCAGAAAACAGCCAAACCCAGGATTAACCTTCTACTGGTTGACGATCATGAGGTCGTGCGCAGTGGACTGCGCATGCTGCTCGAAAATCAGAGCGATCTTGTGATCGTCGCTGAAGCCAGCTCAGGCCAGCAAGCGCTGGAAATGACGAAGCAATATCTTCCTGATGTAATCTTGATGGATATCACCTTGCCCGATATGTCTGGCATTCAGGTCACTCGAATGATATTGGAAGCTGGATTACCGTCAAAAATAATCGCCTTGACCATTCATGAAGATGAGCAATTCTTCTTTGAGATGCTGCAAGCCGGCGCGGCTGGGTATGTACCCAAGCGGGCAGCGCCAGAAGACCTGATTACAGCCATACACATGGTGAATAATGGTGACGTGTATATCTATCCTTATCTCGCCAGGCTGCTGGTCAATGATTTTCTCAGCCATGTGGATGAAGAGCCAGCATCAAAGGAAGCAATGGATGACCTGACCCCACGTGAACGGGAAATATTGGTCGCATTAGCCAGGGGTGATACAAATGACGAGATCGCAGAGACGCTCTCAATAAGCAAACATACCGTCGCACGGCACCGTGAAAACCTGATGGGCAAGCTGGGACTGCACAGCCGCAGCGAGCTGGTCAAGTATGCCATTCGAAAAGGCCTCATCAAACCTTAATTAGTGCATTCTCCCTAGTAAAAATACTGTCAACAGCCAATTGATCCGTAGACGCCTAGCTGCTATACTGAAACTGACCCAATAATCGGTTCGGAGAGGAGCAGTATTATGCGTAAGGTTCAGATCACCGCAGTTGTATGGACAATGATCCTGGCGGTTCCGTTAACCGCCCTGGCGTTGTCACTCTTAGCCTTCACCACTGAGCACCTGACCCAAATATCGACTTCGATCGCCACGTTGAGCCGCGATATCTCTACAGGCGGTCGTGGATTCATTGTTGAGTTTGCTGCTCGCTGGCCAGAATTAGCCGGGATGGTTATTGGGCAAATCGTTCTTTTGACCATCTTCCTTTTCGTCCGAAAGAGCAATACGCAGGCAGAAAGTAAGATTAGTAAGTAAAGATAATCCAATTTACTAACTCTTCTCTAGGTACTAGAGATAATGAATGGCGGCAGATGGCAGTCTGCCGCCGTACACTTTAATCATTCATTACAATCAAACTATTGTCATGTCATTAGATGACATTTGCCACTAATCTAATTCTCACATGTGTATTATAATTCGTTAAGCCTAGAGAAGTGAGCGCCACCCCTGGCGCTCAAGCATAGGGGAACCGCCGGTCTGCCAACTTGGCGCTTCCTTTGATTAACAGGCATTATCTTTTATATCTGGAAGGAGACATTTGCCGAAAATAAAATATCTATTCGATTAACTCGTAAAATGAAAATTCCCCAACACCTATAGCTAGTGAAGAGGAGAATGTATATGAAAGCAAAATACATCATAATTACCGGTTTTGTGCTCCTGGCAGTGACTGTGCTGGTAGCGTTCGGCGCAGGAATGGCACAGGCACAGGACCAACCCCCAGCCCCAGTCCCAACCGGACCAGGTGTACCTTACCTAGACGGAATGGGAAGAAGGTCCACATGCAGATGCAGAAGCAGAAGCCTTTATCCATTGGGATGAAGATGACCCGAAGGAAATCCCCACTTCCTGTGCCAAATGCCACTCCACCACGGGCTACCTTGATTACCTGGGTGCGGATGGATCAGAAGCGGGCAAGGTTGACAAAGCCCAGCCGACTGGTCAGGTAGTCACCTGCGAAGCCTGCCACAATCCGGCTGCCTCCGCACTGACCGAGGTTACCTTCCCGTCTGGCGTAACCGTCACCGGGCTGGGTAGCGAAGCGCGCTGCATGGTCTGCCACTCAGGCAATGCATCTATGAAGTCAGTGAATGACCGTCTGGAGCAGTTCAAAGCATCAGATGTCGCTGCTGCAGACAAGGTACCTGCCAAGATCAAGAATGCTGATGGCACAGAATCTGGGCTTAGCTTCATCAACGTGCATTACCGCGCCGCGGCTGCCACGCTTTATGGCGGTCAGGCTCAAGTTGGCTACCAGTATGCAGGTAAATCGTATGACTTCAAGAACTCGCATGTAGACATGGCTGACACCTGCATCGAATGCCATGATCCGCACACCGGGGAAGTACTGGTTGAAACCTGCCAGATCTGCCATGGCGAGCAGGTGAAATCGGCTGCTGACCTGCCTAAGATCCGTGAGTTCACCTCCGCCAAGGATTACGATGGTGATGGCAAGACCGATGAACCCATCCTCGGCGAGATCACCGGACTGCAGGAATCCCTGTTGAAATCCATCCAGGCTTACGCCAAGGAAGTAGCTGGCGCTGAAATCAAGTACGATCGCCAACGTCTACCCTTACTTCTCAGGCGCGGATGGCAAAGCATACCCCAATTGGACCCCGCGCTTGCTCAAAGCTGCCTACAACTACCAGTTCTCGATCAAGGACACCGGACAGTATGCCCATGGTCCCAAGTATGTCATCGAGCTGGTTTACGATTCAATCGAGGACCTGAATGCTGCCGAAGACCTGAAGACCAAGACAGACCTTAGCAAGATGAATCGCGTGGACTACGGCCACTTTGATGGTACATCGATGGCTTTCCGTGATTGGGATGCTGAAGGTGAAGTACCCGCAAGCTGTGCAAAATGCCACAGTGCTGGCGGTCTGCCGCAGATCTTCGCCAATCCAGGCGCGACGATTTCAACCAGCTGCGACTAACAAAGCCCTGTCCTCCCTGGCGCAGCCGGTCTCCAATGGTCTGATGTGTGCCACCTGCCACGATGAGGAAGCTGGATTCCCGGCACGCTACTTCTCTGCCTCGGTGAAATTCCCGAGCGGCAAGTCTGCCTGGTTTGCCAACGCTGACGGCAACCTGTGCTTGAACTGCCATCAGGGTCGCCAATCCAAGAGCACGGTTGATGCTGCCATCGTTGCCGCAGGCGCCGATAAAGCGGTTGATAAGATCTCGGTTGACAAGGATAACAAACCCAACCTGAGCTTCACCAACCCGCATTACTATGCCGCTGGTGCCACACTCCTGGGTACTGAAGTCCAGGGTGGTTATGAGTATGACGAGCAGAAGTACAGCGGTCGCACAATGCATCCCGCAGTGCCCCCAGCTACCGGCCTCGACTGCACCAACTGCCACGACGCACACACGCTGGAGCTGGATACCACGAGCTGCAGCACCTGCCATGCTGGCATCAAGAGCATCGAAGAAATCCGCAAGCCAGGTGATACTGTCGATTACGATGGCGATGGCAACACCACCGAAGGGTTTGCAGGTGAAATTGAAGGCATGCAGGAAGCCCTGTGGACGGCGATCAGCAATTACGCCAAGAATACTGCCAAGAGCCCCATCGTCTACGATGCCCATACCTATCCATACTTCCTGAAGGATACCAATGGGAACGGTAAGGTGGATCCTGACGAGGCTGACCGCGCAAATGGCTACTCATTTACTGCCAAACTGCTCAAGGCTGCCTACAACTACCAGTGGGTTTCAAAGGATCCTGGAGCTTTTACGCACAACTTCACCTACGCCAACCAGCTTCTCTACGATAGCATCAAAGACCTGGGCGGTGACGTCAGCAAGCTCGTGCGCGCTGAAGTAGTCGCAGGTGCAGTTCCCGAACAACCCATAGCCCCAGAGACTCCGTAATCTCTGGTTCAGAAAGTTCTGTTAAAAATAAAAGAGCGGTGCGATTGCACCGCTCTTTTATTTTCTATTTATTTCCGCAATCTTGTGCCACAAGTGCGGCAGAAAGCATCGCCAGGTGCTGCGCGTTTTCCACATTGGTAGCAATAAACGTCTCCTGGATGTCCTTGAGCAGGCGTAACGCTCGCGGGTCGATGGCGTTGTGCCCCTGATCGGGTATCACCTACCGGGGCGCGCTTTCCTGTCCGCCAGTAAAGCAGCAAACCGACGCCGATTAGAGCTAATGCGACCAGTACCAGCAGCGTTGGCACCAGCCAGGAAGGCAGCACAAAATTCTTCCGCACCGGTTGGACAGGAGTGACGGATAGGCTGGAGCTGCTGAGCTTATCATCAGCCTTGAGGTATACGATGGGCACATCCATCTCCTGGCCTTCGTCCAGCGCTCCAATTTCTGCGGTGTAATATGAAAGCCCATCGCTGCCAGCGGCTCCGCTGCCAAATTGCGCCGGCAGGTCCATCTCGCTGGCGCCAATAGGCTGCTGTACCTGCACAGAAAAATTCTGTACCGGGTAGTCGCCTGGCCAGGCGTAGGTAAAGCTGCGCTGTTCGCCGCTCTTCTGTAAGCCCGGATCATAATACTCTACCTGCAAATCGGATGCAGTGGCAGTCATGGTCAGGGTATTCCACTCTCCCGCTCGCTGCTGGTCATAAGTCAGGTTCACCAGTGAGCCATCCGGCTGGCGCGCTGCCACCGCGTTCGGTGCACCTACCGCTGCCGGGATGCGCAGCTTGAATTCACCAGGCAGCGAGAAATTCGCAGGCAGGGTAATGCGGTAGATGACCAGTATGCCGGGATTATCATACTCTGGCCACAGATCAACCTCCACCGCTGGTAATGTCCATGGTTGTTCCTGAGCATTGGCAGACAAGGGCATAACAAATAATAGAAGGATTAACAGTAGAAAGAGTAGCTTACGACGCATTGCCTATTTTCTCCAAACGATTAATGTCGTAGTATCCAAAACGAATCTACACCGACTAAGATAATTTATCAAGCCATGCTGTCGCCAATTGCAGATCTGAGCTGGCGAGCCAGCAGACCGAACTCTGGCGTATAGCGTATATTCTCCTCGCGTGGACGCTCCAGGCTGACCGTCAAATCCAGGCGAAGCTGACCAGGTCGTTGTGAAAGCACCAGCACTCGATCAGCAAGGAAAAGCGCTTCTGAGATGGAGTGGGTAACCATCACCACCGTCTTGCGTCGCCATTGCCAGATGCGCAGCAGCTCTGAGCCCATGCGCTCGCGTGTCAGAGCATCCAGAGCCCCAAACGGCTCATCTAGCAGCAGTACGTCTGGGTCATGTATCAATGAACGCGCAATTGAAACGCGTTGAGCCATTCCACCAGATAAATCGCGCGGCAAGACGTGCTCAAATCCCTGCAACCCGACCAGCTCTACCAGCTCTTGCGCTTTCTCCAACGCCTGACCTTGCGGTACGCCCATCAGCTCCAATGGCAGGATGATATTTTGCAGCACTGTCCGCCAGGGCATCAGGTTGGATCTCTGAAAGATAATACCCATGCCATGCCGGGGGCCATTGACAGGCTCGCCTTGAATAATCACCTCGCCGCTGGTGGGCTTTAGCAAGCCAGCCAGGATGCGCAACAGCGTGCTTTTTCCGCTGCCAGATGGTCCCAAGATGCATACGAACTCCTGGGGGCAAATTGTAAAAGAGACTAGCTCTAGAGCTCGCAAGCCTCCATTACCGTTTGGAAATACGGCACGCAGGTCGCGGGCTTCGATCACGGGGATTTTATCACCCACTTCACTTCCAGGGATGAGTAGTTCCTGAGCCTCTACCATGTCAACCATCAATTACCAGCCGTTAATTTATTTTGCATGAATATCTGAACCAGCATTCCATTTAAGCAGTTATTGAACAAAATTGTTCTTAAAAGCCTTGTTCAGGTCCAAAGGAGCAGAGAGCAGCTCCATATCTAATAATACTTGCATCATATTTTCCCAGGCTTCAGGACGCGAGAAACCCAGTGGATTCGACTGCCATAAGGCGATCGATGTGTTCAGGATGTCCATCTGCACTGCCTGATCTTGCTGAGCCAACCCATCCACGTAAATCTTGCTGATTTCGTACGCTTCGTTAGGATCCGCGATGACATCCTTCAAGCCACGCAGGACAGCGCGCACAAATCGACCGACCAGATCAGGATTCTCTGCGATCATTTTTTCACTGGTAATGATGCCATTCGATGCTAAGGTGGCATAATCGCGCACAAGGAACTCGGTCAGCTCGTAGCCACGCGAGCGGAGCTGCACAGGTTCGTTATTGGCGTAAACCACGACGGCATCTTCTTGTCCGCTCACCAGCGCTTCCACCTGGTTAAAGCCAATCGAGTCGAGGGTCACATCGCTCTCAGACAATCCTACCGCGTTCAGGAATGCTCGCAGACCAACATAGCTGGCGCCATACGGCCCTGGCAAGCCAATTCGCTTGCCTTTCAAATCCTCAGGACTGTTAATTCCCCGATCTTTCAAGGAGATGATCGAGACGGGATAATCCTTCCACCAGCCCATGACGTTTACCACCGGCAGCTCCTGGGCACGCGCCAGCAGCACCTGCTCACCGGAGACTATCGCAAATGGTAATTCTCCAGCGCCCACCAATGCGACACCGTCTGTCTCCGGTTTATAATCGAACTCGATTTCAATCCCGGCTTCTTTAAAGTAATTTTTGTCCGCTGCAACATAAAAAGGCGCATATTGTATGCTGGGAATATATCCCATCGGCAGCCTGATCTTCAAAAGCTCTGGTTGGGGTTCGGTCTCACTGGTCTGTTCAGATTGACCGCAGCCAGCGAGCAACAATAATGCGATCAAGATTGTCAATATCCATTTCTTCATCGTAAAACTCCTAACCTTTCATCGTATCTTCGGGTCGCTGGCGCCAGGCTAACAGGCGAGATTCCGCCAGCACCACCAGACCATACAAGGATAATGCTAAAAAAACCAGCGTGAACACGGCGACCAGGACTAAAGCTGTGTCATACTGGCCGCGTCCAAGATTAACCAGGAAACCTAAGCCGCGATCCGCGCCAACAAACTCGCCGACCACCGCTCCGATGACCGCCAGCGTTGCGCCGATGCGCAACCCGCCAAGGAACACCGGCAGCGCGGCTGGCACTTCCAGATGGCGAATGGTTTGCCAGTGAGTCGCCAGCAGCGACCGCATCAAATCCCGCAATTCATCCGGTACACCGCGTATGCCAACGACCGTGTTAATCAATACGGGAAAGAATACGGTCAACGCTGTGACAAGCACCTTGGATGTCATCCCCGGTCCAAACCATAACACCAGCAGGGGCGCGATAGCAACGATGGGCACTGCCTGGCTGGCAACCACAAATGGAGAGAGCAAGCGGTCGAATAAAGCTGATTTTGCCAGCAAATATCCTAATGTGGTGGCGAAAACGACACCAATCGAGAGCCCTATCCCCACCTCAAGCATTGTCACACTGATATGGCGGAACAAGGTGCCATCTTGCACAACCTGGACGAAACGATCCCACACCTGTCCTGGTGAGGGCAGGATAAATGCGGGAATATTGGTCAGCCTGGTGATCAGCTCCCAAATCATCACAAAGATAATTATCGCCAGGATGAATAAGCCAAACCTGCGACGGGACAACCACCCAAGGTTCTGGCGAAGAGTATCACTCGTTTGACTTTGCCTTTCTGCCACACCTACCCCAATTCACTCAAAAGATCATTTCTGCACTCGCTCACCACAGAATAAAAAATCCCGTGGGCGATATCGCTCCGGGATTTATGGGTTACCAGCTTTACACCCACTGTGAGTTTGACCAGGCGCGCACATCAGGCGCGTGGAACCGGTGGGTATAAACCTTCTTCCATCCGGACTATACCGTCGGCTCCGGAGTTTCACCGGATCTGTACGTCTGGTATGTGAGGTTCACCAGACCACTCGTGGGCTATACCACCGATCGGGAATTGCGTTATGGATTAATCCTTACGGAATAAATCCCTTAAACGCTCACCCTGCCCCGAAGGCGATTCAGGCCAGCACAGCAGATGCTGTGGACCTGAGAAATTTATCACATGTATTATATTCCGGCAATTCAGCGCGGTCAATAGGTGAATCTCGATACCGAATCTCGGACCAAGACTTATCCTCGAAACTCGATATCTCATCCTAGACAAAATTCTCCCTGTCGAGTAAAATTCCCAGTCGCTGCCCGTAATTTGTATACCCTTGTGTTGTGTTGGTGGAGGCGTCTTCCCGCAGCCAGCGACACGTGGTTTGTCATTATTTTTGGAGGATCGAGTTGGCAAATATCAAGTCTCAAATCAAGCGCAATCGCCAGAATGAAAAACGCCGTTTGCGCAACCGCGTCTTCAGCGGACGTGCCCGCACTTATGTAAAGAGAGCCCGCACTGCCCTGGATGGCGGGAATCTGGATGAAGCACGCCTGGCAACCCAGGTAGCAATCAGCGAGCTGGACCATGCTGCAGAGAAGGGTGTTCTGCACAGAAACAACGCCGCACGGCGTAAGAGCCGGCTGATGAAGCGCCTCAACGCGCTCGAAAAACAAGCAGCTTAACAATTTCCAACCCCACCTGGCTGTGCACCAAATCATAACTGCCAGGTGTGTAACAATGAAAAATTCGATCAAAGAACCGCCGGTTCAGGCGGTTTTTTGATCGTCATGCGCTCTATGATGTATAATTTGACGGACAATCTCGCTGTATAAGGCGCCAGGTAACAACTGTATGTTTGAAGCAGAACAACAAGGGGTCGAAAAGCATATCCGGCGCATCTGCGCCGCTCATGGGTTACCCGAACCGGAGACCATTCTATGGACGCCAATACCTTTCTCTGGGGAATGGGGTATTTCAACCTCCTTCTTCCAGTTAGCTGCGCTGGAGGCACGTCAATTACCATCCTCCAGCCAGCAACGACCGCCGGTTTCGCAACGCGCCCAGGAGATTGCCAGTTTCACTGCTCTGGAGTTGGGCACTCCAGGCGGTTTTGCTCGCATCGAAGCGGTTAAGGGCTACCTGAACCTATATTTCTCGACAGAAGAATTTTCTGCTCGAGTGGTAGACGAAGTAGTCAAGCGGGGGGCAGATTTTGGACAGGCAGAACCGCGCAACGTGCTTGTGATGGTGGAATTTTCTCAGCCGAACACGCACAAAGCATTCCACGTTGGTCACCTGCGCAGCGCCATTCTGGGTGATACATTATGCCGCATGCTCGAGGCAGCCGGATATGAGGTCATTCGTGCGAACTATCCTGGGGATATCGGGCTTCACGTGATCAAGTGGCTGTGGAATTACATGAAGCACCACCCGGGTGAGCGCCCTGGTAAGGATGTGACCCGCTGGATGGGCGACATGTACGCTGAGGCGAACCGCCGGCTTGAGGAGAATCCCGATCTCGAAGCTGAAGTACGCGCTTTGTACGCACGCTGGGACAGGCGTGATCCAGATGTTGTCGCACTCTGGCAGGAGACCCGCCAGTGGTCGCTGGATGGCTTCACTGAAATGTACCGGGTACTGAATATTCATTTTGATCGATATTACTTCAACAGCGAGGAAGAACACCCAGGTAAATTGGTCGTGCAGAGCCTGATCGAGCGCGGCATTGCTCAAGACGAGCGCCCGGTAGGACCCGTGATCGTCAAGATCGACGAACTTCTGGGACTGACCAAAGAAAAATACCGTGTGCTCGTGGTACAACGCTCCGACAACACCGCTCTGTACGCCACTGAAGATCTTGCCCTGGCGATTCATAAGTTCCGTGATTATCCGGACATGGTCAAATCGATCTATGTGGTGGATGTACGCCAGTCGCTGCACTTTCAGCAAGTATTCAAAACTCTTGAAATTGCCGGTTATCCGTGGGCAGATCGCTGCCAGCACGTGCCTTATGAGCTGGTCAGCCTGCCCGGTAACGTCGTGATGGCTTCTCGCGAGGGCACAGTCGTTTTATTGGAAGATCTGATCCGTGAAGCCACAGCACGTGCCCTGGACATCGTTCAGCAGAAAAATGCATCGCTGGACTCACAAACTCAGCAGGAAGTAGCGCAGGCCGTAGGATTGGGTAGTTTGCGCTACACCATGCTCTCACGTGACAACACCAAAACCGTCACATTCGATTGGGAAACTGCGCTAGATTTTAACGGTCAGGCAGCGCCATACATTCAATATGCACATGTGCGCGCCAACAGCATCCTGCGTAAAGCTGAGGAAGAGGGTTGGCTGGATGATGCCTTCAACAGCTCTATCAAACCGCTGCATCAACTGGAGCCATCTGAAATCCAGTTGATTGATCGAATTTCGCGCCTGCCAGGTGAGGTGGTGAGAGCCGCGGCTGAGCTGAAGCCTTTATTATTAACAACCCTTGCCTGGGAGCTGGCAAAAGATTTCGCTGATTTTTATAACACCTGCCCGGTTCTGCGCGCTGAGCCAGCCGTGCGCAGCTTTCGCTTGCGGCTTACCGCGGCAGCACGCCAGGCAGTGGCAAATACATTGATGTTATTAGGCATTACTCCCCCGGAAGTAATGTAGTCAACCACCCTGATGAACCTCAGGTTTTCAGGAAATTATATTAAGAACCAAGGAGAACTATGACACCCGTCCGCACAATCATCATGGGCGCCGCTGGGCGTGACTTCCACAACTTCAACACCTATTTCCGCGATAACCCGAACTACCAGATCGTTGCATTCACTGCGACCCAAATTCCGGATATCGAAGGACGAACCTACCCATCTGAGCTGGCTGGCGAGCTCTATCCGGAAGGTATTCCCATCATGGCAGAGAGTGATCTCGAGCAGCTTATTCGAGAGCATCATATTGACCAGGTGATCTTTGCCTACAGCGATGTGCCGCACGAGTTCGTGATGCACAAAGCCTCACAGGTACTGGCAGCAGGCGCAGATTTTCGCCTCATGGGACCCAATACCACCCAGATCAAATCCTCCAAGCCGGTCGTATCCATCTGCGCGGTGCGGACAGGGTCAGGCAAGAGCCAAACAACGCGGCGAGTATCATTGATCCTCAGGGATATGGGATACAAAGTCGCTGCGATCCGCCATCCGATGCCCTACGGCGACTTGAAGAAGCAGGTCGTGCAGCGTTTCGCCACCTATGCAGACCTGGATGACCAAAACTGCACCATAGAAGAGCGCGAGGAATACGAACCGCACATCGATAATGGCGTGATTGTCTATGCCGGGGTCGATTACGAGAAAATCCTGCGCCAGGCTGAGCAGGAAGTCGATATCATCCTTTGGGATGGCGGCAACAACGACTTTCCGTTCTACGTGTCAGATTTGCAAATTGTCGTGGCTGACCCACACCGCCCTGGGCACGAGCTCAGCTACCACCCTGGCGAAACGAACTCCCGCTTGGCCGATGTGTTTGTGATCAATAAAGTTGACACCGCCGACCCGGCTAGCGTCATCCAGGTACGTGAGAATCTCCGCAAGGTCAATCCGGGTGCAGTTTTTATCGAAGCTGCTTCGCCCCTGTTCGTGGATAACCCCGAAGCCATCCTGGGTAAACGCGTGCTGGTCGTAGAAGACGGCCCCACGCTGACTCATGGTGAAATGACCTACGGCGCTGGCTGGGTTGCAGCTCGCCGGTTTGGTGCGAAGGAGATCGTCGACCCACGTCCATTTGCAGTTGGCTCGATTAAAATGACCTATGAGAAATATCCTTCCACCGGACAAATCCTGCCGGCGATGGGTTATAGCGAGCAGCAAAGACGCGAGCTGGAATACACGATCCGTAATGCTGAGGTCGATCTGGTGATTATTGCAACCCCGATTGATCTTAAACGTGTAATCAAGATCGACAAACCGACCCAACGAGTGCGCTACGAGCTGCAGGAGATTGGCCAGCCAACGCTTGCAGATATTCTCAAGGCTAAGTTTGGAAAATAGCCGCTCCAGTTGTTCTATCGTAATTTAGAACACGAAGGTTGACATCTGACTACTCAAAGCACATTGGATAAAGCACTGCTTGATCCAATGTGCTTTGGTTATTTATTAACCATCTAAAGCACATTACCTGATATGATCAATCGAATGATCGGCACTATTTACTTCGGCGATAACCTGCCCATCCTGGAATCCTTAGCGGATGCTTCGATAGATTTGATCTATATCGATCCACCATTTAACACCGGCAAATCACAGGGGCGGACACAGATACAAACGGTTCGCTCTGAGAATGGCGATCGTATCGGCTTTCAAGGTCAACGCTACCAGACCATCCGTCTGGGCACTCACCAATACGACGATTGGTTTGACGATTACCTGGCATTTCTTGAACCACGCCTGACCCACGCGCATCGCCTGCTGAAACCGCATGGCAGCCTGTATTTTCACATCGATTATCGGGAAGTACATTATTGCAAAGTATTGCTCGACTATATTTTCGGGCGGGATTGTTTCCAGAATGAAATTATCTGGGCTTATGACTACGGCGGGCGCTCAAAATGGCGCTGGCCGGCCAAACACGATAACATCCTGTGGTACAGCCGAGACCCCAAGCATTTCACCTTCAATTCTGACGATATCGAGCGCATCCCCTACATGGCACCGGGACTCGTCGGAGAAGAAAAAGCTGCCCGGGGTAAACTGCCCACAGATACGTGGTGGCATACTATTGTTGCAACGAACGGCAAGGAAAAAACCGGCTACCCGACCCAAAAGCCTTTGGGTGTGATCAACCGCATCATTCGAGCTTCATCCAACCCTGGCGACCTGGTGCTGGATTTCTTTGCCGGTAGTGGTACAGTTGGAGCAAGCTGCCTGGAATTAGACAGGCGCTTCATCTTAATGGATAATAATCCCCAGGCTATGGATGTGATGTCACGCAGATTTTCAGGTATAAAGGATATTCACTGGTGGAATTGGCCACCGATGGAATAGATTCAGCTTCCTAAACCCAGAATCAAAAAGTCCGCCTGAACGGACTTTTTTGCTGGTTATACATCCAACCGGTATCCCACTCCCCGGATCGTTTTTAGATACGCTGGATGGCGTGGATCTTCCTCAATTGCCTGTCGCAACCAGGAAATATGGACATCTAAAGTTCGGGTGTCGGCGATGTAGTCTGTGTTCCAAACTTCACGGAAGAGCGCCTCGCGCTCCACGACTTCACCATGATGGTCCACCAGGAGCTTTAGCAACTTGGTTAAGCTGGGTGTCAGGCGGGTTACTTTGCCATTGCAGCTCACGCGCCGGCGTTCCAGATCGAGCCGGATCGGTCCTTGTTTCAGTGAATCGGTATCATCCCATGGCAGAAGGGGGGAGATCCAATTGAGCAGTTTGCGGGGAGTAAATGGCTGTAAAAGGACGACGTCAGCGCACTCATCTTTCGGGGAGCTTAGACTGGCAGCCGTAACGACTACAATTGGTAATCGCGTAGATTGTTTTCGAATTGCGGAACAGATGCGTGTCCCACTGGTTCGCATGGAGGCAGCATTCACGACGACCAGGTCGGGTTTGAACGCCGGTAAGCGGCGCAGCGCTTCACTGCCCGTCATGACGATTTCAACGGTGCAGCCCTGCCCGCGCAACGCGCCAATATAGGGTAGTCCTTCAACCTGACGGCCCTCAATCCATAAGATGTTCGCTTTCATGCCTCGCTCACCGGGTCAAAACTTCAGCAGACCACCCTGAAGTGGTATAAGAGGTTGAAGATTATAACTGGATTCAACCAAATGAGCAACGGAATTTTTTAACATTCGGGAGGTTAATGTTTGCACGGAAACCAGGGGCATGTTAAAATATACCCACTCAAATCCAAAATGGAGGCCGAGCATGTCTGATATGGTAGAGGTGCTAATCGATAGCATCCGTGTAAGTTTGATGTCTCAACAGCGCATTGTTATCCTGCGCGAGAAAAATGCTGAGCGGTACTTGCCGATCTGGATCGGCGTCTATGAGGCGGAATCGATCACCATCGCACTGCAAGAAGTCGAAGTTGCTCGACCACTCACCCATGACCTGATGAAGAATATCCTGACTGCACTCAACACTCGGGTACTGCGAGTAGAAGTGGTAGCCTTAAAGGACGATACCTTCTATGGTAATATCGTTGCTGAGACCAGCGATAATATAATCAATATCGACGCCCGACCTTCAGATGCACTGGCGATCGCCGTACGCAGCCATGTTCCAATTCTGGTAGCACGTTCGGTGATGGACACTGCCGGCATCTTACCTGAGGAGGATATCCAGGAATCTGGTGGCGAAGAGAAACCACGCAAGGCACTGCCGAAGTCCGAACTGACCGGCGATGACGAAGAGACCACTGAGACACCTGGATGCCGCTGAAGGTGGTGAAGAACGGCTCTCAATATTCAAGGATTTCCTGGAAGGGCTAGATTTAGGCGACCTGAATAACGACGAATCTGAAGGCGAAGACGAGAACTAACCTGCACTCAGCTCCTGAGACCGGGGTCCACCACGCCGATGGGCAGGTACACCCCGGTTTTTCGTCGGACATGTTCGAAGCATTTATATGGTAATAAAATGACGGATTATTCGACCACAGATACCGCTTATTCATCCGGCGCACAGGTTGTGCCAAGCAGCCGCGAGGCAGAGGAAGCCGTCCTTGGCTCCGTCTTGATCAATCCCGAGGCATATTACGACGTAGCTGCCTTCTTGCAGTCAGACGACTTTTATATCCATCGCCATCGCTGGATTTGGGAGTCATTTCACCGCTTGCACGAACGCCGGGTGCCGATCGATTTCCTCACGGTGTCTGAAGAATTGGACCAGATGGGACAGCTTGCCGAAGTTGGCGGACCGGCGTACCTGACAGCGTTGATCAACAATGTTCCAACATCTCTGCACGCCGAGTCTTATGGACGAATCGTTGAAGGAACCGCCATCCGGCGTAAGATGCTGCAGGCTGCCAACGACATTGCCAAGCTTGCCTTCCAGGAAGAAATAGGCGTTGACGCAGTCATGGATGAAGCAGAAAAAGCCGTATTCGGGGTTTCTGAACGACGGCTGACACGCGACCTGCAAACCATCCAGCAGGTGCTCAGTGAATATTATGATCGCATCGATCTGCTTGCTCGCCGGGAGCCAGGCATCAGTGGGGTGCCAACCGGATTTATCGACCTGGATCGCACGCTTGAGGGTTTGCAGCCATCGGATTTTCTAATTGTCGCCGGTCGTCCTGGTATGGGAAAGACTGCTTTCATGTTATCAGCAGCCAAGAATGCAGCCCTGACCCATAAAAAGCATGTGGCAATATTTTCATTAGAAATGTCGAATGAACAGCTCATCCAGCGCCTAATCGCTCAGGAGACAGAAATCGACTCGCAGCGCCTGCGCTCAGGTAAGCTGGAAGACGATGAATGGCAGCTTTTCTCGCATGCTGTCGAAGTGCTCAGCGACACACGCATGTTCCTGGATGATACCCCCAGCCTGACACCACTGCAGCTGCGCACCAAGTGCCGCCGTTTGCACCTGGAACACCGCCTTGATCTTGTAGTCGTTGACTATCTCCAATTAATGTCCAGTGGTTTAAGAGCGGAGAATCGCGTACAAGAAGTTTCTTACATCTCGCGTAATCTGAAGGTGCTCGCCCGTGAGCTGAATGTCCCGGTCCTGGCTGCCGCCCAGCTCTCACGCGCCGTCGAACAACGAACAGATAAAGAACCTCAGCTTTCCGATCTGCGCGAATCCGGCAGTCTGGAACAGGATGCGGATATCGTCATGTTCATCCACCGTCCGGAAATGTATGAAAAAGATACGCTCAGGCAAAACCTTGCCCAGATCAAGATCGCCAAGCACCGTAATGGTCCAACCGGCAGTGTTGACCTGGTATTTCGCAGTAACATCGCCAAGTTTGAGAACGCTGCGTTGAGTAACGTCAATCTAAACCGCTAAGCCGAGGCGATGATGACCTTCAAAGGCTTTCAAAGTGGTAAAACTCATTTCACCCCCATCCCGACGGATTTCTTCAGCGAGATCCTGCCGCAAGTGGATCATTTAGGTGAATTAAAAATCATCCTGTATGTTTTCTGGCGCGTGGATCGCATGGAAGGAGCTTTCCGCTACCTTCGTCGAGATGATTTTTTGAGTGACCACCTGCTGATGGAAAGCCTGGGTAATCCTGGTGAGTTAGATGAGGGTATAAAACGCCTTTTGGACCAAAATGTGCTGCTTTCGGCAACCGTCCAAACGGATGATGGGGAAGACCTGCTCTTTTTCCTTAACTCTCCTAAAGGAAGGTCAGCAGTGCAATCCATCCAACGCGGTGAGTTTCGGATAGAGGGTAATCAACACCCATCGATCGAGCTCGCCCCTGAACCGCCGAACATTTATCGACTGTATGAAACGAACATTGGTCCTCTGACACCGATGATTGCTGAAGCCCTGGGCGAAGCGGAAGATACCTACCCTGACGCATGGATTGAGGAAGCCTTCCGAATTGCTGTTGAAAACAATGCCCGTAACTGGCGCTACATTGCCGCCATTCTGAAACGCTGGCAGGAAGAAGGACGTCATGACGAAAAAGATCGAAGAGACTCTGAGAAAACTCGCCGAAAGTACATCCAAGGTGAACTCTCCGACTACATCGAGCACTAATCGGCGCCCAAAAAGCCTTCCCGGAGATCCCGACTGCCCAATTTGTCATGGGATCGGTTATCTTCGCCAGGATTTACCGGTCGGTCATCCTGAATTTGGGAAGGTGCAGCCTTGCCAGTGCCGGATGCGCCAGATCAACGATCAGATTCACCAGCACCTGTTTGAGCTCAGCCAGCTGAAAGAGCTCAGCCAGCTAACTTTCGAAACCTACCTGGCGCGTGGCAGCATGGGATTACCGCCGCGCCAGGCGGAATCAGTTGAGTATGCATATAACACTGCCAAACTGTACGCTCAGTCGTTAAACGGCTGGCTGTTACTGATGGGGGGTTATGGCTGCGGAAAAACCCACCTGGCAGCCGCGATCGCGAATTTTGCTGTCAGCCTGGGCGTCCCAGCCTTATTTCTTACCGTACCAGACTTGCTTGACTCTCTGCGTTTCGCCTTTGATGACCCCCAGGCGACTTTCGAGGAACGTTTCGAGGAGATTCGCCGGGTGAACCTTTTAGTGCTGGATGATTTCGGCACACATAACGCCACACCCTGGGCTCAGGAAAAGCTATTCCAGATCATCAATTACCGGTATATTAATAACCTTTCTACAGTGATTACCACCAATCTGCTCCTGGACCAGATCGAGCCTCGCATACGGTCGCGGCTTGAGGACGAGAAACTGGTCAACCGAGTGACCATCCTGGCGGGCGATTTTCGACGACCGGCAACTGACCACGGTCACCACGAGCTTTCTTCATTGCAGCTTCTCAATGAATTAACTTTTGAGAAATTTGATTTTCGCAAGAACGAGAAACTGAGCGCGGATGAAATAAATAACTTAATGCGCGCTTACGAGGAAGCACAAGACTTTGCCCAGCGACCGAGCGGTTGGTTGATGTTCCTTGGCGATCATGGCTGTGGTAAAACTCACCTTGCTGCAGCGATCGGCAACTACCGCCAGGAATTAGGTGACCAGCCAATTTTCGTCAGCGTGCCCGAAATGCTGGATGAGCTGCGGTCGACATTTAACCCGGAAAGCAGCATCCGCATGGACCGCCGCTTTGAGGAATATAAAACCGCACCAATATTGATCCTGGACGCGCTGGGAACTCAATCCAGCACCCCCTGGGCACGTGAAAAACTCTACCAGCTGTTCGATTATCGCTATTTCAGCCGGTTGCCTACGGTGATTACGACTCAGGTGCAAATTGAAGACCTTGACTCCCACCTGCGCAGCAGGCTGTTAGATACACGCCTGTGCACCTTATTTGCCATAACAGCCCCCGACTATCGCGGCGGTGGTCAGCGAAAACCCCGCCCGAAAACCAGCCGACGTACCACACCTTCGAGAGGAAAATAATGACCGAACCAACCCCCATTTGCATATACTGCGAACAATCCAGCCAGCACACTCCATTGCTGCCATTCATCTTCGATAACCAGCAGCACTGGATCTGCCCACAGCACCTGCCAATTTTGATCCATAAACCGGAACAGTTGATTGATAAGCTGCCTGGGATGCAAGTGCTGCCGGTAGAACCCCACGACTAATCGGAATATGGCCTTACTACCCCTACCTCCTTTCTTCGATCCCGCGCGGGTCGGACAGGTCTGGCCTGTGCCTTACCAGCAGCGTGAATTACAGGCACTCCAGTGGGCACAACAGCACAATATCCAGCCGGCGTCGCAGGACAGGATTAAGATTGCCCTGTTAGGGATCGATATCCAAAACAGTTTTTGCATTCCTGGATATGAGCTGTTCGTCGGTGGTCGTTCTGGTGAAGGCGCAGTACACGATAACCAAAGACTATGCGCATTCATCTACCGAAACCTTGCCCACATCACGCACATATTTGCTACTTTGGATACTCACACCGCCATGCAAATTTTCCACCCGATCTTCCTGGTGGACGAGCATGGCAATCACCCCGCACCGCACACAACGGTCTCGCTGGAAGACCTGCGCAATGGACGCTGGAAGTTTAATGTCGAAATTGCCTCAAGCCTGGGGATCGATCCCGATTATGGACAGCGCCACTTGCTGCATTACGCAGAAAGCCTGAAAGCGCATGGTAAATATGACCTCACCATCTGGCCTTACCATGTGATGACTGGCAGCCTGGGGAATGCCCTTGTGCCAGCCTTTGAGGAAGCTCTTTTCTTCCACACAATCGCTCGTTACACACAGGCTGAGTTTGACGTCAAAGGCGATCATCCACTGACGGAAAACTACTCGGCAATTGGGCCGGAAGTGCGCGACGGCCCGGATGGCGCGCTGATTGCGGAAAGGAATTCCCGCTACCTGGCAATGATCCAGCATTTCGATGCGCTGATCATTGCTGGACAGGCGAAAAGCCACTGCCTGGCATGGACAGTAGCGGATTTGTTAACTGATATCCAGCAAATCAATCCAAGCCTCGCTGGAAAAGTATATCTGCTCGAAGACTGCACATCGCCTGTAGTCGTGCCAGGCATTGTAGATTACACAGAGGATGCAGACCGTGCTTTCGAGCATTTTGCGAAGGCAGGCATGCACATCGTGCACTCCGATCAATCCATTGAAGATTGGCCTGAAATCGGTTAACAGGCATCGATCAAAACCAGAACCAGCAGTTGATAATCGGACTAAACCAGTCACTATTGACAGGCAAGGGCTTTTATGGTTTACTAGAATTACCATATGAGCGGGTACTTATCACTTAATTTATACCCGCCCTCTCCTCCGCCATCCTATAGAAGAGGAGGTGTTGCCGATGGACCATAGTACCAGTACCACCAACAGCGCTGCGGCAATCCTCCTCGATCTTCGATAGGTAGCCGCAGCGCTGCAAGGAGCCGTCTCTCGAGGCGGCTCCTTGTCTTTCCAGACTTTGTTAACCTCAAACGGAGTTTTTTCCATGAAGGGCCGGCAATGAAAGCGATCGCCTTTGAATACAAACTTCCCAGACTGGCATTTGCACAAATCACGCGAAAGATTTCTCCAAATCTGTGCACGAGCGCTCTCGGACCGACCCGACTTACCGAGATCCCGCAACCCGTCTTGCTGGGTGACGATTGGACGGTGGTGCGCACATCGCTTTGCGGTATCTGCGGGAGTGACACCAAGCAGATCTTCCTGGACGCGAATTTTGATAACCCCCTGGATGCGTTAATTTCATTCCCCAATGTGCTGGGACACGAAGCAATTGGGATCGTTGTTGAGGCTGGCTCAGCGGTAAAGAATTTAAAAGTCGGGCAGCGAGTAGCCCTGAACCCCTGGCTACCCTGCCTCCCGCGCGGCATCCAACCACCCTGCCCCGCCTGCCAGCAGGGACGCTATTATAACTGCCAGCATTTTACCGATGGGCGCTTGCCTCCTGGCATGCATACAGGCAACAGCCGTGCGGCTACTGGAGGCTTCGCCCCCTACTTTCCCGCCCATGAGTCCATGCTCTTTCCCATTGCGGATGAAATTCCTGACGAGCGTGCCGTGCTCTCGGATCCCTTTTCGGTGAGCTTGCACGCTGTGCTAAAAGCGCCTCCTTTGGAAGATGCTCTGGCGCTGGTGTATGGTTGTGGATCGCTGGGTATGCTTACGATTGCGATCCTGAGCAGCCTTTACCCACAAACCAAAATAGCCGTGATCGCCCGCCATGCCCGTCAGGAGCAAATGGCGCGTGCTCTGGGCGCCAGCCATGTGATAAGGGCGGAACAGCCCGTTCAGATTGTGGAGGCTCTTGCCGAAATCGTCACTACCCGGGTCTACAGATCGCGTTTTGGAATGCCTTTTCTGCTGGACGGAGCGGGAGTCGTGTACGATACGATCGGCTCGGCAGAAACACTGTCTGTCGGAATACGCGTTGCTCGCCCCGCTGCTGCAATTGTCGTCACTGGTGTGAGTAAGCCCCACCGGTTTGAATGGACGCCGCACTATTTCAAGGAAATAAACTTGATCGGGTCGAACGCTTTTGGAATAGAAGAGTTTGAAGGAGAGCGTCTTCACGCCTTCCAGATCTATTTCAAACTGCTACAGGAAAAGCGGCTGCGCTTGCCCGAAATGGTCACCCATCGCTTTAAACTGGATGACTGGCGCCAGGCGCTGGAAGTTTCGTATCACAAAAACCGCCACCAGGCAATCAAGGTCGTCTTTGAATATCCAGAATCGTAAGCGAATAGATACATGGTAACAGTGCGCCGGGAAACACCCGCAGAAGCAAGGCATCGGAACTGAGCTGATCCAGTGCGGCAATGGAAAACTGGCTGGTGAGGGCTATGACTTTGTTGGCTTACTGGGCAATCCGCGATATTACACTCGTTTCGGCTTTCGCCCGAGAGCAGAATTTAACCTGGACAACGAGTACGACGCCGGTGATGAATTCATGGCGCTGGAATTACACCCGGGAGCATTGGATGGAGTGCACGGGTTGGTGCGTTTTGTTCGTGAGTTTATGGAGGTAGGGGCTTAGGAAGAAAATTTAACTCGCTGATAATGCATCCTGGATGAACTTCACCCAGACACCTTCAGGGTTCCAGATGCGCTTCAAATCAGCCATTGCCAGGTCGGGGGATTCCTCCAGGCGAAGGATTCTATACAGTGCAGCGAATACCGAGGCGCGGTAGTTCGCTACGCAGTGCACAAAAACATGCTCCTGTTTGTGATCATCCATTGCTTGAAAAAACAGGCGTAAATCTTCTTGCTGTGGCGCTGCCCAAATCACGGGGATCCAGATATAGCCCATTCCCAGTGTGCTTACGATCTCGTCTTCATTTAAATGCACATGTTCTGGCTCTGGGGCAGCCAGATTGATGACCACCTGATATCCGGCGTTGGCGATGAGCGAGAACTGCTCAAGGCTGGGCATGCCGCTGGTGCTAATTCGTTCGCCAATCACCTGGAAATTTCGAATATCGTGTAGATCTTCTGAAGATATTGTCATAGATTTTCTGGTTGGTTTATTCGATCAGAAGTAAACTCGCAGCTTCGCTGTGACCGGCAGCTTCAGCCATATCCAACGGTGTCTTGCCGTCGCTCGTGCGTCGTCGTGGGTCAGCACCAAACTCAAGCAGCAGCTTAATCATCTCGATCTGACCGTTTTGTGCAGCACCGTGGAGGGGGGTGAAGCTATCTTGCTGCACCGCGTTGACCAGCGCCCCGTTTTCCAATAGCATGCGGGCAATTTCCAGGTGCTGGTTGGCTACCGCCGCATGCAGCGGCATCACCTCCATGCGGTTCTGAGAAGGGGTATTGACCTCTGCTCCGGCGGACAGCAGGTAAGCCGCCACATCGAGGTGCCCAAAGAAACAGGCCAGCCCAAGGGGAGGGAAACCATCTACCGAGAATGTGTTGGCCAGGAGCGCGTCCGTTTCAACCAATACTTTCACCCTCTTCAAATCACCAACCGCTGCAGGTTCAAAAATATTCAGGCTGCCTTTCTTACTTGCCAGCAATTGGGCAAGCTCGCTGTGCGAGTAGTATGCTGCCAGCAGCACGATTGAAAGCCCCGAGTTCTTTTTTGCCTCAACCAAGGATGGATCATGAGCCAACAAATCCTTTACCAGTGTCTCATTGCCTTGCTGAACTGCTTCAATAAATTGTTGGAGCTCGCTCATCAGAGAATTATCCTTAACTATATTTCGGAGGACGGTCTTCTCGAGAAAGCTGGCGTCCTTTCACAAAGACCTGGGTGACATAAATCGCAGCCATGACAAGGACGACGAACGCGACAAGAGCATCATAGACCGTCATTTTCTCGAAGGGTGCTGGTAAAACTGGATTTCCAGCGAAGAAGATGATCGTATTCGCCAGGATTACGATCACTCTCACCTCGGTCGGGCCAAGCTTGCCATATGATATGCGAAATTCATTGGTGACAAGCTGCTGTACATAGACCAACACGGACAGCATCAGGTAACCGATTAAAGCCAGGCAGGCTAGATCAAAGCGCACATAAAATGAGACCCCTAAACCGAGGATGACCATCGCCTCTACTACAACGTCGATCGTGTGATCGATGAAGAAACCGTAGCGCGGGCGTTGGATATTCCGGTAGCGCGCCAGACTGCCATCCATGCTGTCTCCCACCCAATTAACTACGAAGCCGAAGCTGGCAAGCCACAGGAAAGCCGGATTGAGGCGAGAAAAATAATATGCAAAAAAAATGATCACTCCCCCCAGGACTCCGAGACCCGTCAGCATGTCGGGAGTGACCCAGGCGGGCATATGCATCGCCATCCAGCGCAACGCGGGCCGCTCCAGTGGCCCAAAGAAAATATCATTTGTACGTTTGTGATCCTCTATTGAAGGCATACCCTTCCTCCATTGTGAGCAGAGATATTATATATGAAAAAGATCATCTATAGTTTATTTTCAAAGTATTTTTTCGTATAACCTGGCGATTTCGTCTCGCTCAGGCCTGGCAAGCGGCTTCCGGCTGCTATCCTCAAGGATTTCCCAGGCAGCCGGTGGACCATCCAGCACCTGCCCAATTTCCGAACAATGTAAACCAGCATTATTCAATGCGCCGCTGATTGCCCGTACATCATCCGGATGGACTGCCAGCAGCAATGCTCCTGAGGCGATAGACGCGAACGGATCTATACTCAAGGCGGCGCATATCCGCCTGGAGAGATCTGGCACATATCCATTCCTTAAATTAATTTCAACGCTGTGCTCGCTTGCCTCTGCCAGCTCCCACAGTGCTGTCACAATCCCACCTTCCGTTGGATCGTGCATGGCGTGCACACGGCCGGCATCAAGAGCTATCTGAGCATCCTTCACCACACTGATACCTGGATGATATAAATACTGCTGTGCCTGGAGCAGTTCATCTGGAGAGAGTACTTCGCTCAGGCGCTGTGATAAATCGCGCCCCAGGATCGCTGTCGCTTCAATTGGAACACCCTTGGTGAGCAGCAGCCGATCACCAGTCTGTGCGCCGCGTGGACTGATAAGCTTGCCTGGGCTCACCTGCCCTACCAGGGTACCGGCAAGGATCGGACGGTTCAACCCGAGCGTGACCTCGGTATGCCCGCCGATGAGCAGTGCCCCGATATCTCGGCAGGCATCCGTCATTTGCTTAAAGATTTGCTCAACGATGAACGGCGTCGCGCTTTCCTGCGGCAGCAACAGCGTTGCCAGGAACCAGCGCGGCTGTGCCCCACTCGTTGCCAGGTCGTTGGCGTTGACCTGGACCGCATACCAGCCAATTTGATCGGCGGTGAAGGTGATCGGGTCGGTTTTGAGAACCAGCCAGGTACTGCCAAGATTCACCACTGCACAATCCAACCCATTACCAGGACCCTGGATAATACTTGCATCCTGGCTGGCGATATCTTGCAGCGGGCTTAACAAAGCCGCCAGCAGCTCAGCCGGCAGCTTACCGGGTAATAGAAACTGCAATGATGAGAGCCCAGCCGCTGTCCCTCTTGTTTTCCCCGAAGTTAGCTCATCTTTCAAGAATTGTTTTCCTCGCATGATCCGTCCACGGTCAGGCTTTGTAACCGATCATGCGCAAGAAACCTTTACGCCAGGCGATCTCTTCCTCCGCTTCCACTCCGAGCGGGGATGAACCATCGATCACGCCGAGAATCCCTTTCCCCTGATCGGTGTGTGCTACAACGACCTGGGTTGGATTGGCAGTAGCGCAATAGATGCGGCACACTTCAGGAATCTGCTTGAGCTGGTTGAGGATATTGATGGGATAAAATCCTTCTCCAAGAAACAAGATAAATGTATGCCCAGCACCGATTGCTAATGCGTTTTTCTGCGCCAGGGCAATCAATGCCTCATCATTGCCGCTCCAACGCACCAGGCACTTGCCAGAAGCCTCGTTGAAGGCTAGGCCAAACTTGATACCTGGCACACTGCTCACCAGCATTTCGTGGACATCTTCGACGGTTTTAATAAAGTGGCTCTGCCCGAGGATAAAGTTAAGCTCTTCCGGTTTATGTATACTCACCAGGCTCAGAGAAAGCGATGATTCTGCCATGTGTACCTCCTGAATAGAAAATTTAACAACTAAGGTAAAGATACTACAACCGCCCAGCAGCTTTCAACACACGCAGAGCGTTGAGTGTAATCATGACGTTTGGACCCCCACGCCCCCAATCGACCGCCTCAGAATAAAGCTGCTTGCCGCCGATTCGCTTCCAATAATACTCTCCCGGTCGCCAGCAACCATCCGCCAGCCTTCGCTTTTCCAGCAGATCTAATGCCTCGTCCAGGCGAGGATCCGTTAATCGCCCAAGGCGAGAGAGCACCAATAACTGCTGCAAGAAGTCCAGGTGCCAGTAAAGCGGATAATGCAGCTTCAACCAGGCAGGAAGAATCACCTCACCAGTACGGTGTGAACGGAACAGGCGATGATCGAGCATCAGCTCAGCGGTGCGCCGGGCAGCCTCCAGCGCCTGGGCATCTCCAGTGGCACGGTGATATTCGATCAATCCCCACATTGGCGACAGGCTTTCGTAGAAGGATGAGTGACTGGCCTCCGGTCGTTTATCACAATTCCAGCCCCCATCGGGCCATTGCCAGGCAATGAGCGATTGCGCCAGGCTTTGAACTCGCGGATCATTTGCTAACCCCAGACGGCTGCATACGGCTAACGCGTTACCTTCTTGCGAAGCACAGCGACGGGTCCTGCCATCCATTACCTGAATTCGCTTAAGGTGTTCGGGGCTGCCCAACCAATGCAGCACCTGCTCGGCTGCAGCCAATGCTCGCGGTTCCCCGCAGGAATCCCCAGCTCTACCAGGGATACCAGGCGCCAGTGAGCACCCATCCACTTCTGATATGGATGGACTCCAAAGCCTCCATCAGGTTCCTGGTTCGCAAAGAGTGCCTTGACCCATTCCCCTTCAAGAAGCTGAGTACTGGCTGCTGCGACCTGAGGATCGCTCTCATCCCGATTCAATAGATCGAGTAATGCCAGCCTGCGCACTGCCGGCTCCGGGCAGGATAGCAGCCATTCAAGCCCCGGAACGTCAGGCATGCTGAGCCTTACGGTTGGTCTGCGGGTGTGCGTTGCTAGCTTTTAACCCCAAGCCATTACGCAGATCGGCGAGCAGGCACGAGACTTCAGCTTTTTGGGCGGAATTCAAACAGCTCCACGGGGCGTAGAAGTAGCGGTCGGTATCTTTTTCCACCTGCTGGCGCATTACCAGCCCAGCAGATGTCAGGCGAAGATTCGCATCTGCTCCATCCACAAGTCCCGCCTTGCGCAAAGTGTTCAGGTGAGTCAGGTAATCGTGCCTTTCATAACCACGGCGTATGAGCAACCGGTAGACTTCATCTAAAGAGCTGGCATTTTCACGCCATATCATCGTTAGCGCTTCCAAAGCCGGACCGCGCAGCCCGCTGGGACTCCAGGCTGCCAGGTGTGCATCATCACGATAAGCTGCCAGGCAAGACATCGCCTGTTCGATGTAAGGCAGCGGCGGATCCAGCTCGGGCATTAAGGAGTAACTAAGACGTATTGACCAGGTTTCGGGAGGTGGAGGCGTGATGAGACAGGCTTGCCCAAGTTGCCCCAGCCGTTCAGCAAGCAGATTGCCTTCAGCCGGAGCCAACGGGTCGGCTTTCACCATCGCTTCTCGACCAGACTTGATCAGCCGGTCTACAGCTTTATGCCCACGCGAAGTCAGGCGATACTCACCGGGCACAGGCTCAACCAGGAATTTCGATTCTGCCAGCTGCTGCAACCGGCGGCGATAATTGACCTCTGACACATAAGGAACGCGCACTTGCAGGCGCTCAACCGAGGTGGCCTGAGGCTCGAAAGTCAAGGCTGCAAAGAGCAATCCGATTGAGTGGGTTGGAAGACCCAATTTCTGTTCGCTAGCATCGAATAAACCAACATAAGTATGACTGACCTGATGGTAGGTTTCCTCGATGGCAGTCCAAAGCAGCCGGTTTTCTGGATTTTCCTCGCCAGTCAGGTTTTTAAATACCTGGTCGCCTTGTCGGACAGCCTCGTCTACCTTGATCGCCACAATGGTGCCTGGGGTTGCTGCCATAACTTTTTGATGGTCTACTTCCATTGAACAGGCGATCTGGCCAAAATCCGTCGTGTGACCGATGAAAGTTACACAATCACCGACTTTCAACTCACCGTTTAGCTGGATGATGGCGACCCCCAGGTGGCTGTAATAATGAGTGACATGACCGATGAGGACATCCATGGGTACCTCCAAATAGATTTTGAAACGAAACCGCCCACCTGCACAGACGAGGAGGGCGGTAATTCAACTTTGTATCGCCATAACCCGCCTGCAGGAGACGGTTTTCAACCCTAATAGATCAGGTAATTCGACCGCCCTTAAGCTTTTCGGAGAGGGATTTCAAACCTTCCCAGTCCCCTTTTGCCGCGAGTTGGGCTTGCACCGGCCAGGTTGAGACATCTGCGAGTCGAAATCGTGGGCCTGCGTTTTGCATGATTTCCTGAAGGCGATCAATCGGTGTATGCGCCAAATCCTCATATCTAAAAATACCAGCCGCATTCAGGAGATCGTTGATTTTCGGACCAATTCCTTCAATCCTGGTCAAGTCATCCGGAGCTTGCGCTCGAGTCACGACTTCTTCAATCACGAGGGGTGCTGAAGTTACTGCTGCAGCCTCAACTTCTTGTGCTGCCACCTGATCCTCTATCTCGACCAACTGGCTTTTTACTGCCTCAGTTTCGGCGACGACCGCAAAATGCTCTGCATCTCTAGCGTCGTGCTCATGGGCTGCATGCTCGTCATGATCATCCAGGTGATAGCGATCGCGGTTTGCCGGTGTCTGTCGGGCCTGCCAGAATAGCACCAATGCAATAAAAATAATTAATCCAAAGACTGCCAGTAACACATCAGCACGCGTGCCAGACTCTTGATCATTCGTGGTTGAACATGCCGAGATGAAAAAGAGCAAGGTGGCAAGAAAACCAACTTGAAAAATGCCTTTGCGGAACATAGTCAGCCTCCTGTTCGATTTGTGATGATCAAGGGATACGACTGAATTAAAAGCAGTTAAGATTATACCCAAATCACAAATTCTGGGAATGCTGAATGTGCTGCACGGCCATTGCTAACAGGGCAAAAATCGGCAGAATCAGGAGAAGAACCCAAAGCAGCCCACGAAAAGTTGCGGGTTGGTAATTTTGGGGTGATTCTTGACTTGGCAAATAATTCTTTGCCTCAGAATTTTCTGATATCCATTGTTGAACCTCGGTGGATACATCGACCCCCGGCTGGTTTTGCCAACTGGCAAGATCATTGACCAATTCTGCGCGACTCGACTTCATAGAATGGGGAATTACTACCAGGCCGCTGTTTGGGTTTTCAATCTGGAATGTTTCTCCCGATCCAACCAGGGTCAGCTCAATCGGATAAACTCCTGGAGCAGCCTGCAATTCAGCTTTCATTCCGAGAGTGACTTCATCACCTGGAGATACTTGCTTATCAATCAGAATATCCATTGAAGAAGACCAAGCCGGGGAGGAAACCTGGATTCTCGTCTGCCCTGCCTGCCATGTTTCTTCTCCATTATTCTCCAATCGAAGCTTCAACAGATTGTTTTCCCCTTGCACAAGTACTGGCCAGGCAGGTGATTCCACCAATCGAGCAGAATATAACCGCTGGACTCCAGCTAATACGCCAATAGCCTGGGGGATCAACCGTGTTGTATCGATAATCGCCTCGCCCTGACAGACAAGTTGAGTGGAACCACCTCCATCCAGCATCATCACCTTGGCTGCACCAAAAGCCCGCAGGACATCGCCTGCATCACCAGGGAGTGAGGTCCTCGTGTTCAACAGGAAAACCGTTTCATAGCTGCCATTTTGATCCCGATCAGCCACTCCCACAAAAGTTCTACCGGTGGAGCGCTTGGCTGCCTTGGCGGCATTCTCTGTCAAACCGGCAATAATATCCGGGGCATCCGAGTTATACAGGTCTGACTTGCTCAGCTCGCGGATGTCAGCCTCTGAATTGGTTATTTCAAGGACGAGCTTCTGGCCCGGAAATTCGTTCTCACCATACCCATCAGTGACTACCGCCCCATTTACCTTGAGTGGAAATGGCAGTGGTGTCGGGCTATCGGCCATGCGAAAGAACTGGCCATTTGAGACGCAAAATGGGCTTTGCTGCGTTTGGGCTAGTTCCCCCCAAAATTGCTGGATGGATTTCCTGGTGAAGCGCGGGTTATCGCCTCCATACACCCCCTGACCCTGACCGGATTGCGTAATTTCACCATGCATCAAGACTAACTCTGCTCCTTGCTGCAGGTTAACCACCTGGACGAAATCCGGTGTTCCGTTGGGATAATCCTTGCGGAAGAGCTGCACCCCAGGTACTTCTTGCACCAGGTGGAATCCACTCGGTACCTGCCAGTCGGGTGTAGCGGCGCGGGTTGGATAACATGTAAGCGCGAATAATACGGTAATACAACCTAGAAGAATCAGGATACGAATGCGTTGTGTAATCACCGGTAACCTCTGCAGGAAAAAACAACAGCATTATATCATAAATTAGAACATATATTCTATTTATATTTTATTCATTATCGAGGAAATCAATCAGGAAAGGATCAGTTTGACGGCTTGCCCACTTGCCATCTATCTGAAAACTCAATTACCGGAATAAGCCCCTTCCGAGGAGAATCAATGGAATCACACCCAGATAATTACTTTTTTTTGACTGGTCGCGGGAGACCCGCCGATACCACGACCATAAAAAGCAAATAAATCACGCTTCCAGAGATTGCCATTGCCATCGCCAGCGGAATAAACTCCGCAGCCCAGAAAAACGCTCCCAAGGACATCAATAGCCAGCACAGGGCATGCCCCCATCGGATGATAAACATCTCAAATTTTGTCCTTGGTCGGTTGGTCAGCGCCAGCTTCGGCCACTTGAAGGCGTAGAAGATCGCCAATAACAGGCAAATATACCCCCAAAGAGGGATTGGCAAGCCCAAGAATCGATCTGGCATAACAATGATCTCCCGCAACGTATGGTTGACTTAAGCTTTCTGGACCGGAAAATAAATATAAAGTGTACTCGATAAGTTGGAGTGGACGAACTCCTCGCCGTAATATTCAAAATCCGGCGCCGGTACAGCTTGATAACCACTCGCAGGCAGCCAGTCATGAATGCGTTGATAAGCTGCTCTAATATCTTGAACGCCTTTTGCTGGCATGACAGCATAGGTCTGGGTAGGCACCACCTTACCTACCATGCCCCGCGGAATATCCGATAATTCAGTCACTGGCAGCCCGGCAACATACTCAAATGAGCCATCTGGCTCCATAGCGAAACACAAGCCGAATGCTGCATTGGGCTGCGTTGCAACGTGCAGGATCTCAGCGGCATGCTCATTGAAATGCCCCCATAACTCAGTGATCTCCTGGTGCTCGTTCTTTCCATAATAGCACAAACCAACAACCATAAATTGATCCATACGAACAATCTTGGGTTCCATCATAATCTCCTGATGTCATTGGATAGATTTGGCATCGCATGGTCTCCAGAAATAACCCCTTAGAATACATCAGGGTTGCCCACACCCCTGGTATGTAGACATCTGGGTCACAATTGCCGGCCCGATCACCACAGCCTGACGCACTGGATCATAAAACCAGCCATAATTCAGAATATTACCAGCACCCGTTAGCATCCAGCCCTGATAGCGGGTGATCTCCAGGCTGGAGCCGAGGGGGTTTTCAGTCGAAACGCACTCTCCACGCTGGGTGACGTTGCTGATTACGTCAACAGTGCCTGGTTCGCACGCGACGGGTGCGTCCAGCCATATCACGCCAGATACATCACAGCCAGGCGTGTTGCTCCAGGCAGTGCCACTGCGTGGTAATAACAGTTCCAGCGGGTCTGCAGCCATGATGAGCACCCAGCCGGGCTGTACTCCGCCTGCCCCTATTTTCAGCTCTGGGTAGCGAAGTTGATTGAAGATCAATAGATACTGGATTGGGACCGAAAAACGCTCCGCAATCGTTTGAAGATCGTCACCAGGGAGTACAGTATAAGTGACCACATTCCCGGCGTGTGGCTGGGAGACAACCGGTGGGACCGGGGTTGTGATCGGAGATGCGGCTTGTGTGGCAAATCCAGCCTGGGCCGTCTGCGCCATACTGGCTGCCTGGGTCAGGATCAATGGCGTAGACATCACCATCGGAGTGGCACCTGCCTGAGCGGTCTGATTCAGACTGGCTACCCTTGTCAGGCTGACAACAGCTTCGGTGGCAAAACCTGCTTCCAATGTCGGCTGGAGAATCGCAGCCTGGGTTTGAGCCTGCGGAATGCGTAGCGCTGCTTCAGTTGCAATCCGTGCCAGGGCAGTATCACGCACTTGCGGTAGCGTGGTCGGAGCCAGGGTTGCCTGGCGTACAAATTCGGTGGCAAGACCTGCTTTGGCGGTCTCAAATAATTCAGCCGCCTTGGTCGCTGCCCCAACTTTGGCAGTTGCCATCAACTCGGCAGCCTCTGTTACCAGACGCGCTTCCAGCGTATCCTCCAGGCTTTGTGATTTTGTTGCCGCTAGGTCGCCCCCTTTCTGAATCGACGTTTCTGCAACCGGAGCGAGGGCGGTACCAATCATACCCCACGCTTCGGAAGAACAGCTCATCAGAGTCAAAGAGCAGGTTAAGAGCAAGAGGACGGTCAGGATAATACGTTTTATTTGCATACCATGCACTCCCTGTTACAACTGCGAATTCATAATTGCATTGTACACGATTTTTATGTGCAAGAATCCAACGATACTCTTGCAGGGATTAAAACACAGATGTGACGGTGTGTTGTTAACACTCCGCCACATCTCTTAGACCTCAATAGTAATCGGTTCAGCCTGGTGTTAGCTGCCCAGCTCACCTTCCAACTTGTCAACCAGGGCGAGGTATTTTTCGTGCACACCTTCGCCGGTCTCTTCATGCTCAACCTTTTCAAATCCATCCCAGACAATCTCGTGCTCTGACTCAGGTATCACCCTGTCTGCCATAGGAAATAGGATATTATCTTCCTTATAGATGTGCTGGCGAAGCAAAACCACATAATCGAATGCGCTGTGGATCACCTGCTCTCGCGCCTGGGTATCTCCCTGGTCCATTTGATCAGCAGCCTGGCGCAATGAACGAGTCAATTCACGGCCGCGCTCATGCTCATAGAGCATCACTCCGATTGGACCACCCTGCACAGGCACTCCCTTTGCCGCCATGCTGGGGAACAGCACGCCTTCCTCTTTCGCGTGATGGCAGCCGTCTGCAAATCCCTTGATGAATGTTGCTGCGTCCTGGAAAAAACCGAGGCGCACTGCCTCGCCGGCTTCCAGGCGCCGGGATTCTGTCTCTAATATGTTCAACATCCGTTCAATAACGCGGTGTTCTTCCATCAGTGTAGTCGTTGCTTTCATTTATCCTCCTTACAATCTCTTATGTATTGTGGATCAGAATATTATAGTGACATTTCCTCAAAACAGAAGAAAATACTTTACTAGGCCTAGTGACCACTACCACCTGTCGGTGTCCCATCAATAACCTCAGGGTTCGCTTCTCCTTCGACGATGAGGAATCCAGCCAGCCCGCGCTGTAAGCGGGAAAGGGCATGATCAACCAGGATGTATCGACCAGGAACTTCCAGTTTGAATTCCACCACCGTTGCTCCGCCGGAGGGAACCAAAGTGGTCTGAACATTCGTCAGGGCTGGCGATGTCAATGATGCCTGATCAAAAACCCGGTCGAAGATTTCACCAATCACATGAAACGAGCTGGTGAAGTTGGGACCACCCACGCCGTAATAAATTCGCACAGTTTCACCGACTTTAGCCTGAAGTGGGTGCAGTACAGTTAATGCACCAACCGAACCATTGATAATGAAGTACTCAGGTGCCTCATTCAATAGCTTTTCTTCACTGAATGTCGCTCGACCTGGTGTTCCAAAAGGCTCAACGGTATAAATTTCTCCCTGCATCACATAAAATTCTCGATCCACCGGTGGCAAGCCTTCTTCCGGCTCGACCAAAATCAGGCCATACATTCCATTAGAAATATGGTGCGGGATCATCGGCGTGGCGCAGTGATATACATAAACTCCCGGATTGAGTGGGGTGAAGGTAAACATAGTCTCTTCACCAGGATTAGTCGAGGTATAAACTGCCCCCCCACCAGGACCTGTGACAGCATGAAAGTCCACCGAATGCTGCATGGTATTTCCAAGCTTGTTTTTTAGATGAACTTCAACTTGATCTCCGACGCGCACACGTAAGAAAGGACCTGGAACCTTGCCATTGAACGTCCAGAAGGTATATGCTGTACCATCATTTAATCGCCCTTCAGCTTCAACAGCCTCAAGATCGATGCGAACTACTTCAGAGGTCGAACGGTTCAACGGACCGGGCATATCGTCAGGAGCCCTGGACAGGTCAGGTGCATCCACACCTGCAGCGGCGACGGCATTACCAACCACCAGCTTGCCTTCCATACCTGCCTGCCGGTGACCAGGGATCGTACAAAAATAAGGGTATATACCTTCGGTATCGGCTTTAAAGACCACCGTTGCCTGGTCCCCTTCGAGGAACACATCCTCCGATTGGACGCCGAATTCTTCAATCGCCAGGTTATGCTGGATGTTGTCTCCATTCACCAGTGTGATCTCGACAACATCGCCCGGATTGACTCTAATTTCCGGGTTTGGCATACCCTCCATATCACCACCGACACTGAGAAAAACCATCTTGCCATCACTCATTCCGGTTTTTAACGTGATACGGACATCCGGCTCGCCAAGATCTGCCTGTGCACTCATCGCTTGATGAGCAACTGGGACTGTCTCCCCCGTTTGGTCCGATGGTTGTTCAACTTCATTCTGGATGATTACTGGACGTTCAGCCTCTACTGCTGTGAGCGTCGCTTGAACTGCATTATCGATCTCCTTCATCTGTCCTTCTGCTGAATAAAAGAGCGAAGACACACATCCACTCAATCCAATTGAGAGAATGACAAAGAGAGTGAGGAACAAGAGATGGTTGGTTCGAATGTGCATATTGGTTGCCTCCATGGCATAGGTGAGGTGAATAAAGCACCACATAACATACCATATTCGATCTAATTTGTCTTTGCGCTAGCGCAAATTCGTCGTTCTTTTGTCTTCTAAGATAAAATATATGGATCATGACGCTTCACTCCAATATCGAAGCGAAGAATTTTGCCGAGATACCGCTTTTCAAGGATCTTGATGCAGCTGACCTTGCGCGCCTGGCTGCAGCCGGTCATGTAAAAACACTCTCCACCGGAGAGTATTTCTTCCTGCAAGGCGATCAAACTAAAGCCCTTTTCGTTCTCACCCATGGCAGGGTTCGTCTGAGCCAATCCGGCGCAGATGGACACCAGGTGCTGATCCGCATCATTCTACCGATCACTCTTTTCGGCTTAATCACCTTAGCGAAAGCCAAGACTTACCCGGTCAGCGCTCAGGCGCTGGTCGATAGCAGTGCGGTTTACTGGTTGAAAGATGAGATGATGGTATTTACGAACCAGATACCACAATTGGGTCTGAATGCCATCCAAATTATGTCAAGCACGATCCAGGAGATGCAGGAAAGATTTCGCCAGGTAGCCACTGAGCGGGTGGAGCGGCGCCTGGCGAGGACACTGCTTCGTTTGATTGACCAGGCGGGTCGAAAAGTACCCGATGGCATCTTAATTGACCTTCCCATCACACGACAGGAATTGGCTGAGATGTGCGGCACTACCCTGTATAGCGTCAGCCGCATTCTTAATCAATGGGAGGATCAGGATCTGGTAAGCGTTGGGCGCGAGCGGGTCGTCGTCAGAGACACATCTGGTTTAGAAAAAATAGTCGGGGAATCCCCTTAGATCAAAATTGCATCTCTACAAATGGAGGGATTAATCGCTGCGCTTCCCAGGAGTAATAACCGGGGGACGGGTATATGGTTTTACCTGGGCGGCAATATCATCGCGGAATACGTTGCCCGATATGTGCATCAGCGTATCGCCAAAGTCGCTATCCACCCCCATGCTCGCCAGGCAAGGAAAATGATGGTGGAGAAGACCTGATTTTTCAGCTGCTTCATCTGCAGATACCCCAATCAGATGCTCGGCAACATAGCGCGCACAACCACACACTGCATCCCGCTTTACCTGCGCAGCGCTGATCTGGCTGGTATCAGGGTCGACCGTTACCTCAAAGGATGGCTGGCCAAAATAGCGGGCAAACTCGGCGATTAACGGGTTGTCGTAGTTCTGGCGCTGGCGGCGGGTGACTCCATAATCGTATTCGGTGAGCGAGCACAGTGGTTTCGGTGTGGCACAGGCAACACCCATCCGATCTAGCCACTCCTTAAGTTGGCGTGCCAGACCGCGCGGCAGCCACGCCTCGCTATCTACCGGCGCCAGCACCGCGCCAGCACCTGTCATCCTGACGATGTCGGGCAGCAATTCGATCACACCTTTGTGCTCAGCAAAGGCACATACCAGATCTGTGGCAGGAAGCGATGCTGGCAGAAAATCTTCGGGATAGTCGATCATCAATGGAAAGGCTGCCGGCGCCTGCCAGCTCTTAATCTGCCAACTAGAAGGACCAAATTGCTCCAGGTTGCGAACGTGCCGCGCGCCATATTCTCCGGAGATTACCGCAAATATCCTCATGAACCCAGCTCCCTCAATACCACCATCACCGTGATGTCATCGTACTGGGCGGCATCGCCAGAGAAAGCGCGCACCTGGGAAAGCAAGGCATCCAGCGCGTCCTGGGCTGAGGGCTTATCCAGTTTTCCCGCAGTTTCGAGTAAGCGCCAATCACCAAAGAACATGTGCTCAGGACTTTGCGCATCCACCAACCCGTCCGTATAAAAAAGCAGCATCTGACCTGGCTCGACCTGCACACTCACCTGCTGCCAGACTCCATCGGGCATCACGCCCAGCGCGGGTCCGGTTGGTCTCAGCATGTGTGCTTTGTCTTTACCACCCAATTGGAACAGATATGGTGGGTGATGACCAGCATTGGCATAAGTAAAACAACCGTTCCCTGGATCAAGAACTCCATATACCAAGGTAACAAAGTGCCCGGTATCAGAGTCTGCAAGCATCCGAGCATTGGCAGCCAGAAGCACTTTACCGGGTTCGTCGGGGTAATCTGCAGCAAAAGTGCGCAGCAACGTGCGGCTTAACGCCATGTACAGTGCTGCTCCCATTCCCTTATCGGCTACATCTGCAATGACCAGCCCTATCTTACCATCGGGATGAGCGATGTAATCATAAAAGTCTCCGGCTGTCTCGCGCGCCGGGCGCCAGGCGCAGGCAAACTGCCACCCATGCGCCTGAGGTGGAGAATCAGGCAATAAGCTAGCTTGCAGCCTGCCGGCAAGGATCAGCTCCTGCCGGCGCATCGAAACAGCGTTCAACGCTCTGGCTGCCTGGCGTAAGAAGCCGTTTAGCTTCAGGTCTCGCTCGCGCTGCGCTAGGAAACTGCTGGATGACCTGCTCTCTACCACGGTGACTACTCCAATGGGTGTCTGTCCGGGGACCAGCAGCGGGAAAGCCTGGTGGAGTTGACCATCACGATCCTGACTGCGCAGGATGCTAGACTGGCGAAACGCACGCGCTTCTAAGCGGTCCGCATTTATGGATATCTCCGAGTCAGTCCACTCGCCCTGATTAGAACCTGCGCCCCACTGGCGCAGCAGATGCAGGCGGTTTTCCATTGGTTGGACATACCAGACATACGCCTCATGCACACCAAACACCGCTGCCAGGCCGCGGGCCAGGAAGTGTGCCGCCTGGCGTAGGTCCTGTGCCGCATAGATTGAGTTAATTACCGCTGGCATCAGCTCCGAGCTGGACTGTACCTCGCCTTGATGGACGGCAATTTCCATCTGGTCCAACGCCAGCTCCCACAAGCCGGTCATCGCCAGGACATGTCCGACGCGTCCAGGTAAGAAGTAACGTCTGAGGAACTGGCGGTAAATATCGTTCTGCAATCGATAAGCGTCACCACCCACCATTTCGACCACTCCGGTCAGGAAAAGAGGGTCTAAATCTGGCGAGAGAGGCAAAGGCAGCACCGAACGGGGCACGCTTTCTTCTTCCAGGAGCAACAGGATACAGCGCAGCAAATCTGGCTCTTCCTCGATCAGCCGCACTGCCTCTAACAACGGCGCGTAATGGTAAACCTCTTGACGAAGGAAGTGATTGGTGATCTGCGTCACATTGGCTGAAGTCAGACGCCGGGATGGCATACCTTGCACACGGTCCACCCCGCGCTGGCACAGCTCACGGATCAGGTAGGGGTCACCAGAGCTGGCCTGGAGCAAGCGCTGTGCAGCTTTTAATGTACAGGACACGCCATGGTCTTGAAAATAACCACAGATCAGGTCCTGGCTGTCTAGCAGTGTCAGGTCAGGAATGAATACACGCCTCGCAATCCCGCGGAAGGGCGATGATTCCCCAACAGTAAGTGTTGCCAGGCTGAGCGCCCCTGAAACCACCACGATCACACGCTGCTCCTGGGTCTGCTGATCCATGTATGCGGCGCGGCAGAGAGGTCAATAACGCCTGGATCAAATCAGTAGGCAGTGTCTCCAGATGCTCGATGATCACTACCAGATCCTCGCCAAGTGCCATGACGCAGTCCGAAAGAAAGGCGCGAAATGCAGCACTGCTGGCTACTTCTTCATCCAGTACAGGAGCCCGGTCGGGAAACTTGCCGGCGAAGCGCTGGTTGGTGAGCTGGATGATCTCAGCAAAGAAGCCCTGGATATTGGATGAGCGCATGTCCATCAGGTCGATGTAGATGCACGGCCAGCCATAATACTCATCTAATACTTGTACGACGTAATGAAGAAGCTCTGTCTTTCCGCACAGGCGCGGACCAAGGACCGCGCAATAAACCCCGTCTTGCACGCTTTGGACAATTTGTTCGACTTCAGCATGATGGTATTTAAGCGTTTCCAGCGACGAGGCAGGTAACTCCTCCCAGTTCATATCCCTTCCTCGAGCGCTTTCCGAAACAGATAATCCAGATCGTACGTTTGTTGCAGGACCTTGGTGAAAACCGGAGAAGCGAAGAAGTAATCGCGGCCCTTTCGATGAATGATCCCTGCTAAAGTGAGCACATTACAAGCTTCGTCCAGGTCATACTGCAGCAACGTTACTCCCATTTTGTGCAATGCTTCGTCGATCGCCTCAAGGCTGAATCCACGCGTAGCAAATAGAGGGTTGGTTTTTAGCAATGCGTAGATCAGCGCTTTCTCACGGTTTTCGGTATTTTGCATAAAAGAAGTCAGCAGGTGACTGCGGAAACCCTCATCCGCATAGACGTCCAAGAGATTATCCGGGCCGAGCTCCCGCAGACCGGTAAAATCTAGCTGCCGCAGCAGGATCATACAGTAATATTGGATCAGGTTCGGCTGCCCAGCCGTCTCCTCGTAGATTCGGTGCACAACCTCTTCTTTATTGCGGATGCGCACACGCAAATTCTCCATCGGTAAGCCGATGAGCTCGTGAGCCTGCTTTTGAGAGAATTCGCTCAGGCGTATTTCCTGCCCAAAATTATAAAACGGCGAATCTAGAAGGTACTGCTCTTTCATTGCCTCGCGAAAGCCTGCCATGATGTACTGGCAGGCGCCTTTGTTGGCAGAAGCGCGCAGCATACGAAACAGTTCCCAGTCGCCACGCTGCATGATCACCAGGTTATCGACTTCGTCCAGTAAGAATATGATCTTGCTTTTTAGCATGCGCGACATGCGCTCGAGAAAATCGGGGAAGAAGAAGATATATTTCTGAAGATGGATACGCGGCAGCTCACGGGGATTGAGCTTGCGCACCACCTCGCGGATATAGTCATCGGTGGAAAGCAAGTCGCTGCACTCCAGGTAGACGACGTGCGCAGGATCTTCACTCTCTTTCAAGATGCGCTCGGTCTCGCGCAGCAAGGAAGTCTTGCCGATACGGCGGATGCCCAGGATGGTGTGGTTGGTATCGGGATTTGAGATGATGCGCGAGACTTCCGACTTACGCCCGAAGAAACGGCTGCCTGTCACCGGGGCACGCGTCTCATAAGGCGACAGGTTGGAGATCGATACCTGAGCGGAGATTAAATCCAGCAGCTCACCACTCGGTCGCCGAGAATAGATCAGCTTCTTTTGATCGTCGCCACTGATCAGAACCAGGTTGATGACCGGGCTGGTTTTATGGCGAAAGAGCGGCAGAGTGCTGCCATCCACCAATACCAGGACAATCTGGCGTCCCAGGTTGCGCTCACGCACGACATCTGCCAGGCTTTGCATCAGATGCTGTGGGGTGCAGTCTTCCAGATCGGATTGCTGCACCCAAACTACAGGAGTGCGATTAGATAAGCGCAGCTTCCAGGATGAAAGGTCGATGGTAAACAGCTCATAACCCAACACTGCCCTGGTCGAAGTCACGCGGTATCCCAGGTCGTCGTTAAGCTGGCGAAGCAGGCGCGGCCAATCTTTTTCAAGCATAAATTAATTGTACACGAATCATCAATTGATCGGTTGAATTAAATAAATAAAGCATCGCACAAGTGTGCTGACGCAGCAGTTTAGAGCAGCGGAAACTACAATTGCTCAGTCAGGTAATTTTCCAAGCCCATTTGCTGGATCTGATCGAGCTGGGCTTCCAACCAGTCGATGTGTTCTTCTTCATCACCCAGGATCGATTCCAGCAAGGCGCGCGTGCCATTGTCGCTCAGGTCGACGCACAGTTTCACTCCCTGGTTGTATGCCTGGATGGCCGTACTTTCGGCAATCTTGTCGTTGTTTAATTGTGCAGTTACATCCGCCCCGATATGCATCGGATTCAAGACGCTGACAACCGGCAGCCCCTCAAGGAAGAGCAGTCGCTCGATCAGCTTCTCTGCATGACCCATCTCCTGGATGGCACGCTTCTCTACCATGTCGTGCAGCTTTGAATACCCCCAGTTCGCGCACATCTCTGAGTGCAAAATGTACTGGTTGATTGCGGTCAGTTCATCTGCGAGCAAGGCATTCAAGAGATCAATGACTTTTTGGTTGCCTTTCATTGTGTTCACTCCTTGTTAGGTACCAGAATGGATTTTAAGGGATGCGATTTTCTTATCTTTTTAAGTATTGAATAGCTTGAAGGAAGTGTACCTTACCCCAGAGCTACGTCCAGCGTCATCATCACGGCAAATCCCAATAGCGTTGCAATCGTGGCGATATCTGAGTGCTTTTCAAGCTGAGACTCAGGGATTAATTCTTCTACAACCACAAAAATCATCGCTCCAGCCGCAAATGCCAGCGCATACGGTAAGATTGGGCGTATATAATAGACCGCTGCTGCTCCTATTACCCCAGCGATGGGTTCTACCAACCCCGATGCCTGCCCGTAAAAGAAACTACGGAAACGGCCTAATCCTTCCCGGTAAAGGGGAATCGAAACAGCCGCGCCTTCGGGAAAGTTCTGGATGCCAATTCCCAGTGCCAGGGCAACTGCACCCGCCATTGAGGCGGAAGAGATGCCAGCCCCGACGGCACCAAATGCGACCCCCACTGCCAGGCCTTCAGGAATATTATGCAGGGTGATTGCCATAACTAACAGAATACTGCGCTGCCAGCCGGTTTTTACACCTTCCGCATCTTCGGTGGGCAGGCCAAAGTGCAGGTGCGGCAGAACGCGATCAACTAACCAAATAAATAACCCGCCAGCTAGAAAACCGATCACGGCTGGCAGATAACCTGGCACACCCATATCCGAAGACATTTCTATTGCAGGCGCCAGCAAAGACCAGAAACTGGCTGCGATCATCACCCCTGCAGCAAATCCCAGCATCCCGTCCAGGATACGCCGGTCAACATTCGTAAAGAAGAAAACCAGACCCGCACCCAGTGCAGTGAGGAACCAGGTGAAAAGTGTTGCCATTAAGGCTTGAGTGATCGGGCTGCTTTGAAGGAACCATTCAACCATCGAATCTGACCCTCCTGGGAAGTTTTTAATGCATTAATAGACAATTATTGTCTTATATGTGGTATAAATTAGACAATCAGGGAACCACATCCAGGAATTGAGCGTCCTTGATAGGATTATCTTACCACAATCAATACAAACGTAAACGGATTTTCAATTTATTGAAACCAGGCACACACACCAGGAGAAACGAATGAAGAGATTCAAGCTGTTTGAAATATTAGCCAGTATTGTAACTCTCTCGCTGTTTATGGCTGCCTGCGGTATAACCATCAATCCTCAGGCATCGCCGAACCCATCCGTTGACACATCTAATCCAACCCAGGCAGAGGTAGCCACGAGCACTGCCGAACCAGTCCTGCCCACTGCTACCGTAGATATGCAGGCTGCTCCTACGTTTACACCCGCTACGATCCCCCTCTCTTATCTTGTCTGTCCACCGGCAAACTGCAGCATCGCGCGCGCATGGCAGGTGGGCGGAGAGCAGCCGCTGGAGCTTAAAATCCCCGAATTTGGGTTTTCCCACTACGATGCAAGCCAGGTTACTATGAAAGTGCTGCACGCCAGCCAGTTCCCTGACCACGGTGCTGGACCAGCTAATCTCTCTGTTGGCGATCTTTTGGTTTACGATATTATCGCCCAGGAAGACAAGGTGATTTTTCCCGAGCAGAACATCGTGGAGGCACTCTGGGCACCCAACGGCCAGGATTTTGCTTACCTGAAAGCCACCGAGAGCACCTATGAGCTACGCTGGCGCACCGCTGCTGGCGAAGACCGCCTGCTTGCAGTGGACGTATCGCCGACATTCAGCATCTCCCCCGATGGGCAGCAAGTGGTCTTTACACGTGAAACAGGTTACAAAGTTGGTCAACCTGGAGTTCTACATCGTTTCTGCGGATGGCAGTGGAGAACGCCAGATCGGTTATTCCGATCGCCAGGGATCAGGCGGGATCAGCGACCAGCCGTTATGGTCGCCGGACGGAAAATATGTCATCCTTCCTGTATCTTACATCACTGCGCCACTGCGCTCGGTGCTGCTGGCAACAGATGGCAGTATAGAGCAGCCGCTTGCTTATGGCGAAGGCGTTCCTGCACATTTCACTGAGCAGGAGTTCGTCCCCAACCTATGGCTGCCAGATGGTGAGCATGTGCTCGGTGTGCAGTTTGCTGGCATGATAAGTCCACCCTATGCTCAAGATGTCGCGATTGGAAGCCTTGATCGCACGAGCGGAAAAATCACCAATGTAATTCCGGTATCATGGGGAGCACTATCTGCCTTTGCATGGGAAACTCCTGGACAACGCGCCTGGCTTGTTGGCGATGATGGCTCGCTAAAATTCCTTGATCTCAACGCACCAAACCCGCTACCTGCTTCATGCAAAGTGGCTGGGGAACTGCTCTTCGTCAATCCACCAAAGGGTTACTGCTTATCGCACCCGAAGGATGTCAATATCCAGGCATACGAATATGAGCGCCCACTATTCGTGGGACCGGCATTGGATGACAGCATCGAGCCGCTTCAATCACGGTTGTGGATCGAAACAGAGGATGTGCCACAGGACAGCCGGCTCGCAGACCTGGTTGATGGATTCATAGCTAACCAACCGCAAGGAGACCCGGCGATTACACGCCAGCCATTCACCCTGGGCGGCGAGCCTGCTGAGCTGCTGGATAACGTACCCGGGCAGTTGTTCTCAAGAGTGCTACTGAGCTATCACAATGGCAGGCTGTACAAGCTGTGGTTCAACCCGGTGGACTTGTCAGTACCGGATGTGCTTCCAGAAGTCGAACGGTTATTCAGCGCGGTGACGAGCTCATTCGCATTCCTACCATAACCCCAAGAAACCGGGTTGACAGCATCCTACCGGAAAATTCTCTGATCGCATTTTACATCCGTAGTTTCAACAGCTGGATCAACATGATCCAGCTGTTGTGTTATGTCCAATGTCTAGGTTAAGATTAATTCGATTGACGAACGGATGAATCTGTCACCCCAAAAGGATGAAAACCAAACACATGAATTCATACTGTCAATCCATGAATCTGATTTAAAATAGCTGTATGCATCGGCATACACAAAACGACCAAATACTTATCTACAACATGGCTGACCAGCTTGAGCTGGCTGCTGCGCTGGTCAGCCGGCTGGAACGCCTTTCAGCCGATTCGATCTGGGCGCACCGTGCCAGCGGGGTGCGTGGCGCACTGCTTAAATCGATCGACAACCTTCAGACTTCGCAGCCAGAAGATAGCGATGAATTAAGGACTGAAATCCAGCGCCTGGCACAGTCAACGACATATGGATATTGGGTTTTAGAAAAAGCGGCTCGCGAGCTGATTGAGTAAAAACTGGAGACCAAATGAAAAGATGGATTGTTTTTATATTGCCGATTATCCTATTGCTTGCCGTTGCTGCCTGCAGCAGTGCTCCAGACGAACCCATCGTAGTTACCGATGCATGGGTCCGCTCAGCCCCAGCCGGGCAAAACAGTGCCATCTATTTTCAGATCGACAATCCTGATTCCACTCCAGACAGCCTGTTGAGTGCATCCACCAGCGTCGCCCAGGCAACTGAGCTTCACATGAGCCAGATGGATTCCAGCGGGGTGATGTCGATGCAACCACAACAATCCGTAGAAATACCAGCCAGCGATACGGTGGAATTCAAACCCGGCGGGCTGCACGTGATGCTGATAAACCTGAACCAGGACCTGGCACTGGGAAACACGATCTTGCTGACATTGAAATTTGAAAAAGCCGGAGAAATCACCCTGGAAGTGCCGGTCGAAGAAAGATAAAGTATTCTCGTTGAACATCAAGCGCGTTTTATACATCTGGTTAGTGCTGGTTTTTGCCATCACAGCCTGCAATCCAGATACAGGTCCCACCCCAGTTAGCCAGCCGGTGATTTCAGCGACAGCTCCTGCTGGATCACCCACTGTCGTCCGACCGGTAAATACAAGCACTGCAACAGTTATTGTAACTGAACGACCGCTTCCGACACAAACACCAGCTCCGTCTGCAACACCGACTTTTACTCCGATTCCAACCTACATCAATTTACGCGGCCAGGTGCTTGTTCGATCGAACTGCCGCTATGGTCCCGGGGCGCCATATCTTTACAAGTATGGGCTCGTGCCGGGCAGCAACTTGGAAATTATCGGTCGCAACGATCTTGGAACCTGGATATTGATCCGTGCGATTGGTGGAACAAATCCATGCTGGGTGAAGGCATCACTGATGGATATCAAGGGCGACGTGATGGCTGTCGCCCCGACGTATATTGCTCTGCCGCAAAGCCCTTATTACGAGCCGCCGCGCTGGGTGCAGGCAACCCGTGATGGCGATAAAGTCACCGTGTATTGGAAACCGGTCTATTATCGCCCTGGAGATGAAACCGCTGAAGCGCCTTACCTGATCGAAGCCTGGGTGTGCCGGGATGGCAAATTGATTTTTACTCCGATCGGTGTTTACGAAACCCAAACCATCATAATCGATGAACCGGGCTGCTCAGAACCGTCCCACGGGCGCCTTTATTTTGTCGAAAAACACGGGTATTCGCTGTGGAGAAAGATCCCCTGGCCGCCTCCCGAGGTTGAGCCAACCTCGAAATGACATTTGTCTACAAAATGGGTGATGTTCATATATTGCTACCATCGCCCGTTTCTGATATCTTAAGGATAACCATAACATTTTTGTGTTTAATCCTTAGAATTACCTTATCATATGCCAGAAATCCAATTAAGCGAACGCGAGGAAATGTACCTGGTGACCATCGCCAGGATCCAAGAGGCTGGGGATGCTGGACCGGTTCCTTTAAAAACACTGGCACGTGAGCTCGGCATTGGATCGATATCCACCAACCAGATGGTGCGCACACTGGAAGAAGCCGGCTGGTTGATTTATACCCCTTACAAAGGAGTTGAGTTTACCCCGCCAGGCAGGCAGCGCGCCTTGCGAATTTTACGCCACCGCCGTTTGTGGCAGGTTTTCCTGGTTGAGCGGATCGGCTACTCATCGGATGAGGCATCTGAATTAGCCTGCCGGCTCGAGCACACGCTGCCTCCTGAAGCCGCAGAGCGGCTGGCTTCCTGGTTGGGACAACCAGAGGTCGCTCCTGATGGACACCCGATCCCAATGCAGGGTGCAGATAGTTTAACCGCTCATATCTCTCCGTTAGGCGAAATGAAACCCAACCAGACTGCCAGCATCATTGAGCTGCCCCAGGATGCTGCTGCACGAAGCTTTCTGGAAGCACAAGGACTACGACCCAACGAATCCATCACCGTGCTAGGAATTAATTCTCAAGGCGACCTCCTGCTGCGTGATTGCCACAATAAACTGCTCCACCTCAACCACGAAATCGCTGGCTCTATCTTGGTCAGCCATGAGCTATGTGAACCAGAAACATGATCAACCCTTCTCTCACCCAACCCAGGACCACACCTCAAGTTGAGACAGTCGCCACTGCTCAGGCAGCAAGCTGCCATTCTGCACCTCAGCTGGATACTGGCGGTTTGCCACTGGTCGCAATCGTTGGCTCACCAAACGTGGGTAAATCTGTGCTGTTTCACAAGCTCACCGGCATTTACGCGGCAGTATCAAATTATCCCGGCACCACCGTGGAAGTTACGCGCGGTAAAGCGCGTTTGGGAGACGCTGAAGCAGGCATCTGGGATACCCCCGGGATGTATAACCTGCTGCCGATCACCGAGGAAGAACGGGTAGCGAGGCAAATCTTACTGAGTGAGACCCCTGCCGTTGTGGTTCATGTCGTGGATGCCAAGAATCTGGAGCGCATGCTGCCCATGACCCTGCAGCTACTGGAAGCCGGCTTACCGGTGGTGCTTGCGGCTAACTTGATGGACGAAGCGGACCAGCTTGGAATTCATATTGACCTGGCAGAGCTGGGCAGCAGGCTGGGCATCCCCGTCGTTGGAACCGCGCTGGCATTAGGCAAAGGAGCTCGCGAAATAAAGGATGCCCTATCAGCGCAGCTTTCACAACAAAGAGATCCAGGGGCGCCAATCGTGCCCACCGTCCTTATAAAGTATCCGCATCACATCGAGCAAGCCCTTGCTCAGCTGGTAGAACACTTGCAATTGTCTTACAGCATCTCCAAACGCTCGGTGGCAATGCTGCTGCTGGAAGGTGACCTGGAAATGCTGCAGACCGTGCAGCGTCTGGAAGGAGAACGCTATCCTGAGATTGTGGGACACCTGCACCTGGCAAAGGAAGCTGCCAACCAGCCAATGACGTATCTGATCAGCCAGGCACAGCGCCGAATGGCTCAGACCACACTGGATGGCGTATTCCAGCCTGCAACTACCCGGCCGACCAGTCTGGCAAGCCGCGTAAGCAACTGGATGATCCATCCGCTCACCGGGTTACCGATTCTATTTCTCGTTTTGTTCATACTGTATGAGTTTGTCGGCGTGTTAGGCGCCCAAACACTGGTGGGCTGGCTGGAAGAACACATATTTGCCAGTGGGCTCAATCCCTGGATAGACGGCGTACTGCAGACCTGGATCCCCATCCCGGCGATCCAGTCCCTACTGGGCGGTGAATATGGATTGATTACCCTGGGCTTGCGCTATACCTTTGCTATCATCCTGCCCATCGTAGGTACATTTTTCCTGGCTTTCTCAGTGATTGAGGACAGCGGCTACCTGCCACGCCTTGCGATGCTGATCGACCGGACATTCAAGAAAATTGGTCTGAGCGGGCGGGCAGTCATCCCGATGGTGTTGGGCTTTGGCTGCGACACCATGGCGACGATTACCACCCGCACATTGGAGACCAAACGGGAGCGCGTTATTGCCACCTTGCTGCTCTCCCTGGCGATCCCCTGCTCAGCACAGCTAGGCGTGATGCTGGCGATGTTCGCCGGACAGCCCAGGCTTCTGCTTGCCTGGGTTGGGATCATTGCCGGTATATTTCTGCTGGTGGGCTACCTGAGCGCACAGCTCACACCGGGAGAGCGGCCATCCTTTTACATCGAGCTGCCGCCGCTGCGCCTGCCGCGTTTTCGCAACGTGCTGGTGAAGACTTACACGCGCATGGAGTGGTATCTCCGTGAGGTTTTCCCGTTGTTTATGTTCGCCAGTGTGGTCATCTGGATCGGCACGCTGACCGGCTTGTTCGACTGGGCTGTCGGCGTCCTGGTTCCGGTAGTGCGCTGGCTGGGGCTGCCAGATGAGGCTGCAGTAGCCTTTTTGTTCGGCTTCTTCCGCCGTGATTATGGCGCCGCCGGTTTGTATGACATGCGAAGCAGCCTGACCAGCGCTCAACTGTTAGTCGCTATAACCACCATGACGCTCTTCCTGCCTTGCCTGGCGCAGCTCGCGGTAACGGTCAAAGAACACGGCTGGAAGACCGCCCTGGGCATGGCTGCTTTCATCTTTCCATTTGCTCTGCTGGTTGGCTGGGGGTTGAGCACCCTGCTTCGATTGCTGGGAGTCGGGCAATGATGGCAAGCAGCTCCGCCACAACTAATGGCAGCCTGATGCGCTGTGATTTCTGCGGGCACGAATTCGATGCTGGCTGCGCAACACAAAGCTGTAAAAGCTGCCCAATGGTCTCCAACTGCGGGCAGCTCGCCTGTCCGAACTGCGGTTATCCCATCCTGCGTGAATCTGCCCTGCTGCGCTGGTTGCGCGGCGTCAAGTTGAAAGCTGCCAAATCAGCGCCAGATGTGGAGGTTCCTTGAAAATTAGTGAAGCTGCGCAAGAACAGCTCGAGCTGCTGTGGATCCAAACAGAAGAAAACCACACGGATGGAACACATCAATCCGCTCAGACAGGTGATTATTCTGAGCTGGTCGCCTTGAGCCTGGTGATTCTGGTAGAAAATAAGCCCACATTAACTCCAACCGGGCATGTTGAGGCTGGGCTGGCTATCCGCCGCCACCGTCTGGCTGAACGCCTTCTGGCAGATGTGCTGGTAACAGAAACATCACAGCTCGATGACCGCGCCTGCGGGCTGGAACACGCTCTGTTCGATGGGGTGGATGAAAGCATCTGCACATTGCTGGGTCACCCGCAGGTGTGCCCACATGGCAAGCCCATCCCGCCCGGCGTGTGCTGTCAGCAGGCGCGCACCTCGGTTGGGCAGCTGGTCGCACCGCTCAAGGAGCTGAAGCGCGGCCAGAAAGGCAAGATTTCTTACATCCACATGCACAACCCTCAGCACCTGCAGAAGCTGATGGCAATGGGCGTCCTGCCCGGGATCTCCCTCTCGGTGCTGGAGACTTACCCCTCCTTTGTATTCGAAGCGGGTTACAGCCAGTTCGCTGTGGATGAAGATATCGCCGCAGAAATATACGTGCGCCTAAGTCGCTGACGATTATTCCCGTGCACACCAGTCAGGTCATCCTTGCCAGCGCCCCGATCCGCATCTGCGATTGCGGCGGCTGGACGGATACCTGGTTTGCCCGGCATGGCAAAATATTCAACATTGCCGTGACGCCACGAGTGAATGTAGATATCAAGATCGACCCTGATCCAGAGAAGTCTGGTGGGCTGATTTTAGATGTGCGCAATTATGGCGAGCGTTATCGCTGGCAGCCAGGTCCGCCGTGGGGTCCCCACCCACTGCTGGAAGCTGCACTGACTTTGATGAGCATACCTCCCGACCTGGCGTGTGAGATATCGATATACTCCAGCGCGCCAAGTGGAGCGTCCACCGGCACATCCGCAGCGGTCACGGTTGCATTGATCGGTGCGCTGGCGCGGTTGCTGGAGCGACCGCTGAGCCCCCAGCAGGTAGCCATGGCAGCCCATCAGGTTGAAACAGAGCTGCTTGGTCAGCAGTGCGGCATCCAGGACCAGCTCGCCGCTGCATTTGGCGGCATCAACCTGATCGCAATGGACAAGTATCCGCATGCTACGGTCACGCCTGTCTCTTGCAGCCAGCAAGCCTGGGAGCAGCTAGAGCTGCGCCTGGCGCTGGTTTACCTGGGAAAACCTCACCAATCATCCAGCATCCACCAGATGGTCATCCAGAGATTAGAAGAAAGCGGGGCTGCTGACCCGGCGCTAGAAGCGCTGCGCCACGCTGCCCTGCAGGCAGTTGAGGCGCTCAGCCGCGCAGACCTGCCTGCCCTGGGAGCAGCCATGGTCGAAAACACCGCTGCACAGGCGGAGCTGCACCCGGCGCTGGTTTCGCAGGATGCCCGGCAGGTGATCGCCATCGCCCGCGAATACGGCGCCCTGGGATGGAAAGTCAATGGCGCTGGTGGTGAAGGCGGTTCGCTCACCTTGCTGGGCAGCGGAGATGCGAATGCGCAGCGAACAATGCTGCAGGCGATTTGCCTTTCAAACCCTCAATTTAAAGTCATTCCCATCACCATCAGCCGGGAAGGATTACAGACCTGGCAAGAATCCATCTAGTACAGATATTTGTGTTCGCACCCATCGCCAATGCAGCGTGCGGCAGGCTGCGGCTGCCTTCCGGGCAGCTCACCTGGGCAGTGTAGCTCAACGCCTGCCCGCCCTTGCTGCTCAGCACCCCCGTCTCCGGCTGGTAGCTGTAGCTTTCCAGGGCATCATTGCCCTGTGTTCCCCCGCTGGCTGATGCGCTGGTCAGACGGTCTGCCGCATTATACGTGAAGGTCTGCGCTTGCGGGCTGCTAGGCGGAGGCGAGGCGACTCAGGTGGATTGGATCCCGCTACCTATCTCCGTTCCACGGATGTAGAAGCCGCTTAATTGGACTATTTGGTTGGTAAGGTGCAAGCCTGAGCTTAATTGTGCTCGGGACATATTAGAATCGCCTCGAGCGTAGGAGGGTACAGCTCTGCTGAGGAGCAACCCGAGCGTCTGCGAACGACCGTTGACAGGGTAGAAGGTGGTTCGCCGCCTTCTGCTCTCTTTTTCCCCTGTCGATGGTCTGAAAAGCGAAAAACTCAAATCTGACACTCCTTGCTGAACATTGTCTACCTATTTGCTGCTTATGTTTGTCCGCCGAAAAATCCTCGATAGACCTACACCGGTATGCCATTCACTCTCTTTTCTTTACTGGGGTTCGTTCAATTCGGAAAATTAATTTGTCAAATTTTGTTTCAAATCCGATATCGTTACACTTATAACGTCTGCCATTCGCCAATTCCTCGACTAACATTCCTGAACTCTGTGCTTGTGAGTTTTTCCCGAAACCCCTATCCCAGACGTTGTAAATGCTCAATAAACCGCTCTTCGTATAACAAATTACTTCAACCTTTTCAGGCGCCATCTCATACCAAAGAACAAAACTTTTATTTCTAATACCATCGACTTCGAGGCCTCGGTCAGACATCAACCAAATCCCTTGTGACCAGTCTGAATTTTTTAACTCGAATGTCACCGTTATTTTTTCGCCATCTATTATGGGAAAAACATCCCAAAGCACGATGTCTAATTTGGCATCGAATGCTGGATTGTATATGCGTTCTTCACCTGGTTTCATTCAATTCCTCACGTGTACATACCGCGTCATTGAAAGGATTATTCAGGCCTCGGACCCCAATAATGTCTATATCTATCAATGTCTGTGTGCTCCCAGGGCCATACTTCTCTTAGATTGTTGATGTTATGAGGATCCAGAATGTTTCGCCCATTTATATGATCAAGTTCCATCGGAACCCCAAAAATGGGATGTAAGGGGGGAGCCCCGTTTATCATTCTTGCCAAATTTTCAGCGCTAAACTGTCCCGGTTGCGCCTTATAAGCTCTATTTTTCCAATACCATTCCCGAACAGTTGACCATGAGGATAACCATTTGGCATCGGAGCATTAATAGGGTCTCCTACTTGCCATCCTCCAGAATTAGAATCGCTACTGCTAAAACTGATATTTGGCTCTTCTGGCTGCCCATCGATACCCTGAGCCAACTTCTCAACAACTTGGCCTGCACGAATGACATCAGGCACTTGTGCTGCCGCACGAGTATAAGTAAGTACCGCATCTCCACCCGCCATTGCAGCTCGAACTGCTGGACCACCACCGGTACCAATTGGTACAACAGCACAAGCAATATCGGCATCTAGAGCAACCGTGTTTACTAGCGTCCATCCTTCCTGGTTGATTTGATACCAGTCATAGACAATGAATCCAATATCTAACACGGTCTCGACCCAATGGCCGGTGGGATCGACATACTTAACTGGCTGGTTTCTGGAATACACATATCGATCCCAATCCATCGGATTACCCAGGTTTGGGATGAATGTATCTGCCTGCACAAACCTTGCAAGCCCAGGGTCATACCATCTTGCCCCATAATAATACAACCCCAGGCTGCTCTCGCTGCGCTGCCCGGTGTAGCGGTAGGTTGTCGGCGTCGTGCCGCTGCTCCAGCGCTGCTCCCCCCACGCTTTGTACAGCAGCCTGCCGTACAGGCTCCCACTGGCATTCGCTGTAACGCTCGTCGAGCCCAGGTGATCCGATAGCAGCCAATATAGCGTGCTCCCCTGCCGCATCCCGATCCGGCTGCCGCCCGCTTCGTAATAGCGCTTCATCGTGCTGCTCGAGCCCGTCCACTCGAAATAGCTGCCGATGGTCACCGTGGTCGTGCCCCCTACCGCGCCTTTCACCCGCACCCCGTCCCCCCAAATACATATGTTGCGCTGGCTGCCCCGCTGACCGTGCATACCTACAACCGTAGCAGGAACGCCGCCCGGGAGGAAACACGGTAGCCGAGTACGTGAGCTAGCAGTTGGAGCGATTGGGCTTGCAGGTCCAGTCCTTCCGCATGGGCAGGCAGACGTGGTCTTGCCGCCCAGTCCATCAACCGACCCGGAGTGATCCACGCCGGGATCAAGCGAGTTTGAAGGCGCTGCCTTTTAGCGCACTGAAGTCATCCTAAATACTCTCAAAGCTCTTCGGATGAAGCAGCTTTGTGGTCGCGCGCCTGTATTCAATTGTTAATGTTCGGGGTTTAGCCCGGCGAACGGGCAGTTTTCCATTTCGTTCGTCTTTTTGCAATGACAATCTGATTTGTTATCTAATAGCCTCTATCCTTCATAACCATTTGTCTCAATTCGATCGCCCGGTAAGTTTGTTCTTCGTTCGGATCGAAATTTAGAATTTGCCTGAGAGTAAAATGACTTCCAAATAGCATCCTTCCCCCTGGTGGAAATTCGTCCCACACCTCGGAGAAGTATTCTGGGATCCAATTCTCTAATTCAACCACCGGGACCAACTCGTTTACCTGGAGATATGCCACAATCTTTTCGAATAAATATCTGGTTAAGCTTTTGGGATCAAAATAACTAGGTTTTAGGATCTCCAATAATTTGACGCGCTGTTGATTGTTTGCTTTTAATAAAGCCGATAAGATAACTAGTCTAGCGATACTTACGTTCCGCCGCTTAAACAGCTCAATATCGAGATCCAAGATGGGCAAGCGTAAATCCAGATCACTCCAATTCTGGATATCCCTACCTAATCTGGGGTAATCTTCCTCATTTGCCATGTGATTACAATCTCAGAGAAGCGATTAAATTCAGCAGTTCGTCCGCCAGCTCCTGACTGACCCCATAAAATTCAACGTCGGTGCTTAAGACATTATTCACATAATTATTAATCTCGGAAATATATTCTTGTACTTGAGTTTCGCCCCATCCCTGCCGAGCCAGGAAATCTTGAATTGTCTCTCCTGAACGCATGTTCCGCTGGATATTTCGGAGATCGTTCCTGAGCCCCTCGACGTTTTGTTTACGGTCACGGCCTTCGGGATCCGGCATGCCTGGATGAGGCGCGAAGCCTGCCACAGAAACTCCCAACAACATCGCCAGATGTTGAGCGGATGAGTTTAGCGCTTCTTAGGGCTACTAGCAGAGCAGAACACGAAGTGGGCAGAGCAGGTTGCCCAGCTCTGCCTTGCCGTATAGCCGCCTGGGGGCGCTCGGAGTCGCTCCCCAGCGTTGCTCCTATCCTTCTGCAGGCAAGAAAAGTATACCATCACTATTCCCAACACATCTGTCATTTGTTATGTTTCAGCAAGTAAGGTAAAACCAGGTTATTCATAGGCTGATACAGGCATAAAACCGAAACCGACGGTTGCATTTTTTCGCTCTAAGCACTCACTAAAATACTTCGAGACATAGACTTGTGTCTTTAACTCAACTAACCGGAAGATATCAAATCCCTCGATTTTTTTCCTCTGTAGAGCCTCTTCCAAGATGTTTAGCTGAGGATAAGCAACGCGCTCACGGTCCGGTGTCATCCAAACAGTATGTTCATAATCGAGGGCTGCCACAACCGTCAACACATTGACGATTACATAACCGGGGATTTCGATCCCGCTCTTGTGTACAACGTGAATGGGCAAGTACTGGATTCCATCGATATTCGCTTCCTGTAGCGCAATCTGTGCCTTTTTCGAGATCGTGAACCAGGGTGACAATGGATAAAAGAGATAATCTGTCGTTGTTTTTCCTTTCACATACAGGGTGGCGTCAGATGGCCAATTCGTGATAGGAGCTCCTTCTGTGAGCAAGTCTTTATTGACACCTCTACAATCGTCCTGGTAGACGATCAGGCCTCCACGGACTTCGCTAAAAGTTAGGTTGTAGTACTGCGTAATTTCCATCTTTGCGCTCATCGGCCCTATTTTTGATAAGGTAGCCTTGGATTTTCAAGCACAGGCTTTTTCACCATCTCGTTGAATAGCTCCAGGAAGAGATCACGGTCGTCTTTCATTTCACACTTCTTCTTGATCATGTCGCTCTTGCTCATTTTTAGCCCATGCTACCACCAAATCAATCGCTTTAGAAACCTGGGCTGGGGTCGGCTCAAAATCAAGGATTTGTGCCAGAGTAAAATAATATCCTTTTAGAAGACGCCTGTTCGATGGCTCGCCATAGACTTTAGGCCCTAGCTTCGCTATACTATCGATGATGGAATTAATATTGATCTCATCACCTTCCATCAGGTCCTCTGCGACGATCTCGTACAAATATCTCATATACGGTATAACTATATTATCCGGCCTTACCTTCGTCAGAATTTCGTTTCGTTGTTCCTTGTTCTTGATCAGGCCGGAGATGATGATGTGTAATCCAACAGCCGCGTTATTGCGCTCATACAGTTCCTCATCCAGGTTCAAGATCGGGAGTTGTGATTTTTCCGGTAATCGATCCATTTTCTTCATTGCGCACCGTCAGGGCAGAGGGTTCCCCATCTGCTCTTGCCTGCTTCCCCTGTCAATGGTCCAAAAAGGCGATAAACTCATTTGTTTTTTGGTATTCCTTGGTAGTTACTCTACTTTCTGGCATAACATTCTAAAGTCAAAATTAATACTATTCAGCCGGATCGAACGTTATGCAAGAGCCTGGTTCTTTCAGGGTCTCATAAAAGAATTCAACATTTTTGCCTGGAAATTCATTGATCGAAGGAAAATGAACGCCATTTGTTCTCTCTCGTATCATCTGTCTTAAGGTTAAGCTTCCAGGTATTATCAGGTTTATTTCTGGACCTACTCCCTCAGGACAAACCTCCAATGAATTGCCTTTCATTTGTGCGGCAGCGCTGTAGAAAAGGGTAACTCCTATTTCCTCATAAAAAATGTATATCGAAAACCATGGCCCACCCCCATGACTAACATCCGTTAGAAAGAGCAACACTTCGTCTGGCAGGCCATAACGGTCAAGCACTTGATGAAGTTGGTATCTCAACTCCGTTCCACTACCAGAAGCAGAAATCTTCCCAATGATACCGTTTGTTACCTGATAACCAGAAGAAACCGGCTCATCATACCCCGGGATGGTATTGTGGACACCTATGACCGTAATGGATTGTTCACTTCCATCTGGAGCGGATACATCAACAACCCTATGCTCAATTCTTTCGGCAAATGATGCCAGAAAATTGTAGGCTTCTTGCCAGGAAGTCTCTCCAGGAGTTATCCCCCAATAGCATGGAAGTTCGCAGCCTGCATTGTTCTTCAGTAAATCGACCACCATCTCCTGTGCCTGATCTGGGGGTAATGTAGGAATCGGTGTCATTGTCGGTGGTACTAATGTGGCAGTGTTGGTAGGAGCAATTGTGCTTGTTGCTGTAATCGTCGGAAGGTCTGAGGTTGATGCAAGTTCCGATGTAATTGTTGATGAGAAACTTTTCGGGGAAACAGTCACTTCTATGAGCGTTGCAGACGGAGTCGTTGAATCAATCGTACTCATATTCGCATTATTTGTTCCACAACTGGATGTGAAAATGCTACATGTGATAGCAACTAAAAAAATTAGTAGAAACTTGTGCTTTTTCATATACACCTTATCTTTGGTTGTTGATTGCGATATTGATAAAGTTGAACATGTTATTTGTCATCCATTCACTCATGTCCACTGCTAAAGATTGGTAGTAAGGATTTGTGTTCCACTGATTAAATATCCAACCAACTCCCATGTCTGCATATATTTCCCCCGGGGTATTTTCAGGGCTTTGCTGCCAATATTTATAGGGACCTGCAAGACCATCTCTTGAAAATCGTGACGGCAAGGTTGAGCGTGCTTGTTTGTATTTTGTTCCATCTTCCAATGTAACTTGCATTGCATTCTCAAAGGCATGAAAAAGCTCATGTACGACAAGGGTTGTATTCATAAAGAGAGCATATCCAGCGTTTCTTCTTAAGTATGCTGCCTCTTGATACATCTCTCTGAATTTGACATGGCGCGTGCCTGGTGTGAACCCCTTGGCTGTACATTCATTACATCCCCACTCAAAGTTGAACATATCATTACTACTTATGCCATAAACAGCTCTAAATGCGAGAGCCGGTTGTGCAGCAGAACCCATTGCAGAAGCGAACTGGAATGCCACTACTTGAGCACCGGCTATTACTGCCCATTGATTAGCTTGCTCCCACACACCCGTGAATTTAATTCCATATTGTCGGGCCAAGTACCGTATATGATTAATTTCTGAGTAAGTTCCATTAGGACAATAACCATCCTCAAAACAGGGTTGATGCCCTGATGGATCTATGTAATTGACAGGATTGTTTCGAACGTAACTGTAACGATCAAGGTCAAGTGGGTTATACTTATTGGGTACGATCCTATCCGGTTGGAGCCACCGGCTAAGATTAGGGTCATACCATCTTGCCCCATAATAATACAACCCCAGGCTGCTCTCGCTGCGCTGCCCGGTGTAGCGATAGGTTGTCGGCGTCGTGCCGCTGCTCCAGCGCTGCTCCCCCCAGGCTTTGTACAGCAGCCTGCCATACAAGCTCCCACTGGCATTCGCGGTGACGCTCGTCGAGCCCAGGTGATCCGAGACCAGCCAGTATAGCGTGCTCCCCTGCCGCATCCCGATCCGGCTGCCGCCTGCTTCGTAGTAGCGCTTCATCACACAAAGGCATGTTGAACGAAGCACAAACAGAAACCCTACACCAATTGCGCGCCGGGATTCTAACCCTGGCAGAACGGGAAAGCATTATTCAGGATGTTAAGGTTCCAACCTTCAATGATTGATGCCACCTGATCGAAGGATTTTTCCACAGACAAAATCGCAATATTATCTTCTCACCCCCAAACGGAAAGTGAGCGGGCTGTCGAAAGGATGGTCCGGTCGTCTTTCATTTCACACTTCTTCTTGATCGGGATGCGATTGCTCACTTTTGACTGCGTCTATCACCATATCAATTGCCCTGGAAACCTGGGCTGGAGTCGGCTCAAAATCGAGAACCTGCGCAAAAGTAAAATAATGGCCTTTTAGCGAGCGCCTATTCGATCGCATACCATAGACATTGGGACCAAACTTCGGTATGCTATCTATTATGGACGAGACATTTATCTCTTCACTCCTAGCTAAGTCAGCTGAAATGATCTCGAATAAATATTTGTAAAATGGTACTCCCATATAATCTGGTATTACCCTAGACAGTATCTCTTGTCGTTGTGTTCTGTTCTTGATCAAGCCAGAGAGGATGACGTGGAAGGCACAAACAACGTTATTCCGCTCGTAAAGCTCCTGATCCAGGTTCAAAATGGGAAGTCGTGATTTATCCGGCAATCGACGCATTTTATTCATAACTCACCGTCAGGGCTGTTTAAGCTAAACACCCAATTCCCCGGCAAGATTCAGGATCTCTTCAATCAATTTAGGGTTGAAGTTTTTCTCAATAGGTAAATCGTGCTTAATGTAGTATCTTAGCTGTTTTAGATACTCCTTCACCATATCTGAGTCCCACCCTTTTTGTCGAGATAAATACCGTTCTAATGTTTCCCCGCTTTTTCTGTTCCTGAGAATGTTGCGCAGGTCGTTCCGCAAGCCTTCAGCATTGTGCTTCCGGTCGCGGCCTTCCGGATCAGGCATACCCGGGTGAGGAGCAAAACCAGCCACCGAAAAACCCAGCAGCATGGCAAGGTGTTGGGCGGAAGATGCCGCTCCTCCATCGCCACGAGAAAAATAGGGTTGTTGATCTGCATAATAATCTGCGGCCAGGTATGTTACACCCCCTACAATAATTACGCCAGCGACTATGATTAGGCCATCGACAATCCATCCGGGAGGTCCGGCAAATGCCAATGCTGTGCATACGGCTGTATCTGCCCCTCCGGCGAATCCAAAACAATGACCGGTGTCATCCACATACTTGAGGGGGTTATTCGCTGCGTAGTGGTAACGATCTAGATTTTGCGGATGTTGAGGAGCTTGTGCCGTATAGGCGATGCCATTCGGTATTTGATTAATGGTATTATATTGCTCAAGAGTATCAATCTCAGAATACGAAACAGTCAGCGCGAGCGAATTTCCCGACCCACTCAGTCCTATCTGGCACAACGTGTCTGGTTGGATAAACCTGCCGAGCGCGTCGTCATACCACCTTGAGCCGTACCAGTACAAGTTTATGTTACTTTCCCTGCGCTGCCCGGTGTAGCGATAGGTTGTCGGCGTCGTGCCGCTGCTCCAGCGCTGCTCCCCCCAGGCTTTGTACAGCAGCCTGCCATACAAGCCCCCACTGGCATTCGCGGTGACGCTCGTCGAGCCCAGGTGATCCGAGACCAGCCAGTACAGCGTGCTCCCCTGCCGCATCCCGATCCGGCTGCCGCCTGCTTCGTAGTAGCGCTTCATCGTGCTGCTCGAGCCCGTCCACTCGAAATGGCTGCCGATGGTCACCGTGGTCGTGCCCCCTGCGGTGCTCTTCACCCGCACTCCGTCCCCGTCATATACATAGGTCGCACTGGCTGCCCCGCTGACCGTGCTCAGCCGGTTCTCGGCGTCGTATGCCAGGTTGTACGTGCTGCCCCCGATCACCCGCTGGGTCATGTTGCCGCTGCAATCGTAGCTGTACGTGTTCGCTCCCATCGCCGAGGCGGCGTGCGGCAGGCTGCGGCTGCCGTCCGGGCAGCTCACTTGCGCGGTGTAGCTCAACGCCTGCCCGCCCTTGCTGCTCAGCACCCCCGTCTCCGGCTGGTAGCTGTAACTTTCCAGGGCAAAACATTACCCTGTGTTCCCCCGCTGGCTGATGCGCTGGTCAGGCGGGGCATCAGCAGCGTTAATATAATCTCAACGTGCGCGAACGTTAAGGCTGCCTTCCTTGTGTGCTGCTGCATCGACCGATATAACCTGTGCATGGGGGCTCTTATCAAAACTTTGGTTCATTCCATTTTTGCATACGGGCTAACCATTTCCTAGTGCCAGATGTAAGTCCCTCCCGGTGATGTATGTCACGTTAACAGGTGCTACTCCAGATGATGCCAAAAAATCTTCGATCGATTAAAATTACCTTCATCAGTGTTATCATTAGCCATCCCAATCCCCTTGACGGAGATTAATCATGCACACAGATCCCTACCAGCAGCTTGCACGACAATTGGATGCCCTTCCCAACGGATTTCCGTCCACTCCTGACGGGGCTGAGTTGCGCCTGCTGGCTTGCATCTTCACCCCCGAGCAGGCTGCCCTGGCGGCTCACCTTGCACCAGAGCTGGAGCCATTGACCGCAATTGCTGCCCGACTCGAATCCGCCGGCGAGCCCATAGACCAGAAAGAGCTGGGCGCCAGCCTGAAGCAAATGGCGCGCCTGGGGCTGATCGAAGCCGGGCGCACCGCCGATGGTATCGGGTACAAGCTGATGCCCTTCGTAGTGGGCATTTACGAAGCTCAGATCAGTCGTATCGATAAGGACATTGCGCAGGCGTTCGAGGCATATTACCGCCAGGCGTTCGGGCAGATGCTGCAGATTGAGCCAACTTACCACCGTGTCATCCCTGTGGGAGAGAGCGTGCGCGTGGATATGGAGGTGCATCCCTTCGAAAGCGCCAGTGAGATCGTGAACGCCGCCCAGTCGTGGGGAGTGATGCCGTGCATCTGCCGCACCCAGAAAGCGCTGATCGGCGAACCCTGCAGCCATCCAATTGAGACCTGCATGGTGCTGGGTCCATTCCCGGATATGTTCGACCACTCCACGTTGATCCAGCCGCTGGACCGTCAGGGTGCGCATGTCGCCCTGCAGCGCGCTGCCAGCGCTGGGCTGGTCCACACCGTCAGCAACAACCAGCAAGGCACTACCTACATCTGCAACTGCTGTACCTGCTCGTGCGGCATCCTGCGCGGCATGGCTGAGCTGGGCATTGCCAATGCCGTAGCGCGCTCGGCTTTTGTCAACCAGGTGGATGAGTCGCGCTGTGTGGTGTGCGAAAGCTGCCTGACCTACTGCCAGTTTGAGGCGCTTATACTGGCCGATGGGCACATGCAGGTAAATCAGATGCGCTGTGTCGGCTGCGGCGTGTGCGTGTCCGCCTGCCCAGAGGGTGCCCTGGTGCTGGTGCGCCGTCCTGAGGCAGAGGTGTTGCCTGTGCCGGTGGATCAGGCTGAGTGGCGCACACAGCGAGCTGCCAGCCGCAGCCTCTAACCAGCGACATCCCTTCAGTAATCCTATGGATATTCGTGCCTACAATCGTGAGGCGTGGAACCGGGAGGTGGCACAGGGCAATTCCTGGACGGTTCCGGTCAGCGCGGAGCAAACCGCAGCCGCCCGCCAGGGCAGCTGGTCGGTAGTATTAACCCCGACCAAACCTGTACCATCCGAATGGTTTCCTCCCTTGCCAGGCTGCCGGACGCTGTGCCTGGCTTGCGGTGGCGGGCAGCAAGGACCTATCCTGGCGGCTGCCGGGGCGTGTGTGACCGTGTTTGATAATTCACCGGCACAGCTTGCCCAGGATCGAATGGTAGCAGAGCGCGATGGGCTTGAGATTCACACCGTCGAAGGCGATATGGCTGACCTCTCCGCCTTCGACAACGCCTGCTTTGAGCTGATATTCCATCCTGTCTCGAACATATTTACCCCCCACCTGCGGCCCATCTGGCAGGAATCCTTCCGGGTGCTGGCTCCTGGCAGCGTGCTGCTGGCAGGGCTCTCCAACCCACTGTCCTACATCTTCGATTATGAGCTGATGGAGCAGCAGCAGCGCCTGGAAGTGCGTCACTCAATCCCTTATTCCGATATCGGCAGCCTGCCGCCAGACGCGCTGCAGCGCTATTTAGACAGCGGTGTCCCACTTGAATATGGTCACAGCCTGGAAGACCAGATCGGCGGTCAGCTAAGGGCAGGCTTTCATCTGACTGGTTTCTATGAAGATATCGATCCGGACTCAATCTTGAACCGGTTTATCTCAACCTACATTGCCACCAGAGCGATTAAGCCAGAATAACGACGTCATCGAGGCGTCCTGGTGGACGATCTTTCAATATAGTTTATTACGGATCATTTTAGGTTTGT